>JBJEBM010000077.1:0-48714 GCA_051870055.1 Candidatus Cryptobacteroides sp.
CGGGACACGGCACCCACGTGGCAGGTACCATCGCCGCAGTGAACAACAACGGCATAGGTGTCTGCGGAGTGGCCGGCGGGTCCGGTGCAGGTGACGGAGTGAAGATAATGTCGGTGCAGATTTTCTCCGGAAGCTACGGAGTGTCATACGCGAACGAAGTCAGGGCGGTGAAATATGCAGCAGACAACGGAGCCGTCATTCTCCAGTGCAGCTGGGGCTACAATTCCGCCCTTGCTGACCCGCTCTATTATTCGAGAGGATATGGTTCTGACGAGGAGTTCGAGACCCGCTCGCCGCTTGAGAAAGAGGCATTTGACTATTTTATCTATCACGCAGGTTCCCGCAACGGAGTCATTGACGGAGGAGTAGTAGTATTCGCTTCCGGAAACGAGAACGCCGCTATGGCTGCCTATCCGGGGGCATACAAGGATTATATCTGCGTGTCGGCCCTGGCTGGTGACTATACTCCTTCAACATATTCCAACTATGGTCCGGGAGTGGACATCTGCGCACCGGGCGGAGACACTGACTATCACTGTTCCACCAAGGGCGGCATTCTTTCCACCCTGCCTGCTCACGTAAGTGACGGACAGATGTATGGATATATGGAAGGCACCTCAATGTCCTGCCCTCATATTTCCGGGTTTGTGGCCCTCGGCCTGTCTTACGCTGCCAAACTGCATAAACATTATGATTCGAGGGAGTTCAGGGACATTGTGTTGAAATCAGTGCGCGATGTGAACCCTTATCTCAACGGGGAGAAACTCTATCATCTTATGTGGGGGACAATCGGCGACACTTGTCCGACCATTGTCGACCTGAAGAAAACCTATTATGGCAAGATGGGCGCCGGAGTGGCTGATGCCGACCTGCTTCTGAAGAACATCGAGGGCAGCGGCACTCCAATCAGGCTTGCCAATATGTATGTGGCCACCGGTACTGAGGCTGTACAGGATCTGTTCCACTGTTTCCCTGGCGCATCCAAGTTCACAGCAGTGTCCAGCGATACATCTGTAGCTGAGGTGTCCGTCTCCGGAACTGTGTTGAAAGTAAAAGGCGTCAAGGCCGGAACTTCCAGACTTACAGTGACACCGGATTCCGGCTCGGCCCAGACTGTGGTGATTACTGTCAGGAATGAGGCTTCAGAAGGAGGCGGCTGGCTTTAGTACCGGGTTATGAAATGCATTACTGTCATATTGTCCGTATTGCTTGCAGCAGTCCCGGCGACCGCCCAGAGACAGATCATTGTCCCGGAGCGGGCTCTGGACTCGATTGCGCGGCTGGCTGTCCCGGCTGACTGTCCTCTGGCATTCGACCTTGCTGTGATTGATGCAGGTGATGTTTATGAAGAACAGGGCATTAAAGAATTTCGTTTCAACTATTCGAACCGGACCCAGGCTCCTGTGAGGCTTGACAGGGTGACCTCATCCTGCAGCTGCGTCTCTGTGCGCAGTGCCTCTGCCATTGTGGAGCCTGGCCAGTCCGGGGAAATAGTGGCGGCATTCAATCCGTCAAGGCGTTTCGGGGCATTTGAGCAACGCCTCAATGTCTATCTCAACGGTTCCCCGAAACCTTCCGGAGTTCTTGTTCTCAAGGGCAATGTGATTCCTGCTGACGGACTCTCAAGTTATCCCGTGGCAATGGGACAGGTCCGGCTGATGAGGAAGAAAGTATCTTTCGGGGAGGTAAGACCCGGAGAGCGCCGTGAAGAAAGGATTGTCTGTGTCAACAAGGGTTCGACCTCTGTAACACTCGGACTTTTCAACGGCCTGAGTCCGGAGGGATTCAGCGTAAGGACTGAACCCGTGACATTGAAGCCCGGGGCTGAGGGAGACATTGTCATCGGTATCGACCCGTCAGCAGTGCCGCCAATGATTTCGGCATCGGGCAAAGCTCTGCTTTTCCTTGAGGGCGTTGAAGCAAGACCTTCTGACAGGAGCATTGAAGTGGAATTTAATATAATGGATAAATAATTGAAAATGAAGAATATACTTAAACTTTGGGCTTTGGCTGCCGTCCTTGTCGGTTTTCAGGCTTGTTCTGAGGACCACTCTTACGAGGATGAGTCTGATCCGGTGCTTTCATACTATCAGATAGTTGGCACCTGGAAGCTCACCGAGTGGAACGGAGAGGATATGGAGTCGGGCGACCGTTATGTCTATATGGTTCTTGAGAGCAAAGAGAGGACTTTCAAGATTTACCAGAATATCGAGTCCGCGCAGCCGCGTGAGATGACCGGCACATTCGAGCTGGTATATGATGACGAGGCCTGTGTCAACATCGTTTCCGGTATGTACGACCACGAGTTCGGCTTCTGGAACAATGACTATATCGTGACAAAAAAGGACGAAGACACTATGATCTGGACTGTCAGCGGCAATCCGTCAGATGTCTCCGTCTATAGACGCTATTCCGTATTGGAATAAATTAATAATTATTGGTTGGTTTCGACTCTCCGGAATTCATTCGTGAAATCCGGGGAGTCGTATGCTGTCCAGATCATCGACCCGGCAGTCAGCGCGCTTATCACATAACGGTGGCTCCAGAATCCCGCGTCGTGGTCATAAACGCCGTCAATCACAGCACCCCGCTCAATGTCTGTGCTCAGGCTGTATCGCCCTGTCACAGTGTGAGGAATGTCCTGGAAACTGTCAAAATTCTGGCTCATTGTGAAAGTCTCGTCATTGCGGACAAACTCGATTTCCATAAAAGTGCCCTCTGCAAGCGGCTCACCGTTCCATTTCACAAGCTCCCATTTGCCTGAAATATTGTTCTTGTTCACTTCGAGATACTCCGGACCTCTGTCTTCGTCTTTCGAGCATCCCGCAAGGGCTAATGTGGTCAATATGCTGTAAATGAATGTTCTGCAAAGTTTCATAATTATTTGCTCTCTTTAAAGTATTTCTTTATCAGTTCTTTTGCCGGGCTTCCGCCTTCCCCTACGGCAGCATTTATTTTCAACGTTGCCGCGGGCATTCTGTTCTCCCCGGTGTATATGAAAATCTTCCTGACGAAACTTCCGGGATGGCCCTTCGGATTGTAGATGGCGGTGATATCAGTACTTCCGCCGGGAGTCAGCACCCTTGTCCCGCACCGGGCTGATACGCATGAGCATGTGGATACAATCCTGGATATCAGGATGTTCTCCTTTCCTGTATTGGTGACGTTGAACACCAATGTGTCCGGTGCATCGCTCTCCTCCATCCTTATGTTGCAGGCTGTCCTGTCAAACTGGAGAAATGCTGAATCCGCGCAATGCCTCGGCGAGGAGACTTCCATAAGCCTCTCCTGTGGGACAATCTTTATCTGCCCCGAAGCAATCTGCGAAACCAGCAATGCCGCCAGTATGATATGGAATCTTACAGCCATCCTTCTCCTGAACCGTTTGCCCTAACTGTGATTACGAAGTCATTTTTCCGTCCGTCGCTTGCGCTGACTGTGGCGGCCGTCTGGCCTGTGCGGAGTCCCTTTACAGTGAGCTTTCCGTCAGATACGGAAGCAGAGGCAACCGATCCGTCTTTTACAGTCACAGAGTAGGCAAGACCGTCACCATCAGTGAAATAGCGTGACGGAACAAGTGTGGCCGAACCGCCTTCTTCCACCAGTACATTCGGGAAGGACATAGCCGTCCCGCTGCCCTCAATGGCTTTCAGGAAACCGTAAGCGTTCACCTGGCCGTTGCCCATTTTCCCAGTGTATTGGTTCAGGTCCATTGACTTGAAGTGGTTGTCCCCGAGCTCGGCGACATATTTGTAATAATTCTTCGGTGTGTCGGTATTCCAGAATCCTTCTACCGGAATCGCGGTGGAATAGAGCAGGTCAATGATTTCCTCCGCCTTGAAATGTTTCCTCAGCTGTGCGGCATAAGAGAGCCCGAGGGCAACCACTCCGGAAACGTGAGGGCAGGCCATTGAAGTGCCTTCCATATAGCCGTAACCGCTTTCGCTGATATGAGGCGGGAGAGTGGACAGTATGCAGCCCACAGAGCCTCTGTTCTCGCCCTCTCCGTATTCATAATAATAATCCTGGTCTCCTCCCGGAGCGCAGATTGTAGTTCCCGGGCCGTAATTCGTATATACTGACGGTGTGAAGTCACCTGCTGTCGCGGCCACGGATACGAAGTCCTTGTATGCTCCCGGATAGCCTGCGGCAGGGGCGTCCTCGTTGCCGCCTGCGAATACGGCGATTCCTCCCTCAATCACTCCGTCAGGGGAGCCCGCATTATGGATGAAATAGTCCAAGGCCTTGGCCTCCAATATGTTGTCCTGCATCCAGCTGTCATCGTCACCGTACTGCGGAGTCCATTCATACGGGTTGGCTGCACCCGAGACATAGCCCCAGCTGCACTGGAGGATCACAGCCCCGTTGTCGGCAGCGTATTTGATTGCCCGGACCTCGTCCAGGACCGTGCCCGCATAGTTTCCCGAGAAAATCTGGCAGGACATTATCCTTACACCCGGCTTCGAGCCGTCTCCTCCGGCGATGCTGCTGATTCCAATCCCGTTGTTGTTCACGGCGCCTATCACTCCGGCAACGTGGGAACCGTGACCCGTGTCGGCCAGGTCGTCAGTGGATATGATGGCCGAACCTCTGGCGAAATTGTATCCGTAATAGTCTCCGGCATAGCCGTTTCCGTCATTGTCCTCGTGGGAACGCCATATTTCGCCTTCGTTCACCCACATACTTCCGGCAAGGTCAGGATGCGACCAGTCAACTCCCTCGTCGAGCACTGCGACTATGATGAACGGGTCTCCGGTGCAGAGATTCCAGGCTTTCTCAACCTGCACGTCAGCATCCTTGACGAACTTGGTCTCCTTGAGATTGCCGTCATTTACAAGGCTCCACTGGTATGGCAGGAGAACGTCATCGAAACGTCCTGATGCTCCGCTTCTTACGGCTGCCAGGCTTGCCGGTGTGGATTTGCCGCTATAGGCTCTTTTGAGCTGCCTGTTGTATTCCACGCGGCGGATTTCGCCGAGGGCGGACAGGTCAGAAGCAGCTTTATTGAGAGGAATATTCTCGTCGAATTTTACGAGATACCAGAGGTGCAGCCCTTCCCTGCGCGCTTTCTCCTCCGACCTCCTGTCTTCCGGGAAAACTCTCTCTATTTCATAGCCTTCGAGCAGTTCCAGAACTTCGTCCACGCTGCTGATGCCGCTGCGGGTGGCCGGACCGGCCGGACCGCTTTTGGTCAGTCCCGCCTTGTCGAGAATTCCGCTGACATCTTCGCTGAACCTGATGAGAAGCTGTCCTTTGACAGCAGTCTCCGTCTCTGAGGAGACCTTTCCGCTGTCAGGAACCGGCTGGCCTGTCTCAACCGAGCAGGAGAAGGCCAGGGCGGCGATGCCCGGAATTATTGCTGAAAATATTGCTTTTCTCATTGATTAATCCTCCTCCGCTATATTGTTTGGATTGTATTTCTTGTTGACATATTCTTTGTAATAGTAATCGAGGTTGGCCGGCTCGTTCGAGAATCCGCACAGATTTCCGTCCAGATCCTTGCCGTCCTGCGGGAACACCAGTGAGAACGGAATCCAGAGGTCCAGTTTCGGATGGAATAGCAGCCAGTCCGGAAGTTTCCCCGACAGCCTGTTGAGATTTACTGAGAACAGCTTTGCGTTAGGGAGAATCTTCGGCAGGCCTATCAGCCTCGATGGGAGAGTGTCGCAGGCATTCACCTCAGCCGCAGTCCACTTCGGCACTGTCGGATCGTCCTCGAAATCCGGAATCGAACCCTGCAAGTAATTCACTGACAGCCTCAAAGTGTCCAATGTGGACCATTTCAGAAGCCTTTCAGGGAACGAGCGCCTGCCGCTTTCGTCTTTTGCGCATTCGTCTATGAATCCGCCCAGATCTTCTTTCACGGTGTTGCTGAGGTCGTATATAGTGCTCCTTGTATTGGCGTTCATGATGAGCGTCCTGAGGTTCGGGAAATTGTCCTCGTCTATCACCTGCGGTATCTTCTGGAAATTGTTTCCGCTGAGGTCCAGATATTCAAGATTCTTGAGATTCTTGAACTCTTCCGGCAGGTCGATAAGACCGTATGCGCTGATGGTCAGGCGTTTGAGCTGACTGAGCTCGCAGATGTACTCTCCCGGGTAAAGGTCTTTCAGGAAGGTGTTGGAGTTGCTGAAGAAGTAAAGTTCCTCTGCGGCGGTGAGATATTTCACCTGGAAAGGAAGTCCTTCCTTGGTATCGAAAAGGAAGAATGATGCAGAACGGACACGGCCTTTGTTCTTGCCTGATTTCCAGACAGTGACGCCTGTCCAATGCTCCATTTTCTCCGCGGTTTCGAATTCTCTCCAGCATCCGAGCGAACGGTTTATGGCAATCAGGGCCAATGAATCGCCCTTCACTCCTATTTCAATAGGCTCCGCGCCGAGCTGCCTGACAGTTATGTTCTCTTTTCCGTCCGGAGTAATGCCGCTTTCTTGGGGTACAAGCCTGATGTTTGTGCTTCTGTCCTCCTGGAGTACATTGAAATTCCAGGTGAAATCCAATGTTACTGTGCGCGGACGTGCGCCCCTGTCAAGATTCAGCTCGCCTTTCTTGCAGGTGAGCCAGTTTGCGTCCTGTTCCGGAATCACCACGTCGAATGGCACATTGGTCTTCACTTTGATTTCGAAATGCCTGTCAGCCAATGCCGCATAACTGGCCACCTCCACTTCGTCCTTCTCCGGGCTTATCTCGTATCCGAAGCCTTCCTGCTTGACTGTGAAGTCTTTGCGTTCTCCGGAATTAATTGTCTCAATACGTACGAGGCCCTCTCTCGGGGAAATGGTAAGCGCCGAGTCGATGATGATGCGGCACTCCGTCGAACCTGTTCCGTTGGCAGGAGATACTGTAATCCAAGGCTCCTGGGTTTTGGCCACCCAGCTTTCGGTGGAGGTTACTTTCACTGTCCTGGTGCCTCCCGCTGCGTCAATTTCGATGTCTCCGCAGTCAAGCCCGAAAGCGGTATTCTCGTCCTTGCATCCCGCAAGAGCCGCCGGAATCAGTAGAAATATTGCTGCTTTATATATCTTCATTTTCATAATCAATTAATCCAGAGGAATGTAACTGCATCCGCGGATGTCCTGCGTCTTGTCGTATATAAGGAAGAACACTCCGGTTGCATAAGCATAGCAGATGTCCGAGGCGTCGAAAACTATCTCAGGATTGTCGCTGATGTCGAGGTAATAAATCAGGGTCGATATCGTGTCGGATATTTTGCCGAGATTGTTGGAGCCGATATAGAACCCGCGCAGGCCCTTGTGGTTGTAAAGTCCTGTTGGCCACTGCGACAGGCATCTTTCTCCATTGACGTTCCTTTGTCCCCTTATTCCGAACACTGTCAGGTATCCGCTGTCCAGCGGCTCGAACGGGAACGCAGAGAACCTGTTGTAGGACAGGTCAATACCGTACAGATACGGGATGTTCACCGCGTTCATTTCCGCAGGAAGGTCGTCAAGATGGTTGTATGACAGGTCGATGGACCTGATATATTTCACATTTTCTCCGGTAAAGGAGCCTTTTGGGAAATTGTCGAGCGAGCATCCCCTGAAAGACAGGTTTGCCACGACAGATTTGGATTCCGCAAGGCAGGTAGGGTAGGTGGTGAGTTCCGGATTGTTGTTCAGAGTCAGGGTCTCGACCTTTATTCCCTTGTAGCCGTTCCCTGCGTTCTGGAATCCGGAGATATGGTTGTATGAGAAGTCCACCGAGCCCATCACGTAGATTGACTTTGCCGAGAAAATGTCCGGGAACTCTGTGAACCGGTTGTTCTGTACCGAGAATGTCTCCACATCGTCCATCTTGAAGAACAGTCCGTTCTCGTCCACCGGTATTGAACTCAGCCGGTTGTTGTCAAGATAGAGCTGGACAATGCCGATATCCTCTCCGAAAGCTTCGGTGATTTCCTCAATCTTGTTGCTTGAGAGGTCCAGCAGGCCGAGTTTCTTCATATTCTTGATTCCCGCCCCGTCAATCCGGGTGAGATTGTTCTGGTTCATATACAGAATCTGGATATTCCCGGCTGCCGCTCCGTTCGCAAGGCAGTCAAGAGCCTTGGCGGCTTCCCCGGAGCTCCACTGGAGATTGTTGGCGATATTCACGGACACTAACTCCGGCATATCCCTGAGCGATTCAGGAACGCGCAGCATTTTCGGGCAGTTGTAGATTTCCAGGTCTGTGAGAGACACAAGGCCACCGAGAGTCTCCGGCAATGTCTCAAGCTCTCCGTTGGCAATGTAGAGTTTCTCGAGTTTGGACAATGTCCCCAATTCGTCAGGAAGCGACCTCAGCCCGTTGCAGAGTTTGCCTGACACAACGTCTTTCGGCTGGATTCTCATCCTTCCCGTCCCTTTCTCGATAATCTCGTCCTCGCTTCTGGTCTCATACAGAGAAATTTCAGGGATGCTGATATTATGCTCCATAAGGGCTCTTGCTACAGGCTCTGACAGCTGGGTGGCCGGATGTATCATCCTCAGATACTCTTTGTGGCGCTCCATCCTGTCGCTTCTGCCCGCTCCCGGCTGGATTGTAGGGTCGTATTCAAGCAGATTGTAGTCATTGTGCGTGCCAAGATACAGCTCTACAAGCTCGCTGAGTTGTCCGATGGCAGGGGAGAGGTCGCCCCTGAATCCGAAATCGCTGATGTTGATAAGGGCCACGCGCCCGTTGGAATGCAACTGTACCCCAGGCTGGTCACCCCAGAGGTCAGGGTCTTTGTTGAAGTTCCAGTTCGCTCCGGCCGGCCAGTCCTGGCCGCTGTAGTACCAGCGTTCCCCGTCCAAGGACTCCCATATTTCCTTAAGGGCGAAATAATCTTTCAGATATTCGTCCGACTCTCTCAATGTCACCGGCACCTCGGCCTCGGAGGTCCTGTTGTCGGCCACTGTGAATTCAGATGTCCTGACAGACGAACTGGTTTCGAGCAGTTTCTTGCTCTTGTCGTAAAGTGTATATGAATCAATGATATACTTGCCGGCCTTGAGCGAAACAAGGGTGTCGCACTCAAGTTTTGAAGTGAGATAACCTTTCGGGTTCTCCCCGCTTTCGTCATAGTCCACGGTGAAATCGGCAGGCAGTTTCCTGAATGAAGTCTTGACTCCTGTGACGCTTTCCTTTACCGTTATGTCGGCAAACGATATCTCATCGAAGGTATATTCCCTTTCGGCGGCTCTGGTTGCTGCTTCGAAATCTTTCACGAGAGTGAACCTTGCCTTTCCACGGGGTGTGACCTTCGCCAGGATGTCCTGCACGGCAAGACCGCCGGGCACCACCGTGAATTCACCTGATTCACCGCCGTGATATATCTCCTGGTCGAGTTTGTCGAACAATGTGAATGCGTTGACCTTGTAGTTTCCGGCCACCAGCTTGAGTTTCTCGCTTCTCAGCCCGAACTCAGCCGCTTCGTCGTTTGATGCGGACAGCGTCAATGTCTGGGAAATCTGGATATTCCCGTATTGGAGCATCACCATCACCTTGGTGACATCTTTAAGATAATCCAGCTCCGGCACGACTGCTTTTGTGCCCTCGTAGGACGCTTCCTTGTACAATTTGAACTGGACATAGCCATAGTCCTTCTCCCTGTAATCCGGCACCTCATCCTTCCGGCAGGAAGGAAGCAGGGCGGACAGGGCCGTGAGGGCCATGAGAATATGATATTTCAGTGACTTCATTTTTTGTCTTGCTGTAATTTTCTAAAACTCAATTCATTATAGTTTTTGTTCATTCTATTTTAGTTGGTCCTTGTGCAGACGAGGACGCCTAC
Organism: Candidatus Cryptobacteroides sp.; assembly: GCA_051870055.1. Lineage (GTDB taxonomy): Bacteria > Bacteroidota > Bacteroidia > Bacteroidales > UBA932 > Cryptobacteroides. Next base: position 9,755 of record JBJEBM010000077.1, read on the forward strand.
TACCTGTTCGCTGGCATCTTTAAATACGAAGTAATCCACCTTGCCTGCTTCAGACATACTTACGTACATCTGGGAACTTCCCTCCATCTCGTATGTCAGCCAGTAATCGGTCAAATATCCCTGTGACGCATCGTCCCAGCTGTTCCAAGCGGCTTTGTCGAATGGCTCCCCAGGACACTTTACGGATGGCATCTGAGGAAACTCCCTGCTGTACGTGAGGCAATAGATGGTATTCTCGTCGATACCCCAAAAGTTTGATTTGATTTCGCTGAGGAGCGAACCTGTGTATTTCTCAAGTGTTGCTCCGTTGACGTAATTCGGGTACACGAATGAGAACGGTGCGCTGCCGGTGGCTGAAGAGTCGTAGATGAGATGGATTGCGGCGAAGTTCAGCCCGTTGCTGTCTTTGAGGACTATGATGCATTCCGTGCCGGAAGCAACAGATTCTCCGATATATACGATAATTCCGTTTGAGACGCCTTCCACCTCGAATGACCCGTCAGTAATAAGGACGAATCTGTCACTTGTGATGGAATAGACATTTGCAGCTTTAGGAGTGGAACCCAGATTGAATCCTACCGAGGAACTGGATACGGTCGCAGTGTAAATATTTGTGGTGGAGTAATTGCCGTTTATGTACATATAGAGCTCTGAATCCTGTGACATCGGCTCCACGGTACCAGTTCCGGATGTGATTGAAATTCCGTCAGATCCGCCGCTGGTTGCGCTTTCGTCGTATATGCAGTAGAGCGCAGCCTTGGCATTTCCGTCAGCATCGTACAGTACGATGAATGACTCCGGCCTCTCGGCGTCCGTGTTGTCGAATTTGGACGGTTCCATATATGCGCGTCCTTGCTTTTTGTCAGTGCCGAAAGTGCCGAATGTAAGCCAGAAGTTGTCCCGGACGCTTTCTTCTACCAGATTGGCATCGTAGTCGTACACTTTGTATGATGCCACAGCCTCGCTGAACAGGAGGACGGCCTCTGAATATTGGTCGCTGTAGGTAAGAGTATAGACATTGTCGGTGCCGATGCTGCTCTCATACCATCCTCCGCTTTCGGCTCTTTTAAGAGTTGCCTTATAGACATCGTCAGGATTCTCGGAAAGGGTGACGAAATCAACTTTCACGCCTGTTCCCTGCTCAAGCCTGCCGATGCAGTATTTCTTGTATTCCTCCTTGAATCCGCAGTCAGGGTCGTTGAAATCGCAGATTTCGTCAGCCTTGATTCCTGCAAACGATGCCGGAAGAATGAAGATGTCCGCATATCTTGCTGCTCCTGTGTTGGCTTGAGGCTTGATCTCTATTGTAAGTGACTGGAGAGCGGAGCCTTCTGCTTTTACGTTGAAATCCACCCAGTCGGCGAATGAGGTCCCGTGATAATTATTCTCATTGTCCCAGCCGAGAGCCTTGACCACTGCTCCTTCAGCCGCAAGGGCGTAAGCGATGCCCGGAGTGTCAGCGTATCCTCCTACTGGCATCTTTCTCTGGCCTTCGGCATTGAACACCAACTCAGTGGCCTCCACTTCCATCCTGTCCGCAAATGCAGGAAGAGCGATCTCGAATTCAACTGCGATGTCCGGATTGGTTGCATCAAGGAATTTGGCAGCCTCTGTCTTTCCATCTGCAAGGTCATTGCTGAGCACGGCGGTCAGCATAATTTCCTCTGAACCGGCCTCTCCGCTGTTCTTGTCGGCTTTCACCCAGTCAGGAAGGGCCAATGTCCAGGCGTAGTTTGAAATGACTTTCACAGGAATGGCGTATTCTGTGCTGCCGGAGAATGTGATGAGTTCGGCAGCTGTAACGCTTTCCCCATAAGCATAGGCTCCGTTCTCCCTTGCGAAGTCAAATTCATCCGCAGAACCGGTATGAATCTCGAAACTCCTCTCAAGGGCGAGCCTGGTGATTTCTGCAACAGCCTGGGTCTGTCCGCCCATAGTCAGGTTTACAGTGCAGACTCTGTTGACATCAAGTTCTTCATCCTCAGAGAAAACCACTGTGAGCACAATGTCACCTGCAGTTCCTGAGACTTTGTTTTCTTTAAGACCGGCGTCGTCAAGCCAGAAATAGTTTCCGGCCCCATCGCCAGAGATGCTTGCCTCCCAGTCCAGATTCGGGCTGAGCGGTATCTCAACGCTTTCTCCTGCCTGGACGGTCTTCTTCACCATTTCTTCAGGGAAGACCGGCAGGACAATTTTTTCTGACTCCTCGCAGGAACTTGCCAGAGCGGCGATTCCGAGCAGGGCCAAAGCTGATTTCCAATAAAAAGTTTTCATACCAGTTGATTTAAAAAACTATAATGAATTGAGTTTGATGTCGTTAAATTGAGATATAGAGTCTTATATTCCTTCTTCCCGCTGGAGTCTCTCAGCCTCCTCGTCGCTTATCCATTCCATCACATTGTAGAAATGGCCCACTGTGCCGACAGTCTCATTGAGATTCTTCACATAGACTTCGGTCCAGATGTACAGATAATTGCCGCAAGGGTAGAAATATGAATCTGCCAGACGGCTGGTCTTCACTAAAATGCGGTTGTCTCCGTGGGTCTGGCCGAAGAACGAGCCTTCGTCGCTCATCACCTGTCCTTCATCCATTGTCACAATCGGGGACATCGGGTCTTCAGGATGGAATGTCAATGTCACGTCGTACCCGTCAAGCATCCAGTTGTGGCAGATGACGGTGTTCTCTTTCGTCGGGTGGAGACTCGTCCGGATCAGTCGCTGGTACGAGCCGTAAGGGTTGTAGGTCTGCAGGAAAGTAGAGGACAGGACGCACCATCCGGTGAATCCGTTTATGTCGAACGGGCAGGACTTCATCAGCACGATGCTGGTCTTTCTGCCGTAAATCGGCATCTCAAGCTGGTCCGGCATCACGAGCGACAGGGTGAATCCGAGCGAGTCGGTCGCACCGATATTCTCGTAGTTCCCGCGCACTAACACATCGGCCCTGTTCTCTCCGGCCGGGATTGTTATAGTGTTGGAAGCCAAGCTGTAATGCAATGTCTCGATGGCGTTGCTCTCCTTGTCCACTATCTCCACTCCGAAAGTCCTGTCATAGCTGCGTTTCACAGTGGAGACCACCGGCACCCTGATAAATTCTACATCTTTCTGCACCGGATAGGTCTTGATGCTGTCCGCGAACATAACATACTCGGCATCAGAATAGACGGTGTAGCTCTCCTTGCATCCGGCAAGGGTGAGGATGGCCGCTCCGATAATGACAAATTTATTTATAATATGCTTGCTCATAGTCGTTTATCTATTGCTTTCGTTAGGCAGGATCTCCGAGCCCGGAGCCTCGATTTCGTTTCTTGGGATAGGCCATACGAACAGCGGGTCGTCAGCATTGACTTTCAATGAACTGCCCTCTGTCTGGGATGATGACTGCGGCGTGCGGGTGAATCCCCTGTGCCAGCGTTTCAGGTCCTGGAGCCTGAATCCCTCCATAAACAGTTCCCTGACTCTTTCGTCCGAAATGGTGTCAAGCCAGTTGTCGGCATTCACCCCGAGAGTGCCTCCTGTGCTGAACCTGCTCTCCCTCAATGTCGTGAGGTCGTTACCCGCTTTGGAGTATTCGCCTCTGCGGCAATAGGCTTCGGCCCTGATGAGATACTGCTCTGCGAGGCGGAGCGGCTTTGGCATATTCACGTGGAATACGTTCTGGGCAAGGAGCCCTTCATTGCCGTAATATTTGATCAGGAGCGGCCAGGACAATTGGTGGCTGTAGCCGGTCTGGAGTTCCTCGAAGTAGGCTGAATATCTCATATCTGCGGAAGAGTAGAGGTCCAATGCCCGGAGAGCCGGAACGTAATCCGGATAATAATAGGTGTAATCCCTTGTGAATCCGAGGAATACGGAGCCGATAGCGGAACCGTACGAAGTCGATGTGTAGCCTATCTTGAAGATTATCTCATAAGAAGCGTCATTGGTCCATAGATAGTCCAGATAAGTCTGGTCGCTGGTGTAGTAAGACCTTGCGGTCGCAAGTTTGAATGTTCCTGAGTCAATGACTTTCGAAGAATGTTCCACGGCTCCGTCCCAGTCCTGCATATAAAGGCAGACTCTGGCCCAGAGGGCGTGTACTGCCGCATTTGTGAAGTATGCGATGTTCGATGCATCGTATTCGCTGTCGAGCAGCGCGTCAGCTTTCTCAAGGTCCGAGATGATGAACCTGTATGAGTCGGCCAATGATGCCCTGCGAACAGGCTCTTTCTTGAAATAGCTGGTTTTCAGCACGACTCCGAGTTCCTCTTCCGCAGTCTGCGGCTCATAGGCCTTGCAGAAACATTTTACAAGCTCGGAGTAGGCGAGAGCCCTGGCGCAATACACCTCGCCGGTGTAGGAATCCAGTTCCTCGATAAGATTGTCGTCCACCAAAGAGTCTTTGAGGCCGCCGACAAGGTCGAGGAAGAAGTTGCACCTTCCAATGACGGTGTAAAGTCCCGCATAGACGGATTCCACTTCGGAATTGGTGGCGAGAATGTCCCACTGCCAGATATTTCCGTATGTGTTCGAATTGCCCTGCACGGCATATACGAGGTCGGCCTGTATGTCCGGGCACAGGGTCAGGTAGCCGCTGTACAGAGTTCCGCTCATCAAGGCCTTGTAAATTCCGTTGACGGTCTGCTCGGCGTCGGATACGCTGCCCATTCCGTCCTCAATCAGGATATAGTCCCCTGGATTCTTCTCAAGGCAGGAGTTCAGGGATATGACCGCCGCTGCAGCGGCTGCCGCCCTGACAATGCTGTTGTATATTTTTCTCATCATTTCCATCAATTTAGAAGGTCAGGTCCAGACCGAAAGTGAACTGGCGGGACATAGGATACTGAGCCGCATAGACGTTGCTTGTCCCTTCCGGGTCAAGACCGGAGAACTTGGTGAATGTCAGCAGGTTCTGTCCCTGTGCGAACACTCTGACGCCGCGGAGCACGCGGGTTTTGGCAAGCAGTTCCTTAGGCAGGGAGTAGGCTATCATCGCATTTTTCAGGCGCAGGAAAGATGCGTCCTCAAGCAGCCTGCTGTCGAACTCCGTATATACGCCGTGTCTCGGGATGTCGGTGATGTCACCCGGCTCTTTCCATCTGTCAAGCAGCCTTCTTGACTGGTTGTATGTGGCGAAACGCCCGTTTGACTCGTCGAAATATCTGTCGTTGTTCATCATCCACCGGCCGGCCACCCAGCTGAACTGTGCGCTGACACTCAGCCCTTTCCAGCTGAGCGAGGTCCCGAATCCGCCCTGCCACGGAGCGATGTAGCTCTTTCCGGTGAGCACTTTGTCCTCATCCCGGAGCTCATTCGTGATATTACCGTCCCTGTCATACCAGAGGGCGTCTCCGTTGGCCGGATTCACGCCTGCGAAACGGTTGATGAAAAACTCTCCGAGTGAATGGCCTTTCACCAGCTTGGTGCTTGTGTTGGCGGTCTCGTATTCATCCACCCCGTTATACAGCTCCGTGATTTTGTTCTTGTTGTAGCCTGCGTTGGCGTTGACTGACCAGACAAGGCTCTTTGTCCGGAGCAGGTCAGCATTGACATTCAGTTCAATGCCCCTGTTCACCATTGTGCCGACATTGTCCCATTTGTATCCGTAGCCGTTTGAATCGGCGTAGGACAGCGGAACGGACATCAGCATATCGGTAGTGCGCTTGTTGTAGAACTCAAGGTCCACATTCAGCCTGTCCCAGAAGCCGAGATGGAAAGCAAGGTTGGTGGTCCAGGTGCTCTCCCAGGTGAGATCCTCGTTGCCTGGCTGCACAGGTGCGACTCCGGAGCTTCCAAGGTAGTCTCCCACTCCGCCGATAAGTTCAAGATGCTCGTAATTCGGTATTGAGGAGTTGCCCGCGGTTCCGGTGCTGAACGATGCCTGGGCATTTGTCAGCCAGCCTCTTGCGCTTTCTGCAAACGCCTCGTTGCGGATGTTCCACATAAATCCTGCGGCCCCGAACACTCCCCACCGGCTGTTCTTTCCGAATCTGGACGAACCGTCGGTCCTGACAGAGCCTTCTGCGTAATACCGGTCTTTATAATTGTACTCAGCCCTTCCGAAGAACGACATCCGTCCGAAGTCGGAATCGGAATAGCTGCTCCAGCCTGTCACCCTCGTGGAGAAGGCGATATCGGTCAGATAATCATTTGTCTGTCCCTTTCCGGCCACGCTGAAACCCTCAGCGTGGTAATTCTCACCTTCGTGTCCTATGAGGAAATTGAAATCGTGGTCACCGCCAATGTTGAATCTGTATGTCAATGTGTTGGTGACCTGGAGGTTGAGTCCTGTGCTTGCGCTGCGGGACGCCGTGCCCTCCCCGAGGTTCGGCATATAGCTCGGGAAAGACTGCCCGAAGCTCGACACGTTGGAGTAGTCTGCCGAGAACTGTGACCTGAATACCAGGTTCTTGTACAATGTGGCCTCTGCGAACAATGTCACGAGAGCCTTGTATTTCTTGTGCCTGTACGGATTGTTCTCAATCCACTCCAAAGGATTCTGTCCCTGGCCTTTCCACGAACCGTCGTTGATTGAAGCCAAAGAACCGTCTTTCCTGTACGGATCCCAGTACGGCAGCATGAATCGCGCCGCCGAAATAGGAGTGACCAGAGTGTAGCTGCCCTCGTCAGCCTGTTCGATGTTCTGGAAATTGAACATAGTGGACGTTCCCATTTTCAGCCAGTCGCACATCCTGTGCTCAAGGTTGAAGCGGAGGGAATATCTCTCGAATCCGGATGCCGGAGCGATACCGTCCTGATTGTAATAACCTCCTGAGAAATAATAGTTTGTCTTCTCGGACGCACCTGAAACCGATACCTCGTGGCTCTGCAGCATGGCGGCATTGTCATATACTGCATCGAGCCAGTTGACGTCAATTCCGGAGAGATAATCGTAGTTTTGCCCGTCGGTCATTCCTGTCTCTTTCTCGTACTGGATTCTCTCGGCGGTGTTCATAAGATCCCATTTCCCGTGGGCTATCGAGGAGAATCCGAGCTGCATTTTGTAATTGATTACAGGGCGCTCCGACCGGCCGCGTCTTGTGGTGATGACAATGACTCCGTTGGATGCTCTCGCTCCGTAGATGGAGGTTGAAGATGCATCTTTCAGAACGGACATGCTCTCGATGTCGGCCGGGTTTATGGTATTGAAATCCGATGCGGAAATAGCCACTCCGTCAAGTATATACAATGGTGCCGTGCCGGAATTGATGGAGTTCGTTCCGCGGATTGTCATTGTGGCTGACGCACTCGGCTCGCCTGTCGACGACAGGACGGTGAGTCCTGCCACCTGGCCCTGCAACGCCTGGTCGAATGCCGGTGCCGGGGTGTCCTCCAGCCTGTCAGCTTTCACCGTGGATACAGATCCTGCAACTGTGCCCTTCTTTCTCACACCGTACGCAATCACCACGGCGTCTTCCAGCCTGACGCTTTCGGTTTTCAGCTCCACATTGCATAAAAATGTAGCGGATGCTGGCACCATAATCTTCTGGTCAATGAATCCGATGCTGGAAAAAATAAGGTAGGTTCCCGGTTCTGCGAGAATTTCGTAGTCACCGTCAATGGATGTGATAGTCCCGTTCTCAGGTCCTGTCATTACTGCGGCTCCAATGACTGGAAGCCCGTCTTCGGCTGAAGTGACCGTCCCGGTAACTTTCACCCTGGTCTGTGCGGATGCACCTGCCATATTGAGTATGGCTGCGGAGCAGGCCGCCAATAAAAACACAAATTTTCTCATTAAAAAAACTCCTGATTGAGCTAGTATCTTCATATTTAGCCAGCAAAGTTATATAATTATGCATAAATTTGCAAATTATTGATTATCGGGGATTTTTTCGTATCTTTGAAGAACGTAACAAAAACTAATAATTATTATGAGAATTCGGATATTGAATCTTTTCTCCGCGGCAGTAGCCGTTATCCTGTCCGGATGTTGCAAGACACCGGAAATCAATGTTGTTCCAGCTCCTGAGTCTGTAGTCCAGGGCAAGGGCGTGTTCAAAATCGCCGGTGCGTCAATCTGCGCCGGAGAGGGCCTTGACCAGGAAAGTGTGCAGTGGGCCAACACCTTCGCGCAGCGCCTGACTCTCGTGACAGGAAAAGTTTCCAAGGTCGTTGCAGAGCCTGCCGGCAAATGTGTAGTGCTGGTATCCAATCCTGAGCTTGCGCCTGAGGCTTACAAGCTGTCTGTGACAAAGAAAGGCATCAGGATCGAGGCTTCTTCCGCAGCCGGTTTCAGATATGCCACCCAGACCATCGGCCAGATGCTTCCTGCGGCATATTATGGCAAGACAGCTGCTCCGGGAGAGTGCTGGGCAGTTCCTGTAGTCGAGATTGAGGACGCTCCGCGTTTCGCTTACCGCGGAATGCATCTCGATGTATGCAGGCATTTTTTCTCTATTGACGAGATCAAAAAATACCTCGATGTCATGGCGGCTCACAAGATGAACCGTTTCCACTGGCATCTCACTGAGGACCAGGGATGGAGAATCGAGATCAAGAAATATCCGAAACTCACCGAGATAGGTGCCTGGAGAAACGGCACTATGATAGAAAAACAGTGGAACAAGACTGACGGACAGAGATATGGCGGATTCTATACCCAGGAGCAGATCAAGGAAATCGTGGCTTATGCCGCTGATCTCGGTATCACTGTGATTCCTGAGATTGACCTTCCTGGTCATATGGTGGCCGCTCTCGCTTCATATCCTGAGCTCGGCTGCACAGGCGGCCCTTATGAGGTGCGCCAGATCTGGGGCATCGCTGACGAGGTTCTCTGCCCTGGCAAAGAGGCAACATTCGAGTTCATCGAGGGTGTTCTTGACGAGGTGATGGAGCTTTTCCCTTCAGAATATATCCACATCGGCGGTGACGAGTGCCCCAAGAAGGCCTGGAAAACCTGCCCTGACTGCCAGAAGCGCATCAAGGCTCTCGGCCTGAAATCTGATTCGGAACACACGGCAGAGCAGTATCTCCAGAGCTATGTGACAGCCCGTGTGCAGAAATATGTCAATGAGCACGGCCGCAAGATTATCGGATGGGACGAGGTTCTCGAAGGCGAACTCGCTCCGGGTGCGACTGTGATGTCGTGGCGCGGTGCCAAAGGCGGCATCCAGGCTGCAAAGAAAGGCTTCGACGTGATTATGACTCCTAATACTTATATGTATTTCGACTACTACCAGTCTGACAAGAAGGACATCGAGCCGCTTGCTATTGGCGGATACCTTCCGATTGACACTGTATATGTATGCAATCCGTATAAGGATATTCCTGTTGAGGCCCAGAAACACATTCTCGGTGTCCAGGCCAACCTCTGGACTGAATATATCGGAACTCCTGAATATCTTGAATATATGCTTCTCCCGAGAATGTCGGCCCTGAGCGAGGTCCAGTGGTGTTCACCTGAGAACAAGGACTTCGACCGCTTCAAGGCTTCTCTCGCCCACACATTCGAGATTTATGATGCTATGGGACTGAATTACAGCCGCGCCGTCCTCGGAGAGTATGGAATGGACTATGTGAAAGTTGAAGAAAAAGCTGAAGAATAGTATAAGTTGAATATGCGAAACGGGGCTGGCTTTTGGCCAACCCCATTTCATTTTTCCCTGGTGACAATTATCAGTCAACCGGCTCGAAATCTTCTTTTTCGACACCGCAGAGAGGGCATACCCAGTCCTCCGGAATGTCTTCGAAAGCGGTTCCTGGAGCGATTCCGTTCTCCGGATCGCCTGCTGCCGGGTCGTATTCGTACCCGCAGACTTTGCAAACATACTTCTTCATAATGTAAGGTTTTTTTGAAGCAATAATTCACTGCAATTATTGAGCCTGTTCTCCGGCTGCAGCGTTGCAGGACTTTTATTCCGTGCCAGAAATTATTCTATATCAGATTTATACCGTCCCTCAGCCTTGTTGAGGTTGACATTCACCATCTGGAGTTCGATGCCTGCGTCGATGGCTTCCGAATGGGCCTGCAGCCAGGCTGTATGGGCTGCCAGGGCGGTGTTGGACGTCACCACTCCATTCTCGAATCCGACAGATGCGGTGCGGAGGTTCTCCTCGGCGCTCTTCAGATTGTTTCCGGCCATTTCAATTTTCTCCATGGCTTCTTCCTGCTGCTTGCGCAACTGGGTCACCTGCAGGTTGATGAGATTGCAGGCGTCCTCGTACTGGCTGCGGTACAATGTGGCTTCGGCCTTGGCCTTCCTGGTCTTTTGAGTGGCTTCCATTCCGTGGAAAATAGGGATGTTCACTGCAACTCCGACATTGAACATTCCGCCCCATTTGTTCTGGAAACCGTTGTATGCGTTCGGATTGCTTACGAGGTAGTTGGCGGTCAGGGTCACTTTAGGCATCATATCCGCGCGTGCGACCCGGATTTTCTGCTCGTATATCTGTGTCGCAAGCTCAAGGCTTTTGGTCTCTGGCCTGTCAATGAGTATGTCATCCAGGCTCTTCTCTTCCATCATTTCCGGAGCAGGAACTTCGCCAAGCCCCTCGTCAGCGAGGACAATATCAGAGTTCAGGTCAATACCTATCTCCTTGCAGAGCAGCATCTTGGCCAGCACCAGCCCGTTGGTTGCCTTGGTCTTCATCATATCTGCCTCATTGGCTTTTACCTTGATTGACAGTTCATCAGACTTTGTGGCGACTCCCGCCGCCACTGACAGTTTCACGTCCCGCTCCATTTTCGAGAGGAGATCGGCGTAGTTCTCAGCAAGTTTCTTCTTGGCCGCGATGGATACAATCTGCCAGTAGGCCTGGTCTACGGTGGTGACAAGGTCCTGGTACTCTTTGTCATACTGCGCTTTTGACAGTTCCTCCGCCAGCTTTGCTATACGGTTGGCGGCGACAATCTTGCCGCCCATGAACACAGGCTGCTGAAGAGAGACGCCAGCTGCGAAAATGTTGTGGATGTCAAGATGGAATGCATCGTCAATCTCGGAGCCGAGCTGGTTCAGGGCTGCGCTGATGTCAGTCTGCTGAAGCGCTCCCATAACAGTCTGCCACAAAGGGCTCTGCATATATTCTGCGGCCGCTGCCGGATTTGATGCGATGGCCTGCTGGAGACCGCCTATGAACTCTGACATTCCGCCCTGGACCATAGTTCCTGCATTTGTCAGATTGCCAGACATCTGCTCGTTTATGAGGGCGATGTTTTTCTCATTGTACATATAGGCGCCGGTGGCGCTGATGTTCGGGTAGTAATTGGCGCGGGCAATTTTCCTGTCATAGACTGCCATTTCGACTTTTGTCCTGGACTGTTCCAGGCTTTTGTTGTTGCTGATTGCCATTTCCCGGCATTGTTCCAAGGTCAGGACCTGTTGTCCTGAAACGCCCCCAGGCAGCATAATCACTGCCGCAAGGGTACAAAGATGTGTTTTTATTGTCATAATTTCACTATTTTCAAGAATATTTTCGCTCCGAAACTCCGGAGAGACTCGGAAAAACTGCAAAATAGTTGCCAATTAGGTCGAAATTTCCGCTGTTTTATATACAATATTGAGGAATGATTGTCCGTTAAGTCGAGTTTATGAGTATTTTGCGAATATAAACCAATTTAGTTATATTTGCGTATATGATTTTCGACTTCATTGGTTATGGAAGAGATTCTTCACAATATCAATATCAGACGTTTCAAGAGCAGGTTCCCGGATATGCCCGGAGCGGCTCTTGGAGATGACCTTATGATTGCCGACCTGAGATATGACAAGGCTCTCAGCGTTTTCAAATATCCGTTCAGGTTCGACGGCTATATCATCATTTTCTGCATCTCTGGAAGAATCCAGCTCGAAGTGAATCTAGACTCATTCCAGGTCGGAGCCAACTCGCTGGTTCTTAATGTTCCCGGGAATATCATCAGGGTGTCTGAAGTGGAGACGGACGAGCGGAACCTGCATTTCATCGTGGTCGCTATGTCCAAGAACTTCATGTCAGGCGTAAGGTTCGATTTCAACCGGCTCTTCAATGACAGTATGGCATTGCTCGACAATCCCTGCATCCTCCTTGACCGGAACGAGAGGAAGGTGTGCCGGGAATATCTTGACCTCGCTTCAGTGCTGCTTACCAGCGACATACAGAACAAGAAAGAGGCGATAGGAGCCCTGATCTCCTCGATATCATATGTGCTTGGCTCCATCTGGACCGGCAAACTGTCAGCTGCGGAGCACAAGCCCCACGCCCCGTCCGCCAAGGCGAAGAACGTTTATGACCAGTTCCTGCGCCTCGTCACGGATTACCATACGTCAGAACGCAATATGAAGTTCTATGCCGACAAGCTCTGCCTGACCCCGAAGTATCTCTCGAAGCTTGTGAAGACGGTCAGCGGCCGTTCTGCTCCGGACTGGATTGATGCGTTCGTGATTTTGGAGGCTAAGAATCTGCTCAAGTATTCCGACCTGTCAATCAAGGAGATAGTGGGAAAACTGAATTTCCCTAACCAGTCGGTTTTCTACAAGTTCTTCAAGTCGCACACCGGCAAGACCCCGAGCCAATACCGGAACGAGTAATATGATTTCTGTACTTCTGTCGCTTGTGCTGACTGCATTGCCTGCGGAGAGGGACACTATCCGCGAAGCCGTGGTCGTGTCCTCCATGAAGCAGGCTCTCGCTATTCCTGAAATTTCTTCTCCGGTGACGTCCGTGGCAATGTCCCAGATAGAAGACCGCGGAATAGATGCTCCGAAGGACCTGTCCCTGATTGTCCCGGGGCTTTTCATCCCTGATTACGGTTCGGCGATGACATCATCTGTGTATATGCGCGGCCTCGGTTCGAGAATCGACAATCCGGTCATCGGACTGTATATCGACGATGTCCCTGTCCTGGATAAGAATAATTATGATTTCCAGATGCTTGACGTCCGCAGGGTGGATGTCTTCCGTGGCCCGCAGGGAACGCTGTATGGAAGGAACTCCATGACCGGCATCCTTTCGGTCGAGACTCTCACCCCTTCAATGTACCAGGGTTTCAGGGGAGCTGTGGAATACGGCTCGGCATCTACGGTGAACCTCCGGGCATCTGTATATAAGGGCCGTTCCGGTGCCGTGGTGGGTTACCGCCATTCAAACGGCTTCTATACAAATGAATACACAGGCTGGGACTGCGACCGGTCGGATGCGCTGTATTTCAGGATGAGGTGCGAACTGAGCCGGAACAATATCAATATGGACAACTCGTTCTCGGTCTCGTTGCACAAGCAGGGCGGTTACCCGTACAGGCTTTGGGAGGACGGCAATCTCAATCCTGTGAATTACAATGACATATCCGCATATAAACGCTTAAGTGTCACGGACGGTTTCCGTGCCGGAATCAAGCGGGACGGCTGGAGCCTGAACTCGGTGACCAGTCTCCAGCTGCTGTTCGACTCAATGGACCTGGACCAGGATTTCACTCCTTCATCGATGTTTACATTGAACCAGACCCAGAGGCAATATGCAGTCACCCAGGAGATTATATTTAGGCCTGAGAACGGGCCGGAATGGTGGGACAGCCAGACGGGTTTCTTCGCGTTCGCCAAACGGAATCGGATGAGCGCGCCCGTGGTGTTCCTTGAGGACGGCATTCAGACTCTGATTCTCGACAACGCCAATGCCGGGATTCCGGATGCGTTTGGCGAGCTGGACATACTTGAGGATGAATTCCCGATTACCAGTGAGTTCGGGATAACAACATATAACACAGCGCTTTACCACGAGTCGTATTTCAGGCTGGGAAGATGGCTTTTAACCGCTGGCCTCCGTATTGACCACGAGGGCAACTTTATGAGTTACGACAGCCGGGCGGACATCAGTTTCATCCTTGCCCCGGCGATGAAAGACTATTATCCGCTTTCCACCCGGTACGACGGAAAAATCACCAATTTTTATTTCCAGGCGCTGCCGAAACTCTCCGCCCTGGTGAATCTCGGCGACCCGTCGGGCAATGTCTCCGGACAGGTGTTCGGCAATGTCTCAAGAGGCTACAGGTCAGGAGGTTTCAATACCCAGATATTCTCTGACATCCTCCAGAACCAGATGATGACGGATATGATGGCCAAAGTGGGAGTCCATCTCGACCGGGATGACACTGCGCCGACAGCGTCCAGCACCACGTACAAGCCTGAGACCTGCACTGATTACGAGATTGGAGGAAGGCTGTCTGTATCGAAGGGAGGTCACAGGTTCTCCGCTTCTGCGTCATTGTTCTATCTGGATTGCCGGAACCAGCAGATAACCGTGTTTCCGTCTGGGAAAAGCACCGGAAGGATGATGGCCAATGCGGGCCGCTCGCGCAGCTGCGGACTTGAGGCTGAGGCGTTCTGGACCTGGAAGGGCCTGTCAGTACAGTTCTCAGGCAGTCTGCTTGACGCCGTGTTCAAGGAATATGACAACGGGCTCGCTGACTATTCCGGAAACAGGATTCCTTATTCTCCGCAAAGCACTTTGTCCGCAAGGGCCGCCTACCGTTTCCCCCTGGCCGGGAGGCATCTCCGCTCTTTCGAACTGTCAGCCGACGCAAGTCACACCGGAAGCATTGTCTGGGACGAGGCGGGAGAGTTCAGCCAGGATGCATACACTCTTTTAGGTGCCGGGGCACGGCTCTCTTTGTCCTATGTCTCATTCTTCGTCCGTGGCATCAACCTGACTGACACCAAGTATGATACATTCTACTTCAAGTCTGTCGGCAACAGTTTTTTCCAGACCGGCAAGCCCCGCCGTTTCACCATCGGCCTCGATTTCGAGTTTTAGTCAAATATGCATTTTATGGCCCTGCCGTACCAGGCCTGAGGCTGCCCGAGACCGAAAATGTATGCCATAGTGGAGGCGACATCGCACTGGGCAATACTTATGTCGTCAAAGCGGAATCCTTTCTTGATCCCATTGCCATAAATGATGAGCGGAGTCTCCATTTCCATCATAGTGGTGCCTCCGTGAGAATGCCTGATTCCGCCGTGGTCGGATGTCACAATAATGATGGAGTCGTCCATTATGCCGGCCTGTTCAATGGCTCCAAGTATCTCTCCGATCCAGGCGTCCAGTTCAGTCATCTTGGCATAAAGTTCCTCAGTGTCGTGGCCAAATCTGTGTCCGACGTGGTCCGGATCATCATAAATGAAGGCTGCGAGCTTGGGCTTTTTGGCTGTGATATAGGCCTTTGCAGAGTCGCACAGCTGTTTTTGCGGAATGTTTGCGAATTTGCTCATGGAGAGCGTGTCTATCAGATACTCGATTCCTTTCCACTCATATAATGCTCCGATTTCGGCATCCGGCTCTCTGTTCCTGAGCAGCTGGAAGACAGTCGGGAAGATTCCGTTTTCTGAGAGAAACCTCGGCTCAAGGTCAGGTGTTGTCGAGCAGCATTCATAAAATCCGTGGATTTCAGGCCCGGCGCCCATGAACATCGACGCCCAGTTGGAAGCGCTGTGTGAAGGCAGTACTGTCCGTTTCTTCAATGTGTATGCGCCGTTGTCCATAAGCCGCCTTACGTTCGGCATGTCTGCATAATCCATTGTATATGAACCCCATCCGTCCAGTCCGATAAAAAACACGTGGGAGGCTTTCTCTTTGCCGGAGCAGGATGCCATAAGGGCTGCGATGCCGATGGCCAACAGGATTTTAGATTTCATATCGCGATGTTTTTGATTGCTGTTAATCTCGTGATTTCCATACTGTGACTTTACGGGCGCCGGTATCAATGGAGTATCTGACAGCCGGGCTCATAGTCTGGATGATGTCCATCAGTTCGCTGACACTGTCGTTTTCGAATATTGCCGTGTAGCGGAATTCTCCGCAGTCATCGGAAATGATGAACTCATAACCGAAATGCCGGTACAGGACCTGTTTCATCTCTGCGAGAGTGCTGTCCTCAAACACTATATATCCGTTCTGCCAGGTGAAGCTGTCGCTTCTCTCCTCTGTTTTCTCTATATGGGCGTCCCCGGTCAACGTGTTCATTACAAGAGTCTGGCCGGGCGACAGGAATTCATAACAGCCGGATCCGCTGATATCCACAGACACTTCCCCGCTTATGAGGCGGACGGAATGAATCTCGTCTCCTTCGTAACCGGATATTTCGAAAGAAGTGCCTATGTCATTGACAGTGAAATACTCAGTGCGGATTGAGAACGGCGCTTCCTCACAGTGGAAGACATCGAAACTTGCCTGCCCTTTCAGGTCCGCCACACGCGCCTTTTTCCATCCGTACGGGTTGAATGACAGTTTTGAGCATTCATTCAGATGAACTATTGTACCGTCCGGGAGTGTGGCCGAGGTGTGTTGTCCGGGGCCGGTCTCAATGCATATCTCATTCGCAAGATAGTCAGGCACTGAGGCCGTCCTGGAGAGCAACATATAGCATCCGGCGGCGGCCATCAGCGATGCGGCTGCGGAAACCGATGATATAATCCAGGTCCTGGTCCTGTTGATTCTTCTGCTGGTCTTCCTCCAGGACTGTTCGATTTCCCCGCTGTCTGTCAGAAACGCATCCGTCTGCATCTCGGCAAGTTTCATTGACAGCAGCTCGTCCTTGCCTTCAGGCGACTCTGCTGTCTGCTCCATAAAAGTGCGGAGTTCATCATTGTCCATATCGCTGGCCAGATATTTCTCAAGTCTGTTTTTCATATCCGAATTTGTTTAAACTATATAAGACAAAGCTTTTTCACTTTGTCCCTTATGGCTTTTACAGCCCTGAAATATTCATTTTCCACAGTTCTTGTCGACAGGTTCAAAAGCGAAGCTATCTGCTTGCAGGTCAGCTTCTCCGAAACTTTCATCACCACCACTTTGCGGCTTTGGTCAGGGAGGTTTCTTATTATATCCGCCACAGCCTTCCGCTGTTCGGCAATGCACATTATATCCAATGATGTCATCGAATCAATGAAGTAGTCCACCTCATTCTTGAGGAATTCCTCATCTTTTCTCTGCCCGATGTTGAGATGTGCCTGTCTTGATTCAATTTCTTTGAAGCAACGGTTTTTGACGATTGTGAACAGGTATGAAACCAGGGATGCCGGCCTGTTGATAGTGTTTCTGCGCTTCCACAATTCGATAAAACTCTCCTGCACTATGTCTTTTGACAGGCAGTCGTCTTTGACATAGGCGTTGCAGAATGCCTTGAGCACCGGAAACCAATGCCTGAAGAATTGTTCGAATGCCTTTTGGTCGCCCGAACAAACCTTCATATATATTTCCAGTTCCGCAGTCTGCATTGATATAATTAAATATGTGATTGCCGCAAATATAACACTTAAGTTTCACAAGTCGCAAATAATTGTTTTTCAGAGGGGGTATCGTTCAATGCGAGCAAAGGCCAACGCACTTTTATTTGTCTACTCTGCGTCACATATTTTCACTCAATAGAATGAGTAGAAAAAGCCGGATTCTACTCATTGAAATATGTAACCAACGGGAAAATACTCAATGAGCATGAAACCACATACGATAACGCGCCTGAAGACACTGTTGACAACTGCGGCGCTCCTGCTGTCTGCCGCCACCGGGTCCGCCCAAATGCCGGAAAGTGGAAGAACCGTGCTGCACAATGGAATCGCGCTTCCCGGGGACTGGCCCCCGCATTATCCTTATCCGGAGGCCAGGAAAACGATGCCGGTGCCGTATCTGCTCAACAAGCCGGAAGTCATTGACATTAATGTCGGCAGGCAGCTGTTCGTGGACGATTTTCTCATCGCATCCACCAATATGGCCCGCACCACGCACAGGGCGGAAATGTATCCCGGCAATCCTGTGATCCAGGGGGAGAACAGATGGGAGTTCAAAACGGGAAAAGATTATAAGGAGGGCGTTCCGTATGCCGACCCGTACAGCGGGGGTGTGTGGTACGACGAGACTGACGGGAAATTCAAAATATGGCTCAGGTCGGGAAATGGGGACGGCGGTGATTATACCGCATATGCCGAGTCAGAAGACGGAGTGCACTGGGTGAAGCCTTCTTCAGACCTTGTTCCCGGCACAAGCATAGTAATTCGCGCGGAGCACGACAGCCAGACAGTGTGGCTGGACAAATCGGAAAAAGACCCTTCCAGGCGTTACAAGGCCATATATGTGGACACAAGCGATGGCTGCAAATATGTCCTGCGTTATTCTCCTGACGGGATACATTGGGGCGAGGAGGTATGCTCGTCAGGTCCGCTGCAGGACAGAAGCACGGTGTTCTACAATCCGTTCCTGAAAAAATGGGTGGCCAGCCTGAGAATAGTGGTGATGAAAAACCACCGCGCAAGGGCCTATATGGAAAATGAGAACATTGAGGACCTGGTCCGGAACGCTCGGGTTTTCCAGGACGAGATAGACACCCTGCCGGCGGCTTCGCTTGGTGTAACTCCTTGTGTGAAAAATGTGTACTGGCTTTGCTCGGATGAAAAAGACACCCCGCATCCTTTTGCCGACATTGCGAAAAAAACTGAAGGCCCGGCGCTTTATAATGTCGATGCCAATGCGTACGAGAGTGTGATGTTGGGAGAATTCGCCATCTGGAGAGGCCCGGAGAATAATCAGTGCGAACGTCGCAAGATTCAGAAACTCAACGAATTCTGTATCGCTTTCAGTCGTGACGGATTCCATTTCAGCCGGCCGGACCACAGGCCTTTTATGGAGAGCGTGCAGGAAGAGGATGCCTGGAACTGGGGCAATATGCAGGCGGCAGCAGGCAATCCGATTATTGTCGGGGACAGTCTTTATTTCTATTGCGGAGGCCACAGGAGGAATGACGTTATGTGGGACGGATGGACATCCACGGGCCTGGCAAAATTGCGCAGGGACGGATTTGTCTCGATGGATGCGGTTCCGGACGGGGCGTATCTGGTCACCCGGCCTGTGCGCTTCGATGGAAAATATCTATTTGTAAACGCCTGTACGTCTTTGCTCTCTGTCGAGGTGCTTGATGTTGAGGGCAATGTGATAAAAGGCTTCTCGAAAGACAGGTGCAAGGTTCTCAAAAACATTGACAGCACGAAAGCGATGGTCACCTGGAGGGGACGCAAGGATATGTCGTCTCTTGCCGGACATCCTGTAAGGCTCAGGTTCCATCTTGCTGACGGCTCGCTCTATGCCTTCTGGGTATCTCCTTGGAAGACAGGCGAAAGCCGTGGCTATACCGGCGGTGGCGGGCCCGGCCTGCATCCTTCGGGGATTGACCTTCCCGTCGGAAAACAATGAATCTCAAGAATACATAACCCGAAATTATGATGAAAACATTCAAGTGCTTTCTAATCCTCATAGCTGTCCTGGCCAGCGCAGGAGCGGCTGCTGATGAATACTGCTTCCGGACTCCGGACGGCTTCAATGTGAGCCTCCAAGTATGTGCGGATGATATTTTCAGAGTGAGAATCACCGCAGCGGACCAGTTTCCGGAATCCCTGATGGAGCGTTACAGCCTCATAAAGACAGATTGGGAAAATGTCCAGGCTGATTTCTCCGAAAACGAATCCTCGGCAACGCTCGCGAGTTCATCGCACATCCTGCGGTTTGACAAGAACAATATGTCGCTGAGCATGTTGAGGAAAAACGGGGACCCGGTTATCGATTCAATAAAATACCTGCCTCCGTCCGACTCGAGAATAAAGGCAATGGGGGACATACTGGACGAAAAATATGAGTGGTGCAAAGTGAAAAAGGCCATTCTCGGAGATACGGAAGGTGAAACGGTACTGGCCAGGACAAATGATGTCGGCGATGTTACAAAAAACAGTATGCTCGGCTTTTCATTGAAAGACGGCGAACGGTTCTATGGCGGGGGCAATGCCAGCCACGAGCACGTACAGCACCGCGGAGAGATATTGAGAATCTGGAGCAAGGCCAATTACGCCGGAATGCCTGTGCCTTTCCTGATGAGCTCCGACGGATGGGCTGTATATAACAACACCACTGTCAGGAACTATTTCGATGTCGGGGTGACCGAGAAGGACAGGCTCTGGATTTACAATACCCGGCCTGACTTTGACTTTTACCTCATTATGGGGGATGATATGCTTGACGCCCTGGATCTCTACACTCAGATCACAGGCCGTGCGACAATGCTGCCGAACTGGGCTTACGGAATCACATTTGCCGGAATCAAGATAGAGAACCTGATTGATATAATGAATGATGCGGTCAGGTTCAGGGATGAGGAAATCCCGATGGATATGATATGGGTGGAGCCTCAGTGGATGTCAAAGCAATACGATTACAGCACGGCAAAGGACTGGGATTACGACAAGGTGTTCGCAGTGCCGTTCTATGCCTCCAAAACGAGGAGCGAGTGCAACAACCTGCTGACGGGAAGGCTTCACGAGATGGGGTATCATCTTGCCCTGTGGCTCTGTGTCAATACCGACCACAGTGTTGATGAGGAGGATGACATCGCTATGCGTACCGGCGGGCAGATGTCCGGGCAGGAGCATTGGTTTGACCATCTCACCCGTTTTATTGCCCAGGGTGTTGACGGATTCAAGCTGGATCCGGGCAGGACTGCTGCCGAACATCACAAACGCCAGTATTACAACGGCAGGACTGACAGCGAGATGCACAATCTTAACCAGGTGATTATGCCGAAGCGTATGCAATTGACATTCAGGGAGTTCACTGGCGGACGCCGCTCGTTCCACCATTATTGCGGAGGATGGGCCGGAACCCAGAGATGGACGGCCTCGACCTGCGGGGACATCGGCGGCGGCGTGATGGCTCTGTATGACCTGGTAAATCTGAGCTGCAGCGGTTTCATCAACACGTCCTGTGACGCCATGAGCTTCGACTACGTGACAGAGATGCAGGCCCTCCATTTCGACTCCCTGATTCCGTGGATGGAAATCAACAGCTGGATAATGCTGATGCAGCCGTGGTATTATTCCAAAGAGAACAAGGCCTCCTATGTGGACTACCTGAGGCTCAGGCACTCATTGTATCCGTATTTGTATTCAGCGGCCCTGAGAGGATCGCTCACGGCAAGGCCGGCCATGATGGCAATGCCTCTGGCTTTCCCGGATGACAGGAATGTGGATGATATGGTGGACGAATATATGTTAGGAGACAACCTGCTTGTCGGAGTGTTTGATGACGAGATATATCTGCCTGACGGAAAATGGATTGACTACTGGACCGGAAATGAGTATGAAGGGGACGGCACCACCAGGAAGGTGGATATTCCGTCCAACCGCCACGGGCATCTCTTCATCCGCAAGGGGGCAATTATCCCATATCAGCGCCAGATGCAGTACATCGGGGAATACCCGCTTGACACCCTGATTGTGAAGGTATATCCGGAAGGCCGTAGTACTTATACATTGTATGAGGATGACGGAGTGACATATGCTTATGAAGAGGGGAAGGTGGCCCGTACCCGTTTTGACTGCGCCCGGAATGAAAAGGACATTGTGTTCACGGTAAGGGGCCGGGAAGGAAGTTATGACGGTGTCTTCGAAAGCAGGACTTATGAGCTCTCTTTCAATGGAGTCAGCAAGCCTTCCCGGGTGACTGTTGACGGGGAGAAGATGAAAGACTGGAGATATGAGGACGGGGTCCTTTCGCTGACTGTCAGCCAGGAGAATACGTTGAATGAAATGGAAATAGTGATAAGATGATGAGGAACAGCATTTTGATTATCGCCGCAGCATTGACGGTGGCCGCCTGCGGCAATAGAGTTTTCGTCTCCGTGGATGGGGATGACAATGCGGCTGGCCGGAGGAACTGCCCGGTGGCGTCAATTGGGAAAGCATTGGAACTGGCAGGAAAAGAAGGAGCCGTTGTCTATCTTCGTGAAGGCCGGTACGAGATATCAGACGGAATCAGGCTTGACAGTGTCTCCAATCTGTCAGTCTCCGCATACAGGGACGAGAAAGTTGTCATTTCGGGAGGTGTCCGCCTGACTGCGGGGGACTTCAGCAGAATCGACGATGAGAGAGTGGTGTCAAGGCTGAAACCCTCAGTCAGGGACAAGGCCCTGATGCTTGATTTCCAGGACAATCCGGAGGATTTTCACGGCATTTCAGCCAAAGGTTTCGGACGTCGTCCATCCTCGTCCTGGTCCGAGATTCTCGTGGACGGAAGGCCGATGACTCTCTCCAGATGGCCGAAAGACCGGGAAATCCCGATTCAGAAGGTTTTCTGTTCCGGTGTCACCCCGAGGAGGGGGACGGTTTTGACTGCTCCTCCGAAGCTTCCGGAAATCCGGATAGACAATGATGAGGTCTATTCGTTCGCAGGCGATGAGGGCCTTTGGCTCTGGGGCTATTTCAGCGCCAGCTACGCGGATGATATGATTCCTGTGGAAAAGATTGATTCTGTGGAGCATAAGATGAAGCTCGGGCTGACTACCAAATACGGATTCAGCAGGTGCATAGAAGGAGGTGAACACAAGCGCTGGGCAATGATGAATGTCCTTGAGGAAATGAGCGGGCCCGGTGAATATGTGCTTGATTCCGGGCGGAAACGGATGTATTTCATCCCGCCGGAAGATATGGAGAACCTTGAACTGTCAATGCTGGACACCGCGATGGTCACTCTCACTGGCTGTTCCGGAGTGCTTTTCCGCAATATCACATTCCAGGGAGGCCGCAATGACGGAGTGGTGATGGAAGGATGCTCGGACTGCGTCCTTGAGAACTGCGTAATCCGCGGAGTAGGCAGACTCGCGGTGCATATCGGACCTGGCGCGGACGCCGTGCGCAATGGCTTGAGACATTGTGAGATATATGATGTCGGCTCGGGAGGCGTCGAGCTTTATGGGGGTGACAGGCTCTCCCTGACTCCGGGAGAATGCTTCCTGGAGGACTGCATTATCCACAATGTGAACCGGATGGACAAGTCTTACAGGCCTGCTGTCAAATTCGGGGAATGCGGCAACCGCATTTCGCATTGCGAGATATATGACGCTCCGAGCATGGCGGTGCTTCTCAACGGCAACAACCAGTTTGTCGAGTACTGCGACATTTATGATGTCTGCCGACAGATTGCCGACCAGGCCGCCATTTATTATGGCAGGAATCCTACTGAACGCGGTTCGAAAATTAACTACACCTATATTCACAATGTCCGCAGCGGATGGAAGAAATGGATTTTCGGAATTTACCACGATGACGGGGCCTGCGGAGTGGATGTATATGGATGCATTTTCAACAATATCGAGACCAGCGGGGCGAACATAGGCGGAGGCAGCGACATCAGTTACACCAACTGCATTTTTATGAACTCTGTCGCGGCCCTGTCCATCGATGACCGCAACGCCATCAACGGAAAGGAAGGCAGCTACTGTGCCGGCTACAAGAAAAAATTCGAGAACGTGAAATATCAGGAGGCTCCGTATGTGAATGAATATCCGGAACTTAAGAATTATTATGAAGAACGTCCGGAGAACCCGAAAAGAATTGAGGTCCGCAACAATTTATATTACAAGGTGGACAGGATATGGGAAGCCTATGTGCTCAACAGCCGGAATTATCTTCACGGATATGAGAAATATCCTTACGATATCAGCCGGAATCCGGGCCTGGTTGATGAGGAAGATCCGATGAAGGGGCTCGATATGAAGAAGGTCAGGGAGATACTTCCGGATTTCCAGCCTATCCCTTTTGAAAAAATCGGAGTCCGCAATGAGTAGTTTCGGAATGAAATTGCTCATAATATCCGGAACAACCACATAATACACACAAATATTCATACTTATGAAAAAATTGATAATCACTGCCGTACTGGCCCTGGTAGGACTGTTGGCCAGCCCGGCGATTTCCGCCCAGGGGAAACTGGTCACTCTGAATATGAAGAACCAGCCTTTGTCGGAATTTATCAAATCAGTCGAGAAACAGACTGACTGCAAGTTCTTTTATGAAAGCAGCACCATTGACCGTAACACGCCGGTCACGGTTTCTGTGAAAAACGCCACTCTTGACAAAACCTTGTCTGCGGCATTGTCGCACACGGGCATCAAGTACACAGTCAACGGCAACAGGGTCATTCTTTCCGCAGCCGCGAAGAAACCTTCTGTTCCGGTGAAGCTCAAAGGAAAAGTCATCGATGAGAATGGCGAGCCGATAATCGGGGCCGGAATCCTGGAGGAAGGCTCCACTAACGGAAGTGTCACTGACATCGACGGCAATTTCGCGCTCAACACCAATTCGGATGCGGTCCTGGTGGTATCCTCACTCGGTTATCTCACCAAAAAAGTCAATGTGGGCCTTGCGTCCGACATTTCCGTTGTCCTCAAGGAAGACCTTATGGGCCTTGAGGAGAGTGTCGTTATCGGTTATGGCTCGGAGAAAAGGCTCAACCTCACCGGCTCAGTTGCTTCCGTCAGTTCCAAAGTACTGGAGGACAGGCCATTGACCGATCTTCTTTCTGGTCTTCAAGGTGTAATCGGCAACCTCAACATTACCCAGGAGTCCGGAGCAATCGGAGCGGAGGCCAAATTCAATATCAGGGGCGAGTCCAATTTCAGCTCGACCGGTCCGCTCATCCTCATAGACGGAGTCGAGGGCGACCCCAATATGGTCAATCCGGCTGACGTGAAAGATGTTGTCGTATTGAAAGATGCCGCTTCTTCAGCTATATACGGAGCCAAAGCCGCCTATGGAGTGATGCTCATCACCACAAAGAACGGAACGGTAACTAAAAAGCCTGTGATTCAGTTCAATGCCAATTGCAGCATCAATACCCCGACTTCCTGGACAAAGAACGTGTCCGCTCTTGAGTGGCATCAGATGCTCCAGGACGGCGCCTACAACAACAATGGAGGAGCGTATTACAACGATGAGGAGTGGGCGATGATCCAGAAACGCTATGTCACCGACCCGGAGAACACGCCTGACTATTATCACGCTTCTTCCGACCCGGAGGGCGT
Source organism: Candidatus Cryptobacteroides sp. (assembly GCA_051870055.1). Taxonomy (GTDB): domain Bacteria; phylum Bacteroidota; class Bacteroidia; order Bacteroidales; family UBA932; genus Cryptobacteroides. Next base: position 34,533 of record JBJEBM010000077.1, read on the forward strand.
TTACCGCTATCTGGCCGACACCAAGTGGATGGATGTGCTGAACAAGAAGGTGACCATCTCCCAGCAGTACAATGTCAACGTGTCCGGCGGAAGCAACGGCTTCAAATATTACTCTTCCGTAGGTTATTATACCAGGGAGGGTTATGAGAAATTCTACCCTGACGTCTATACAAGGATTACAAACAACAACAAACTGACTTTCGACGTGAACAACTGGCTCCAGGTCGGTGTGAACACCAATATGACCCTGGTGCACAAGGACGTGTCTCTCCGCTATGACAGTTCCTGGGACGTCAATGTACCGAACTATTACCCTGTTTACAATCCCGGAGGGGACTGGGCCGGATATGACAGGTGGACTATCGACAACCCTGCACAGGCTGCGGCGGAAGGCGGAAACACCGACACGAGGAACAATCAGTATATTGTGACAGGTCTCGTGAAGATAACGCCTTTCAAAGGTTTCCAGATAGATGCGGACTACAGTTACAAATTCATTGACCAGAGAGTCAAGACCGTCACAAACCAGTATTACTGGTACGATATGAACGGCAATCTTGCAAAGGTCCTCTCTGACGACAGCGGCCGCAGCTCTGTGAAACACAACAGCAGGCAGAACAGGAACTATGTCCTGAATATCTACGGAACTTACCAGACCAGCTTCGCCCAGAAGCACAATCTCAAGGCGATGGTGGGTTTCTCCCAGGAGCATCTGAATGTCAATATGTTCACATCAAAGCGCTTTGACCTTGTGTCACAGGATGTGCCTTATCTCTCGCAGGCTACGGGTGATATGGCGGTTAGCGATGATGAGCAGGAACTTGCGCTCAGGGGTCTCTTCTTCCGCCTGAACTACAATTACAAAGAAAAATATCTCGTTGAGGTCAACGGACGTTATGACGGCTCTTCCCGTTTCCCGAAAGAGGACAGATTCAAGATGTTCCCTTCGGCTTCGGCCGCCTGGAGAATCTCCGGGGAGAATTTCTGGGCCCCGCTGGAGAAAGCGGTCAGCGACCTCAAATTCAGGGCTTCGTACGGATCTCTCGGCAACCAGGTCCTCGGTGACTATTATCCGTTCTACACTGATTATTCAGCCTCCACAGTCATCGTCAATGGCGAACGCGTGAAGACTTTCAAGCCGGGAGGACTGGTGTCAGACACCCTGACCTGGGAGACGGTCAACACACTCGATTTCGGAATTGACGCCGCTTTCCTGAACAACCGGCTCACGGCGACATTCGACTGGTATTGCAGGAAGACTATCGGAGCGCTCACGAAGTCCAAGACCCTTCCGGCTTATATTGCTGTCACAGAGCCTATTGCCAATGCCTCTGACCTTAAGACAAAGGGTTGGGAGCTTCAGCTGGGCTGGAGAGACTCCTTCGACAACGGACTCCGTTACAGCATCGTGGCTAATCTGTCTGACAGCAAGACAGTCGTGACCGACTATGACAATCCTAACAAGGTCTTCAGCGACTATTATATCGGACAGACAGTGGGAGACATCTGGGGATTCCGTACGGTTGGCATTTTCCAGAGCGACGAAGAGGCAGCCGCAGCTCCTGACCAGAAGGCTCTGATCGGAAAAGAGATGAAGGCAGGTGACCTGCAGTATGAAGACGTTGACGGAGACGGTGTCATAAGCTTCGGCTCAAAAACTCTCGAAGACCACGGAGATATGGTCATATTGGGCAACACCAGGCCAAGGTATTCGTACAGTGTCAACTGCTCTCTCGAGTACAAGGGATGGGATTTCAACCTTATGCTCCAGGGCGTGGGCAAGCGTTCAGTAGTCAACAATCACGAGTATGTGATATACGGTTCCACCTGGACAATTCCGTGGGATGTCAGCAAGGATTACTGGACACCTGACAACACAGATGCCCATCTGCCACGTATCCATCCGGATATGAACTATGCTGACTTCGGTGCATTCGACAGGATCGTCTGGAACATCTCATATCTGAGAGTCAAGAATTTCGCGGTCGGATACACTATCCCTCCAAGGCTCACCAAGCGCGCCGGTATTGCTAATCTGCGTGTTTATTTCAGCGGAGACAATCTCTTCACCTTCAAGAAGTGCATCAAATACTTCGACCCGGAGATGGCATCGCAGAACAGCATTCCGTTCATGCGCTCCTGCTCTTTCGGAATCAACCTGACACTTTAAACCGGATTTGAAAATTGCGGAACATAAACGAATATATTTATGAAAAAGATAACGATAATATTGTCCATCGCGGCAGCGGCATCCGTCCTGCTGTCCTGCAATGATGAATTCCTGGACCTGACACCGCTGACATCAATCAATGACGGTAACTTCTGGAAAACAGACCAGGACCTTCAGACATACGTGAATGGAATGTACAGCTATGTTGGAGCTTCCACGTTCGACCAGGACCAGAAGTCGGACAACCTGATGTACAAGACCAAGAACAAATATATCTGGGATACCAACAAGATTCCTGCATCCGGCGGAAGCTATCAGAAATCTGACTTCGTGGTTATGAGGAACTGCAACTATTTCCTCTCGCACTTCAAGAAGGCTGTCGGAGACCAGGCTGTGATTGACGCCTGCGAGGGCAGTGTCCGTCTTGTGAGGGCCAGCAACTGGTTCGCCAAAGTGGTGCTTTTCGGAGATATGCCTTGGTACACCAAGGAGGTGAATGTGTTTGACAAGGAAATCCTGTACGGCAAAAGACTGCCGCGCAAGCAGGTGGTTGACACTCTGCTCGCAGAGCTGGACAAGGCTGCCGAACTGCTTCCTGAGAGCGCCGAAGGAGAGAAATTCTCCAGATATGCTGCACTCGCCCTCAAAGCCAGGATAGCCCTGTATGAAGGAACCCACAGGAAGTATTGGAATGAAGGTGACGCCGAGGCTGCGCTCTACCAGTGCAAGGAGGCCTGCGAGGAAATTATGAATAGTGGAAAATACGACCTTCATCCGGACTACAGGGGATATCATATATGCAGGGACCTGGGAACATCGAAAGAGGCGATATATTACAAAGTCATTGACGGTGTTAACAATACGAACGGAAAGCCGCACAATAGCTATATGGATACCTGGGGCATCACCCAGGACCTTGTCGAGAGTTTCGTATGCTCTGACGGCAAGCCTATAGGCGTCAGCGAGTTGTACAAAGGGGACGACACATTCGAGGATATGATAACCAACCGTGACCCCCGTCTGACAATGCTCATCTATGACGGAAAACGTCCGTTCAAGAAAAACGCCGCCGGAGAGGGTGAGGTGATCGAGCCTGTGAACTGGAGTTCGACTGACTGGGGATATATGATCTGGAAAGTGTATTCTGAGGAGGCGATTGACCAGGATGAGAACACCTGTGACATCGATATGAGCGTTTACCGCTACGGTGAGATTCTCATTACTTACGCGGAATGTATGGCTGAGCTCGGTCTCTGCACCCAGGACGTTCTGGATGCTACTGTCAACAAGCTCCGCAAGCGTGCCGGACTTGATGCGAAACTGACTGTGGATGTTGGATTCACGGACCCGAACTGGCCTGATTTTGAGGCTATGAACGGTGTTGAGGTATCTCCTCTCATCCAGGAAATCCGACGCGAGCGCCGTGTGGAACTCTGTCTGGAGGGCCGCAGATGGTACGATATCGTCCGCTGGAAAGCCGGTCCGCTTGTAAACAATCCGAAGACATACCAGGGTGCCAAATGGTATGCGAAAGGTGAGACGGATTATCACAAGCCGTACAAGACATCCGTCAGGAAATGGTCGGACAGGTGCTATTTCTATCCGATACCCAAGAATCAGCTGACGCTCAATCCTGAACTTAAACAGAACCCTGGCTGGGAATAAACCTGATTGAATTATAATACAATGAAGACGAAACTGATCCGGACACTGGTATTGTCTATCTTGTCATTGCTTCTCAGCAATACTGCGGTTTTGGGGGCGGACACTTGTCCGTGTGTTGACAAATGGGTGACGAGGACATTTTCCAAAAGCAGAATACCACCGTTCTCGTTCACTTATGGAGGGGTCAGTTCGTCTTCTTTCATCAGGAAATGGAACTATAGCTTTTCCCGTGACGCATCCGGTGACCTGCTCAGGTACAAAGTCACTTACACTGACCCTGTTACAGGCTTGAGAGTGGACTGCGAGATAACCGGTTATGAAGAGTTCAACGCAGTTGACTGGGTGCTTCATTTCACAAACGGAGGCAGTCTCGACTCTCCGTCAATAAAGGATGTAAAGGCCCTGGATTATACGTATTGCAGCGATTCCGATGCCCCTTTCATTCTTGAGCATATCAAGGGAAGCGAGGCGAAATTCGACGACTTCCGGCCTTTCGCCGACACTTTGGTCACGGACTCCACCCTGGTTTTCAGCCCTGTGAAAGGCCGTTCGAGTGACGGCCAGGCCGCTCCGTTCTTCAATCTGAGGTCTTCCGGCGGGCAGGGACTTGTCCTGGCTGTGGGCTGGACCGGAACCTGGTTCGCAGAAATTCAGAAACAGGACAATCGCTCTGTCTCCATATCTTCCGGGATGAAGACACTCGACACTTTCCTGTATCCCGGTGAGTCTGTCAGGACCCCGTTGATATCGATGCTCTTCTGGGAGGGAAAGGAGCCTATGGCCGGGAACAACAAGTTCCGCCGCTTCATCCTTGAGCACAATATGCGGAGGACCAACGGACAGAATTCTTCCTGTCCGCTCTTTGCCAGCATAGGCTGGGGAGATCCGGCTCCGTGCACTGTGAGGACGGGCATAACGGAGGAGATAGCTATATGCAATATCCACAGATTCAAGCAGTTTGACCTTCATCCGGATGTGTTATGGATGGATGCCGGCTGGTACACCAAGAATGCGGTGCACAACAGGCAGATGAACTGGCACTACACTTCCGGAACCTGGAGGCCGGATCCGGAGAGATTCCCGAATGGCCTGCGTCCGATAGCTGACGAGGTGCACAAGGCCGGGGCGAAATTCCTTGTGTGGTTCGAGCCGGAGCGCGCCAACAGATACTCGCAGGTCTGGGAACTCCATCCTGAATGGCTGCTGGCGGAACCAGGCAATGATTTTTATTTCCTTTTTGATTTCGGCAATGAGGATGCGAAGGACTGGATGTGCCGATATATAGGTGACTTCATAGAGGAAAGCGGCATTGATTTCTATAGGCAGGATCTCTGTCTGGAGCCGGCCCGTTATTGGGAATCCAATGACGAGCCCGGAAGGACGGGAATGAAGGAAATCAGGCATATAGAGGGGCTGTACTCGTTCCTCGACTACCTTATTGAACGCTTTCCGGATATCCTGATTGACAATTGCGCCAGCGGCGGACGCCGTCTTGACATCGAGATGTACAGGCGCAGCGTTCCTCTGTGGCGGACGGACTTCTCCGGGGAAGAATCCTTCGAGGGCGCCCAGTCACATACCTATGGACTCAATTATTTCCTGCCGGTTCACGGGATATCCACGAAGAGCGTTGATGACTACCGCTTCCTGTCCACGCTCGGTTCCGTGACCGTATTCAACATCCCTCTTTTCAACAATCCGCACCTGGATTTGTGGGAGTATTGGAATAAACTTGAGCTGTTCCGGCAGATCCAGCCGTATTTTTATGAGGATTACTATCCGCTTTCCGGTGCGGGAGACCTTTCCGGGCACGAACTTTGTCTTGCGTATCAGCTGCACAAGCCGTCGGACGGCACGGGAGTGGTGCTGGCGTTCAGAAGAAAAGACGCTCCTGAAAGCTGCATTGAAGTTGGCCTTGAGGCATTGGACCCGGACCGGCGGTACGAACTTGTGGACGTTCTCCGGGACAGGACATGGTTTTACAGCGGGAAGGAACTGTCAGAGGCTCTCCGGATATCCATAGAAAACGCTCCGGGAGCTGTGCTGCTGAAATATTATCCGGCTGAAAGGGAATAAAAATACATATACTTGTGGACAGACGGAATTTCTTGAAGAAAAGTCTGGCGGGAGCGGGTGCTGCCGCTGTGGCGTCATCATTGCATTGCATTGACACTGAAGCTGCTGAAAGGGTGGGAACGCCCCTTGAGGCTTCGGAATGGATTAAAGAGCCGGCAAGGCGTCTTGCGGTTGTGGACAAGGCTGACGTGGTCGTCGTGGGAGGCGGACCTGCTGGTTTCGCCGCTGCCGTCGCCGCCGCAAGGCACGGCTCGGACGTTATCCTGCTTGAGAGGCAGTACTTCCTTGGGGGCCTGTTCACCGGCTGCGGAGTGACCCCGATAATCAATATGTTTTCCCCGCGTGAGAACGGAATCAGGGAGCAGGCTGTATTCGGCATCTGCCAGGAATTGTGCGACCGTCTGGATTCCGTGAAAATGATGAATCTCGAAGGTGTTATCCCGAAAGCCGATCCGGAGGCTGCAAAATATTTTATGGAGGAGATAATCCGGGAGTCCGGAGTCAGGATGCTCTACGGAGTCAATGTGTCCCGGGTGGTTATGTCCGGGAACCGGATTGACGCCGTGATTGTGGAAGGCAAGAGCGGCCGTGTGGCGATAAAGACAAAATTTGTCGTGGACTGCTCCGGAGACGGGGATGTCCTAGAATGGACAGGAGAGGATTTCAATGTATATAAAGACGATATCGGGGCGATGTGGCGTGTCGGGAATGCGTTTAAAAAGGGCTGCGGCAATCCGACGCCGGTCAGGGGCGTTTATACGAGACATACGGTAGGGGAGCGTGAGCAGGACGGCCTTGATATGTACAATCTGACACGTGTGCAGTTGGCGCTCAGGAAACGTATGTGGGAGGATGCAATTGAATTGAGAAAAAACACAGGCAATGATGAGCTGTTTCTTCTTGACACGCCGTCGGTTGTGGGCGTCAGGGTCACCCGCGTGCTGAACAGTGTGGCCAATGTGAAGGCTTCCGATGCGGCCGGAGGCAAAGTCTATGACGATGTCATCGGTCTTGCGGGAACGGATTCGGTTCTGACAGTTGACGGGGTGAGCCATTATCCGAAAAACCGGCCGCTCTGGCAGGTCCCGTACCGCGCGCTGCTTCCGAAAACTGTTGACAATCTGCTTGTTGCAGGCAGGTGTTTCGGATTTGAACGCCCGCTGACATACGATGCGAGGGAAGTCGGAACCTGCTTTATGACGGGACAGGCGGCGGGCACGGCGGCATCGTTATCTGTGGCCTGCCGGTGTTCCAACAGGGATGTAGATGTGAAAAAGTTGCAGTCTCTGTTGAAACAGGACAATGTCAGGCTTGCCTGATAAAGGTAAAATTCCTATCTTTGAAGATGGTCCGGCGCGCCGCAGATGATGCTGGCATATCCGGCCATTTTTAATTATGCTCAAATATGATAAAAAAACTATTTAGTATTTTCGCATTGGCCGCCATCCTGGCGGGATGCGAAAAGGAATCAGGGAAAACCAACGGAGAGGATGTTATCCGTTATCAGGGAGAAATGACCGTATTGTACCAGGGAGAGAATGTCGTCACTGACGGGGTCGAGGTCTCCTTCGACAAAGACGCCCAGGGAGGCAAGGCTACATTGCGGCTGTACAAAGTCAAATTCGTGCCAGCTATGCCCGCACTCGACATAAATGTTCCGCAGGTTGAATACAGGACATCGGGCAATGAGATTGCTTTCAGCGCAGACGGGGTCGTGCCGACTTACGGAGAAGCCGGGATACCTGCAGAAATGTACACTGTGACAGGGCTTGAAGGAAAGATCAAGGGCTCTGAGATAGAGTTTTCGTTGTCGTTCGGCAGCTTCCCGACGTCATACCACGGGACCCATACGGTGCTGGAATAAAAATTTTATATTGTTGATTTCGTATCGGTTTTATTTGAGAATTCCCGAAAAAATGCCGATATTGCATTGATGTTGGAAAATAGCATATTTATATATTAATAACCAAATTTAAATTCAATGGGAAAGGAAATTTCAAGAAGGTCGTTCCTGAAGACGGGAACAGCCGCAGCTATCGGACTTTCGATGGCTCCTGGTGATTTGTTCGCAGCGGCAGGCAAGAAAAAACAGCCTGCGGCTCCTTCCAAAGAAAAACTGAAGATTCTCGGAGTCGGTATCGGAGGAAGAGGTGCAGCTGACCTCAAAGCTATGGAAACTGAGGAAATCATCGGCCTTTGCGACGTCGATGAAAAATACGCAGCCCACATTTTCGAGCGCTATCCGAATGCGAAGAGGTACAACGACTACCGCAAGATGTACGATGAACTTCTCGACCAGGCTGACGCTGTGATGGTGGCTACATCCGACCACACTCACGCTATCATCGCTGCCGAGGCCATCGCTGCCGGAAAGCACGTTTATTGCGAAAAACCTCTTGTTCATTCAATATATGAGGCACGTCTGCTTACAAAACTTGCCGCCAAGCATAAAGTCAGCACCCAGATGGGCAACCAGGGCGCTTCCGAGGCAGGTGTGAGAAAGGTGTGCGAGTGGATCTGGAACGGAGAAATCGGAGAGGTCACCAAGGTGGAGGCTTTCACCGACAGGCCTATCTGGCCACAGGGTCTCCAGAGACCAGAGGTCGTGGAGGAAATCCCTTCCACACTCAACTGGGACGGCTTCATCGGCCCTGCTCCTATGAGACCTTACAACTCAATCTACACTCCTTGGAACTTCCGCGGCTGGTGGGATTTCGGAACAGGCGCTCTCGGCGATATGGCCTGCCATATCCTTCATCCTGTATTCAAGGCATTGAACCTCAAATATCCTATCAAGGCCCAGGCAAGCTCGACGACTGTGCTCACCGAGTCAGCTCCTAATGCCGAGATGATCAAGTTCGTGTTCCCTGCAAGAGACAATATGCCTAAGGTGGCAATGCCTGAGGTTGAGGTCATCTGGTACGACGGCGGCCTGAAACCTGAAAGGCCTGCAGGTCTTGCTCCTGGCAAGGACCTCAATATGTACGGTGGCGGAGTCATCTTCCACGGAACAAAGGACACCCTCATCGTAGGCTGCTACGGAAGAGACCCTTATCTCCTTTCCGGCCGCGAGCCTGAGGTTCCTCACGTTCTCAGGGAAATCACCCTCTCCCACCAGCAGGACTGGATCCGCTCCTGCAAAGAGCCTTACGAGACCAGGGTAAAACCGGCTTCAGATTTCTCGGAGTCTGGTCCGTTCACCGAGATGGTGCTTATGGGCGTGCTCGCAGTTCGTCTTGCAGCCCTCAATATGGAGCTTGAGTGGGACGGCGAGAATATGAGATTCACAAATATTCCGGCTGACGCCACCATCAAGACAGTCATTCACGACGGATTCTCCATCAAGGACGGCCATCCTACATTCAAGACCACTTATACGGATCCGGTAAATGCCCAGGCTTATGCCCAGGAGCTTATCAAACATACATACCGCGAGGGATGGAGCCTTCCTCCTATGCCGGAATAATGAATTGAAAATTAATCAATAATTGTAATAAAATGAAAAAAATCATTTATTCCGCCGCAATTATGGCAATGGCGATAGCTGTTTCTGCCTGCGGCAACAACAAGAAAGCGGCTGCCCCTGCTGAAATCAAATGGGTAGGCGAGACTGTTGAGACAAAGGTCGCAAATGAGGGTGCCCCTGAGTATATCAAAGTGGACAAGCCTCAGGTTGACCTGGCATCTCTTCCTCAGGACAAGGACGGATACTACATCCTTTTCGACGGCACATCTCTTGACGGATGGCGTGGATACGGAAAGGACAATGTTCCTTCAAGATGGTCCATTGAGGACGGAGCTCTTAAATTTGCAGGCTCAGGCACCGGCGAGGGCCAGACTGGCGAGGGCGGCGACCTCATCTTCGCCCACAAGTTCAAGAATTTCATCCTCGAACTTGAGTGGAAAGTGTCCAAAGGCGGCAATTCAGGTATATTCTACCTCGCACAGGAGATAAAGACTGTGAAGGAGGATGGCACTGAGAGATATGAGCCAATCTATATATCTTCCCCTGAGTATCAGGTTCTTGACAATGCCAACCATCCTGATGCAGCCCTCGGTGTTGACGGCAACCGCCAGTCCGCTTCCCTCTATGATATGATTCCTGCAAAACCTCAGAACCAGAAACCTTTCGGTGAGTGGAACAAGGCGAAGATTATGGTTTACAAGGGAACTGTAGTTCACGGTCAGAATGACGTGAATGTAGTTGAATACCATCTGTGGACCCAGCAGTGGACCGATATGCTCCAGGCTTCCAAGTTCTCCCAGGAGAAGTGGCCTCTCGCTTTCGAACTCCTGAACAACTGCGGCGGCGAGAACCATGAGGGCTATTTCGGACTCCAGGATCACGGTGATGACGTGTGGTACAGGAATATCCGTATCAAAGTAATGGACTGATATGAAAAGGATTCTTATTATAATGGCTTTTCTGGGCAGTGTCGTAGGATGCTGCCCTAAAGCCGATGCTCCTGTCAAGAAAGAGATAGGAGTGCAGCTCTACAGCCTCAGGGAACTTATCGGCAATCCTGAGAAATATGCCTCCAATCACGTGGAAGTATTCCAGGCTCTTGCAGAGTACGGCTACACTTCGGTCGAGGCTGCCAACTACAATGACGGAAAGTTCTATGGCGTTGAGCCTGGGCAGTTCAAGGCAGATGTTGAGGCCGCCGGTCTCAAAGTGCTTTCCTCACACGTGAACAGGGGACTCTCCGCCGAGGAACTTGCATCCGGAGACCTGACAGCGGCTCTCGAGTGGTGGAAAGGCTGCGTTGCAGCCCACAAGGCAGCAGGGATGGAGTACATGGTTGTACCTCATATCGGACTGCCTGCGAAACTCGCTGACCTCCAGGTTTATTGCAGGTATCTCAATGAGATAGGCCGTATCTGCAAGGACAACGGCATCAAGTTCGGCTACCACAACCACTCCCACGAGTTCAAGAAAGTTGAGGACAATGTGATGCTCGACTATATGATTGAGAATACTGACCCTGAACTGGTTTTCTTCCAGATGGATGTGTACTGGGCTGTTTACGGCCACGGCGCTCCTGTCGAGTATTTCAAGAAATATCCGGGCCGTTTCACAATGCTCCATATCAAGGACCATTACGAGATTGGACAGAGCGGTATGGTCGGATTCGACGCTATTTTCGACAATGCCGCGACAGCCGGCCTGAATGATTTCATCGTTGAAATCGAGGGCTTCAGCACAGGTGACTGGCGTACCAGTATGAAGATGTGCGCTGATTATCTTCTCTCCGCACCTTTCGTGAAAGCTGCATATTGATAAATATACAGGAAACAGAAAAGCCCTTCGAGTCAGATTCCCGAAGGGCTTTTTCGTATATGTCTTTCTGGCTTACTTGGATTCGGTCATAAAGAAACGGTACTGGAACAGGATGAGGTAGGCCGCTCCTACCGTGACGCAGCTGTCGGCGAAATTGAACACCGGCTCGAAGAACCTGAACGGCCTTCCTCCGATGAACGGCATCCAGTCAGGCCAGTAAGTGTCAATCAGGGGGAAGTAGAACATATCCACCACCTTGCCGAACATCACCGGGGCATAACTCCCTCCGAACTGGGCTACGGACATCCTTGTCGATTCCGAGAAAATCTGGCCGTATGCCATACAGTCTATTATATTGCCGAGGGCGCCTGCCGTAATCAGGGTCAGGCCGATCAGCACCCCTGTCGGAACAGGAATATAAACCTTTTCCCCGTTCTTGTCCTTTCCGGTGCAATATCCCTTGCGGACAAGTCCGGTAATCCACCAGCACAAAAATCCGAACAGGAAGAGCCGGAACGCTGTCAGAAGGAATTTTCCGAACATTCCCCCGAACTTCATTCCGAACGCCATTCCCTCATTTTCGATGAAGAGAATCTGGAACCAGTCGCCGAACACGCTGAAATGCTCGCCTATAGCCATATTTGTCTTGACGAGCACTTTGATAATCTGGTCAATGATGACAAGAGCGGTCCCGAGTATCAGCAGCCACTTGCCTTTGGAGATCTTCATAAACTATCTGCCTTTGGACATTTTCTCCTTGGCCTCCACTGTAAGAGTGGCGTGCGGCACGAGGCGGAGCCTCTCCTTAGGGATAAGCTTTCCGGTCACGCGGCAGATGCCGTAGGTCTTGTTCTCGATGCGTACAAGGGCGGCCTCAAGATTCTGGATGAACTTGTACTGCCTCTGGGCAAGCTGGCTGGCCTCCTCGCGGGAAAGCTGCATAGCTCCGTCATCCTCCACCGTCTTGAATGACGGGGTCGTGTCCTCTATGTCATTGTTGCCGTTGTGCATCACGACACTTCTGAGTGTGTTGTATTCTTTTTTTGCCTTCTCAAGCATATCGAGGATGATGGCCTTGAACTCGGCAAGTTCCTCATCACTGTAGCGGGTCTTTTCAGGAGCCTGCTCCACGTTCTGTTTGTTTTCTTCCATAGCAAAAAATGTTTATCTGCGGCTTGCCGCAATCCTGATTCCCGAGTCGTTCCATTCCACATCGGCGGCATTTTCCCCGGCCTCCTCAAGCTGGCGGACCTCGATGGACAGGGCGAGTGTCTGCCCTGCGACGTAATCAAGATATGTGGCTAAAGCCCCGTTAATATCATTTATATCATCCCCGCCTGCGTAGATGAGCACATCCACCTTGTCAGTAACCTCGAATCCGCTGTCTTTCCTGACATTCTGGATTCTGTTCACAAGTTCGCGGGCGATTCCCTCATTCCTGAGGTCCTCTGTTATTTCAATGTCGAGGGCAAGCGTCATCGAGCCTTCTGAAGCCACGAGCCAACCCGGCATATCCTCTGAGGAAATAATGTAGTCTCCAGGATTCAGAACCACTTCACCGCCCGGGAGATTGAGGGTGTAGGCCGTGCCCGCGGTCTCTGCGTTCTGCACAGCGTTTATCTCCTGCTGGCTTATCTCCGCGAATGCCGCGGCGATTTCCTTCATCCTCTTGCCGTAAACTTTTCCGAGAGTCTTGAAGTTCGGCTTGATCTTCTTGGTGATGATGTCTGCCGTGTCGGAGATGAATTCGGCTTCCTTGACGTTCACTTCGCCGAGTATCAGGCTCTTGACCTGTTCAAGCTGAGCGCGCACCTTGTCGGAAATCACAGGTATGACAATCTTCGAGAGAGGCTGGCGAACCTTGATGTTCACTTTGCGGCGCAATGCGAGCACCATTGAGGAAGCCCTCTGCGCAAGCCCCATCCTCTCCTCAAGGTCAGTGTCAATGGCGGATTCGTCATAAGACGGCATCATAGTATAGTGAACTGACTCCTCTCCGTCCGGAACCAGGTCGAGATACAGCCTGTCCATAAAGAACGGAGCTATAGGAGCCGCCAGTATTGCGATGTTCCTGAGCACCTCGTACAGAGTCTGGTATGCTGACAGCTTGTCGTTGTCGGAGCCGCTGCCCCAGAACCGTTTCCTGTTCAGGCGGACATACCAGTTGCTGAGGTGGTCGCATACAAAATCCTGGATCATACGGCCTGCTGATGTGACATCGTAGTCCTCGTAAGCCGCTTCCACATTCTTTATCAATGTGTTCATCAATGAGATAATCCACCTGTCAATCTCAGGACGCCCTGAATAAGGCACTGCCGGAGCTTTCGGGTCGAAATTGTCCACATTGGCATAGAGGGCGAAGAATGAATAGGTGTTGTACAACGTGCCGAAGAATTTCCTCCTCACTTCGTCCACACCGTCCTCGTCATAGCGGAGATTGTCCCAAGGCTGTGAATTGGTCAGCATATACCATCTCAGGGCGTCAGGACCGAACTTGTCCAGCTGCTCGAACGGGTCCACGGCATTGCCGAGGCGCTTGCTCATCTTGTTTCCGTTCTTGTCGAGCACCAGTCCGTTGGAAATCACGCGTTTGAATGCAGGAGTGCCGCTCACCATCGTGTGAATTGCGTGGAGTGTGTAGAACCAGCCTCTGGTCTGGTCAACTCCCTCCGCGATGAAGTCAGCGGTGCATCCGAATTTCCGGTTTCCGAGAGATCTCAGACCCTCCTGGGCATAAGGCATTGCTCCTGAGTCGAACCACACGTCAATCAGGTCGCTTTCGCGCACCATCTTGCGTCCGGAGTCGGAAACAAGGAATATATTGTCCACGTACGGACGGTGGAGATCTATTCTGTCATAGTTCTCCTTGCTCATATCGTCAGGTGAGAATCCCTTGTCTTTCAACGGATTGCTCTCCATTATTCCGGCTGTAACGGCTTTCTCTATCTCGGAGTAAAGTTCCTTGAGCGAACCTATGCACTTCTCCTCCT
>JBJEBM010000078.1:0-10767 GCA_051870055.1 Candidatus Cryptobacteroides sp.
AGGGCGGTTTGGGGACTTTCACCCGTTAGAGTACGTTCGTGCTGGACGAACACGAAAAGAGGATGACCTGAAAACTTACCGGTCATCCTCTTTGTGCTCCCTTAGGGGCTCGAACCCTAGACCCCAACATTAAGAGTGTCGTGCTCTACCAACTGAGCTAAGGAAGCATATATTTCCTTGTGATCCGTTCGGGGCTCGAACCCGAGACCCCAACATTAAAAGTGTTGTGCTCTACCAACTGAGCTAACGAATCTCTCCAACCATCCGGTTTATCAATTTGAATTGATTTCCAAACGGGATTGCAAATGTAGGGCTTTATTCCGGAAGTTCCAAATTTTCCAGGAACTTTTTTTGCATAATTCTGTAAAAAATTATTCTAAAACGCTGCACCTGCAATCACAGGAACTTTTCACGCAATCTTGAGGCTAAGAACGCTGCAACAACCTTGCGGTCGAGAAAGTCCGCGCAGCTGTTCATTTTATAAGTGTCCGGAGTTACAGTGATGTCGAAAAGCATCATCCCGAAATAGGTGCTGCCTATAACACGTATGCCTTCCTCAGCCGATCCGTCGGCCAGGAGCAAAGTCTCCGGACGTGACACGATGAAGCCGGAAAGTTCGCGCCTGCCAGCCTTGAAAACGAAATCGCTCCTGTCCGCTTCCGCAGAAAACCCTACGTCAACGACATCCGACACAATCAGTTTCGGTGCGCAGGAAACAGGCAGAAGAATGCTAACGCACAGCGAAGACAGAATCAGGAATCTTCTGATTGAACTTCTTTTCATAGAACACATATTCAGTGTAATCAGTTTCATTTTCATACATAGTCAATGAGTTGACCGACAAGTCCTTGCGATCTAGGGAAATGACCATACGGGCTATATATCCCCTGATCTGGGAAGTCTGGGGGACAACCTCGACACGGTATTCCGACGGTGATTCGGAATACTCCATTGAAAAACCGTTCCCCATCCGTGAAAGATCTCCGGTAATGCAGGCCGCCATCAGGGAACGCATCTGGGACATCACCGGATTGCCTTTCAATGAGGCTGAAGATGACTTTCCGGCATTGAGAGTGAGCAGGCGGTCTCCGTCAATGACAATCTTGTATGCCGAAGGGGTCCTGTAGTCAAGACACAGCCTGTCAGGTTTCTCCCAGGCGAATACTCCTTTTGACACCACTTCCGCACTGAATACACTCAGGTATTTCTCCTGCCTGACAGACGCGTAAATACTCTCCACAGCCGATGTCCTTGCTGCAAGTTCCGCAGTGAAAGACTCCACATCGCGGAGTTTCACAAAAGTGTCCTGCGCATAAGCCGGCGGCATCAGTGCGAACAGGACAATCCCGAATGCAATCCTTCCTATTGATTTCATAACGTCAATCATTCTCAAATTCATATTAATCAGATACTTATCCTTCAATATCAACACGCAGTGGGAGGTCGTACCTGTAACCTCTCCGGTCAAGCAGGTCGAGCACCTTCGCTAACAGCTCATCACAATGAGGAAGCCTGTCGTGAAGAAGAATCACCGCTCCATCGGCAAGCCTCCTGTCAATCCTCTTCAATATCCGTTCCTGCCCGTCATTCCTGTCCATCAAAGATGTGTCAAGAGTCCGCACACTCCACCCTATCGTCCTGAGTCCCAGATGCCTGACTGTCCTCGCGACAACAGGATTCACCACTCCGAAAGGAGGGCGGAAAAGTTTTGTATCCACACCGGCAGCCCCGGAAATCACTTCTGCGCATTTCGAAAGATCTGCCCTCATTTTCCCGTCCCGAAATAAAGGAAACCAAGTTGAATGGCAATAAGAATGTATTCCCAGGCTATGTCCTCCTGCCGCAATCTTCTTCAAAAGGGACTCATTTCCAGGGACTTTGGAGCCAATTACAAAAAAAGACGCTACAGCTCCTCTCTCAGCCAGAACATCCAGCACCCTGTCAGTCCATACAGGTTCAGGCCCATCGTCAAATGTCAGATAGACCACACCATTCGACTTGCCGTCGCGGCACAGTGCCTTCAGATA
Source organism: Candidatus Cryptobacteroides sp. (assembly GCA_051870055.1). Classification (GTDB taxonomy): domain Bacteria; phylum Bacteroidota; class Bacteroidia; order Bacteroidales; family UBA932; genus Cryptobacteroides. The sequence goes on from JBJEBM010000078.1 coordinate 2,028, forward strand.
CACCCCGGAGGAGATATCAGAAGATGCCCACACGAGAAACAGGAAAAGGAGGGCAAGGAATAATGAAATCAGGACCCAGGACATACGGCAGGAATCAATTGAAATCCAGGAGGACAGCTGCACCGCCGTCATTCACATCATCCCGGACGAGCACACGTCCGCAATGGTTTTCGGATAGGACAATTGCCAGGACAATTGCCAGGAGTGAATGGGAAACACCCGTCCTGGCCACATATCCGCTGCATTCCACGACATTGCCGCACTCGACCTCCATTGATGCGGGATAAAGGCCAGCCAGACGCACAGGGCATTCATTGTCAGTGATATAAATGAATCCGGCTCCTTCTCCGGCAGGGAGGAATCCGGCGTCACCGTTTCTCCAGAAGCCCAATCTGCGGCGCAACAGGTCAACTTCTGGCGTGACCTCGTCAAAAGCGCCCGCAAGGACACCTTTGCCGGGATTGGATTGGCACAGCAGCAACGAGTCAAGTAGAGCGGCGCCGAATCCTCCGGAGCGGTGGACGTAAGTGGTGTTGTATGAATGGATTGACCTTATCTGGGCTATATACCCTGAAGCGGTGTTGAATGTTGACTGCATGAACGGGGCCGGGTTCAGCAGTTCCTCGTTCCTGTCCAGCAGGATGTTGGCGAAATCCACCGTGTCCCTCATAAAGCCAAGGCCCGTGGCAGTGACAATGCCGGCGACATCTTCCGGCTTCACATTTTCTATCGCCTTCAGTCCGCATCCGACCGCTATCCTCAGCAGACGGCCCATACGCCTGCGGAGATTGGCATTTGTTATAACCTGTTTGAAATCAGGAAGTTCAGCCAGACGGGGAGAATCATCGGAAATATCAGGAGCATCGACAGGAGGACAGATACAGCTGTGAGAGGCTATATAAACAGGCCTCTCCGGAACGAAAACAGGTATTGAGCACTTTCCCTTCATTGCCTTGAAAATATCAATGTCACACAATTGCCGCCAAAACCGAATGCGGACGACATTATCGAATGAGGTATTATCTCCTCACCGTCATACGGCACAAGCCCGGTCTCCGGAATCTGAGTATTGAAATTCATGGAACGCATAAAGCCGCATTGACCTTCAGACAGGGCATAACAGACAAGGGCAGCCTCAATGCCCTCAGAGGCACCGAGAGTGTGGCCTATGAACGGTTTCAACGAGCTAAACGGAGGCACATTTCCGCCAAATACCTCAAGCATCGCATTGGACTCGGCAAGGTCATTGACCGGAGTTCCCGTGCCGTGGGTGTTGATGAAGCTGATGTCTTCAGGACGCAGACCGGCCGATTCCAGGGCAGCGTGCATCGCCAAAGACGGTCCGGTTCCTTCAGGAGTGCTTGCAGTCTGATGGTATGCGTCATCGGCATTTGCCCAGCCTGAAAGGACACAATGCGCCAGGCTGTATTCCCCTGACGCAAGTACAATATAGCCAGCACCTTCGCCAAGATTCAGGCCCGAGCGGGAAATATCGAAAGGCCGGCAATTTTCCGGATCGAGAATACGGAGGGAATTGAATCCGTTCAATGTGAAACGGCATAATGAGTCCGTTCCCCCGGCTATCGCCATATCCACTATTCCGGCCTCTATCATTCTGGCTGCCAGCATAATGGCATTGCCTGCGGAAGAGCAGGCCGTGCTGACAGTGGAACTTGCAGTGACCCGTCTCCAGAATTCACCGGCAAGCGGGCTGTCTGGGGCATATTCCCGGATTCCGTCAGTTGATGCCCCAGGATCGTGGACCGACAGGGATGAAGGCTCTCCTTCCGCAAGACTGTTCCGGCAGGCCGCCCAGAAAACTTCGCTAAGGTCCATACCGCCCACAGACGTGCCGGAAATGAATGCGGCCTTCCCAGGCAATGCACCTCCGGTTCTTTTGAAATGGTCGTTCAATGCCTCCCGTACCGCCTTGATACCCAACAACGAAGTCCTGCTCACAGTGATTTCTCCGGCCAGGCCGAGTTCATCCCTGAGAGCATCATCATTTTCCGGGACTTCCCCGGCAGGCACATTTACAGAAGTATTGAATCTTGAGACACGGGCAAGAGGAGTTTTTCCGGAAGACATTGTCCTGGCGATATCAAGGACATTCCCCCCGGCTGCGGAAACGGCGCCGATTCCGGTCACATATATCCTCTTGGAAGCCATCCGATTATGCCTTTCCTTTGGAGGCACGGATGCAGTCCGCCATAGTACGGACAGAATAGAAGACCCTCTTGCCCTCCGACGGATTGGCCAGTTTTATACCGTATTCCTTGTCCAGCAGAAGTATAATCTCAAGAGCGTCAATTGAATCCAGTCCAAGACCCTCATCCCCGAACAGAGGAGCCTCCGGATCTATGTCCTCCGGGCTGGTCTCTTCGAGATTCAACGCTTCGATAAGCTGCACTTTAAGCTTTTCTATAAGTTCATCCATAACGAGTTCAAATATAGCTAAATATTTTCCATTAATGAAATCGGAATGACCGATAATGCAATATTTCATCCCTGGCCCGGCGAGGACGGAAGCGGCCTGGCGTCCAAGATCCGACATTGTATCGTCTTCTGACCAGAACCAGGTGTTCTCCCCCTTGATATGATGGCGTATAGATATTTCAGCGGCAGCCACATTCGGCAGAGTATATACGAACACCGCAGGTGCGGCGTATCTTTCCCCTTCACTGTCAATAATATGCTGATGTCTCATATCCGTGTCGAGAGATCCGTATTTTCCCGACATAAGCACAGCGCATTCATTCTCCCCGAAACTCACTCCGTCAAGAAGCCACTCCGCAGCCATAAAAGACAGTTTGCAGAGCGGGTCCATCTTGTAGAACTTCGTATAGTCCGTCCCGCGGAACTTGTATGCAGCACGTATAAACTCCTCGAAATCAGCGCTATGCTCGAATACACACTTGCCGTCAACTTCCACTTTGCCAGATGAGATGACGACACGGCGGCGAGTATGGAGAGTCCGCACAGGACTATATTGTACTGAGTCGCACGCGGTATCTCCCCTTGAGAGGACAATCGCCGCATTTGTACCTCCGAAACCGGAAGCAGTCTTGACACAATGCCTCAGGTCAATTCTTCTATGACTGGCAGAAACATTCAGCGGGAAAGGCACTCCGTTCTCACGGTATCCATTGACACCGAAGAAAACGCCTCTCTTCATCTGTTCTGCAAGCATAATTGTCTCCACAACACCGGAAGCGCCCATAGTATGTCCGAAACAAGGCTTCAGGCTCTGCACAGGAACTTCCTGCAGTCCAGCTAAATGGGCGGCTTTGGATTCCATCTCGTCATTGTAGGCGGTGGCGGTTCCGTGCATCTGAAGACCGTCTATGCAGGAAGCGTTGATACCTGCCTCATCAAGGGCGTCACGCACAGCGAAATACAGTCCGTCGCCTGTTCTCGAAGGGCCGGAAATGTGGTTGGCGTCATCGGACAGTCCCCCGCCATTTATCCGGACGGCATCCGGTCCTGCAAGATTTTCGTCAGAAGTAAGCAGCATCACTCCACATGCTTCTCCGAGGTTCAGTCCGCATCTTGCATTGTCATAAGGAAGGCAGGGGCTGTCACTCAATGATTTGAATGAGGAGAAACCGCTTGTTATGAAACGGCACTGGATATCCACACCAGCAACCAGGACATTGGCATACCTGCCGGACATTATCATTCTTCTCGCATACACTAACGCAGAAACTCCTGATATGCAGGCATTTGAAATTACAGTGATGTTATTTAGAGGGATGCCGGAATGCCCGGCCACATTGGACGCCATATTTCCAAGAAGCAGACTGTCACCTTCTTCCGGAACAAACGGGCCGTCTGCGCAGCGTCCTTCAAGGGACAGTATATTTCCTTTCGCAGTGGATATGACAAGGCCTGTGCGTCCGTCTGAAAAATCGAGGCCGGACTTGCGGCGGACAGAATCTATGCACGAGAGGCAAAGCAGCTCCGGCAACGTCCACTGATGACCATATTCTGCCGCAAGTGACTGAAACACATTGTTATCTATAATACCGGCATACACAGAATTCCCGGAGACCCTGATATCAGAATCTATACCTGAACCTGATTCTGCGCCAGCTGGACGCAGACCGGTACGGCCTTCCATAATGGCATCAAAAATCTCCCGGACACCTGCACCAACGGAGGTAATCATTGACTCCGCAGCTATGTACACCTTTGCATTTGTCATTGATTCAACCCTTTACGCACTCTATAAGACTATGTCCGAGGCCAAGGCCGTCAGTTATTGCTGCAATTTTAAGTCCTGCACCGGCTATAAGCCTCTCAAGGTCAGGCGAGAAGAAAAGTTTGCTGTTTCCATTGGCCATAGCGGTGAAATATACACTTGTCTGCGCCAGGTCGAATGCGGCTGTGCCGAACCGCTGACGGTCCCATAAGTTCTCCATTATGAACACTTTGGCTCCTTCTTTCAATGTGCTTGCAACCCGGTTCAGGATGCTTGACACCTGTTCTTCCGAGAAACAGTCCAGGAACTGGCTCATCCACACTGCATCGAAACCGCCAGGTATTACGGTGTTTCCATCCAGAAGGTCACCTGCAAGTCCGCTTATACGGTCCGCTCCCGGATGTCCTTTTATATTCTCCCTGAGCATCTCAACCTGCTGTGGCAGGTCCATCACTGTCACTTTCACATCAGGCTGGCTCTCAACGCATTTCAAAGCGAATCTTCCTGTATTGCCCCCGATGTCAAGAATGTTTGAAGGGGAGGAGGCGAATACAACCGGGAGAGCCTGTTCGAAAGAATTGTCCGAATAGAAATGGTCAAATCCGAACCAGGCGCGCTGAACTTCCGGCTCAAGGGACGACAATCCCTCATAGATGGTCGGCCATTCCCCGAGTTCCTTGAGTCCTGCCGGTTTGCCGCTCGCTATTGCCTCCTCAAGATGGAACATTCCTTTGTAATTGACATAGTGATTGAAGTCAATGTCGGCACGAACCATAGAGTCGTTCTGTAAGAACCAGCCTATCTTTGATATGGTGAAACGTCCGTCTTTATACAGCACAGTCCCGGCTGTAAGCGAAGACTCCAGCAGCACTTTCACAGCGTAGAGCGACAATCCGGTACGGTCAGCTATCTCATTGGCAGTCAATCCAGCAGGAGTCTCCCTGCCGGCTGTTTCCAAAAGCCCGAAAATGCCGTGCTTTATCATCAGGCGGGACACCTGGAAGACTATCGGAGCAAACGCAATCTCGTGTGCTATGCGCTGCGCTTCAATCGCTTGGAGCTTTCTGTCAGAATATTTTGAATCCATCTTCATTAGATTTTGCTTGTCTTTTCCCTGAATCCCCAGAAATCATAATAATTGTACCATTGTTCCGGATGTCCGGAGAGTTCACTGCCAAGAGCCCCTGCAAACTGCCTGAGGACTTCATTTTCAGGGCGTACTCCTTTACTGCGTTCCGGAATGTCAGCCCTGATGAATGAGAAGCGGTATTTCCGGTGTCCTTCCCTGACGGCGAAATAAAAATATACCGGAACTTTCATCTTGGAGGCAAGCAGAAAAGGTCCGGACGGAAAATTCACTTCTCGTCCTAAAAGATCAGCTTTCAACAGCTTTTCATTATTGACATATCTGTCTCCAAGGAACGAGACCACTTCACCACGGTCCAGAGCCTCGGTTATCATAAAAATATGTGCAAGGTTGTCCTTGTTCACGGGAATGACTTTGAACGACTTGCCATATTCACTGTTCTTGTCGAGCACTTCCTTTATATCCTCGCTCTCGTTGTCGTACATCACAAGATTCAATCTTGCCCCGTATTTCCTGAAGAAAGGTTCCCCGGCGGCCCAGTTGCCGAAATGAGCTCCGATTGTTATGGCACCCTGCCCCTCCCTGAAGGCACGGAACACCGGATCGGCACCCTGGAATGTGAACGAAAAACGGTCCTCCATACCGGACGAGATGGCGACTTTGTCTATAATAGACTGTCCGAAAGCATAATAGTTTCGATATATGAAAAGAATGGATTTCAATGGGCTGTAACCCAATATCCGCCTGGAATACCGCCACATTTCCGCAGTTGAATGAGGAGCTGCCGGAATATAGTACAATGCAACAAAGAAAAGAAGAGAGTATGCCGCCCCGAGACCCGCTTTTTCCAGCAGGTAAATGAATATCCGATAACCGGTTTTGCCTCCCCGGGACCGGCCTCTCCAGCCTTCAGTCATTATCCAAGTCTGTTTTCAACAAGGTCGTAGAAATCAGAGAATGACTTGATTGTGCGGAAATCCTCTTTTTTCAGCACGAATCCGAAATGTTTCTCCACCAGCACAACAACATCCACGATATCAAGGCTGTCAAGGTCAAGCACTTCCATCATAGGCGCATCCGGAAGCATATTCTCAACCGGGGCCTCGAATTCATCTGATAATACCTGGTTTACTTTCGCAATAAGTTCTTCTCTGCTCATCAATAGTCGATTTTTTAGGAATGCAAATATACGCAGATTAGTTCATTCAACCAAAAGATTTGATACAGTTTATGTTAACTGTAGTCAAGGGCAGACTGGCAGTCCTATCACAGATGCTCCGGCCTTAACAGACACTGTCACAGGCTTGTAGTCTTCAAGCTCCGCCCGGTACTGATTCGGAAGATACGTCTGCGGATTCATAGCTATAAGCGGAAACCAGCTGCTCTGTACCTGGACCATAAGTTTATGGCCCGGAATGAAATAATGGTCGATATCAGGCATCTCGTATTCGACTCTGACGGAAGAGCCGTTTTTCACTGGATGAGGTTCAGTAAATGTTTTCCTGTAGCGGAGAGGCATAACATCTCCCCTGACGAGCATGCAATAGCCGTCAGGCCGGACATCTATCAGCTTGACAATGATGTCTCCGTCCAGGGCTCCATTATGCTCAGAGGAAAGGCGCATCAAAATGGAGACTTTCACTTTCCCCGCAAGGTGGAGTGTGTCGGTCAGTTCCGGGCCAAAATATGTCAAGACATCATTTCTCCCTGTCGCAAAGCTCTGGTCTGCAACCATATAAGCTTTATTTCTAGAGCTGGATTCAATATCCATATACGGAACCGGAGATGAGGGATCTGATATGTAGTAACGTTCTCCTTTCATCAGTTTTCCGGACAATTTGCGTCCTCCTGCCTGACTTATATTCCTGCAGTCAAGGGAGTCTGTGGATGAGAAGGATATTGTCCTGTAGGTCATTTCAGCCGGTGGCCATTCTGAATATGTTTTCCAGTACCTGCCGGAGGGCACTCCCTGCATTGACTTAGAGGAGGTTTCTCCGGAAGGCAGTATGTTGACCCTGGCTGGTGCTTCTCCTTCTCCTTCGAGATAATGCCTGAAGAAAGGATACTCTACATTGTCCTGATACCAGGCGCCGGATGCTTCCCCGAACCAGGCGTCAGCCATATGGTTGTAAGTCCGGTTGTCCCATCCTCCGTGATACCAAGGGCCGGCGGCAATGTACAGTTCAGTATCAGGGGACAGTTTTTTGAGCATACTGTATGTCCTGAACGCTCCATAACAGTCTTCTGCATCGTAAAAGCCACCTGTCACAAGGACAGCGGGCTTGACATCAGTCAGATGAAATGATGGTTCGCGGGATATCCAAAACTCGTCATAATCAGGATGCTGCATCATCTGGTTCCAGAATTTCAGACTGTCTCCGAAGAAAGCGGAGAGGTCACTGATGGATTTTCCTTTGAAATATTCATAGATGTCCTCGTCTGTTTTGAAAAGAGCAGACAAACCTTTGGTTGTCGGAGACTTTCTCTCTCTGTACATAGACGAGCCGAATCTGTATGCATCGGCAAGGCACAAGGCTCCGTTATGATGGGCATCATCGCCCATAAACCAGTCTGTCACAGGTGCTTGAGGTGATACGGCCTTTATTGCGGGATGGCGTGAAAGGATGGCAAGGGTTGCGTAAAAGCCTGGATATGAAACGCCCTTAACTCCCACATTGCCGTTATTGTCGGTATTGTTCAGAAGCCAATCGATTGTGTCATAGGTATCGGTGGCATCATCGGCATAAGTGCCAGAATTCATATCTGCAGTTCTGAATGGCCGGATATTCTCATAATCCCCCTCGCTCAGATATCGTCCCCTAACATTCTGATATACTATAATATAACCGTCTGCTGCATAATTAAGCATATCATTGCCGATGCCGGTCATATAATGTAACCGTATGTTCTCGTTTATTCTATCGTCAGTATCAATTCCGTACGGTTTGAGGGAATACGGCGTTCTGAGCAGCATAAGGGGAGTCTTATTTTCAACATTAACCGGTTCATATACAGCAGTATAAAGTTTGACTCCATCGCGCATTGGAATCATCACTTCGCGCTTGGTATAATTTTCTTCAAGCCATTTCTGGTCTATATCTGTTCCATTCTGGGCAGGTAGTGATATCGCTGTTGAAAGGATGAGAAAAGCGGTTATTATAATATTTCTCATAGACGATGTATTATGTTATGTTAATGCTGCAAATATAACATTTTCCGTGATATAGTGAAAGTATGTTGCAGCGCGGGGAACTGCTTGCTGGCGATGCGCTGATTTCTCCGGGCCAGGCCCTCCCAAGCAAGCATGGGTCTTTCCCTCTCGTGCCGAGGGCGGCAAGTCCTCCGAAATGAGGAATCGCTCCTGCATTGGATTAATCCGTATATGGCCTGCGGCTTATCATATTTGTATTGAATGTCACGGTCACAGTAATCCTTGCTATACGCACCAAATC
>JBJEBM010000079.1:0-10736 GCA_051870055.1 Candidatus Cryptobacteroides sp.
TTATTTGTCCACGCTACCCTTTCCCTAAATCCCTTTCCCCGGGAAAGGGACTTACCCTCGGCCTGAAGGCCTCAAAAGCAGTTGTTTCGCTCTGCGAAACTTGAGTTATCATTATAATTTTCAATTAATCATTGGATATGCTCTCAACCCAAACGTGATAGGCCAGGGCTGCATTTGCAGGAATCGTGCCTAAAGGCTTTTTTCCGAACCCATAATTGCCGGAAAACAGAATATAGCATTCCTGCCCTCCTTTCACCCCTTCAAGTCCCCTCTTGAGACCTTCAACAAGTTCCGACCCGGAAAGGTTGAGAGTCATAATGTCGAACGCTGACGTATCAGACACTTCCCATTTCTGCGACAATGCGACATCCTTGTTGTTGGTGGCGAACATATTCATAGAACTGATTGATGAAGAGTTCATTATATATCCGGCATAATAAAAGGATACAGTTCCTCCGGCATCCAGGCTGTCTCCCTTTCCAGGGACGACAACAAGTCTTGACACGCCCCTGTTATTGACTACATAAGCAGTGTCTATCTTCGAAAGCGTGTTGTTGATAAACGTCTCGATGTTCGTTTCCTGTCTGGATATCTGCGACTTACGCTCCTCTTTCTTGCATGAGGCGCAAAACAGGACAGACAGAACCGTCACCAGCGCATATACACTATTCCTCATAATACCCTTCTTCTTTAAAAAGCGCAGCAGTCACTTCCTCTATATATTGTCCCGCAAGCGACTGTGTGGCAATGTCCTGCGGGAAGAAAAGACGACCTCCCGATGCATTCTCGTGACCGCCTCCGTGGAAATAACGGGAGGCGCATTTGTTTGACGAATAGCCTTTCTTGGACCTGACGGAGACTCTGAAGAAACCATCTCCGTCAATCTTCAAGAACAGGCTCATTTTCACACGGCCGATTGCAAGAGGCATATTCACAAACCCTTCAGTCTCGCCTTCCATTATCCCGAATCTTGATGCAAGTTCCTCATCCACAACCATATACGCAACACCCCACGGAGTTATTTTCATATTCTCATATAGAAGAGCACCCATCATACGCAGGCGGTTCTCCCTGTATTCATTGAAAAGACGTCCGAGTATCGCGTCCCTGTCCACACCTGCAGCAAGCAGGCCTGACGCCATTGCAAATGTAGATGGATAAACTGAATTTGCAAAATTATTCGTGTCAGTGGTCATACCAGTCATCAGCGCATCGGCAGAAACGCGTGGCAGTTTCAATGCGTCTCCACCTACATCCCTCATGGACATAAGCACATTGTAAAGGAGTTCGCATGCGGACGAAACTTCAGGCGTGGAAACAACTAAGGAGAACGCCTCCGAATCCGGATTCAGATGATGGTCAATGAGAACTTTGGGAACATCTGAACCGCGCATCAGGTTTTCAAGACAGCCAGTCCTCGAGAATGAGTTGCAGTCGAGACAGAATATCAAATCCGCGTTCTTTACGGCTTCGGCGCACTGCTCCGGCATTGTGGTTCCGTCCAGAATCATCTCGCTGCCAGTATGTCCAGCAATAAATGATATTGTTGACGGAAGCGGCTCAGGATAGAGAATGCGGACATTCCTGTTCCTCTTCTCCACAAGATAATGCAACAATGCTATCGTGCTGCCCGCGGCATCGCCGTCAGGATGTATATGAGCGGTTATGACAATATTCCCGGACGCATCAATCAAGGAGTCAAGCCGCCCGGCATCTGCCAATATGTCTTTATTCATATCCATAATGTTTCAGAGCGCAAATTTACTAATAAATATTGCAATTCATAAATCATTTTCATAACTTTGTCGGAACTGTTGGGAAAATATTTAAAACTCATAATAATGAACGGAATAGTTAAAAAGATTGTCAGCGTTTTGCTGCTCTTTGTGATTGCAGGGCTTGTATATGCTATTGTACAGAGCGTTATGCAGCCAGTTAACTTTAACAAGCAGATGGAGTTCCGCAAAGGTGTGGGCATCCAGAGGATGAAGGATCTCCGTACACTTCAGGAGGCATACAAGTCTGTTTACGGCAGATTCGCAAGCTCAGCTGATTCACTTGCAGACTTCTACAACAATGGTAAGATGGAGATTGTAATGCAGATCGGTTCAAAGGACGACTCCGTTGCAGTTGCCAACACCGAGAAACTCAAGAAATCACGCAGGGGAATCACTCCGGAGCAGATGTTCAAGCTTTATCAGGAAGGCCAGAACCTCGTGTTCTCCATCTCAAGCAAAATCAACGTAAAAGACACTATCTTCAAATCAAGGAGCGATTTCAGAATCGATTCCCTCAGGTACATTCCATTCTCACAGGGCGACACGATTCTTATGGAAGCCATCATCAAGGAAGTGTCAGGTGTAAAGGTTCCTCTCTTCGAAGCCAAAATGCCTTACAAATCACTCCTCAAAGGTCTGGACAACCAGTTGAGAATCAATCTTGACGCTGACTGCAAAGCATCCAACCGCTACGAAGGACTTCAGGTCGGCAGCATCTCCGCTCCTAACAACAACGCTGGAAACTGGGAATAGTCTTGATACAGAACACAGATACGAAAACCAGAATATCCATTCAAGTCTCCTTGAGTGGATATTCTTTTACAGTGCAGGACGAGGAGGGAACCCGCTGTTCAGGATGGACCGGAGGGGACAAACTGTTCACCACTAAAGAATTCCAGAAAAGGTATTCTTCTGTGAGAATATCATTGCTGACACATAAGTGCACTCTCGTTCCGGAGCATTTTTTCAATCCTGCGGACGCGCGGCAGATTTTGTCCGAGGTGGTCCGGATAGAGGATTCCGACCAGGTGGACTACTTCAGGATGAACAAAACAGGCGCGGTGATTGTGTTCTCGAACAGCATTGGGGAATCCCTGTCCAGGGTTTTGGCACAGACAGTACTGACAGAGGACGGGTACCGCTCCCGCATTATGCCGGAGATGTATTTCCTTTTGGAATCAATTGACAGCTGCCCGGAATACAACAAGGTACTGGCTTCATACGCTGACGGCTATCTGCATCTGGTAATTGCCCAGGGACGCAGCCTGATGCTTGCCAATGTGTTCAAAGCTGTGGATTTCACTACTGCTGAATACTTCATTTTCAATTCAATGAAGAAACTCCAGCTTAATCCGGAAGTAACGACAATCTGTTTCCGCACCCCTGTAACCCAGGACCAGGAAATATCTCTTTACCGTTATTTCAAGGCGGTGGAGAAAATCTGACAACTGACAATGAGAATCATAGGAGGAAAACTGAAAGGCCGCGCGATATCAGTGCCGCCTGAATTCAAGGCAAGACCAACAACTGACCTTGCAAAAGAGTCTCTGTTCAACATACTTGACAATGAATATGAATTCGAAGGGCTGAAAATTCTCGACCTTTTCAGCGGAACAGGCTCTATATCATACGAGTTCGCATCCCGTGGCGCCGGACATGTGTGGTCAGTGGAAATGAATCCGCAGTACTCTTCCTTCATCAAAAAACAGGCAGACAGACTTGGACTCTCAAATCTGACCACCGTGCATCATAATGTATTTGATTTCATCCCTTTATGCAAGGAGAAATTCGACATAATCTTCGCTGATCCGCCTTATGCCCTCGAAGGTCTTGAGACTCTTCCTGACAGGATTTTAGAGGCCGGACTCGTATATCCTGAAAGATATCTTATTTTGGAGCACGGCAGCGAGCATTCCTTCACAACACATCGGTGTTTTGTAAAGGAAAAGGTTTATGGCCGCGTCCACTTCAGTTTCTTCGAGCCATAAACCTATTTAACACTCAGGAATTTCCACTTGCCTTATGCCTTCCTGAATTTCCAGATATAGAAGAGCACTATTGACGCAATGAACGTAATGCCTCCGATATACCAGTTCCACGTAGTCGGGAGATTTAATCCAATTTTGGCAACGGATATATAAGTCACTGACACTGAAGTCATAAAGGCAGCAGGAATCAAGGCCACAAAATAAGACAAACGGCCTTTCCCGGACTTGGCCATATACACGGTGGCAGTCCACAGGGAGAATACTGCAAGTGTCTGGTTAGCCCATCCGAAATATCTCCATATAATATTGAAACCGTTCTCGTCGGCCACATTGTACCATAAAAGCAGGGACGCTGCGACGAACAGAGGAATACAGATAATGAACCTGTTGCGCACTGATTTCTGCGGGAACTTGAGGAAATCGGCGATTATCAGTCTCGCGCTTCTGAAAGCCGTGTCACCGCTGGTTATCGGAGCTGCGACCACTCCAAGAAGCGCCAGGATTCCGCCCACTATGCCAAGCCAGCTCGATGACACCTTCGCCACCACAGTCGGAGCCGAAGCGCTGAGGTCGGAGCCCACAGCCACAGCACCTCCGTCGAAGAAGAAATACGATGAGACTGCAGCCCAGATCAATGCCACAACACCCTCAGTGATCATCGAACCGTAGAAAATCGGCCGGCCCATTTTCTCACTTTTGATACATCTTGCCATCAGGGGGCTCTGCGTGGCGTGGAATCCGCTGACAGCACCGCAGGCTATCGTTATGAAAAGACAAGGGAAAACAGTCTGACCTGATATCAGTCCATTTGCCTCTCCGAGATTGCCGAGACCGTCCCAGATTTCAGGAATTGAAGGCCATTTCACAAACAGGCACACCATGAGAGCTACCGCCATAAACAGCAGCGCAAAGGCGAACAGAGGGTAAATCTTGCCGATTATCTTGTCAATAGGCAGCATTGTAGCACACACATAATAGATGAATATTACGGCTACCCAGAGCATTATGGAAGATTTTGAGCCATCTCCGGCCATATCTCCGAGAATGAGGGCAGGACTGTATACGAATACCGCTCCCACCAGAAGAAGCACTATGATGGAAAAGAGCAGCAGGACCTTCTTCGTGGTCTGGCCAAGATAAAGTCCCACAATCTCAGGAAGTGCAGCTCCGTCATTTCTTACAGAAAGCATTCCTGTAAGATAGTCGTGGACCGCCCCGGCGAAAATACAGCCGAACACAATCCAAAGATACGCAGACGGGCCGAATTTCGCTCCCATTATAGCGCCGAAAATAGGCCCCGTTCCGGCAATATTGAGGAACTGTATCATAAACACTTTCCAGGATGGCATAGCGATATAGTCCACTCCGTCCGAATGCGTGAGCGCAGGAGTCTTCCTGGACGGATCAGGCCCGAACAGGCGCTCGACAAATCTGCCGTAGATAAAATAGCCCGAAACTAATGCGGCAAGGCTGATTATGAATGAATACATATTCGAAGTTTTAGCAGCACAAAATTAGCAATAATTTTGAATAACTCAATTCAGAAACTGACAAAACAAAATAAGATAACTCGGAAGACAGAGCTTTCAAGTCATCTCAAAATCTTATCAATCAAATTATTACAGAACGCTGAGGACAGCCTCCGCAATTGAGTTCAGCTTGGTGTCGACACTGTCAGCGCGGCTTGCAAGGATACAAGGAGCTGTGGTGCCCACAAGCATACCTGCCTGGCGTACGCCGGAAGCGAGTTTGGAGTTGGTCTTCCAGAATACATTGGCCGACTCAATGTTAGGGAACACGAGACAGTCCGCGTCACCTGCCACAGGGCTGGTGAGTTTCTTGATTTCCACGGACTCCTGGTCAATGGCAACGTCAAGAGCGAGAGGACCGTCACCTATGCAGCCCTTGATCTGTCCCCTGTCAGCCATCTTGGCGAGAGCGGCAGCCTCAAGACAGGCAGGCATTGATGCGAGCACCTGTTCTGAAGCGGCAATGAAAGCAACCTTAGGCTTCGCTATGCCGAAAGACTTGGCCACCTTGACCACATAGTTGGCAAGTGTCATCTTCTGTTTGAGGTCTGGAAGAGGAACAACGGCCATATCGGTCAGGAAGAGGAGCTTGTGATAATTAGGGCTCTCAATGACACCCACGTGGCTGAGCAATGCCTTTGGAGGAAGAAGTCCTGTCTCCTTGTTGAGAATGGCGCGGAGGAACTTGTCAGTGCTGCAGAGACCTTTCATAAGAACATCTCCGTCACCGTCGTGAACGAGCTGTACAGCCTGTGCGACAGCCTTGAGCTCGTCAGGATTGCCGATGATTTCGAATTTTGAGGAGTCGATTCCTTTCTTCTCGCACACATCCTCGATCATCTTTGCATCGCCGACGAGGGTGGCTGTTACAAAACCGAGATCAACAGCCTTTGATGCCGCTTCAATAGTATGCTCGTCAACTGCCCACGCAGCGACCATTTTCTTGCAGATGCCTTTCTCTTTGAGGTCCGCAAATACGTCTGAAAAACTTGTAATCATAGTATAAATCAGTTTTCTTCTTCACTCATTACGATATGCATAGTGTCGCGCGCTATGACAATTTCCTCGTCAGTTGTGATGAGGGCGACTTTGACTTTCGAGTCAGGGAGCGAGATTATCGCATCCTCTCCGAAAGCTGTATTTGCCTGATAGTCAAACTTGAGTCCGAGATATGAGAAGTTCTCGCACACCCTGCGGCGGAGACGGCTGTTGTGCTCCCCGATTCCGCCTGTGAAGACAATGAGGTCAACACCGTTCATCACAGCCGCGAACTGTCCGATATACTTGATGACTCCGTAGGTGAGCATCTTGAGTGCGAGCTTGGCTTTCTGGTCACCTGAATTGGCAAGGGCGTCCAGGTCACGGGCGTCAGAAGAAGCCTCGGAAATGCCGAGGAATCCGCTCTTCTTGTTCATTATCTCAGTCATCTCATCCGGAGTAAGTCCGTCTTTCTTCATCAGATAAGGGACAATGTTCGGGTCAATGCTTCCGCACCTTGTGCCCATAATCACGCCGTCAAGCGGTGTGAAGCCCATTGATGTGTCAACAGACTTGCCGTTGAGCACAGCCGTGATGGAGCTGCCGTTGCCTATGTGGCAGGTGATTATTCTGGAATTGTTGATGTCAAGTCCGACGAACTTTGCACCTTTCTCGGCAACAAACTGGTGGCTTGTTCCGTGAGCACCGTATTTGCGGACACGGTATTTTGAATAGCACTCGTATGGAAGGCCGTACATATAGGCATAAGCCGGAATGCTCTGATGGAAAGCGGTGTCGAAAGTGACCACCTGAGGGACGGAAGGAAGAACGGCCTGCACTGCCCTGATTCCGAGGAGGTGGGCCGGATTGTGAAGTGGTGCGAAGTCGCAGCATATCTCAATCTTCTTCATAACGTCCTCATTCACAAGGGCGCTTGTGGAGAAGTACTCACCTCCGTGGACAATTCTGTGGCCAACGGCCTCAATGTCATCCAAAGACTTGAGCACGCCGTGCTCCGGATCAGTGAGCGTGTCGAGGACAAGCTTCATTCCCACCTTGTGGTCAGGAATCGGCAGGTCAACGATATATTTCTCCCTGCCTGTGGCAGTATGCTGGAGGCATCCGGTCTCCAGTCCGATCTTCTCGACGATACCTTTTGCAAGAACGTCATAAACGTCGTCGTTCTTCATATCAAGCAGTTGGTACTTGATTGAGGAACTTCCGCAGTTGATTACCAGTATTATCATTTCAAAATATATTAGTTTTCTAAAAAATCACTGGAATAATGTGCAAAGTTAACAAGATTTCACTATTTTAGCAAGAAACTGGAATCAAATGACAGAGGCGAAAGATTTTGCGGCGTTATCCTTCACGTTCACGGCCGGTATCGCTGCCGGAACTTTGATTTTCACATACCTTTCAGAACGGACAGCCGGCATTTCCAGCTGT
Source organism: Candidatus Cryptobacteroides sp. (assembly GCA_051870055.1). Taxonomy (GTDB): domain Bacteria; phylum Bacteroidota; class Bacteroidia; order Bacteroidales; family UBA932; genus Cryptobacteroides. The sequence goes on from JBJEBM010000079.1 coordinate 7,723, forward strand.
TATGCAGCAGTGCAGATGTCTGCCGTATTTTGCTTCACGGCCATTGGCCTGGCGGCCGCCATGAAACGTCCCGGACTGTCCCTGATAATGTTTCTTTACCTGACACTTGGGGTGTTCTGCGCTTCAACAGCCTGCATTTCCGGAATCGGATACGGGCAAAGACAAGGGTGGCTGGAAATTGCCGCCACCGGAATGGCTGAAAAGGTAAAGTCTTTGATAGACAGCATACCTTTCGGCTCGGAGAGCACCGCTCCCCTGCTGAAAGCGTTGCTGACAGGAGACCGTTCAGGACTATCCAGAGATACAGTGAATGCATTCAGGGAAAGCGGGGCATCCCACATCCTCGCCCTGTCAGGCCTGCATCTCGGAATCATCTATGTCATTCTGTACAAAGCGCTTTCATTCCCCGGGAACGCCCCGGCCATAAAAAACATACGAAGCGTCATTCTGATCAGCGCTGCAGGATTCTATACCATCGCGACAGGAGCATCCGCCTCTCTCACCAGGGCGTTCCTTTTTATCCTGCTGAACGAATCGGCCAAAATGTCCCTCCGGAGAAGCGACCCGTTGCATATGATGTGCGCCGCACTGATGATACAGCTGACTTTCTCGCCTCAAGTCATTCTGACGCCCGGTTTCCAGCTTTCATACCTTGCAATGGCAGGAATATTCATATTGCTTCCGAGGCTGAAATCCTGGTTCCCTGATGACGGCACCGGGGATTTCAGAATAATGAGAAAAATATGGAACGCAGCGGCTGTGGCCATCTCCTGCCAGGTATTCACAGCACCGGCAGCCTGGTGGCATTTCCGCACATTTCCCCGCTACTTCCTGATTACAAATATATTGGCATTGCCACTGACGACTGCGCTGATGGTCATCTCTATCGCGACAGTCACCTTGTACGCGGCAGGGTTCTGTCCGGAATTCGCTATTTCTGTGACAGACTGGGCGGCCTCAGCTTTGATTTTTATTGTGGATACAGTCAGCGGTATGTAGATTATTCAATTCTTACTTCTTCCACGCCTTCGATGCTCATCAGACGTTTCACCGCACTGTCAAGTTCATCCGCCGAATGGACTGAATAACTTATTGTGCAGGTGACAATCTCTTCTTCCATAACTGAATTCAAAGCGGACATTGACAGATGGGCATCCTGTACAACGCAGTCGATGATATCCCTGAGAAGATGCGGCCTGTCAACTCCTATTATCCTTATTGACACCGGATATAGAATGTTTTCCTCAGGTTTGAAATCCTCCACGGCGACAATCGTCTGGCCGTTCTCCGAGGCTGCGCGGATAGCGTCCGGACAGTTGCGGCGATGCACTGTCACCGTCCCTTCGGAATCAGCGAATCCGATTATCTCACTCCCCGGCAAAGGACGGCAGCAGGGACATAGCTTGTATTTCTGTTTTGGCTGGCGGTTCAGATAGTTCCGTATAGCCTTCTTGGATTTGAATGTTACCACATCATCAAGCCAGTCCTGCTGGGGATTTATGCTCTCGTCAGAAAAAATCTCAATGCAGTCTCCCCTGTTGAGACGGGTGCGGACTGAGGCAAGTCTGCCGTTGATTCTCGCATATTTGGCATGACTGCCAATCCTCGTATGAATCTCGTAGGCGAAATCAAGAGCAGTCGCTCCTTTCGGAAGGGTGACCGGAGATCCCTGAGGCGTATATACTGTAACATCCTCATTATAAAGAGAATCGTGAATGCCTGGCATAAGCAGCTCAGGGTTCTCGGAGAGTTCCTGAAGCACGGATGTCAGCCTCTTCATCCACTGCTCCTTGTCATCCACTATACATCCGAAATAGGACTGCTCGCGCATCGTGTCGGAACTGATATGGAACTCCTCGATATTGCCGTATGGATTGAGCAGCCTGAAATGGACCGAGCGGTAACCGTTGGCTTTCGGCTGGGTCATATAATTGATGAAACTGCCGGTCTGCTCCCTGAACTTGTTGCCCAACACAGAATAAATCTTCAGCACAATATCCTGCTCTGAAATGTCCCTGCCTGTATCCTTCCGGACCTCGTCACAATTGAACACCGCGCGAATATAATGCTTGAAAGGAACGTGATAGAAATCGCAGTTGCGCTCCTGCATCTCCCTCCATATACTGAACGGTTTGCGATAACGGATATCCCAGCGGATTACTTTGGAGAAAGACTGGAACACAGTGGCCTCGGCCTCGCTCATAAACGTCTCCACGGCTTCCTTCGTTCGTTCCCGGTCTTTGACGAGTTCCGAGCTGAGATGTTCGTACTCCATCGGATTGAGGAACTTGAAGGCCAGATTCTCAAGCTCTGATTTGACCTTGTACAGCCCGAGCCTGCCGGCGAGAGGAGCGAAGAAGAACTGGGTCTCTGATGCAATCTTCCACTGTTTCTGAGGCTTCATTGAATCGAGTGTCCTCATATTGTGGAGGCGGTCGGAAAGCTTGAGTATCAGCACCCTGACATCTTTATTGACTGAGCCGAGAATATGCTGGAAGTTGTCAACCTGCTGTTTGTTGGGCTTCGTGACAGCCGCTACAAGAGTGGCGACGTCGTCTCCGAAAAGCGACCTTATCTCCTCGATTGTATGGTCGGTGTCTTCCACCACATCGTGAAGGAGCGCGGCGCAGACTATGGAAGGGTCGGTCTGACGCATTTCCTCGACTACTATCAGCGCCACAGCCAGGGGATGCAGAATGTAAGGAAGTCCGCTTTTTCTTTTCTGCGGACGGTGAGCCTCCTCGGCAAGGGCATAAGCACCTGAAATGAGATTGACAGCCTGTTCATTGTCCATCCCGTTCCTCCTGACCGCATCGAACAATTTTTCCACAGCGGCCTGCACCATTTCAGTATAATCGACCATATTGAATAAGTTATTTTGAAAGATTTCAAATTTATTAATTTCTGTTTTGAAATCAAAATTATTGTGGTGCAATTATTTTTTGTCAATTAAACGGAAAAAATCGAGTAGGAGGAAAACGAAGTAGTTTTCTTCCTACTTTCGTTTTCCGACC
>JBJEBM010000080.1:0-10725 GCA_051870055.1 Candidatus Cryptobacteroides sp.
AAAGTTCCTTGAGCGAACCTATGCACTTCTCCTCCTTGCCGTCCTCGGTGCGCCATATCGGAAGCGGAGTGCCCCAGAAACGGCTTCTCGAAAGGTTCCAGTCCTGGATGTTCTCGAGCCACTGCCCGAAACGTCCTGTTCCCGTGGCTTCCGGTTTCCACACGATGTTCTTGTTGAGGGCCACCATCTCGTCCTTCACCGCCGTGGTCTTGATGAACCAGGCGTCGAGAGGGAAGTAGAGCACAGGCTTGTCTGTCCTCCAGCTGTGAGGGTAGCTGTGCACGTGCTTCTGGATCTTGAACACCCTTCCGTCTGCCTTCATCATCATGCAGAGGTCCACGTCGAGCGTCGGAGCGTCAGCGGGGATGAAGTCGTCGAATGCGTTCTTGACATATCTGCCTGCAAATTCCTTGTATTCAGGACTGACATTGCTTTCCACATATTTAGGATCCAGGTCCTCAATGCGGTAGAAACGGCCTTTGCGGTCCACCTGGGCCTGGCGGTTGCCGTCCTTGTCGAGAACCATGAGCGGAGGTATGCCGAAATTGCCTGCGACCTTCTTGTCGTCTGCTCCGAACGTAGGGGCAATATGGACAATGCCGGTACCGTCCTCCACGGTGACATAATCTCCTGATATCACCCTGAATGCGTCTCCTTCAAGAGGCTTGAACCACGGAATCAGCTGGTGATACCTTATCCCGACGAGGTCGGAGCCTTTGAATTTTCCGTCAAGAACCTTGTAAGGAATCACTTTGTCGCCAGGCTTGTAATCCTCGAACGGGACATTCTCGCCTTTCGGATTGAACCAGGCTCCCACCAATGAGGATGCGACAATGTAGATAGCCTCGTTGCCGGTATATGGATTGAATGAGAGAACTCTCGAATATTCGATTTCCGGGCCAACGCAAAGCGCTGTGTTTGAAGGCAATGTCCACGGTGTGGTGGTCCAGGCCAGGAAATACACGGGCAGAGTGTCAATTCCGAAGAGAGGCTGCGACTTGGCGTCCTTGATGACCTCGAACTGGCAGGTGGCAGTCGTGTCGGTGACGTCCTTGTAGCATCCCGGCTGGTTCAGCTCGTGGGAACTCAGTCCCGTTCCGTCGGAAGGGGAGTAGGGCTGGATGGAGTAGCCTTTGTAGAGGAGTCCCTTGTCATAAATTTTCTTGAGCAGATACCAGAGAGTCTCGATGTAACGGTTGTCATAGGTGATGTACGGGTCGTTCATATCCACCCAGTAGCCTATGCGCTCGGTCATATTGACCCACTCCTTTGTGAATCTCATCACCTCGGTGCGGCAGGTGCGGTTGTAATCCTCCACGGATATGCTCCGTCCGATGTCGTCCTTGTGTATTCCGAGTTTCTTCTCGACTCCCATCTCCACAGGCAGCCCGTGGGTGTCCCAGCCGGCGCGGCGGTTCACCTTGTAACCTGTCTGTGTCTTGTATCTGCATATAGCGTCTTTGATAGAGCGGGCCATCACGTGATGGATACCTGGCATACCGTTGGCGGAAGGAGGTCCCTCGAAGAAAATGAACTCCGGAGCGCCTTCCCTGACTTCCAGCGATTTCTCAAATGCGTGGTTTTTCCGCCATCTGTCAAGTACTTCGTTGCTGATGGCTACCAAATCAAGGCCCTTATACTCTTTGAATGTCATATTTTTTTATATAATTTTGCGTTTGCGGATGCCTGGTGAGAGACTCCGTATTTAATAGTCTGCAAAGATAATGAAATTATAAGTTTTTAGCAAAAGCTGTGAACGTATTGGATATTATATTGACGCTCATTCTTGTGGCGGCTCTTCTGGACGGTTTTTTCAAAGGACTGACTGACCAGCTGGTCGCCATTGTCGCCCTTTTCGCAGGTGTCTGGATGGCGTGCAAGTTCACGAATCTGCTGTGCGGTTATGTCCAGCCTTATCTCCAGATATCTGATAAGTTGCTGTATCTCATAGTGTTCGTGTTGGTGGCTTCGTTGGTGATATGTCTTTTCAGGCTGCTTGGCAAAATTGTCAAGGCAAGCATAAGTTTTGTGATGTTGGGGTGGCTTGACCGCGTGCTTGGAGCGGCTTTCGGCGCTGTTAAGGCGGCTCTTCTGCTCGGAGTTCTGATTGTGCTTTTCAATGCTCTGAATTCTACTTTTTCAATTGTCCGGGAAAGCACGCTCGCGGAGTCGGAAGTGTATGTCTGCCTGAAGGATGCGACGCTGTCGGTTTTTCCTTATTTCAAAAATCTTTTCTGTTGATAAATTCAATCCGGATATGTCCAAAATCATTTATATAGAAACTTCCACTGCATTGTGTTCGACGGCGCTGTCCATTGACGGCAGGATTGTGTCAGAAAGGAAGGATGCGGAGAGGCGCCACGCTTCCCTTACGGCTCCTTTTGTAAAGGAAATGCTTGACGAACAGGGTCTTAAGGTGCAGGATTGCGACGCTGTATGTGTAAGTATGGGACCTGGCTCCTATACGGGTCTGCGTGTCGGCGTGTCCACTGCCAAAGGACTGTGTTTCGGAGCGGGTATTCCGCTGTTGGCGGTAAGTTCCTTGGAGGTGCTCGTCTGGCAGGCTGCCGCGCACAATCTCCTGCCGGAAGGCTGCAAGTATGTGGTTCCGATGATTGATGCGCGCAGGATGGAGGTCTATACGGCAGTCTATGCTCCTGACGGCCGGATGATTTCGGAAATCGAACCGAAAATCATTGATTCCGGCAGTTATGCCGATCTGCTTGGCGAAGGTCCGGTGCTCTTTGTCGGAGACGGGGCGGCCAAATGTTCGTCAGTGATCACGTCACCTGCCGCCTTTTTCGCCCAGGTCTGCCCTGAAGCCTCTTCGATGCTCGTGCCGGCTGAGAAGAAGCTCGCTGCATCCCTTTTCGAGGATACCGCCTATTTCGAGCCTTTCTATCTCAAGGAATTCGTCCCTACCGTCTCCAAGCGCAAGGTTCTTTGAGGCTCGGCATTTCCGCTCTTGAATATTTTCCAATAAAGTTTCATTTTTGAACTTTTATTTATATATTTGTTGCGTTAGATATCAAATTTGAAATGTTGGACAATATTTATATATTGACAGACATCGAGCTGTGCAGCAGAATAGCGGCGAAAATTAAAAAGGTGCGGCTGAAGCAGAATATGTCGCAGGCTGAACTTGCGGACAAGAGCGGGGTTTCCATCTCGACCATAAAACGTATGGAAGATGGAGAACTGAAAAACTTCGAATCGTTAATCCGGGTATTGCGTATTTTGGGCAAACTTGATGTTTTCATCCCGCTCGCCGAGGAGGAGCAGTTGAGCCCGAATGAATACTACGAGCTTGTCAGTAAAACAGACAAGTTCAGACGAAAGCGGGCATCCAAAGGTTATATTAAAGAGAAAAGGGAGGAATTGGAATGGTAGACGTGGCCCGAGTCATCCTGTATGGACAGCCCATAGCTTCAGTCCGCTGGGATCAGCGGTATGAGGTCGCACAGTTCGAATATGATCCGGACTTTGTGCGGCAAGGCATAGAACCTTCTCCGTTGATGATGCCCGTAAGGGCTGGACGGGTGTATAGCTTCGGAGAACTTGACAAAACGACTTTCAAGGGTCTGCCAGGCCTTCTGGCGGATTCTCTACCGGATACATACGGACGCGCTCTCTTCAAGAAATGGCTGGCCCTGACAGGACGGACCAGCGCTAATGCAATTGAGACACTGTGCTTTCTGGGCAAACGCTGTATGGGCGCCCTTGAGTTTGAGCCTGCCATTGAAACAGCCAATCCGGATATCAGGATAGAGATAGAATCTTTAGTGGATGTAGCGCAGGAAGCTTTGGAGGATAAATCAAGTTTCAATGCAAACATCGTTGCTGACAAGAAGGCTGCCATTGCGGAGATTCTGCGTCTTGGAACTTCAGCCGGTGGACAGCGGGCCAAGGCGATTATTGCTTACAACAAAGAGACCGGTGAAGTCCGCTCGGGACAAGTTGGGACCCCCGAGGGCTTTGAACACTACATCATCAAACTGGACGGCGTGTCGGCCACGACCGGATTCAGGGAGACTGAGAACTTCGGGCGTCTGGAGTATTCCTTCTCTCGTCTTGTGAAGGAATGCGGCATCGATATGGCAGAGTGTTCGCTGATCGAGGAGAACGGAAGAGCCCATTTCCTGACGAAGAGATTCGACCGGAAAAATGGAGAAAAAATGCATATGCAGACGCTCTGCGGTATCGCGCATTTCGATTATCGGCTTCTCCGGGCCTACTCTTACGAACAGGCATTCTCCGTTATGCGAGGATTGAGGCTTTCGTACAGGGAAGCACAGGAGATGTTCCGCAGAATGGCATTCAACGTGGTAATACGCAACCAGGACGACCATACGAAAAACATTTCTTTCCTGATGGGCAGAGATGGAAAGTGGCGTCTTTCTCCGGCGTACGACATGTGCTACTCGTACAATCCGGACGGGAAGTGGACTTCTGCCCACCAGATGTCGATAAACGGTAAATTCAGGGACATTACCAAGGACGACCTGATAGCATGCGGTGCCGCCAACAACATCAAAAATACCGCGGGGATTATCGATGAGGTATGCCAGGCCGTATCCAAGTGGCCGGAAATCGCAAGGGAATGCGAGGTCCCGCAAAAGATTATAGAATCGATCCTTCCGAATATGGTTTTCTTCTGATTTGAACAGCTGTGAATGTATGTTGATACAATATTCACGGCTGGAAAGATAATTATGCAATCCGGCGAAGCATAATTTGCAAATTCAAAACAAATGTCTATATTTGCAGAAATTATATGTTCATACATAATTTAGATTGTTTGGATATTATTTTTCTGTAAACTATGAGCGACAATTTCGTTATTGGTGTTGACGTGGGCGGGTCACATATCTGCTCCGCAGTGGTTGACATTGAGAAAGGTATTCTCTGCACTGAACCTGTCACGACACCGGTGGACAGTTCGGCCAACGCGCTGCCTGTAGTATCTGCCTGGGCCGGGAATGTCCTGGGCACAATGTCCGTTTATGACGGGATAGTGAACCGTGTCGGTTTCGCCTTCCCGGGGCCGTTCGATTATGACAGGGGTATTTCCCTTATCAGCGGAGTGGGCAAATATGCCGGAGTTTACGGCCTGGATGTCAGGGAGACTCTCGGCTCGTTCATCGCGCTGAAATCCCGCAGGCCTGAAATGCGCTATGTCAATGACGCTTCGGCATTTGCGTTGGGAGAGTCACTTTACGGCGCAGCTGCAGGTTCCGACAGGGTGCTCGCCGTGACACTTGGAACCGGATTCGGTTCAGGCTTTGTGGCTGATGGCGAGCTGGTTGTGGATTCACCTGAAGTTCCGGCGCACGGCTGGGTTTACCATCTGCCTTTCGAGGGTGGAATCGCCGATGACGCATTCTCCACCAGATGGATTGTCAAAAGATATTTCGAACTAACCGGGAAAAAAGTAGTAGGGGCGAAGCAGGTGGCGGAAGTTTATGAGCAGGAAGAATCGGCGAGGACGCTTTTCCGCGAATACGGAGAACGTCTGGCCTCGTTCCTCGCACCTGTGCTGACCAGGTTCGGAGGAAATACGCTGGTTATCGGAGGCAATATCTCCCGCGCCTATCCGTATTTCTCGGCTCCGCTCAATGAGGGGCTGAAGCATTTCGGGTGCAATGTGGATGTCCGCACTTCAGCCCTGCTCGACAGGGCGGCAATGCTCGGAGCTGCGTCATTGTTCCGCAAATAGCAGATTACCAGTAAAATATAAAAATACAATAATGATGTCGGAGATAAGAAAGACAACTCAAAAACTTATTCCTGTAGAGAAGAAGAATCCTGGCGCCGGAGAATATGATATATATCCGGTTCACGACCTTGGAGTGGGGACAGTGTCTTCGGACTATGAAGAACTTGCAAGACGAATTTCAGGCTGCGGCACAGTAATCGTGGACGGCTATGTGGGCGTGATGTTTGACACATTTGTCTCAGAGCTCAACAAGGCCCTGGCTGATATGGGCATTGCCGCATTGTGGTGGAATGCGGGAGCCGCGATGAAGTCTCCCGGGGAGATTGACAAACTGATTGAGCCGTACCTCGGCGGGGACGACCCGATTTTCGGATTCCGCGCGAAGCTCTCCCTCGCCGACTTTTTCGAGAAAGACAGGCTGGAGGCGATAAGGCCAGACAAGTCAGTATCACTCAATATCATATACGGACCGGGCGCCGCCCTTGCCGGATGGGAGGGGACTGTGATCTACCTTGACATTCCAAAGAACGAGATACAGTTCAGGGCCAGGGCTGCCAGCATCAGGAACCTTGGCGCGGCTGCTCCGGATGCCCCGAAGAAAATGTACAAGCGCTTCTATTTCATTGACTGGGTGGTGCTTAACAAGCACAAAAAGGCATTGCTCCCAAAAGTTGACATCTTCGTAGATGCACAGAGGGAGACCGAGATAACCTGGGCCGAGGGCCCAGTCATCCGCGAAGGCCTGGAAAAACTGGCAAGAAACGGATTCAGGGTACGCCCTTGGTTCGAGCCCGGCGCCTGGGGTGGGCAGCGCATCAAGGAGTTCATAAAAGAACTGCCACAGGATGTCCAGAATTATGCCTGGTCATTCGAGCTGATTGTCCCTGAGAACGGCATCATCTTCGGCGGAGACGGAAAAATGCTTGAACTCTCGTTCGATACAGTGATGTACGAGGCCGGCGAGAATGTTGTCGGCAAGGAATGCTATGCCGAATACGGGGATGAATTCCCGATCCGCCTGGACTATCTGGACAATTTCGACGGCGGCAATCTCTCAATCCAGTGCCATCCGAGGAAGGAATTCATACAGAAGAACTTCGGTGAGGTCCTGACCCAGGAGGAGACTTACTACATCCTCGATTCGAAACCGGGCGCCGAAGTATATCTCGGATTCAAGGAAGACATCGTGCCTGGGGAATTTGAGGCTGCATTGAAAAAGAGCCACGAGACAGCCACACCGCTTGACGTGGAGAAATACATCAATTCCGAACCGTCGGAGAAGCACGCACTGTATCTCATCCCTCCGGGAACGCTTCACAGCTCGGGAAGAAACAACCTCGTGCTCGAAATAAGCACGACACCTTATATTTTCACATTCAAGATGTACGACTGGATGGCGCTTGACCTTGACGGCCGTCCGAGACCCCTGAACATCGACAGGGCTATGGCCAATCTGTATTTTGACCGCAAAGGAAAACGCATTGCGGAAGAGTTCGTCTCGCATCCGTCACTGATGGAGAAAGGCAACGGCTGGGAGCTCTGGCATCTGCCGACACATAAGAACCATTCATACGATGTACATCGCTATGTGATTGATACTGAAGTGGAAGTCAAGACCGAAGGCAAGTGCCACGCCCTCAATCTCGTGGAAGGCACCTCTGCGACCGTTGTGACAGCCGGAGGTATGGCCTTCCATCTCACCTATGCTGAATCTCTTGTGATTTCAGCAGCGGCCGGCTCTTACCGGATAATCAATGATTCCGGCAAGCAGATTATGGTTGTAAAGGCATTTATGAAATAATCCTCACTCCTCCATCCCCCAGGAGAGATTCGGCTCGGGACCCATTTCCAGGACGAGCTCTCCTCCTTTCAGAAGTTCTGAAGCGGGGAATCGGAAAGAGTCGAGACGCTTACCGTTCAACACGGCCGACTGCACATATTTGTAGTCGGCCGATGTGTTTATGGCCTTGATGGTAAACTTTCCGCCCCTGCCGTATTGTCCGCGGAGGTCGATAACTGTCTCCTCGAATATTGGACTGCCTATCTCGTAATACGGATTGACGCACGTGCCTCCGTCCGTCTGGAACAGTCCGATGGATGCCAGCACGGCCCAGGCGCTCATCTGGCCCTGGTCCTCGTCTCCAAGATAGGCGTTCGCTTCTCCGCAACCATAATACCTGTCCAGGATGGAACGGCTCCATTTCTGTGTGAGCCAAGGCTTTCCGGCCCAGTTGAAAAGAAATGCGAAATGCATTGACTGCTGGTTGCCCTGCACCACGGGATAATCCCAGTACTGGTCGTTCGGGGCATTGTATCTCCACGGCTCTGACTGGGCGAATCCCCATTCCAGGCGTTCGGTGAAACGTTCCCTGCCGATTGTCTCCACAAGTGCGGGAACATCCTGGGGCACGAAATAGGTCAGCTGCCAGGCATTACCTTCCACGTAGTGCCGGTTGGCTCCGGTGCGGAACGGATCAAACGGGGTTACCCATTCTCCCGAGCTGAGCCTCATCCTGCAGTATCCGTCTTCTGAAATGACATTCTTCCACCAGTAACCCCTGTCGTTGAATATCCGGTATTCCTCGTCCCGGCCAAGAGCCAAGGCCAGCTGGCCCACAGTCCAGTCATCGAATGAGTATTCCATTGTGTTTGAGAATCTTCCGAGATCCGAAGGTACATATTTGTATTTCATATAATGCACAAGGTCCCTGTTGCCGGCGAATCCGTTGTGGACTTTCCGGGCTGGAGTCGTCTGCATTTTCACCACCGCCTCGAACATCTTGTTGACATCGTAGTCCCTCACTCCCATCTGGTAGGCGCTCACCATCAGCGGAATCTCGTGCTCGGCCACCATTACCGGGATATAATTCAGGGCGGCCGGGCCTTTTGCCAGCCATCCGTTGGCGTCGTACATCGCGAGCTGGGATTTGACCCATCTGCTGCTCCATTCCGGCAGCACCAGATTCCAGAACGGGTTGAGATTCCAGAATGAATTCCAGAAAGCATCGCAGCTGAGCATCATCCCGCCAGGTTCTGGCACTTTGCGGACAACCCCGTCCGTGGACACCCATTCCCCGTTTACGTCGCTCCAGGTGTTGCGCCCGCAGACCGCGCGGTATATGTTGTTGTAGAAACGTACTTTGTCCAGACGGTTAGAGCTCTTCACGGCGATTCTTGTGAATATGTCGTTCCACACATCTTTCTGAGCCTGGCGGACTTCCTCGAAATTCCATCCGAATCTGCCGGACAGTTCGGTCTGCAGGTTGAGGGACGCATTCGCGATGCTGACAGGGGAGATTCCGGTCCGGACTGTAATCACCGGATGGCGCTCCGTATCGAACTCCACAAACACTCCTGCCTTCCCGCACCTGCCGCATACCAGCGAGTCGGCGTAATCAACTTTGCCGTCAACCCATCTGCCCATTCTCTTGATCGGCGCGTCGAATTCCACGACGAAATTCACGGTGTAATCCTGGCTGGCATCGTCGCTCCACATCTGCGGAACATAATGCCGGCTGCGCCCTTCAATCCTTCTGTCCCCGACCTTCCTTATCTCTGTTTCAAGCAGTTGGAAGTCTTTCTCGATATTCGGATGGATGTCAATCATTATTCTGGAGTCCTTGCTGCCCTTCGGATATGTAAAACGCAGCATTCCGGCACGGGTGGTGGCAGTCAGTTCTGCCCGGATGCCGTAGTCGGTCAGGTCAGCCTTGTAATATCCAATCCCTGCCTCCTCTGTCCGCTTGTCCATTCTTGAGCGGTAGCCGGAATCAGGATTTCGCTCGTCCCCGACCTCTGTCTTGAGCTCCCCATTGGCCGGCATAATGCCAAGGCCGCCCACTGTCCATTCGTGGATGTGGCTGAAACATCCGATGCTCTCGAACGACGGCTGGTAGCCTGCCTGCCATCCCGGATTCTGGTTGTCAGGGCTGAGCTTGACCATTCCGAACGGCATCCACGGCCCCGGGGCTATCATCCATCTGGAATGAGCCGTGCCGATTCTTGTATCAACATAGTCGGCCGGGGTGATTTCAGGCCGTGGCGAACGCCGCACTGTGCCGGACGCGATTTCCCTTCCGTTTTCCAAAATCCTGTAACGGCTTGAACAGCTCCGTTTTACGGCTGGCATCGGGGCTTCTATCTGGTAACGTCCTGCCTCAAGAAACTGTCTGTGTATCACTTTCCCGTCCAGTTCTACGGCTATCTCGGGCCTGGATTCGAGCCGCTCGATGTCCACAATCAGAGGCTGGTATCTTCTCCCTCCGTCGGACAATTCGTATTCAGCGGGGGCTATGTCCCGGACAAACAATTGTCCAGGCCTTATATTCCTGACTCCTGCAGGACCGGAAAGTTCCAGCCCGTCAAACAAAACCCATGAGCCTTCCAGCACTGTCAGGGTTATGACATTGCCTCCGTTTCTCAGCACTCCGCGGTCAACAGGAATCTCCAGCCGTCTCGGGGTCGCGGTCCTCAGGTCTCCAGTTATGGAAAGGGTGTCGGTGACTGGCTCCCGGTACCTGTAATGGCGGAACCTGTCTTCCGGCTTGTTCTCCGGCGTCATCAGGTGGCATCTCCAGTCCTGTCTGTTGATGGAGACCCTGAGCTTCGGAAGGAAACTTTTCGCAAAATCCAACAGATTGATTGTCAATGTGAAGTCTCCGTTTTTCGGGACGTTGTCCAGTTCGAAGAGAATATTGACCTGGTGCGTTCGCCATCCGGCTGTGGACCAGGTGCCTCCCCAGGTGTCAGCCGGTCCCGGCAGTACATAAGGGAAATCTTTTTCCGGCAGGGAGTACCCCGGGATATAATACTTGTCCTCGAATCCGAAGTCATTCTCCAAAAAATCCCTGAATCTGTCCGGACCGAGGGCCAGTTCCGCCGCTGAATTGTCAGTCTCGCCTATGCGCCAGATGACAGTTTCCGCTCCGAAAGAGATCTGTGCGGCCGCTGCAAGTGCGGTCAATGCCGATAATGCTTTCCTCATAATGCTGAAGGTCAATATATTCTGT
>JBJEBM010000081.1:0-10669 GCA_051870055.1 Candidatus Cryptobacteroides sp.
TGAGAATGCTCTGGCTCTGAGGGAATTTCTCGAAACCTTCCTCAAGATATTTCTTGGTATTGAGAGTGTCTACGTCAGCAAGTTTTGCGAAAACCTCGCCGCCCTCATAGTAGTAACCGGCATTGTAGCATTTCTCGAAAAGCTCTTTGGCGCGTGCGTTGTCCTTGGCTGCCCAGGCTGTGAAACCTGCATTGTAAACAGAACTTGTGTCAAGCTTTGAAAGCGGAGCTATGGCCTGCACGTCAGCTGCTTTCTCAAAGAGAACGCTCGCAGCTGCGATGTCACCGAAAGTATATTTGTTATATGCCTCGGATGTGTACTTCTGGCCGATTGACTCAAGAGCGGCAGCGATGTCCTTTGTCTTGGTCTTCTTCACGTCAACCTCATAGGCTTTCTTGTACGCCTCTGCAGCTCTCTCAAGAGCGTCCGGAATAACCGGCTTGGTCACCTCGATGATGGCAAGCTGTCTATTCTGGTTGAAATAGAGATTCTTCTCAGCATAGACCTCCTTGGTCATCGGCTCGCCTTGAACATTGACCGCCTCTGAAGAAGACGGTTTCTCATTTCCCATAATGAGAGCGAGCTCCTGTTTGGAAGCGCCCTGCCAGAGACTTCCTGTAGGGGCATCGTATGCTTTGAGATAAGACTGGCCGAGAGAGAGCCAGGTTGCCACTTTAACAGCCTTCTTCTCGTTCTGGGAAGCAGCAACTGCAGCGTCAACAGCCTTCTTGGCCTCAGCGGATTTAACTTGTGCGTTGGCTGCCTGGACTGAGGCGAACAATGCCAATGCGATGAGAATTCGTTTCATAACTATTATAATTAATATTAATTATTCATTATTTGTGTTACCTGTGTCAACGGCGGTATTTTCATCTGCCGGCCGGGCATCCTGTGCCGGTTCATTTCCGGCAGCATCAACTGGGGTCTCCTCAGGGTCATCACTCTTGGCAACCACTGATACAGAAGCGATTGAGTCATTGTCCCTGATATTTATCAGTTTTACGCCCTGGGTGTTCCTTCCGGCCTGCTTGATGTCTGAAACTGCCATCCTGATGATGATTCCGCTCTGGGTTATGATGAGAAGGTCATTATCTTCAGTAACATTCTTCATAGCCACCAGACGTCCTGTCTTGTCAGTGATGTTCATAGTCCTGACACCCTTGCTGCCCCTGCTGGTCTTGCGGTATTCCTCAAAGTCAGTACGCTTTCCAAGGCCCTTCTCTCCTATGACGAGCAGAGTGTGAGCCGCAGCGTCCTCATTCTCAGGCTCATAGCAAACCATTCCTATCGCAGTGTCATCCTCATAAAGATTGATGCCACGAACTCCGGTAGCAGTTCTTCCGAGCGGGCGGGCGTCTGATTCGTCAAATCTGACACAACGTCCGTTCCGGCTGGCGATAAGCACCTCGGACCTGCCGTCCGTAAGAATTGCCTCAAGCAGTTCATCGCCTTCCCTTACATTGACAGCGTTCACGCCTTTTGCGCGAGGCCTTGAGTAAGCCTCCAGCGAAGTCTTCTTGATGATGCCCTGCTTTGTTGCAAGGATGATATAATGGCTGTTGATATATTCCTCGTCGTTGAGAGTCGGAACATTGATGATTGCCTTGATCTTGTCATCCGGAATGCTGAGGACGTTCTGGATCGCACGTCCCTTGGATGAGCGAGAGCCCTCAGGTACCTCGTAAACCTTCAGCCAGAAACACCTGCCGCTTTCTGTAAAGAAGAGCATCGTGCTGTGCATATTTGCCACATACAGGTGCTCGATGAAATCCTCGTCCCTGGTGGCGCTGCCCTTCATACCCACACCGCCACGGTTCTGCGTGCGGTATTCAGTAAGAGGTGTGCGCTTGATGTATCCGAAATGGGAAATTGTGATGACCACATCGTCATCAGCATAGAAATCCTCAGGATTGAATTCGTCTGCAGTAGGCACAATCTCGGACCTGCGAGGGTCTCCGTATTTCGCCTTGAGCTCCATTGTCTCATTCTTGATGATTTCCATCTGGAGGCTTGTATTGGCAAGCACATCATTGCAGTAAGCGATGAATTTCTCAAGTTCATCGTATTCAGCCTGGAGTTTCTCCCTCTCCAGTCCTGTGAGCTGGCGGAGACGCATCTCGACAATCGCGGAAGCCTGTGCGTCCGAGAATCCGAATTCACCGATGAGCCCGTTCTTGGCCTCGTCCACGCTCTTGGATGCCCTGATGATGGCTATGATTCTGTCAATAACATCAATAGCCTTGATGAGGCCTTCGAGTATATGAGCTCTCTTCTTGGCTTTGTCAAGCTCGAAACGGGTTCTTCTGAGAATCACCTCATGGCGGAAATCCACGAACACCTTGAGGATGTCCTTGAGCCCGAGAGTGCGTGGCCTGCCTTTCACCAGAGCCACATTGTTAATGGCGAAACTTGACTGAAGCGGGGTGTATTTGAACAATGTGTTCAGGACAACATTGGAGTTCGCTCCCTGTTTCACCCTGAAAATCACACGCACACCCTCGCGGGATGTCTCGTCATTCATATAGGTGATGCCCTCGATTTTCTTGTCGTCCACCATCTGGCCTATCTTCTCGAGCATCTCCTTCTTGTTCACCATATAAGGTATCTCGGTGACTACGATGGTCTCACGGCCGTTATTGTCCACCTCGATCTCGGTCTTCGCGCGCACTACCACACGTCCGCGTCCTGTCTCATAGGCGTCCCTGATGCCCTGGATGCCCTGGATGATACCTCCCGTCGGGAAATCCGGACCTTTGATATACTGCATCAGGCCGTCGACATCTATGTCAGGATTGTCTATGTAGGCGCAGATGGCGTCACAGCATTCTCCGAGATTGTGCGGAGCCATATTGGTGGCCATACCGACAGCGATACCCGCAGAACCGTTCAGCAGAAGCAGCGGAGCCCTCGTCGGAAGCACAGTTGGCTCAAGAATAGAGTCATCGAAGTTCAGCTGGAAATCCACAGTATCCTTGTCCATATCCCCGAGAACGTCATTGGCGAGTTTCTCAAGTTTGGCCTCAGTGTATCGCATAGCGGCCACAGGGTCGCCATCCATTGATCCGAAGTTTCCTTGGCCGAATACCAAAGGATATCTCTGGTTCCAGTTCTGGGCAAGGCGCGCCATCGCGTCATATACGCTGGAGTCTCCGTGAGGATGGAATTTACCGAGCACCTCACCGACAATTCTTGCGGATTTTTTCGTCTGTCCGGAATAATCAAGCCCGAGTCCCTCCATTCCGAAAAGAACCCTTCTCTGAACCGGCTTGAGTCCGTCCCTTGCGTCAGGCAGGGCCCTTGAAACGATCACCGACATTGAATAGTCAATGTACGCCGAGCGCATCTCCTGATCAATATTCACCTCCTCGATGATTCCGCCCGGCACTTTCGGCTCTTCCTGCTCCATACCGTTCTTGTTGTCTTCCATATTTTCCATATTACTTCTTTTCACATTGTCATAAGCATACAAATTTAGTTATTTTTTGTCAGCCGTCAAAATTTTCAAGGTTATTCCATTCTTTTTTGCTATGTTTGTGTGCGCTGGACACGCAGTCCGGCGCTTTCAATGTAAATCAGACAGGCTGACTATGGAAATCAGAGTATCAGAAGAACTTAACAATATAATAAATTACGCCAGAGAAGAGGCGATGCGGACAGGAAGCTACGGAATCGGTCCTGACCATCTTTTCCTCGGCATCATCAGGCACGAAGAAAACGCCGCCTGCACAGCCCTCAAAGGACTTGGCACCGAGCTGGAATCAATGAAGAAGTTCATTGACAGCAGAATATTCACCAATGAGAACATCCCCTATTCCGAACTTGAGCATATAACTTTTTCAAGAGGCGCCCAGAACGTACTGAGCCTCACCATAATGGAAGCCACAAGACTGAAGTGTCCGGAAGCCAGGCCGCAGCATCTCCTGCTGGCACTCTGCCGGACAACCGGAAGTTACGGACAGGCTTACCTGAGAAACATCGGTGTCGATTACGGAAGGGCCCTGACTTATATGGAGAAGAACGGGCTGCTTTCCAATGGAGGCGAGACAGATGACGATGGGGACGAGATTCCGGATGAAACCCAGAATGAAAGCCAGAAAGGCAAAGGAGATGATATCAGCGAATTCGGAATTGACCTGACAAAAGCTGCCGTTGACGGCAAGCTCGACCCTGTTGTAGGCAGAGACCGGGAAATCGCCAGGGTGATTGAGATTCTCGGAAGAAGAAAAAAGAACAATCCGATGCTCATAGGAGAACCAGGAGTCGGCAAATCTGCAATTGTGGAGGGCATCGCCCTGAAAATCGCTGACGGGACAATCCCTCCGGTACTCGCTAAAAAAAGGATAATATCCCTTGACATAGCTTCAGTCGTGGCCGGGACAAAATACAGAGGCGAATTCGAGAAGCGCGTCAAGACAATCATAAAGGCGGTCAGTTCCGATCCTGACCTCATTCTGTTCATCGACGAGTTCCACACGATTGTCGGAGCGGGAGGCGGACAGGGAAGCCTTGACGCGGCTAATATGCTCAAACCGGCATTGGCCCGCGGCGACATCCAGTGCATCGGGGCTACCACAATGGACGAGTTCACTAAAATCGTGGAGAAAGACGGAGCCCTTGACAGGCGGTTCCAGAAAATCATAGTCGAGGCCGCGGACGTCAAACAGTCCATACAGATTCTCGACCGGCTGAAAGAGAACTACGAGGCATTCCACAAGGTCAGATATACTGACGAAGCCATAGAGGCCTGCGTCCGGCTGACTGACAGGTATATCACAGACAAGTCTTTGCCTGACAAGGCGATAGACGCTATGGACGAGGCCGGCTCTATGATACATCTGAGGAAACCTGAAGGCTGCGGCACAGTGACCGGAGAGGACATCGCCACTGTTGTATCAAAGATTACCGGCATTCCTGTGAACAAGGTTGCCGAATCCGAGGGCAACCGGATAATCAAGATGCGTTCCAGGCTGAAAAACAGGATAATAGGCCAGGATGACGCGATTGACACGATAGTCGGGGCCATTCAGCGGAACCGTGCCGGTCTGAAAGATCCCGGAAGGCCAATCGGCTCGTTCCTGTTCTTCGGCCCTACAGGAGTCGGAAAGACGGAACTGGCCAAGAGACTTGCAGAGTATCTGTTTGATTCAGAAGAGAACATGGTCAGGATTGATATGAGTGAATATATGGAGAAATTCACTGTCTCAAGACTGATAGGAGCGCCTCCGGGATATGTCGGCTACGAAGAGGGCGGACAACTCAGCGAAAAAGTCAGAAGAAAGCCATACTGCGTAGTGCTGCTCGACGAAATCGAGAAAGCCCATCCTGACATTTTCAATCTGCTGCTCCAGGTTCTTGACGACGGAAGGCTGACGGACAGCGAGGGCAGGACCGTGAATTTCAAGAACACGATAGTGATAATGACTTCCAATGTCGGAAGCCGTGACATCCAGGAATACGGAAACGGCATCGGATTCAGCACGGCAGGCCGCAACGCTCTGATGGACAGGCAGATGGTTCTTGAGAAAGCTGTCAAGAAGGCATTCCCTCCGGAATTCATAAACAGGGTTGACGAGAAAGTGTTCTTCCGCCCGCTCGACCGGTCCGACATTGAACAGATAGTCGATATCGAGATGCGCGATTTAAAGGCCAGGGCCGAGGAGGCAGGATATATCCTGACCGTCACACAGTCCGCAAAGAAGTTCATCGCGGATGCCGGTTATGATCCGAATTACGGAGCCAGGCCTCTCAAACGTGCCATTATGAAATACATTGAAGATCCTGTTTCCGAATTCATAATATCAGACCGTGTCCTGAACAAGCCCGGGAAGAGCGGGAACGCGCCAAGACATCTCAAGGTGAGCCTGTCACGAGACAAGGAAAGCACCTCCGTCTCTTTGGCAGTTCCTAAAAAAACGGGAGCACTGGAAGAGGCCACTATTTCCTGACAGGACGGATATCCGTGAGCTCCAGGCCCATCTCCTGCACCATATCCATCATCTCACGATATGCGTTCTCTGTTGAGAAAAGGCCGCTGAGGGCTTCGAGTGTGAAATCTGTGCTTTTCATAATATCAATATTTTTGAGTTGTTCTTTATTTTCTGATGCAAAGTTAGCGCAAGCTTGTGCCAAACTATTGCACATTTAAATTTTTTTAAGAGAATATGTTTAAAATCGCAATATTCGACCTTGACGGCACTCTCCTTGACACAGTAAGGGACCTCGGAATGGCTACCAACTATGCACTTTCAAAGTGCGGATATCCGGAAAGACCGATTGAGGACTATTACACATTATGCGGAAGAGGCATATACAATATGTTCCGCGGAGCTGTCCCGGAAGGAGAGGCTACCGAGGATAACGTGAATAGGATGGCGGGACTGTTCATTGAACATTATGACAGGCACAAATGCGATTTCACCCGACCTTACCCCGGAATTACAGAAATGCTGACGAGAATCACAGCGGCAGGAATCCGGCCGGCTGTCGCCTCCAATAAATACCAGGACGGAGCCGAAAAACTGATAAAGCATTATTTCGGAGAATACGACTTCCTGAAAATTTTAGGACAGAGAGAAGGCCAGCCTATAAAACCGGACCCTGAGATAGTTTATCAAATAATGGCATCTTTGCCAGGAACAAGCAAAGAAGAGATTGTATATATCGGGGATTCGGACGTGGATATGCAGACGGGAGCTAACGCCGGAGTGAAAACCATCGGGGTATCCTGGGGATTCAGGTCAAGAGAGGAACTGGAGGCCGGGAATCCGTTCAGGATTGCCGACAGCGCCGGAGAACTCGCTGACTTCATCCTGTCAGCAAAGTGATAATGGCCGAATTTGCGGCTTACTGATTCAATAAACAAAATAATTTCGTACATTAGCATTATCCGCCGCACCGGACAATAGCAGAGGCTATGTGACCGATGAAGCAGAAGGAAATCACATAAAGAACAAGAGTGAATATTTTAAAACAGTATTTAAAACGTTAAAGATATGAGAATACCTGAATCAGAGCTTATTATAAACGGTGACGGATCGGCTTTCCACATTCACCTCAAACCGGAAGAGCTTGCAGATAAAGTCATCCTTGTGGGAGACCCTGGAAGAGTGGACATGGTCGGGGAATTCCTCGAAGAGAAAGAATTCCGCAATGCTTCGAGAGAGTTTGTCTCAATCACGGGAAAATACAAAGGCTCACGCATCACAGTCCTTTCAACCGGAATCGGAACTGACAACATTGACATTGTCCTTACTGAACTGGACGCTCTTGCCAATGTGGATTTCAACACAAGGGAGATAAAGCCGGAGCACAGGGCGCTTACAATTCTCAGGATAGGCACAACAGGAGCGATTCAGGAAGACATACCGCTCGGTTCGTTCATTTTTTCCGAGATTTCAGTCGGCTGCGACGGCCTGCTGAACTGGTATGCTGACAGGGACAGGATCAACATTCCCGAGATGGAGGAAGCGTTCAAGAAACATACAGGCTGGGACAGCCATCTGAGCTCACCATACTTCGTAAAAGCCGGACAGAAATTGATTGACGCTTTCAAAGAAGGCACTGTAAGAGGCATGACCATTTCGGCACAGGGTTTCTACGGTCCTCAGGGCAGAGTAGTGAGACTGCCACTCGCAATGCCTGACATGCTCGACAAGTTCGAGAGTTTCAGATTCGGGGAATACAGAATCACCAACTTTGAAATGGAGAGTTCCGCCGTTGCCGGAATGGCGGCCCATCTCGGTCATCAGGCAGGCACAGTCTGCTGCGCCATTGCCAACAGATATCTGAAGAGCAGCAACACTGACTACAAGCCGAGAGTCCGCGAACTCGTGGAGTTCTCGCTTGACAGAATGGCAAAGATTTAACTTATTCGTTTCCGGTTCCTATAAGCCTCCGTATAGGCTTATAGGAATTGAAGAATCTTCCTGCCACTACCCTCAGCACTGTATATCCCGGAATAGCAACAAGCATACCGAGCATTCCTGCCAGATTGCCGGCCACGAGCATCACGATGAATATTTCGAGAGGACTGGCCTTGATGCTCGTCGAATAGATGAACGGCTGGAAAAAGAAGTTGTCCACAAGCTGGGTCACAACAAAGATTGCGACAAGAAGGAAGACGAATCCCCAGAAATTCACAGCGAAACCGGCAGCGCTGAACTTCAGCACGACAGAGAGCACAGTTCCGATTAGGCCTCCAACAAGAGGTCCCACATACGGAATTATATTCATTATGCCAGCTATGAAAGCGATTCCGACAGCCGCGGTGACACCGATTCCCGCCACGAGCCACAATCCCAGAAAATTAAGGAGAGTCACTCCAAGAATCTCGACAACCAGGCCGACAAAATATCTGGACAACAGGTGCTCGATATCTGAGATCGCCACAATCACCTCATTCTCCAGCCTGTCCGGAACAAAAGAAGAGATTATCTTGCCGAAAAGTTTCGGGTCTTTGATAAAGAAAAACGATATGAAGACCACCGAGAACAGCCCTACACCGAAAGAGACGAAAAAGGAGGCAATATGCTCCACCACTGCTGAGAATGAGCCGGTGTCAATCAGCTTTTTCATAAATTTCCCCAATGCGGCCTCTATTCTGAACCCCTGTCCCAAATCAGGGAAATGCTCTATCAGCCAAGAATTTATGTCAGCTACAAAGACCTTGAACGAATCCACCGGCAGTGAATAGTCCGAAGTGGTGATGTTGTCAGAGATTGTCTTGACAATATTGGCCACGACAGGGATTATCTGGGTGATGATGAGAAGGAAAATCACTATCACGACGAACAGTGAGAGCATCGCGGCAAGAAAGGACGGGATATGACGTTTTCTTATCGTCAGACCGGACAGAAAAGTCATCGACGGCCTGCACAGCAATGACACCACAGCAGCCAGCACCACATATATAAGCACACTTCTGAAATACCAGCACAGAGCCACAGACACCGCAGCCACGGTTGCATAGATAAAATATCTGGCAAGTCTGTCAATGCTTCGTTCTTTGTCCATAAATAATATCATTTACTGGACGGATTCCGTCCGATTCATTTCAAAGTTAGTTTTTTAATGCATTATTTCCTATTTTTGCATCCGGAAATTTAAAAACCCATTAATTATGTGGCAGAGAATACAGACTTTATATTTGGCTATATCCACAATTCTCATCGCAGTGATGGCATTCGGAGTTAAAGCTACTACAGTCGGAGCCGAGGGGGATCCCGTCACTGAATACAGATATTTCTCGTACGTCCCTTATGCGATTCTTATCGTCATCATACTGTTGCTCAATATATTGGCTCTGACGACATACAAATTCAGAGTATTTCAGATGAGAACCGCCGTTCTGTCATCCATCATTACCCTGGCGCTCCAGATATGGCTGGTGGTTGATTTCTTTTCAAACAGGGATGCAGGAATCATTTACAAGATTTCCGCGGTTTTCCCTATTGTCTGCATAATTCTGAATCTCTTCGCAGCCAGAGGCATCCTCGCTGACGAGATGCTTGTGGAAAGCGCCTACAGACTGCGTTCAAGCAGAAAGAACAGGAAACGCCGTTAATTTTCCGGCCGTTTGAGAAGCCCGAGAACATTCTCGGCGTAAGTCTTGGTGATGGCTATCGGCGGGATGAGGTCATTGTCAAGATCAATCTCATATCCGTCCTTCTCTTTCCGCAGCACCTTGACCTTGTCCATATTGACAATATATTTGCGGTGACAGCGCACAAGGCTGCTGCCCTTGAAGCTTTCCTCGACAGTCTTGAGGCGGCAGCGCAGCATATATTTCTTCAATTCACCCTTGCTGTCCGTGTACCATACCATAATGTAATTGTCGTCGGACTCTATATAATACAGACTTGACAGCCTGAGCGACAGTTTCAGGACACCGCTGTTGTCAAAAAGAGTGATTTTCTGCTCGTCTTTCGGCAGAATCGGCTCGTCAGACACGACATTGGCGTAGTTCATCAGGCGGATAGTGTTGTTTTTGTCAATAATCGCAAAATACATTCCCGCTATTATATAAGGGAATATCAGCGAAATGAAACAATACACTATAGCGTTCATAAATATGCGGATGAACGAATTGTTCTCCAGATGGATTATTCCCAGCGAGTCACCTTTCCTTGAAAAAAGAGTGTATAGCAGACAGATGACCAGAACCTCGGCTATATCCCAGAGCACATACTGGAGATAACTCATATCTTTCATCCTGGTCGAATACATCAGCCGCTTGCTGAAAATGATGACGAGAAGGCCTATGACAAAGAATGCCGCAGTGAACATAAACGCTTTTGAAGGGCCCAGTTCAAACCACACATTGTGCGAGAACGGGATGCTCACGAGCATAAACACCAGTGAGAAAAATGCGGTGAAAGTCACCGTGGCGATGAGCTGGTATTTCTGCCTGAAATAACTCGGAATTATGTATTTATCTGCCATAAACGCAACAATTTCTATGACAAAGATAACAATTTCCCTCTGAAAACCCCCATCGCGCTGACGAAATTCACCACTTATCCGGCAAACTCGCCAAAACACTCGGGCAATCAGGGAGTGTTCGCCACATTCATTTCAGAGTTGCACTGAATAGAAGTAATTTTGCGAAAAAATAACAGGAATAGTACCTATGTTTGAAATCCAAATAAAATTGGAGTGAGCTCAAAGAGCT
>JBJEBM010000082.1:0-10314 GCA_051870055.1 Candidatus Cryptobacteroides sp.
AGCAGATTATGAACCTGATTGACTCGGCTTTTGCGATTGGTGACAGCCGTCAGGAAATCAGCCTGCACTACATCAAGCAGATCAAGAGCAGGAACACCAGGTATCTCTATGATAAGGATAATGTGCTTCTGTGCAAGATTGTGAAGGACTCGAATTTCCTCCGCTTTGAATTTCTCGGCGAGGCTATGGAGATTGACCATCTGGAGTCACCTGACCCGATGCCGAAGGAAAAGCTTGTGGAGTTCATCAAGCGTGAGTACCCGAAGGGACGGAGCGCAAGAAGCATCGCAGCTTCCGCCGGCTACAGCCACACGACAGTGAACAGGGTTATCGCTGATCTTATCAGCGAAGGCGAGCTGAAGGAGCGTGGAAGTGGAAACTTGCCGGATGTTACACAGTTTCTGAAAGTGACGGAAGTTTCCACGGTTTCCACTTTTCAAAAAATGGAAACTACGGAACAGTCGGAACATCCGGAATGTTCCATTCCACCGGAGCAAGAATCACATAAAAACTGCGACTGAGATATGTACAGCAATGATTTGAAGTATAGATACAGGCTGGAAACCTACGACCCGAAAGTGCGGAAACATATCTGTCCAGGATGTGAAAAGCGGACTTTCGTCAGGTACATCGATGTGCAGACCGGTGAATATGTTTCCACTGATGTTGGCAGGTGCGACCGGGAGGAAAAGTGCGGCTATCACAAGACCCCACGCGACTTCTTTGCTGAAAACGGACTGCCTTCTACGAAGGAGTATTTCTTCCCGAAGCGGAAACCGGAGGGACTGCTGCGCCCTGGTTCGTTCAGTACCGTAAAGATGGAGCTTGTTGATTCGACCAGAAGGAATTTCAGCCGTAACAGCCTGATGTGCTTTCTGACAAAGAGGTTCGGTAGTTTGATGACGGATGCCGCTGCCTCCTGTTACAAAGTCGGCACCAGCAAATATTGGGACGGTGCAACTGTGTTCTGGCAGATTGACATCAAAGGGCGATGCAGGACAGGAAAGATTATGCTCTACGACCCGAATACCGGCCACAGAGTGAAGAATCCGACCAGCAAGGTGATGTGGGTTCACAAGCTGCCGATGTTCTCCGACTTTCACCTGAAGCAATGCCTGTTCGGTGAACATTTGCTTGAAGATAACGGCAAAGCTGTGGCCATAGTCGAAAGCGAGAAGACGGCCATCATCGCCAGCATCTTCTTTCCGGACACCGTCTGGCTTGCCACCGGCGGCCTGAACAATCTGCGTGAAGAAACCACGCGCTGCCTGATGGGACGGAGAATTTTCCTCTTTCCTGACCTCGGAGCTGAGGATAAATGGGTGAAACTGGCCAACAGCATCCCGACTTTGAGAAATGCAGTCCTCTCGATGTGGCTCAGCCGTAACTCTGATGACAGGGCCAAAGCCGAAGGATTTGACATCGGGGACTGGCTCGTGAATCTGGACAAATGTCAGGTGTTCAGGGTTGAGGACTACATATAGGGAATACCATATTATTTGAAAAAAGGACTTTATAAAATCATATTATGAGATATTTCATTAAATTTGCACCTTATGAGCAAATAAACTCTTTGTATATGAGGATTCGTAAGATACAGATGTTGAATTTCAAGGGCTTCCAGAATAAGGAGGTTGAATTCAATAGTCAATTGACCGTTGCCATTGGAAATAATACTGCTGGTAAGACTACGCTTTTGAATGCGATTCAGGTGGGACTTGGAGCTTATTTGCAGTCTCTCAGGTCTCTTCGTGGCGGTAAGGCTTTCCGGAGGAATTTCGTTGAGTCCGATCGTTTTTTGAGGTACGATGCCCAGAAAAAGGATTATTTCCCGAATGATGCTCTTCCTCGTATCAGTATTGATGCATATATCTATCGAAGTTCTAAGTTCGGGAAGAGCGGAGTGGCTTTGAATCCTCAAAAGGTCAGCTGGTACAGGGAGTTTACGAAGTCTGGAAGTACCACGCACAATCAAGAGTGTGCCGGTGAACTTATCAGTATTGTGAATGAGCTTGAGGCCAAGCGTGAGCAAAATGGTGATTATGCAGTTTTGCCTATTGTGTTGTCTTTCGGTACCAATCGTATTGATGCCCAGTTCAGACAGACTCGCAAGGTTGTTGAGCGTCAACAGCGTATTGAGAGGGCCTATAAGGCGGCATTGCTTGATCAGGTGGATTTTGCCGGAGCTTTGGATTGGCTGCGCAGGTATGATAAGAGTCTGAAGGACGGGAAGGAGTTTGAGGGAACTAAGGAGGCATTTTATCAGGCTTTGGAGACTGCGATTCCTACTCTTTCTGACATTGATATCGACAATGATGAGATTGAGGCTGTTGTCTCTATTCCAGGAAAGACACCGGAGAGACATCATTATTCTTATATGAGTGATGGTCTGAAGTCGATGATAAACATCGTCTCTGAGATTGCATACAGGTGCATTGAACTTAATGGTTTCCTTGGTTATGATGCCGTCAGATATACACCGGGTGTGGTGTTGATTGATGAGGTGGATTTGTACCTGCATCCTATTTGGCAGAAGACTGTTTTGAGGGATTTGACGAGTGCTTTCCCTGAAATTCAGTTTATTGTGACGACTCATTCTCCGTTTATTGTTCAGAGCCTGAAGCAGGGTGAGCTTATCAGTTTTGATAATGATTCGTATTCTGAAGGTGTTCCCGATAAGGAGGGACTGGAGGATATTGCCAGCGGCAGGATGGGAATGGCCAATGAGATTCGCAGCAAGAGGTATAATGAGATGGTGGATGTGGCTACCAGGTATTTCAAGGAACTTGATGAGGGGAATCCGGCAAAGGCTGCTGAACTGAAGGAGCGTCTGACGGAGATTGAGGCTGAGTTCAGTGATGAGCCTGCATATCTGGCTTTGATCAAGGCTGAGTATAACGCTAAAAAGGTTGAGTAATGAGGCCTGTTGAGAAGAAGAAGCCTGGTGAAAGTGTTGAGTATGTGACTTCCAATAATGAAGTCGTTTCGCATACTGTTCAACGCGAGTATAAGCCTTATACATCTGCGAAGGAACCCTTGGCAGCAAATCTTGGTGCATTTTGTTCTTACTGCGAGGAACGCAGGGCGTTGGCGGATTTGCATATTGACCATATAGAGCCCAAGAGCAAAACAGGTGCTTTGTATGATTGGGAGAATTTTCTGTTGTCGTGCAATATTTGCAATTCGTGCAAGCTGGATGGCGATGTGAATCTAGACAATGTACATTTTCCTCATCGAGACAATACCTTTCTTGACTTCATTTATGATGAATCCGGACGTGTGAAGGTTAATCCTGCTTTGCCGGAGGATGAGTATGCAAGAGCTTTGAACCTGTACAATCTTGTAAAGATGGGCAGGGATCCTTTCAGCGAGGAGGCTGCCAGTCAGAGGGATTTCCGATGGAAGAGCCGTTTTGAGACTTGGAAGTTGGCTGCGAGGTATCTGGAGAAGTATAAATCCGGGATGGCTGATGTCGAGGATATCATTGAGTTGTCAAAGGGGTATGGCCATTGGTCAATCTGGTTTACGGTCTTCAAAGGCATCGATGAGGTGAGGAAGGCTTTGATTGAATTTACACCTGGCACTTGCGCTGATTGTTTTGATTCGGAGAATCATTTTGAGCCGGTGGCTAGGAAGAAATGATTGTGACATAAGTAAGGTACTGAGGCCCACGCTGGATTATTCTTGGCGTGGGCTTTTTGTGTTCTAGTCCATCTGTAAGTAGTACCTTATCGGGCCCGCCCAATAAGGTACTACTTACTCTCATTGTTCGGCTTCAATCCACGTACACATCTGGGAGAAAAATGGGATTTGTTCGGGATTTGTTCGGGAATTAGTTCGGGAATTAGTTCAATATTGGTTCCGAAACTTTGGCTGAAACGGTCAATTATACTGGATAAAATAACACTTTATCCCTAACCTGCGAGTCCGTTCAGGGCTTTGTGTAGGATATGCAAGGTGGTATGAATAAAAAATGGTATTTTTGCAAAGGAATAACAAAAATGATATGTCAGATGTTAAGAAACGCCTGATGGCAATGATAGAAAATGGTGAATCCGCTGATGTGGAATTCAAGTCCGGACGCGGAGGCTTGCCGGCAAGCCTTTGGTCCACTTATTCCGCTTTTGCAAATACGAATGGAGGAACCATAGTAGTTGGCGTGCATGAGAAGTCCGGGAGGTTTCTCTTGGAGAATTTATCTGAAGAGACTATCCTGAAATATAAGCGGAACTTTTGGGACAATGCGCATAACCGGAATAAGGTCAGTGTATGCCTTATGCAAGAGAATGATGTGACTGTCGAAGAGATAGATGGCTCATATCTTCTTGTATGCCGTATCCCGAGAGCACCGTACAACTACCGTCCGGTATATATTACTCCAAATCCCATAGGCAATACATACCGCAGGAATCACGAGGGAGATTATGCTTGTACGGATTCTGAAATCAGGAGGATGTTCGCTGATGCTGAGCACGAGAGCAATCCTCAGGATGCCATTATACGCAAAGGCTTCACTATCGAGCACGATATTGATTTGGCATCGGTGCATCAATACAGGCAGATTCTTTCCAATGTTCACCCTGGTCATCCGTGGGGCGGCATTTCCGATGACAGGATGTTTCTTGAGAAAATAGGAGGTTTTTCTACAAATCTTGCTACCGGTGAATCAGGAGTTACCAGAGCTGGACTACTGATGTTCGGCAAGTCTGACAGCATAACCAATCCGGCAGGTGAACCGTATTATTTCGTGGATTATCGGGAAAGGCTTTACACTGATGACCCGAATGTTCGCTGGACGGACAGGATTTATCCTGACGGGACTTGGGAGGCAAACTTGTTCCAGTTCTATCTGAGGGTGTACAACAAACTGGTTCAGGCATTGCCACGCCCTTTCAAACTTATCGGAGATACCCGCGTGGAAGAAACTTCTGCGCATAATGCTGTAAGAGAAGCACTTGTGAATTGTATTGTGCATCAGGACCTGAATGCTATGGGAAACATTGTTGTGACCCGGGATGAGTCCAGCCTGACGTTCTCCAATCCAGGAATGATGCTCGTTTCAAAGCAACAGTATTTCCAAGGCGGCAGGAGTATCTGCAGAAACCCTACTCTGCAGAAGATGTTTATGATGCTCGGCCGTGCCGAGAAGGCAGGAAGCGGTGTGGACAAGATTCTGTCCGGATGGAATGACCTTGGATGGGCAACTCCTGTCCTGACTGAAGAACTACAGCCGGATTATGTGGTGCTTACTTTGCCTGTGGGTAAGGCGAAAACCCATCAAGAAAACCCATCAAGAAAACCCACCAAGAAAACCCATCAAGAAAACCCATCAAGAAGCTCCAAGATGTCCTCCAAAGTTGAGGCAAAAATAAAGATGATTCTTGAGTTTTGTTCTGAGCCTAAATCTTTTATTGAGATTATGGAGTATATAGGGTTGAAAGATAGAGTCAACTTTAAAAGGCTATACATCCAAAGAATGCTTGATGAAGGTCTTTTAAAGATGACTGATCCAGACAATCCAACCAGCCGGAATCAGATGTATGTTACGAAGAAGTAGTGGCTTCAATGTTAATCTGATTGAATAATCTATTTTTCAAAAAAAGTGCGGAATGATCGTCATTTTGTAAAATAGAAATGCAAAATAGGAATTGGATAAATTACTGTTATTTAATGTTTTATATTTTTCATCAGAAGTAGCAGACAAAAAAATGTAAAATAGAAGCCCACGCCTAATATATTCCAGCGTGGGCTTCTGTTATATGTATATGAGGGTACAATGCAAGCGTCAGGCGTTACCAGTGTTCATATCGGCCAGCTGATTAAGCAAGACTGTTTCCGTGGACTTCATTGCCTCACTGAACTGTTCGTAGCTCTGGGGATTCTTTGGTATGTTCACGCCGATAATCACAATCTGGCCACCGTCTCCCATCAAGTCACCGACCTTCAGGACCTGCAGCTCTCTTGTGCTGAATGCGATTGTGTCATCACTATAGAATTGCCCGGTCTTTGGATCCATCAAGACAATCTCCGTAGGCCCGATGAAGATGCCGACCCTGGACGAAGTAATGTGCAGGTATGAAATCATTTGGTTGAGGTCATCGCGCTGTATGTTGTCCGTGACCTTGCTGGAGTTCTCGCTCAATGTCAAAAGTCGTTTGTATTTGGCATCTGCGATTATATCAGCCTTCATATAGTCCGGATAACGCTTGTATTTGTTGGACCTGCCTCTGAATGGATGTATTGCACCTTCCCCGGTCTTGTTCTTCGGATGCGAGAATCCTGCTTTTGTCATAGTGAGGTTCAAGTATTCCTCCCAGAGCCAGGCACCATCAAAGAGGACACCATAAACCCTCTTGCTTGACTGGCCATATCCCATCTTTTCTCGCCTGAGAATCTGGATGCAGAGTTTCTGCAGAGGACGGTACTCTGAATAGTACGGATGAATCTTCGGCTTCATATTGGCCAGCAGAATCTTGTTTCTGTCAGCCTTGCAATAGGTTGGAGTCGCTTCCACAATCTGCTTGATGAAGCCCTGCATTTCCTGACTGGAGAATAGAATCTGCTTTGCAAATTCTTTGCTCCGGAGATATTCAATCGTATGACGAATCAGCTGAGTTACTGAATTGTCGTATTTATATTCACGAGTGGTGTACGAAATCTTGCCGTTCTTGAAGGGATAATTGTTCTTTATGTGGGCACTGAAATCAATTGCTCCACGGGCACGGGAGTCATTGTAATGACAACGGATGTATTCTCGATATATTCCTTGGCACAATGCTTTCTGCAGGAAGTAAGGGAACAACATCGCAGCGACATCCAGTATTCCCTCGGTGGTCAGTGAAGATTGCAGCTTGAAGATGTTGATTGCAAACACCTTCTGGAGCATATACTGCATAAACCAGTCGTGGCCGTTGTCTCCGGAAGAGAACCTGGATCTGATTGTGAGTTCAGTGTCCCCATACCCGATGAAACCCATTATGTTTCCGGTGGACATCCTATTTCCATTCAAAGACAGAATGGTCTCATCCTCAATCTTGTCATCGTACCGGCTTTCTTTGCTCGGGAATACCCAGACATCATTACAGTCCTTGTCCGTCAGCTTGTCCAACGGGCAGTCTGCAATGTGACGCAAGTCATCAAAAGCCTCTTTCTTTTCGATGACATATTCGCGACAGTTGTCTGTAACGTTCAGTTTCATTCGGCAGAATTTTCTTCAGTCGATACTGACTCTTCGCCTTCCTGTGCTTTCTCAGGAAGCTTTGCATCATCGTATGCTTTCTTGATATTGTCAATCTTTGTCTGTGCGTCAGGCTCACCACGGAAGTACTCGAAAATGATTCCTTCAAGATGATAGTCCCAGAGAGCCTTGAAATCATCTCCTTCCAGTTTCCTAAAATACGCTCCACCTATGCAATGAGCCTTTGTCAGACCTTGTTCAATCAGAGCCTTGTTCAAAGCATCCATCTTGGCTTTTGCCAATCCGGTTATACCCATATTCTCTGCACTCTCTTCAGCTGTCACTTCCTTCCAGCCGAATCTACGGCGAATTGCGAAGTCCATAGCCTCTACCCCTCGGTCCACATCATTCATAGTGCCGATGATGTACACGTTCTCCGGGACATAGAATCCTGACTTGAAGATGTCATCATCCTCTACTAGATTATTATACTGCGTTTGGACAGTTCCTTCTTCCCCTCTATAGTCAGGTTCGATGGCATAAAAAAGCTCTCCGAAGATTTTTGAGAGTTCGCCACGGTTTATTTCATCGATGATGAAAATGTAAGGTTTTTTGGATTGCTGCTCCTTGTATTGTTCTGGAGTTTGAGAAAGTTGTTTAATATCTTCTTTCTTTATTCGACTAAATAATTGATTAAGAGTCCACATATACTCCGTGAAATCAAGTCCATTCGTCTTTCCTCCAGTCAGATTTGAAATGATCTCATACATCTGTTTGCGTTCAGTCTTTTCAATCTTGAACTGGTTATTATTGACATAATAGTCAAATAATAGACGCATATTTCTTATTGATTCTGTCTTTGGACTTGTATCTTCTGGTTTGTATACTATCAAGCCTTTCTCATTAATTGCAACACCCTTATCTTCCCCTGTAATCCGTTCATATTTCTTTATTTCACCATTCCTGATACAATCGACAAGCTCAGAATAAACTTTGTCGAACAGATTGCCGTTACTGCCAGACAC
Organism: Candidatus Cryptobacteroides sp.; assembly: GCA_051870055.1. Lineage (GTDB taxonomy): Bacteria > Bacteroidota > Bacteroidia > Bacteroidales > UBA932 > Cryptobacteroides. Next base: position 8,203 of record JBJEBM010000082.1, read on the forward strand.
AATAGAGTCTTCACCCAAAGCTTTTTTACAAAATGCCTTAAATACTCCATCTTGTCTTTTGAAATCACCTCCGGGTACAGGACGCAATCCTTCTACAAAATCTGTATAGTCGTATGATGGATGAAACTGCACAAATGCAACCTGACTCTTTTGCTCTGCAGAAAGATTAGACCAATTTTGTTTGCCATTGCTAATAATATCAGCAGCTATTGCTTTTGCAGTAAATGTTTTACCTGTACCTGGAGCTCCTGTCAGTATCAGGTTCTTTTTCATAAGCAGCAAATCGCTATACTTGTTATTGACGATTACCGCCTTCGTGTGCTCGAATAGAGATAAAACATCATCTTGACTTAATATGGCTTGCCTGTCGCTAAAGTCAACTCTATTATCAGCCTGGTACTGTGCAAATTCAACCTCAGAAGGCAGCAAGACAGCAGATAATGAATCTGTTAACATAGATTTTATCTGTTTCTGAATAGAATCATAAATATTCCCTTCATCTATTTCTGAGTTTCTCAATAACCAAATAATGAATGCTGACTTATGTTTAGCATCTGAAATGAAATAATCAAGGTTATCAAAATAATCCTCAACTTCATATAGTTTGCCTGCTTTAACATCAATCAGTGGGTTTGAACCTCTCCTTGGGAAATGGTACGTTTCAGATGTATTACTCTTTGACAGATTTACAACATTTACTGAAAAGAAATTACTTCCAACAGAATAATCAGCATTTGTCCCAATTGATGTATAAAAATTTGAGGTATAACAATTATGATCTATTGATACAACTCTTCCGACATTATTGATGTATTCACTTGCATCGTTTGCTTTTGTTGTATCGCAAGCTCGGTTATTCTGCTTATAGAACATATCCAAGGCTACAAAATACCTTATAGCACTGATGCGTTGTGTTGCTCCCTGAGATGCTGGGTCCGGACTTAATTTTGATAATACTGTATATGATGCAAGTATTGTCTCTTTTGAAAAAAATGCCATAGTCAATTATTTAATCTGGTTAATTAAAGCTTTAGCGACAACCCATCCCATCACAGGTGGGACAGCATTTCCGATTACTTTATATCTTGATTGCAGTGGTATACTTAAAAATGTATAATTATCTGGGAATGATTGTATTCTTGCAATCTCTCTTACGCTGTATCGTCGGTTTTCAATAGGGTGAGTAATGCCGCAGTTTTCTGGCTGAGCGGAAGCCGTGATTGTTCCGTTAATTTCTCCAAAAGCAAACCGTCTGAAAAACTTTGGAGCGTGGTACCGTTGTGGATCATCATATATTTTCTTGAACCTTGGAGTTAACTGAGCAGGTGGAATGTCTTTCCAAGACTTGCCTTCAAATACGATTTCAGGCAAATCTTTGATCTGAAAATCTTTTTTAAATAAGTCGTATGCTTCTGCTCCGTGTCTGCAGGGCCCAATTAAATCAATCATATTTTGAGTGGTTTTACTATATTCCCAGCATCCTTCGTCATTCAATTTTTCAACACCATTTAGTATATACCCCAAAAGAAGTTTCCGTTTGTCGTACTTTTCAGATGGGATGTTATACTTTTTCACAACTCTTTCCAATTCTGAGAAGTCAAAATAGCCGAACTCTTTTCTTAAACCAATTATTAATACTCTATAACGCTTTTGTGGAACCCCATAATCGCTTGAGCAAACTAATTGAATACTTACATTATACCCTAAAGATTCCATCCTGTTCTTTATTTCTTCAGGGACTGTTATGCCTGAATGCATTTTTGAAGATAAAATACCTCTGACATTCTCAAATACAAAAGCTTTGGGCGCTTTTCCAATTTCAACTTTGTGTGAAATAATTCGTTGACATTCCTCAAACAAAGTACCCCTACCATTATCATCATTAACTCCTTTTCTATTTCCAGCATTAGAAAAAGGTTGGCACGGGAAACCAGCAAGAAGTATATCAAAATCAGGAATATCACTAGAATCGACATCACGAATATCCTTCAATAAGCATTGGCTTCCATCCGAGGACAATAGTGGATTTGAATTATAACAGTCTGCCGCATCCTTATCTGTAAATAGTACCGCAAAATTCCACCACCAAAATAATTGAAAAAGGGACCATAG
>JBJEBM010000083.1:0-10175 GCA_051870055.1 Candidatus Cryptobacteroides sp.
GGGTGTAATCACGGTTCGAGCGTACCTGGGACGACATCTTGGCCTCGCCGGAGACGAGATTGTTCTTCTCGAGGACCTTCATATCAACCCTGCCGGAAGGCACTGTGAAGAGGTAGCCTACATTGCCGCTGTAGCCGAAGAGGCTCTCGGTGATGTACATCCTCATATTTCCGAACTTGATGTTGTACTTGTTCTGCCAGGTCTTGGTGGCCTCGGTCCAGCCTGAGCCGAGATCGACCACATTGGAAGGATTGGCATAGATAACATAAGTGCGGTTCCTGTCTGTCGTGAGATCCTTGAGCACCACATTGAGACCTTCTCCTGAAGTGAAGTCAACATCCTCGAAGATGGAAGGATCCGAAACGAGAGCGGCCCCCTCATTGAGAGCAACGGAGAGATTGACGCCCTTCAGGTCGGACAGGAGGAATGCGGTAGTGAATGTTCCGCTGTACGTGTTGTCAAGCTGCGAACAATTCACAATCTCGTCTCCGAGTGAGGCAGTGACCGAGGAAATGAGCTCGAAAATCCGGCCGTTGACAGAATAGGATACTTTGTCAACTCCGTCACTTACCGAAAAAGTAAAGCCATTCTTGAGGTTGGCCGTGAACCTCGTGTCAGACGGGCTCGACATTTCAGCCCAATGCTTCGCAAGCTCGACATCGAGGACAATATCCTCAAGCGAAGGAGCGACGTGGAATTCAAAGCTGACTGTCCTGTTCTCGTTGTCCAGGACGCCATCGATCCACCTGTCTCCGTCCAGAGCCCGCACGGACACTACCGGATTCGTAACATATCCAGGATCTTCCGCGAGCCTGAACCTGTACTCATCTTCGGCGCAGCCTGTCCCGATAATGAAAAGGGACAATGCTGTCAGGGTTAATGATAGTTGTTTCTTCATATTATTTTGGTTTTGGAATAATATCAAAAGAGCCCGGATAATAACCCTGATTAGGTTATTCCGAGCACAGCGAATCGTATTTATCCGCAAAATGCAGAGTATCGTTTAATAACAGGATGAATTTCGTTACGATACCCCCCCCCGAGAGCAATCATAGTCTCAGGAGAGGAATTAGGAACCGCTATCTTATTGACAGCACGGTGATTATAATAACGGTCAGCAAGTTTTATTATTCTCATATAAAAGTTAATAGCTTTCGGTTATCTTTCGTTTTTGGTTTCTTTTGCAATATTACAAAAAATATTCGAAATAAAAAACAATTGCAGGACAAAAATCGCTTTTGTTCTGCATTTTGTAATAAAAACTTAATAATTCTTTGTATTTTTTAAATTTCGTGTCGAATTTGTGCTACGAAATGAATTATTTTTCCGAAAGATATCCCGTCCGAATGAATTGCATTATCATCCCAATAGGCAGAAGAGCGAATAAAGAAAGCTAATAATGGACGCAGCGGACGAAGCAGGCGTCGGACCACTGGGCACTGCGACAGGCAACATTCTTATTCGCATCCTTATTATAATACACAGTATTATTAGCTTTCAAATCCACTGGATTGGCGCCATAGGTATTCAAATCATAAGTGTAGTAGTTGATATCGTGTGCGAACCTCTCTTGACTTGTAGTATAGAATTCGTTCTCCTCGTACCAATAAATGGCACCCTTTCGCATCCAGAGGTCATAGAGCATCGGGACTGACTGCGCTGTACCTGTAGGCATCTCAAGGCTTCGTTGGGCATATTTAAGAACATCTCTCTTTACATTCCCATCGCCACCCCAGTCTGTTTTATATAAATCGCTACCTTTTCTGTGTCCATACCCCGAAGCTCCAATTGGGAAGAAAAGATGCCTTGCATTACCCTTATCCCATACGAATAGACCCTGCATACCTTTCACATCACCTGGAGTGATGTATGTATAAGCATCAGTTGTATTGGTTGCTGTTTCTGCACTCTCCTCTCCATAGAGCACTCCGTAATAGCGCGGCAGTGACTGAAGCGCAGTCCAGTCCGCATATTTCGCCGGCCAAAGATTATCATAGAAACGGGAAGTATAAGAGTTCTCATTGAAACGGAATCCACCAGGCATCTCGGTATGGCCAAGATAGAATGTAGCCTCACCGGACGGATAAATATAGTGTTGATTATCCAATGCAACTTGATTGAACCTATTGCCTTCCCTAAGATCATCCTCCGGCCTGAAAGCCTGTGCTGAGTTTCCCCATCTGAACTTTCCACCCTCCATCAATGGATTCTCGCAAGGGACACCTGAATATTTCATATTCCGATTCATCCAGTAACAGGTGTGTGACGTAGATGGCTCTCCATACACGGTCGTTTCAGGATAAGTAATGTTCACTGCCATCGGTATTTCCCCTATCCCTTGGCTGACAAAGAAATAATGGATACAAGTATTGTTGTTGTAAGTAACTTTGACCACAGCGTGCCGTACAATACCGTCACCGCATGTGCTGGCAGGACGGACATCGAAACGCACCTCGGAGGAAGTACCGCCGGTCACATCGGAAGTACCCCAATTGTTCGTTCCGGTCGGGGCAATCCGCACCCAGTCGGCTCCCTGCTCGATATGTGCGGTCCAAGGCCCGTCCGAAATGGTCGGATAGAACTGCCGGTGGACAGCTCCCGTCTCGCTGTCATCATCCTCGTTAAGCTCCATCAGCCTGAAATTGAAGGTCTTGGTGCTGGACGCCTCACGCCAAACCCCGGCAGGATTGACCACTCGCTTGACCTGGATTATCCTGACGTCCTTGGTGTAGGTCGTGCCGTTCACTGTCACAGAGAAACGAATCTTTCCGGTACGGGTATCGTGAGGGAAATAGTTGTATCCTGAAAAAGAGTTGCCGAGAGTGAGACCTCTTGTATATATAGGGATTGAATACAGGCACCTGTCCGCAAGAACCTGTGACGGGGAATAAGAAAGGCCGTTCTTGGCATTGAAATCAGACTGGCGTGCCGCTTCATTGGCAAGATCTCCGCCAGTAGGCTGCAAAGTAAGAATTCCGTTGAATGCCTGATAATAGAGGCCCTGGTACTTATGCCCCTTGTCCCCATACCAATGACTCTCAATGATATCCGCAGTGACCGTAGTCGATGAATTGGCCCCGCGCACAACCACCGGCACATTCACACTCTCGTTCGGCACGTAAGATATATACAGCGGGTCCGGAATCGTGATCTCCGGCTGCTCAGGCTCATATACGATGTGCCAGTCAGGATCATTGGCATCATTCCTGAACTTCAGGGTCACCTTGTAATGATTGCTGCGTTCCGCATTGAAATCCGTACTTACGTCCTTGCCGAGCATGAACCGGTAAATGATCGGGCCTTGCGAACTGTTGTCCACAGTACGGTTCACATAATAGCCCTTCACCTCGATATATGTTCCGTAAGGCTTCTTGTCCTTGTCCCAGGAGGCATCATTTGGATGATAATTGTGCTTCTCTCCCGTCCCCTGATTGTTCTCAAAGAAATACATCGCCTGAGCGGTCTCTGTATGTCCTCCATCGTATTGATACACAGGATTTCCCTTGGACACATAAGGCCAGTCCTGCTTGTCGTCCGAAGCCGAGTATGTCAGCATCTCACCCTCGTGGATCAGGTCTGAATCAGAACCCGGGACATTTTCCCGGCCGAGGTAACAGGTCTTCGGGATGTCCAGTATCTGCACAGATTTCAGATAAATATAGATATTGTCCTTAAGCTCGGAAGCATCGTAAGAGACAGTGACCTTGGACACTGTGCGCTTCACCCAGGCGTGCAGTGAGACAGAGGACGTTCCGACAACCAGGTCAGGAGCCTCTGACGGAATAACAGTGGAGGAATTGTCTGTGAAAAATCCGAACATTTTGTTGTTGTCAGGAGAGCAGGCTTTGTCGCCTGTGGTCTGCCAGTTCAGGGAAATTGATTTAAGCGCGTCTTCGCTCGCCCTCTCGTCCGCCGCAAGTTCCCTGTCCATATTCACGACAGCATAAATCCGGTATTTTCCTCTCGGAACATTCATATCCAGCGATGCCCGGTAAACCTTTTGCTCAGCATAAACGCCTGAAGGAGAAGCGACTTCTTCCACAGAATAGTCCGATGTAGTGAAATACCTGCTGAAAGCGAAAGTCCCGTCAGCAGAGTTGTACGCAACTACTGAAATATTGTCAATTGTCCGGATGAGGTCTCCCGCCGATCTGGTGATTCCGTCCAGTGACGATTCCAATGGTCTGTAATCCACCTGGATGGAAACAGTGCCTTCTTCACCAGAAGGTACGGAAAGCCCAATCTGCTCCCTTACGCAGGAAGCGGAGCCGGCCATCAAAATCAATGAAAACAATATTTCAAAACAACGTCTCATAGCTTCAAAAGCAAAACTGCACTATTGCCCGAATCCCGGGTTCAATATGACTTCGCCGTACGGCATTACCTCAACTGTCAAAGAAATACCCAACTCACTGAATTTGACATATACCACAGCATGGGTATTTCTCGGCAGCTGAGGCAGTTCAGGCATATAATCAGTATATTCTATACCGTTCACTGTCAGTGAAGTTGAATAATTCTTTCCGTCGCTTGCCGTATCTGTATATTTTCCTTCCAGAAGGAATACAGGGTCAATCTTGACGGACGCCCCGGCATCTGCCGTAACAGACAAAGACTTCTGGAATACATAATATTCATTGTTGTCAATCAGAGGAACTTCATAAGATACAATCTGCTTTCCTATGTCCTCCGACACTGTCGAGCCGTCCACAGGGTCGGTATATGACCATTTGCCGAACGTCGCTCTCGGGAAAAGATATTCTTTCCGCGCGCCTTTGCTTATCTTCAGAGATGAAAGATGCAGAGGCGAACCAGTGTTGTTTGTCAGTATGTAGGTAAATTTCGTAGCCGCCCTGACAATGAACAGCTCCGTGGAATAATCATCCAGAGGCATATCAACCTCGTGGGATGCAGTCATCGGAATCTGTCCGGTGACTTCGTCATTGTTCTCCGTCATAGAGATACAGGCCTCATTGACCTCATTCTCAGGGAATACAGATCCCGGCCTTATACCGGAGAAATCGTATGTCATCTTCGGATTGCCCTCATTGGCAATCAGCCATATCTTCTTTTTCTCGCCGCCTACGACCTTGTATTCCATTCCTTTTAGGAGAAGGTCAGGCCTTGTGAAATTCAGGAATGTATTGTGCTCCACAATTCCGGTCGCCTCGCGGACGACAATGATGCGGAGCGTGTTCATCTTCTCATTGTCAGTCTCCGGGTCCTGATAGCCCTTTGTCTTTGGAGAAGACGGAAGATTTGAAACCTCTATATCGAGTTTCAGCCGGACAAACGTCTCCCCCTTCTCCTCCTTGCCACCTTCGAGCACACAGCCCGTGAGCAAAGAGCAGACAGTCAGAATAGAGAGAAGCCTGGTCCGCAAATTCATCATAATTCAGCGTTATTAATCCTTACAACCCAATCATTGACAACAATATGGGTGTTGATCCAGCGGTTTCCACTGTCGAGGAAGAACACCAGTGACCATTCGCTGATACGGTCCAGGAACTCCTGGGCTGGCATATCAGCATATAGTTCACTTTTCAGCAGGAGAAGGTAAGTGTTGAGAGGGATATTGATGATATTCTCCTCTCTCTCCCTGCTGTACACTATCAGCCTCGGAGCAGTCCTCGTCGTAAGCCTTGAGGTCGAGAGCTCATAATAGGCAGCGGAGACAGGTGTCTCGCCGTCCTCCTGGGAGCCTATGACAGTCTCGCCCTTGATCCAGGGCTGATAAGTGATGACGCCGTTCTGCTGCACTTCGTTGTCCCAGGCAAGCAGACCGTTGTCATCGGTAATGACGACATCGAACTCATCCGCCTTGATCTGCTCTCCGTTCATCTGCTGGAGAACAAACCGCAGATTGTTCGTGTCCTTCTTCAGATATATTGTCTTCTCCACGTAATCATCCTTGCCCACTTCGAGAGTTGTCATCCCGTAGAAAAGCGGATGCAGGGAAGCGTTTGAAATGAAATCTTCAATGTCAAGGGAGACAGAAACCTCCTCCCTGCGGCTTGCAGCACGGGTCCTGAGCTGCGGGGCGACGAATGACGACTCCCCGCAGCAAAGCCCGGCATAAGCAATCAAAGTGTAACTTCCCTCGTCCAGCTCACGCTTCATTCTCCAGTTCTCATCCTTGAGGACATCCCCGGTCTCGACCCAGTTGTCAAGATAATTGCCTTCCCTGTCGAAAAGATAGACATTGACACAATGGGCCTGTTTGTGGAACGAATTGACATACTCCATATTGTAGTCATACACGAAGCGCAGGGAGACGCCTCTCGGGCAGTCGCTCTGGTCTTCGTATATGCTGTTGCAGGAAATGGCACCGGCCGCCATCAGGAGGGACACTGCCCACCTGATGAATGCCGATGATGTTACACTTTTGAAATTCATTGTATTGGAACTCGTTAGAATTCGATGTTGTTGATACGTACAGTCCAAGGGAGGACTTTCACGCTGACGGTAAAGTAGTAGTTCACGCTCTCGTCCGGCTGATCAGGAGTCTCTGGGTCTGGGTCTGGATCAGGGTTTTCAGGATTATCCTGATAAGGATGTCCAAAGAGATTAATATTGGTCACGGAGAGTTTGTAAACATTGTTTCGTACAGTGGCAAACTCCATTATGCCCATTTTTGCATTATCATTGTTATCATTGTGACGGTTCCAGTAATAGTATGTGGTAAGATACTTGCCGGATTTTGGTGAGAATCGCTTGAAACCTGCATCTGCAAGGGCTGATACCTCGTTAAAGCCTGCTTGAGTGCGAGCTGCTTCAACTTTTTCATATGCTTGTCTCAGAGTATAATTCGGAGTAGTCGTATTTTCAGCTGCGGCCTTTACCATAGCCCATGTACCATAAAGAACATTACTGAATACATAAATAGGCTCTGTTCCGGCTGTAAATACGTCTTTCAATGCCTGAGGAGCATCATCTGCTGGTGATATCTCGCCTTTGAAAGCAACAGCGGTTGTTACACCTTTTTTCTGATTGTCTATACCTGGAATAGTATTTTCTGTAGCATATTTCCAGACTTTGTAATCACCAGGTTCATAATTGTCGTCTCCAGTTGTTGGGATTGCAGTCCACGCATAGCCTGTTTCATCGGAGTTATTGAATGGATAATACATATCTGCGCTACCGGCTTTTTTAGAAGTCCAATCTGCGTCTACTACATAATTGTTTTTCGTCTCGATACCTCCGACAGTTACAGATGAAGGAACATCATCAGCCGAAACACGCTTGAAATCGTAGAAAGACTTGCTTTCATTTACAAGGCCCATTTCGGTGAGAGTGATTTTGGCTGTCACTTTGTCACCGTCTTTTATAGGATATACATTGTTATTAACTACCTGATAATCAAAACGTACAGCAGCACGCTCAACATCAAATGTACCAAGATTCAGTCTGTTTGCTGGAGTAGTATGAGACTTGAGATCAGTGATAGTCACTTTATTATTGGTGCCGGTGCTGGTCATCAAGAAATGGTTACTTGCTGCGATGTTTTCTGAAACATTACCATTAAAATTCTCGGAAAATGAATATACATTGTCTACCTTGAATGTCGTAGGCATTGATCCATTAGCATAGATAAATACATCATAAGTTGCACCATCTGTCAGATCGCTGGTCTCAAAAGTAGCAACGAAAACTCGACCATTCTCACCATCCTGAGCCTCAACTGCAGTAATGTTTTGAGCAGCGATTGAGACCTTCTTGTCTGTAAGAATCATGTCAATCTGCTGAACAGTATTTTCAGCGTCAAAGCCTACCTCAAAATCCGGAGTCGCATCAGATGTTCCGTCATTCTCGGTTTCGCTCTTTGTCATTACGTTTGCGATTTTAAAGCCCAGATAGACTTTCTCGCTTCCTTCCTGCGGTCCGTTCTCCACCGGAGACTTCTCGCAACCGGCAACAGCAAACAATGCAGCCGCGGCAAGCATTAATGAATACTTTTTCATTTGATAATAATTTGTGAATAAATAAAATATGAATAAATATATTTTGTTTTGCAATGGTTATAGTCTATCTTCCGGCCATTACCTCAAGAGCCTCCTTTGCCACAGCGTATCCGGCATCGGCTGATTTCCTGAAGAACACAAGGGCATTATTGTCATCCCCAGACAGATAAGCCCACACTCCCCTCATATAATCAGCCTCGGCGGAATCTCCCGCTTTGGAAAGATAACGCTCAACCCTGTCGTACCTGCCGGCCTTCAGCTCGGCGCTTGCGGCGTTGAGATTGGCCACCTCGTCATCCGGATAAAGAGTCACCGCTACGTCGAACACCCTCTCATACTCCGGACTGCCTTCAGGATATTTCGAAGAGAGTAGATACAGCTCGTGAAGACTGAGCTTTCCGGGTGAGCGCTGGAAAACCCTCTCTATCTCGTCCACATCGCTGTAGCCTCTGATTGTATATTCAATCATGTAGTCACTTCTACGCAAAGCCGGATAGCAGTTCGCCAGAAGGAATTTGTATTCAGAAGGATATCTGGACTTGAGAATCCATTCCTTGGTATCAGGGTCACGGTCAGTGATGTCAATGATGTCGAGAATCTCCTGCTTATGGCTGATGGAGGATGCCAGGACATATTCCCTGAGGCCTTCCCAATTCTCCGGCTCGTACGAGGTCAGGATGAAGTTGTCCGGGAAATGATAGAGTTCGGAAACATATTCCTTGAGAGCCCTGGTCCTGCCCCTGGCAAGCATCGTATTGTTCTCATACGGGCTCTCCGGAGATGCGAATCCCTTGATGGTCACGCTCTTTATATCAATATCCCCATCGCTTTTAAGAGTGTCAATAGTGGCGGTAATCTTCGCGAGCTCCACCCTGTTGTTCCTGTAGTCAGGATAAATCACAGTCTGCGATACGGGGAAATCCACATAGGCCCTGCCTTCGATATGGCGGGACTTCGTCTTCTCCACCATCGGCGCAATGAAAATGAAGCGTGGCACATACTGGGTATATCCGCCCACTTTCACGATGTCCTGGTATTTGATGTCATTGCAGCATCCGTAAACCTGTCTTAAAAGCTCAAGCTCGGCCCCGTTCATCCAGGAGCTGTAAGGCACTGACTCACACCACGTCCACTGATCCGGCATATCGTTCTCACGGAGACTGCTTTCCTTGAAGCCGTCCGGTATGTGCTTTTCGTTTCTCTCATAGTAGAACCACCTGCGGCGGCCGTAGAAACCGACAGTGGAAAGCGAGACTGTGTCCTTGTCGTTGACAATAAGCGGGGTCAATGTGACAAGGGAATTGTTCCTGACATCCAGGCTGCCGAGCGATACTGTCAGGTCAACGTCCATAAGGCCTCCGTTCTGGAAAAGCGACCATTCCAGAGGTTCTGTCATATATTCCTTGAGCGGCTGGGCAGATGCGGAGAAAACTCCGGACAAGGCGAAAACAATGATAATCAAACGTTTCATAAAGCCACCTCCATTTTAGAACACATAAACTAAATTTATGGCGGCTTTTGTCACGCCAAAATAATGATGAGGCACATCGTCCTCAAGTTTGGAACCGCATTTCTCGCACTCGTAAACATCCGAGAGGAAATACGCATATCCGCCGCCAATCTCGAACTCCATATTCCAATGTTTTCCGAGAATGACAGCGTAACCGTATGAGATGCCGGCTCCTGCGAACCAGCCCTCATATCTTCTGTCTTTCAGTTTGGAGAAATCCGGCCCGAGCCAGGATATCTTATTTTCTATACCCCCCCCCGCAGCGTTAAAAATGCCTGCGTGGCCGTGTATTCCGAGGAAATGACCTGAGAACCTGTCGCAGAACCAGAAGCGGGCTTCAGGCTGGACGGATGCATGCTTGCGCAGATTGCCGTTGTAGAATTTCCAAGGCATATAGTTGCCGGAGATGTCCATAGTCCACCTTGGCGCCAGACCGAACTCTATGCCGAGATTGGCGGCGGCAGCTGCATCGTATGCAAGATTTGTCTTTATCGCAAACCCTTGGGCTCCGGCCTTGTTCGAGCTGAAAAGAAAAAGTAATACGACCAATATCTCTATCAGTCTTGGACAGGTTAAACTTGACTTCATCATACAATTACATATCTGAACCCAAAAGCGCGCTTCACACTCTCTTCGATTCGTCCGCAAATATATATGACACTTTCGAATTTTCCAACAATATTTAACGGTTTTATTGGAATTAT
>JBJEBM010000084.1:0-45760 GCA_051870055.1 Candidatus Cryptobacteroides sp.
TCCGGCATATTTGGGACTATGGGGTATTTGGGATTTATAGAGGAAATATACAAAATAATTTGCGGAACTGTCGGCAATGGATTGATTTCACTTTTTTATCGGTTCGGCTTGGATTGTAGCATTAATTTCATAAATTTGTGACTTATTGTTACGAAACTGATAATAATTGTAATCATAATATCGAAATGTCAACTGAAACTATTAAACCTTTCGGGATGCCGGTCAAAAAAGTGGTGATGCTGGCGCTTGCGATTGCCGCTTTCCTCTTTTTCTGGTTTGTGCCCCGTTCATTCTTCGGCCTTGCTGAAAACGGAACCCCATTATTGTCAATAGTAGAACAGCGGACAGTCGCCATATTCGTTCTGGCCGCATTGATGTGGATGTTCGAGATTCTCCCTACGTGGGCAACATCAGTCACCATCATCGTGCTTCTGCTTTTCTCGATTTCGGACAGCAGCCCGCTGTTCATGCGCAGTGCCGGTGAGGCTGCCGACCTGGGAACCCTCGTGAGCTACAAGACTCTGCTCGCCGCTTTTGCGGATCCGACAATCATGCTGTTCCTCGGAGGTTTCATCCTCGCGATGGCAGCCACCAAAGTCGGCCTGGATGTCCAGCTGGCCAAAGTCCTTCTCAAGCCTTTCGGAACAAAACCGAAATATGTGCTTCTCGGATTCCTCTGTGTGATAGCGCTTTTCTCGATGTTTATGAGCAATACGGCGACCGCTGCGATGATGCTTACTTTCCTCGCCCCGGTGCTGAGGACGCTTCCGAAAGAGGAGAGGGGAACGGCTGGTCTTGCGCTTGCCATTCCTATCGCTGCCAATGTCGGCGGTATCGGTACCCCTATCGGAACTCCTCCGAACGCCATCGCCCTCGGCTATCTCAATGACACGATGCATCAGGGTGTCGGATTCGGCGAGTGGATGATGGTGATGGTGCCGTTCGTGATTGTGATTCTGCTTATCGCCTGGTTCCTGCTTATGAAATTCTTCCCGTTCACAACGGACAAGATCGAGCTCAAGATAGAGAACACCAGGAAGTCGGATACCAAGACCTATATTGTATGGGGAACATTCGCCGTGACCATCCTTCTGTGGATGCTTGACAAGGTGACCGGCATCAATGCCAATGTGGTGGCTATGATTCCTGTAGGCGTTTTCTGTGCGACCGGAGTCATTACCAAGGAAGACCTCAGGGACATCGACTGGAGCGTGCTCTGGATGGTTGCAGGAGGTTTCGCCCTCGGTATCGCATTGAACAAGACAGGCCTTGCAGAGAATCTTGTGGAGTCCATACCGTTCGCTACATTCTCTCCGCTTGTGGTACTGCTTGTTTCCGGATTCCTCGCATATCTGCTTTCGAACTTCATCGCGAACTCGGCTGCTGCGAATCTGCTCGTGCCGATTCTCTGCGCTGTCGGAGTGGGAATGGGAGAACTTCTCGACCCTGTCGGAGGCGCCCGCGCCCTCATCATTGGCGTAGCCCTCTCCACATCATTCGCAATGCTGTTCCCTATCAGTACGCCGCCTAACGCCATAGCCCACTCCACCGGCCTTATCCAGGTGAAGGATATGACCAAGGTAGGGCTTATCATAGGCGTTATCGGATTCATTCTCAGCTACTGCATCCTGATTTTTATTGGAGTTTAGTAATCTTCAAAAAATAACTGTCATCATCTTATGCATATCTTTCCGGTCCATATTTTCTCCCTCATCAGTCACGTAGCTACGGCTACGCTCTATCTTCGGGAGAAAATCTGACCTCGGAAATCTGATGTAAATCTGAAGCAAGTTATTTTTTTCACATTACTTAATTATTTGATTTAAATATTGTTTTAATGAAAAAGATTGCAACATTTCTGTCGGCTCTTGCTGTCAGTGCATCTACAGCATTGCCAGTCTCTGCCGCGCCGGCCTCATCGGATGAGGCGAAAGTGGAGAAGCCGGCCCATTTCAAGTTCTACGGATTCATAAGAAATTATTTCGCATTCGATACAAGGGAAAGCAAAGCCGGAACAGGCGACCTGTTCTATTATACTCCGCTTGACAATAAGTACAATGCCAACGGAGAGGATCTCAATGCGCAGGCTTCTTTCCGTTTCCTCTCGCTCACCAGCCGTGTGGGACTGGATGTGACCGGCTATCAGATCGGGCGCACCAAGTTCGGGGCGAAAATCGAGACTGACTTCTATTCAGGACTTACCAACTCGTCCACAGCGAGCAACAAGATAAACGGAACGGCCCAGCTGCGTCTCCGCCAGGCTTACGTGACCATCGGATGGGATGATATGAAGATGAAGAACGGTACTCCGGTTGCCGTGGCGATGAAGATTGGACAGGCCTGGCATCCTATGGCCGCCGACCAGCCTCACGTGTTCAGCCTTGAGACCGGTGCCCCGTTCAATGCGTTTAGCCGCACTCCACAGGTGCTCGCTGACGCCAATTTCGGCAAAAACGTAATGCTCTCCGCCGCAGCCATCTGGCAGATGCAGTATATGTCGCAGGGCCCTGCCGGCGCTTCTGCTGAGTACATCAAGTATTCCTGCGTCCCTGAGTTCTATCTCGGACTCACCTTGAAGAGCAATAACGGATTCCTTGCCCGTGTGGGAACCAACCTCTTGAGCATCAAGCCGAGACGTATCGGCGTGGATTCGAAGGGCGTCGATGTGAAAGTGTCCGACAGGCTCACCACGATGTCTCCGTATCTCTATCTCCAGTACAAGAACAGGATGTTCGAGGTGAAAGCCAAGACAATCTTCAGCCAGGGAGGCGAGCATATGAACCTTATGAGCGGTTACGGCATCTCGGAGAAATGCGATGACGGTCATTATGAATATACTCCGTTCAAGACTACATCTACCTGGGCTTCAATGAGCTACGGCAAGAAATGGCAGGTGATGCTTATGGGCGGCTACATCAAGAATCTCGGCACAGTGGACGAACTTGTGAACACTGACGGAGTTGTGAACAAGGCTGATTTCTATTTCAGCGGCAACACCGACAAGACCTTCGCCGGAATGTGGAGGGTGATTCCTTCCGTGGCTTACAACATCGGCAAGTTCACTCTCGGACTGGAGTACAACTATACGGCTGCCCGTTTCGGAAACGGAGTCTTTAATGTGCACGGCCTTTCCACGGAGGGACGCCACAATGTTGAGAACCACCGTGTCCAGATGATGGTCAAGTTCGCATTCTAAGCCTGCTTATGGATATTTCTTTTTTAAAATCAACTCTCAGGACAGTTCCCGATTTTCCTAAGAAAGGGATACTGTTCTGGGATATAACGACTCTTCTCAAGAATCCTGAAGCATTCCGCCTGACTGTGGATGCCCTGTATGAAATGTACAGGGACAAGGGTATCACCAAGGTGGCAGGGCTTGAGTCAAGGGGCTTCATCATTGGCGCCGCGCTTGCCTACAGGCTCGGCGCCGGTTTCGTTGTTATACGCAAACCCGGAAAACTGCCTGCTGAAACCTATTCGGAGACCTATATGAAAGAGTATGGTCCCGACACTCTGACGATACATCAGGATGCGCTGTCAAGCGAAGATGTCGTCCTCCTTCACGATGACCTGCTGGCCACCGGAGGGTCGGCCGCGGCCGCGCTGAGACTGATTGGCCGTCTCGGCCCGAAATCTGTTTATGCCAATTTCATCATTGAATTGAACGAACTTGACGGAAGAAAGGTTCTGCCTGAAAACGTTGAGGTCACAAGCCTGCTGTCTCTGTAACGGAGGCCCGCTGCTGACAATCTAATCAACCTATATTGTTATGTCAAAAAAAACAATTCTGGCCGCTCTTGTGGCTGCCACCGCCATTGCTCAAGGAGCGATGGCCCAGACAAACATCCAGGTCTTTTATGATTTCGGAAAAGACCGCAAGCACGCTACAACCACCTTGGAGGGATTCTATGGGGACAAGTGGGGAAACACATTCTTCTTCGTTGACTATGATTATGGCGAGAAGAGCGCTGTCGACAACAAGAATCTTTCTCCGCGCGGAACTTATTTCGAGATTGCCCGCTGCCTGAACTTCTGGCAGAACAGCAAGGTCGCCCCTCTCAGTCTCCACGTCGAGTACAACGGCGGAGTTTATAAAGGCTATGGCATTAACCATGCTTTCCTCGCAGGAACTGACTGGTTCATTCACAGCAAGGACTTCAGAAACACATTGAACCTCAAGGTTCTGTACAAATATATCCGCTATGACAAAGACCCTTTGACTGGTGACAGACCGCATAGTGCCGTGCCTCTCCAGTTCACCGCTGTATGGGGAATGCAGGATTTGTTCAATGTCAAAGGCTTGAGATTCAGCGGGTTCGCCGATTTCTGGTGGGAGGACCACACTGTCGCTCCATCAGACGGGGACGGCAATCGCAAATGGGATGAGGCCAAGACCTCCCGCATCGTGTTCCTGACCGAGCCTCAGCTCTGGTACAATGTAGGACAGCATTTCGGTGTTGACAATCTCAATGTCGGCGGCGAGATCGAGCTCTCTTACGATTTCGGAACCGGCAAAGGTTTCTGGTGCCGTCCTTGTCTCGGCTTCAAATGGGTGTTCTGATATAATTCTCATGCATTATGAACAGATATCTTGACAAAGCCTTCGGGTTCAATCCACAGAAACACAGCGTCCGCACAGAGGTGCTCGCAGGTCTGACCACATTCCTGACGATGGCCTATATCCTGGCTGTGAATCCCGGCATTTTCAGCGCTCTTGCGTCCCAGGGAATGCCTACTGCTTCAGTCTTCACGGCGACTGCCCTCGCTGCAATAGTAGGAACTCTTGTAATGTCCCTGTACGCCCGCAAGCCGTTCGGTCTCGCTCCGGGTATGGGACTCAACGCATTCTTCGTATATACAGTGTGTCTCGGAATGGGATTCACCTGGCAGATGGCCCTCACCGCCATTTTCCTGGAGGGTATCATCTTCATCCTGCTGACAGCCACCAATGTGCGCAAGATGATTGTTGACGCCATTCCGATGAATCTCAAACGCGCCATAGGTGCCGGTATCGGCCTGTATATCGCCTTCATCGGCCTGAAATCCGCCGGCATCATTGTCAGCAGCGAGGCCACATCCGTGACTCTTGGCAATTTAGGCGACAAGGCTGTGATTCTGGCTCTTGTCGGCCTTGTCATCACTTCGCTTCTGGTGATTCTGAAAGTCCGCGGAGGAATGCTTCTCGGCATCATCGCCACCACATTGATCGGAATCCCGATGGGCGTGACCCATTACGGCGGCATTGTGTCCGCTCCGCCTTCCATCGCCCCGATTTTCTGCCAGTTCGAGTGGACGAAGATAATATCCTGGGATATGCTTGTCGTCGTGTTCACATTCCTTTTCATCGATATGTTCGACACAATCGGCACTGTTGTTGGCGTGTCCGTGAAGTCCGGAATGGTGGATGATAAGGGCAATGTGGACGGCATCAACCGTGTCCTTATGGCTGATTCAGTAGCCACTGTGGCCGGTGCAATGTTCGGTACCAGCACTACAACGACATATATCGAGAGTGCTTCCGGCGTGTCTGAAGGCGGCCGTACCGGCCTGACTTCGTTTGTCATCGCCGCCTGCTTCGCCGTGGCCCTGTTCTTCTCGCCGCTTTTCCTTGCGATACCGGGCGCTGCAACAGGTCCTGTGCTCTTCATTGTCGGCGTGATGATGATGTCTCCGGTCGTGCATATTGACTGGAATGATTTCTCGGAGTCAATCCCTGCTTTCGTTACAATGCTTCTTATGCCTCTCGCGTACAGCATTTCGGACGGCATTATGTTAGGTATGATTTCCTATGTCCTGCTCAACGCCCTTACCGGCAAGTTCAAGAAAGTCTCCGTGATGATGTGGGTGCTCGCCGTGCTGTTTGTCCTGAGATATATCCTGGTTTAATCCGGGATTTCACATATTTGAAAGAGGAGGATGGCTTTGACGGCCGTCCTCCTCTTTTTGGAAATGGATGAAACTACCTTTATTTGTTGTAACGGATTGCTATATATTCAATTGCGCTTGCGTGGGCGGCCTCGGACGCGGCGCCCATCAGCCTGGCGTTGGCGTAGTCCGCACCGTTGCTGCACAGGTCATTGACAGGAACAAGCCTGATATATACATTCTCCTTTCCGAGAATCTCCTGCGGCAACTCGAAGTTGATTCCCTTGTATGCGACAATTGATGAGTACAGTGTGTTTGCCCATACTGATACGTCTGGAACAGTGTATTCCCCGATGAGATTCCATTTGCTGTCATCCTTGGCGGCTTGGGAATCCGTGGTGGACCATTCCGCCTTCCAGTATCTCGGACTGTAGAATGTCTGTTGTGTGTTCAAAACTGAAATCTGAAGCGAGATATGGCTTGTGGATATTCCGGCCGTTGAGAAATTCAGAATCCATCCGTATGGCCTGCCGGTGTCGTAATCCCACCAGTAGTGGGATGCGAAAGCGGTGAAGCAGTTTCCGGAGACATTGCTTTTGCCATATGATCCGGAGGAGCCGTAGTTGATGCCGCTCGCCTGGCTTGTTGCATAAGCGTTTGTCGCATTAGGCCCGCACCATTCTATGCTCCCGTCTGGATTGAAGCTTACGAGGCTGCTCATATCAGCATTATAATGCTCTTTTGCAGGGTCGAGAACTATTCCGATGCCGTTCTTGTTGCCGAGGTTCATTCCGAACATATAGTTCGCATTGTTGCCCATAGGCCCGAGGTACTCATAGGTGCCGGCGCCCCACATATGCTGATTGTATGTGGCCATCGTGTACTCCTTTGCTTCAGAACCGGTGTACTTTTCCTGATATGTATGGGTGAACCATCCGTTCTCGCCGTATGTAGGCCGGCAGACCTCTTCAGCCTTGTCCGGATTCCAGAAACGGTATTCTGTCAGAAGTGCGGAGAAACTGTCCTCGACACTGTCATTCATCTGTCCCCAGATATCCTCCTTGCACTGGTGCCGTATCTGGTAACGTCCGATGTTGCCGAGCTCGACATCTTCTTCAATCTCTGCTGGGTCAGCTCCGTCTCTCCATTCGAATCTGGAGAACCGCTCGTGTACAATTACTCCGCTTATCTTTCCGGAGCCGTAAGGAAGGCGTGTCCCGTCGTTTCTGTAAAGGCAGACAGTGTTCGTGTACATATAGAGGTTGTCTCCGTTGATGTCCCTGACAAGCAGAGGATATTTTGACAGACGGCTGGCGTTTGTCCCTATTGCGTATCCTTCATTCACCGGAGTGATGGCTCCCTTCCTGACAGGGAATTCCACATCCTTCAATGTCACATAAGTATATACATCGCTGTCCGTCAGCTCGTTCATATACTTCTCCTTGACTGGTATCGAGCTTTTCGTGCCTGCTATCTGGGACACAATCATATTCTTGGTGACATTCTTGATTGTCACCCTGTCGGGTTCTGTGCTGAACACCGCTGTGGCACCGTGCAGCAGAACCTGGACTTTGTCGAACTGGTTGAAAGAGTTGTCTGCAGGTGTGGCGGTGATCAGGGCCACGCCGCAGCTTCCGTCAAGAGCTTCAAGATATACTGTTGTCTTCGAGCCGTTGTAGTCGATGGCGGAGGTGGTTATCTGCTCATTCTCTCCGGCGTTTCCGCTGGCGGTGTTGCTGACCACATATCCCTCGATGATGATGTAATCGGAAATTTCTTTGCCCGTGGCGTAATTGTCCATCACATCTTTTATCGACACCTCGCGGCCGATGCCCTCTTTTGCGTTTCTCTGCACCAAGTTCAGCGACAGGGATACCTTGTCTCCCCAGCCGTCAGTGTATGAGAAATAGATGGTTGCGGTGCGCGGGTTTATCTCGTCAGGGTTGGCGGCTGTCACAATTGACATTACACGCTCTTCGCTTTCAGAATCCGGAATGTCAATGCTCTCGATCCAGGTGGAGTCCGCACCTTCGGGGAAAACCTTCTCCACGGTGAAATAGGAGAACGGCACATTGGTGGTCACCGCCTCCTCAAGTTTTCCACCGGCTCCGTTCGCAATGATGGAAGTGTTCTCTTTCGAGAGGACAGCGGTCATAAGACCTTTCTGCTTGATATAAACAGTGTCCCTTCTTGAGTCAACATCGCTGCAGAGGACGATTCCGGTCATTCTCTTGAATTCTTCGTTGAATGAGCAGGAGGCGGTGATTGTGCCGTCACCGTTGCCCTCCCATCTGTCAAGTTCCAGCCAGCCGGTATCTTCAGTCCGCTCAATGTGGTATGCGCCGTTTGAAAATACCGGGATTTCCACAGTGGACGCCTCGGCCTCCACTACATACTCCTTGCCGTTGGCTCCGAGTTCCACGAGAGGGATATCGGCGGCGTCATCTACATCGCAGGACGACACCACAGCAGCGGCGGCAAGAAATGCGGAAACGATTTCTTTTATTCTGATATCTGTTTTCATACTGAGTTCCAATTAATTATAACGTACTGTGAGAGTTCCGATTCTGATTCCGGTGGACTTGTTTGTCAGTGTTCCTTTTTCGATTCCAAGGTTGTTCTGCCAGTCGCTTGACGAAATCTTTGGACTGATGTCGGTCACTTTGTCCGCCACCTGGAATCTCACTGTCACATTCTCCTTACCGAAGCACTCGGCCGGAAGTTTTCTCAGATACTCCTCGAATCCAGGGCAGCTGTCCTGTGAGGTGGTCGTCCACCATACTACTGAACGGTTCTTGAGAATTCCGCCGTCAACATCTTTGAAGGTGGTTCCACCGTCCACTGAGTACAGCATCTTCCAGTGCGCAGGCGAGTCCAGTGTCGTGTTGCCCATTTCTCCGTGTCCCCAGACAATTCCCACAACTAAATTGCTGCCGTTGAGTCCTGCCGTTGAGAAATTGATGTCGAAATATTTCCCCTCGTCCGCGGTGAAATCCCACCAGGAATTGGTCAGCTTGATTGCGGCGCTTTGAATGAGGCCTTTCTGGTTAGAACCGGAAGCGTCTTTGCAGACAGTATTGTTGAAGTCAGTGGAAAGCGCGGAAGACGCCCCGTAGATATTCATAGTCCCTTCTCCCTTTTCCGGGACAATGTTGTTGACTTTGTCATTCCAGTTCCATTCCACGATGGTCTTTGAGAATGGACTGTTTTCCAGTTCGATGTCTTCCTCCACCATCGCGCGGACCTGGTATTTGGAGTAGCTTCCGTACCTCGGGTTTTCCTCGAACACGATTACTCCGTGTATTGTTCCTGAACCCTGAGGAAGGAATGTCGGGTTGTTGCTGCCTTCAGGCTCTCTTCTCCATGCCACGTAAGAATTGGTCAGGAGCGATATGAAACTGCCTTCAGTGTCGGTCACCATCAGCGGGGCGGTGTCCCATCTCGGAGCGGATGTGGTGCCGGAAGGGTTGATGCCCTTTCCGTCGTCCCGGATGCTGTAGCCGTCAGTGCAGTTCGTGTAGGAACCGTCCTTTGCGAGAATTTCCACATCCTGAAGGTCAACCAAAGTGTAGATGTCGTTGTCGGTGAGTTCTGAAATCTTCCTCTTCTTGGACGGTACAAGGAATGAGTCAGGTGTGCCGGCCTCGATGACACTCTCGGCAGTGAGTCCTGAAACCACGTAGCGGACAGGATTGTCATATCTCTGGAGCTCGGCTCCCTCGATTGCTATGCGGACCTTGGAATATCTCTCTATGATATTGTCCTCCACGGTCTTGAATTTCAGCATTACGCCATATCGCCCGTCGATGCTCTCAAGGTAAGCGGTCTTGTAGTTCTCGTTGAAGTCAAACTTGAACTGCGCGGTCTGGGTGTTTTTGGCAATGTTGGCGCTTCCCGGATCGCTGACGACGTAGCCCTCTATGTACTGCTTCGATGTGAGTTCTCCCGGTGCCAGTGCCCTGAGCTCCTCGAATGAGAGCGGGTCAGGATAAGCAAGCTGGCTGACAACGAATGAACTGCTGATGCTGTTTCCGGAATCGTCGGAATATTCCAAAACGATGGTGGCTGTCCTGTCAGCCCCGCTCTCGTTCTTGGATACTGAGAAATCCAGCGATGTTCCTGTCAGTTTGACCCCGCTCAGCCATTTGTTCTCCTCGTCTTCAGGATTGGAGTAATTGACTGTGAGGCTGTAGTTGTTGGTGTATGCGTAGATGTTGTTGTCCAGGGTCTCTACTGAATATGTGCCTTTGTATCCGGCATATTCACCTGAATCTTCAGAGAGTGAGAATACAGGCTCGGAAATACCCTGGGTGACAGTCATGGAGGACTTGCGGTTCTCTCCGGTGGCGTCCTCCACATACATTGTTATGACGGCTGTCCTCGGGGCTTCGGAGGTGTTTTCGGTGACGTCGAACTTGAAGTTTTTGCTGGTGATAGCTTTGGCTGTCAGCCAAGGCTCGTAGCCGGATACCGCTTCCTCTTCGCCCATCTTGATAATTGCGAGAGTGTCCCCCTCTGCGCCGAGAAAGAGTGTCTCCGCAGTGATTCTGTCAAGGTCGTACATCAGGTTTGTGCTGATCGGGGCGGAAATGCTGGCCGATGTCTTGAGAAGATTCATGGCGGAATTGCTGAATCCCAATGAGATATCGCTCAGGCTGCCGGCCTGGGTGACGGTAATCGTGTCGCAAAGGCTGCCTTTGTTCAGGACGATGCCCACTTTCCTGGCGATGCCGTAGTTGGCGGACCAGGAGAGCACGAGGTCGTGGTTGCCCTCTCCGGACAGTTTGTTGAGCGACACCCAGTCAGCCGCCTCTGTGAATCCGGCTGTCCATTTGCCGTCGGAATAGACGAGAATATGCGTGGAGCCTGACTCCTTCGGAATCGACAGCTTGTGCGAATTGACGGAAAGCGGAAGCTCAAGGTCGAATTTGTCATTGCAGGAGACCGCCAAAGCCACGGCTGCAATACCCGCAAGCGCTGTCCTGAGTATATTTTTCAATAATTGATTCATAATGCTCATAAGTTATTAAAGACCGTATTTAGCGTATTCCTTGTTGTCGAGATTGTATTTGGAATATACGACCTCGGTGTCCGGAATAGGGTAGTATTCGTGGCAAGGCTTGATGTTGTTCAGAAGATATGCATAGTCCGAATAATCGAGGACGGACTGATACCAGATTCCCCATCTAACAAGGTCGTATTTCCTCTGGAACTCTCCGAACAGCTCGCGGGCGCGTTCATTGCGGATTTCGTCCTGGAGTCTGGCCGGGCTGCGGTAAACGTAAGGCTTGAGGCCGGCCCTGGTCCTTGTCATATTCAGGTATTCAACTGATTCTTCGTATCTTCCTGTTTCGTGGAGGCATTCGGCCTTCATAAGAATAGCGTCGGCGTATCTGAATACTTTGTAATTGTTCCCGTCGTAGCTTCCCTGCATATCCGGACACCAGAATTTCGGCCCCATCCAAGGGCGCGTGTTAACGCCGGTGAAGGTCTTTCCTTCGTAATCCCATGCCATATTGTATTTGGCGCGGATGTCGGCTCCGAGCTTGGTCTGGAGACCCTGGCAGAAGAAGACATTGGGACGCATCGCTGCCCAGGTCGTGGCCTGGTTGCCGAGCTCCGGTATCTCCACTCCGTCGTAAATCGCGGAATTGGCCTTCCTTGTAGGGGTGCAGATGCAGGCTACATTGGAGGTGTAAATCACACCGCCCTGAGTGTAGGTGTGCTGAATCTCCATAATGGATTCAGGAGTGTTCTTGTCGCGGAAACGCACATTGGCGGTGTAGTCGTAGTCTGAAAGGTTTCCGTAGATTTTCTCCAGGGCCTCTATTGCGTTGATGGCTGTTTCCCAGTCTTTGTTCCACATCGCCATCTTTCCGATGAGAATGTATGCGCAGGCCGCTCCAAGGCGGTTGCCTTCATTATCATAAGTCCTTGTCTGTGAGGCGAGAGGGGCTATATCCAAAAGATCCTGGATGCAGGCCTCCCTGGTCTTGCCGGCGTCCATCCTCGGAAGGACAGCTATCCTGTCGAGTGTGGCGTTGTCGTTCACCGGGTCGAAATAGAAAGGTACATTGCCGAAGAAGCTTGTGAGAATGTAGTAGTAGAAAGCCCTCAGCGTCTTGGCTTCGCAGAGAAGCTGGATGCGCTGCTCGTTGTTCTCGTCAATGTCACCGTTCTCGTCAACGAACGCGCGGGATTTGGTGATTCCGTCAATGGCGAAGTTGCATCGCTGCACTCCAAGATATCCCTGTGTCCAGACAGTGGCGCCGAGCCTCGGAGTGGCAGGAGAGATGTCCAGACGTGCGTCAAGTGTTCCGGAAGGACAGTATGCTATGTCTGTAACGCACTCTGTGGCAATCATATAAGTGTAATTGAAGATGGTCTTCATCGGAATGTAGCAGCCGTTGACCACGGACTGGCATTCCGAGAACTTCCTGAAGAAATTGTCAGGCGTGGACAGCGAACTCGTGTCCTCTTCCAGAGAGCAGGCCTGGAACGCAGCTATCACGGCTGCCGCCGCAAATATTTTTATATGTTTCAGATTCATAATAATAACCTTGTTTTAGTATCTGACCTGTATGCTGAATGTGACTGTTCTCGACTTTGGATAAGCTCCGAGGTCAACACGGCGGAGGGTGGATGATGTTCCTTCGCTGGAAACGTCAGGATCGAATCCGTTGTATTTCTTCCAGAGATAGAGGTTGTCACCTATCACGCTGAATGTCACGTCCTTGAAGATTTTGCTCCTCTTGTGCAGGTCGAGATTGTACGAAAGCGACAGGGTCTTGAGCCTGAGGAATGACGCATCGTGAATCATAAAGTCACTCGGCAGGGCGGCATCTGAAGTTCCGGCTGCGCGCGGAATGTTGGATTCCGGATTGCGCTCAGGATGCCAGGCGTTCAGCATATACCTGTACTGGTTCGTGAACTTGGAGCCGGCCATATAGATTTCCGAGTAGTTGTAAATCTTTCCTCCGAGTGAGTATGCGAAATACACACCGAGGCTCAGCCCTTTCCAGTAGAACGTGTTCTGGAGTCCTCCGTAGAGATACGGATCAGCATTGCCCTGATATACAAGGTCTTTCTGGCTCAGGACTCCATCGTGATCAATATCGTAGTAGCGTGCTACTCCGTTGGCGGTGGATGAGGCGCTCACGTATGTTTTGGTCACCTTGTTGCGCTCTCTCTCCTCGTCATTCTTCCATACGCCGCCGTATTTGAATCCCCAAAGGGCGTTGAGAGGATAGCCTTTGACGTAACCGTACATCATATAGGAGTTGTTTCCAGGAGCGGAAAGAGCTTTCACGAAGTCCTCGGATCCGATGTCCTCAACTCTCTGCTTGTTGTGCGAAAGGGTGAGGGTTGTGGACCAGCTGAAATTCTTTTTCATGATGTTCTGGCTCTCGATGGTGAGCTCGAATCCTTTGTTGGAAGTCTTTCCGATGTTGCCGAATCTGCTTGAGAAACCGGTCTGGGTAGGAACCTGGACAGAGAGCAGAAGGTCGGAAGTCTTTGAGTAATAGGCTTCAGCCGTGATGTTCAGCCTGTTCTTGAACAGGGCTATGTCCAGGGCTGCGTTGTAGGACGCTGTCTTTTCCCAGGTGAGGTCAGGGGAGTCCAGGCGTGACAGATAATATGCTGCCGGCTGCGAGCCGTCGAACAGATAGCCTCCGGTCGTGGATGAAAGCGCGGCGAGGGAACGGTAAGGGCTGATGGCGTCGTTTCCGGTCATACCGGCGCTGAGCCTGAGAGCAAGATCATCCACGCGTGTGGCGTTTTCCATAAACGGCTCGTTGGCGACATTCCATCTCAACGCGGCTGAAGGGAAGAACGCCCATTTCTTGTTGGCGGCGAAGTTGGATGCTCCGTCATAACGTCCAGTCACAGTGAGGTAATACCTTGAACCGAAATTGTAATTGCCCCTGGCGAACACGGACATCTTGGTCTTCTTGCTGAATCCGGAGGAAACTGAATAAGTCTCCTTGTCGAGCACGGCGTTCATATTGTTCCATTTCACCTCGTCGTCCATATAGCCGGAACCGGAGATGGTCAGGTTGTTGGAAGTGAACTTGTATGCGGAGAATCCTGCCATAAGGTCCACGGTGTGTTTCTTGGCCTTTATTTTATAAGTGGCGGTGTTCTCGGAGGACATTGACCTCTCGTCGTACTCTGCCCTGTAGGCCTCTCCGCCCTCGTTCTCGGCTTTTCTCGGGAGGGTTCCAGGATAATACCTGTAAGTGTGCCTCTGATAATAGTAATATGAGAATGTGCTCTTGATGATGAGGTTCTTTACAGGGGTCAATGTGGCCGTGAAGGCGTGATTGGTGGAATGTCTCTCAAGATAGTACGTGTTCAGGTCTATGAGAGAACGCGGTGTGTTGATTTTCTGTCCTGAATAATACAGCGGGTTGAATGAGTCTCCCGGTTTCATAAGAGGCGACAGGTACTGGGCGCCGCTCCACCAGGACGTTCCTCCGATAGTGGCCTTGTTCTCGTCATTGTGTCTCCAGGTGTAAGAGCCGCTGTAGCCGAGTTTTAGCCATTTGAAATACTGCCTGTCCATATTTATCCTTCCGGTGAACCTGCGCTGGCCGCTGTCCTGGATGATACCGTCGGTGTCATTGTAGGAGAATGACGCATAGTGCGAACTCTTGTCGTTGCGACCTGAAAGTGAAAGGGCGTAATTCTGGTAAAGGGCTGTCCTGGTGATTTCTTTTATCCAGTCGGTGCCTTCCCCGTAAGAGAGAGGGTCTTTGTAAACTCCGCTTGAAAGCGGGGTGTCCGCTCCTACGTCAGGATGATTCTCGTCTCCTCCGAAATAGGCGATATCATTGCGGTAGATGGCGAACTCGGATGCGTTCATAATGTCCAGTGAACGCGGCAGCTGGGCAAATCCCACGTCAGCCTTGAAGGTGATGTTCACCTTGTCTTTCAGGCCAGAGCCCTGCTTAGTGGTGATGATGATGACGCCGTTGGCTCCTCTTGAACCGTAAATGGCTGTGGATGAGGCGTCTTTCAGGACGTTGATGCTGGCGATGTCGTCTGAGTTGATATCGTTCAGGTCGTGGATTGCGTCAATGATTCCGTCCACGACGAACAAAGGCTCATTGGATGCTGAAATGGATCTCGTTCCCCTGATTCGGATAGTGGTCGTGGCTCCCGGAGCTCCGTTGGTCGACATGAAGTCGGCGCCTGCGATACGTCCCTGGAGGGCGTTGTCCACAGAGAGTACAGGAGCGTTCTGGATGTCGCTCATCTTGACGTTCGCCACTGAACCGGTGAGGTCGCTTTTCTTCACGGAGCCATAGCCGATGACAACCACGTCCTCAAGCACATTGGCGTCCTCTTTGAGCGTGAAAGCGAATTTTGTGCGGTTCTGCACTTTGGCGGTCTGGGACTCGAATCCCATATACAGAACTTCGATAGTGGAACCCTGCTTCACTTTCAGGGAGAATCTTCCCTGGGCGTCAGCAGTCGTGTAGATAGTGTTGCTGCCAATCATACGGATGGTCGCTCCCTGAAGAGGAAGCCCGTCGGAGTCTACTACTGTTCCGGTGATGTTGACATCACCCTGGCCTGTCTGCGCAGACAGCGGCATCGTGACAGCCGTTCCGAACAGTACCGCTGCCAGAATGCTTCTGGCAAGGGTTTTCAATATGTTATGCATCTATGGTCTGTTTTGAAGTTGATAATATTATTGCTGGTCTTCCGGAGCGGTTCCGAGGATGATGTCCTTGCCGCTGCCTCCGTTTGCTTCGAAAAGGTCCTCATCGTCCGGAGTGAAGCGCCTGATATAGATGTTGTCTATAAAAATTCTGTTGCAGGCACTTTCCGGGCTGGATGACAGCGAGCCTGCCGTGAGACGGATTCTCGTGTCTCCGCTGATCGGGTTGGAAGGAGTTGAGGCTACGAACACCATGTACTCGCTGCCGCAGTCCCACATGCTTGCAGGGAAATTTTCGTCAGCCATATTGTAATAAGGCACTTCGAATTCCATCTTGGTCCTGCCTTCTTCCGCGAAATCCCGGATGACTCCTCCGTCCAGTACTTCGAAAGAAAGTTTGTTGTTGTCTTTCACTCCTTCAAGGTTGGTGTACGCCACAGCCTTGAAAGTGACCACGAGCAGGGAGTCATTTCTGAGGTCTCCGGTGTACGGGCTGATGAAGTCCGCACCGTAACCTTCCTTGTTTCCGAGCATTATGAAGCCGTTCTTTCCGTAACACCAGGCGTCGTCCTGTCCTGGAATGACAGTGGATGTGTAACCATAGTCTTTCTGGCTCTGCGACCAGGCACCGATCAGTGTGCCGTCATCTTTTCGCGGATCGGCCGAACCGTATTTGAGCCAGGAGAAATTGCAGCTAACCCTGGCGGTGAATCCCTGGTTCAGGGTGATGAATTTGCCGTAATTGAGTTCCGGTGCGGAAAGCATGAGCGTGCCGCTTCTCCTTGTGTAATAGGCGATTGAACTCAGTTTGCTGACTTCGAGCTCGATCTTGCTCAGACCTGGTTCGATTTCCTCCAGATTCTTGATCTTAATCCATGGAGTAGTCAGGTTGTCCTGCCATTTGGCAGTGAACTCCACATTGCTGCGGATGTAGAATGTGGCTGTGCCGCCTTGAACGCCGACAGGGAAAACGGTTGCCGGTTCTTCCCCGTCAGGCCCGGAATACACGTCGATGTATTCCTTCCTGTCCTGGTTGGCATCGGAGTTGTCGCAGGATACGCACATCGCAAGCGGAAGCGCAACTGTCAACAGCAATGCCAGAAGGCCATCAGCAAGGCCTCGGAAATGTAGTCGTGTTACCATAATGTATAATGAATAATTGTGAATCAGTTGACTTTGAAGTCCACAAGAATAGGCCGGTGGTCAGACGGGTCGTAGAATTCAGGCACGTACGTGCTCGGCAATGCGGTTGTCCACTCGTCCGCAAGGATGAATCCCCTGACAATCCGGCTGTACATCGACGGAGAGGCAAACATATAGTCAATTCTCGCATTGCCCATAGTGGATGAGCACATCCATCCCGGATATTTCTCCGCTATGATGTCAACGAGGTCCGTGCCTCCATATATCTTGTTGAGGGCCAGATATTTTGTCGATGATTCGCCGTAGTTGCAGAACCATTCGTCCTTGATTGACCTGGAGTTGAAGTCTCCCATCATCAGCCAGTCGGCCTGTCCGGCATAGGCTGAATTGCCGACAGTCTGCCGGAGGATGTAGTCCATCTCGAATTCCCTGTAATAGTCTCCTTCGTTGGCTGCGGAGCTGGCGTCCCTTTCTGACGTCGGTGCCCCGTAACGGTAGCTTTGAGGCCAGAGGTGCAGGGTGACGATATTAATATCACGGCCGTTCACGTTCAATTTGAAAAGACCGGCTCCGTGCGCAACCGGCTTGCCGTCCTGGTCGGTGTCGGTGATTTTCATAATGGTGGAGATAGGGAATCTGGAGGTGATGGTCTGCGGGTAGTTGTCCCTGAAACCTCCAACGGAAACATAGGAGTGTCCGTATTTTGCGGCAAGTGTTGACCATCCTTCAGGAAGGAATCTCTCGCTTGACGGCGCGGAGGTCTTTGTGTTGTCCTTGTAGATGGATGATGACTCGCACCATACGCAGATGTCAGGATTGTATTTCTTCACCCATTTTGTGAAATTGGTGTAGTTGTTGGCCTGGTCTGCCCACATTCCGTTCTGTATGTTCCAGTAGAGCACCCTGATCGTGCCGTTTTCTTTCTGGTATTCCCTGTCAAGAGTGACTTTGATGTTGTCAATATAGATTCCGTGTACGCCGGCATCGACTGATTTTCCCGTTATTTGCAGGCAGGTGCCGTCGGTGGCATTCTCCACGAGAGCCTCGGCCTTGTGCCAGGTTTTAGCCTCCTCCGCAGAGCCCGGCACGGTCGTTCTTGACTTGCCCAGGAAATAATCGTGCGTCACTCCGACGAATGAGAAATTGTCCTTGTCGGAGGTAACGTCCTGCCCGTCAATATTGAGAGCTGCAATCTGGCCTCCGTTCATTATCTGCATCAGGAGTCCGTCTGTATTGCCGTCCTGCAGGCAGAAATCGAAGCTTATCTTCACCGCGCAAGGTTCAGGGCCGATTCCCATGGCTCCGGTATTGAATATGCCGCGCCCGGTGTTCCCGGCTCCGACGGCCAGACATCCTTTATATTCCTGGCAGCGGAACATATAGGTGAAGTTACCGATGCCCCGGCTCTTCACGTAGGAGTCGCTCATCTGGTGGGATGTCCCGACAGTCTTGCCGCTGACTTCGCTCCAGGTGTTGGACTGGATGAATCCTGAACCGGGGATATTGTATCCGACCTGAGTGAAGGCGTTTTCGTAGCCTGTTCTTGAGGTGGCTCCGTCTGTGCCCGGATTGTCATCGTCGGGAGCATATCCCAATGTGCCTTCACCTCCGATGATGTCACCGCCCCATACGAATTTGTCGAATCCTTCATACCAGAGGAGACCGGTCGCCGGACTGTAGTCCAATGCGATTGTTTTCACGGTACCTCCTGTAAGGGTCAGGGCTCCAGTGTTGCACTCCATCATTTTGTGAGCATCGTCACATATCCTTATGTCGAGGCCCGCATTATATGTTCCAGGAGGAACAATTATATGGAAATGGGTTCCGTTGTCGTTGAGCGTTGCGGTGTTGTCGCTGTCGGTGCAGTTGAGGACGCATTCCGGCAGCCCGCTTTTCATTTTGAACTGACCTTTTGACGGAAGATAGTCCGCAAGTCCGGAAAGTGACGATCCGGAAGGGTCTGACACTCTTATTGATGATATTTTCCCGCTGCCTTTGAGTGTGATGTCAAGAAGGGAGAATCCGTCTTTCAGGCAGAGCCTGTTGCCGGTCTCTTTGCTGTAGCTTGCATACAGAGGGTAGTCCGGAAGCTGTGCGGGAGTTCCTGCGAGAAATTGGCTGAACGGGACTTTCAGGTCGCTGTAGGCGCTGCTGCCGTGCCAGGTTCCAGAACGGGCCGTGTGGAGAACAGCATCGTAGGTTCCGGCGGCCGAGGCTTTCACTTCGCAGCTCCATTTGCCGTCTGTGTCCAATGCCGGGGTGTATTCTTCTCCGTTGACACGGATGCTGCAATTCCGGAAATCGGGCTGGCTGCTTTCCATTGCGGAGCGCGGGGAATTGTCTGCCAGTACAAGGTAGAACTTGACTTTTCCGTTTACAATTGTGATGTCGTCATTTTCCGATGGGGGGGGGTAGGGATATCCGCTTCAGAAGAGCCTCCGTCGCAGGCCATCAGCAGGCCGGCAGAGAGACAAAAGGCTGCAAATCCTCTGTTAAGCAGATATGAATTGAAAACGCTTTTCATATAAATGGTTTATTTTGAATTCATTTGCTTTCAATCACTGTTAGAATTTAACGTTTTACCCGCCAAATTTAATAATATGTTTCGATTTCTGCAATAGCTTGCCCAAATTGTAACTGAAATGAAATGAAAAATTATTTTTGCATCCACGTGCGGCAGGCGGGTTGTTATTAACTATGTTGATAACTTTTAATCGGGAATTCTTTTGATATGGCTCGCAAAGTTTATACATTTGTAAAACCTGTCGCCGGCAGGACCGGCGGATATATTTTTTTAGAATTTTTCAAAATTAAATAATAAATTGAGGTTATGGACGTTAGAAAGACCAACGGCTCCATTGAGGAGTTTGACAGAGACAAATTGATGCGAGGAATCAGAGAGGCATACAAAACCGCAGGTGAGAGATGTCCTGAGGAGGTAGTGGTCTCCGTTGTGGACAACCTGTATATCTACGACAAGATTGCGAGCCGGGAGATCCGCCGCCAGGTGGTCGAGTCTTTCATGTCCATCAACAAGAAGGTGGCACTTGCATATATCGAGAAATTCGACGCCGGACTTGACCTCAGAAAGAAACGGGACTTTATCCGCGACTATATCAAAGCGTCCAATGCCGCTACCGGTTCCAAGTTCGACTCCAATGCCAATGTCACCCGCAAGAACATCGTGACGCTTGGCCAGGAGCTCTACAAGGAGAACAATATCAAGCAGAACCGCTATATTATGAAGGACAAGATCAAGGCTATGTACGGCCGGAAGCTTGCCGACCAGTACATAGAGGATCTTGAAAGCCACGTTCTTTACAAGCACGATGAGAGCGGTACTCCGGGCTACCCTTACTGCGTGGCAATCACGATGTATCCTTTCCTTGAGAGCGGCCTCAGGGAGCTTGGCGGCGTGTCCATAGCCCCTACTGACCTGAAGTCGTTCTGCGGCGAGTTCATTAACCTTGTATATTCAGTCTCATCCCAGTTCATGGGTGCTGTTGCCACCCCTGAATTCCTGATGTATTTCGATTACTTCATCAGGAAGGACTACGGTGACGACTATCTCGACAGGCTTGACGAGGTGGTGGAGAACAATCTCAAGAAACGCACGCTGGTCAAGGTGATTGACAATTATTTCCAGCAGGTCGTCCACTCGATGAATATGCCGGCGGGCAACAGGGGATATCAGACTGTGTTCTGGAACATCGGCTATTTTGACGAGCCTTACTTCCGCGGTGTTTTCGGCGAGTTCAGGTTCCCTGACGGGACCGCTCCGATATGGGAGACCCTCTCGTGGCTCCAGAAGCATTTTATGAACTGGTTCAATGAGGAGAGAAACAAATATATCCTCACTTTCCCGGTAGAGACCATGGCTCTGCTTACCGACGGCGGAGACGATTTCGCAGATCAGGAATACGCCGACTTCACGGCTGAGATGTGGTCAAAGGGACACAGCTTCTTCTGCTACCTTTCCAACAGCCCGGACAGCCTCTCAAGCTGCTGCCGCCTGCGCAACTCTCTTACTGACCTCGATACCTCTGATGCGGACCACAACCATACCACCCACCAGTATTCTATGGGTACGGCATCGGTGGCTACCGGCTCCAAGTCCGTGATGACCATTAACCTGAACCGCATCATACAGATAGCCGCACGTAAGTATTTCAAGGAGGCTCTCAACTACGAACTTCCTGACGGCCAGCCGGTTCCGGCGGATCTGAAATACGACAAGGCAGATCTGTACAAGGCCATTGACGCAGAGATAAGCGAGATGACCCAGAAGGTCCACAAGTATCAGAATGCTTTCAACGAGATTATCAAGGACTTCCTTGCGGCCGATATGCTCGATGTATATAAGGCAGGCTTCATTGATATGCGCAAGCAGTATCTTACGGTTGGAGTCAACGGCCTTACCGATGCGGCTGAGTTCCTCGGCCTCACCATTTCGCCTAACGATGACTACAAGGAGTTTGTGAACACGATTCTTGAGACCATAAATGTAGCGAACCGCAAGGACAGGACAAAGGATGCGATGTTCAATACCGAGTTCGTTCCTGGAGAGAATCTTTCCGGCAAGAACTACAAGTGGGACAAGAAGGACGGCTTCTTCGTTTCGCCTAAGCACAATATGTACAGCTCGTATTTCTACAATCCTGAGGATGAGTCACTTTCAATGATTGACAAGTTCAAGATGCACGGAGAGGATTACGTGAAGTACCTTGACGGAGGTTCCGCTCTTCATATGAATATCTCCGAGCACCTTGGGAAAGACCAGTACCGCCAGCTTTTGAAGGTAGCCGCCCATTACGGCACGAATTATTTCACATTCAACTGCCGCAATACGGTATGCAACGAGTGCGGTTATATCAGCAAGGACACTCTGGATGTCTGCCCGAAGTGCGGAAGCAGGAATCTTGATTACCTCACACGTGTGATCGGTTATCTGAAGAGGGTGTCCTCATTCAGCGAGATGCGTCAGGAGGAGGCTGCCCACAGGTACTACGTGGCTGAATAATAGTATGATAAAATATGTTCCCAAGATGACCAATGTTGTGCTTGAGGAGATTCCTGACAAGCTGACATTGGCCGTCGATATTTCAAACTGCACAGGTCTGTGCGAGGGATGTCATTCTCCGTTTCTGCGCTGCGATGTCGGTGATCAACTGACCCCTTCCGCAGTGGACGGGCTGATTTCTGGCAATTTCGGAGTGAACTGTTTCCTGTTCCTCGGTGAAGGCAATGATCATCAGGCTCTTATGGATATCGCTGCCTATATCCGCAGCCGTTATTCGCATCTTGCCTTAGGCCTGTATTCCGGTCGGGAGAGCGTCGAGGATGATATATGGCAGGTTTTCGACTATGTCAAAGTAGGACCTTACCGTCCGGCCTGCGGTCCACTGAACAAGCAGACCACGAACCAGCGGCTTTACAAAGTCACCCGCGCTTCTGACGGCTCGGTGTCTTCAGAAGACATTACTTTCCGTTTCTGGCGCAAGGGCATTGATCCGAATTTGAATGAACAGTCCTGAAGTTGGTTGGAGCGACTGGAGGTCAGAATGAGGTTTCCACGCCCCATTCCTTGCGCAGGGCGTCCATCTGGCGCATTACGGCAACGGTCTCACTGTGAGGCATCATAGGCGATTCGACAAGATTTTCGGAGATGCATCGCTGGCACTCAAGTACCTGATATTCGAATCCTGTGATGAAATCATTAGGAAGTTGGATGAACTGGACTTTCTCGTAATTCCTATAGACCTCGATGAGTGACGGACAGTTGACATTGTCCACCCTGATATATCCTTCCGAGCCGGAAATGATTCCCTGCCTGTCGTTGAAGCAGAGCGCTCCCGCCTGGAGGTTGGCCATCCGGCCGTCCCTGTAAGTCAGCGAGATGCTTTCCTGGAGGTCAACTCCTGACGGCCCCAAGACGCAGCCGCTGGTTGTGCGGACAATGTCGGAGCCGAAATACATTCTCGCAAAGTTGAGGACATACACTCCGAGATCAAGCAGGGCTCCACCACCGAGCTCCGGCTTGATGATACGCTCTTTATGGCTGACTGGATAGCAGAGAGTCGCGCTCAACAGTTTCGGATCTCCTATCGCACCCTCCTTGAGAAGAGATGCAATCTTGTGTGACATAGGCATATACCTTGTCCATATGGCTTCGGTGAGGAAAACTCCCTTTGACTCAGAGAGATTGACCAGGTCCTCGGCCTCTTCCGCATTCATAGTGAACGCTTTCTCCACAAGGCAAGGCTTCCCGCATTCAAGGGCCATCCTTGTATGAGCGTGATGGTGTGAATGTGGTGTGGCTATGTAAACAATGTCCACGTCAGGGCACTCGACCAGTTCCCGGTATGAACCGAACGCCCTGGGTATTCCGTGCTCTGCGGCGAATGCCTTTGCCTTGTCCAGGTCCCTCGAAGCTACTGCATAGCACTCACATCCGTTTGGCTTTCCCGCCAGCGTGCGGGCCATCTTTATGGCGATATGTCCTGCGCCGATTATTCCAAGTCTCATAATGTCGTATTTTCTGTCTAAAGTTAGCACAATATAATATGAATTCCAAAGTTTTCATTCTTGCCGTAGGTCATAATAGTTTTATTTGTTTAAATTTGCAGAAAACAGGTACGTGTAAGATATGGAACAGATCAGGCAGATACCATACGGAGTGTCCGACTTCCGGTCGGTCAGGGAGTCGAACCTCTATTATGTTGACAAGACAATGTACATCAAGGCGCTTGAGGACCAGGCAAGGACCTTGATATTCATCCGCCCCCGCAGGTTCGGCAAGAGCCTGTTCATCAATATGATGCGTCTCTATTATGACAAGCTGGAGGCCGGAGACTTCGAGAAGCTGTTCGGAGACCTTTGGATTGGTCAGCATCCCACGCCGCTGAGGAACAAGTATCAGGTCTTGTATCTGGATTTCTCACAGATTGGCGGAAGCATCAATGAGTTATATGCCCAATGTGATACTTATTTGTCTGTATGTCTTGACGGATTCGTGAGGAAATATGCGGATGACTATCCGGATTATTTCATTGACGAATACTTCAAAGATACCAATGCCAACACCAAACTTGTCCATATCACCCGTATGGCCAAGGAATTGCAAATTCCTCTGTACCTGATAATTGACGAGTACGACAACTTCACGAACGTGGTCCTGAACGAGCAGGGCGAGGAGATGTACCACGCCATAACGCACGCGGACGGGTTCTACCGCGACCTGTTCAAGAAGTTCAAGGGCAACTTCGAGCGGATATTCCTGACGGGAGTGAGCCCGGTGACCCTGGACGACCTGACCAGCGGCTTCAACATCGGATGGAACGCCTCGACCCAGCCGGAGCTGGACAAGATGCTCGGCTTCTCGACGACCGACGTGAGGGAGATGTTCACCTACTACAAGAGCGTCGGGATGCTGCCGGCTGATAGCGACGTGGAGGAGATGATAGAGGACATGCGCCCTTGGTACGACAATTATTGCTTTGCAAAAGAATGCCTGACCGATGGGAATCGTGTCTTCAACTGCGATATGGTCCTGTACTATCTGCGGAACTATGTGAACTACCACCACGCTCCGGAGAATATGCTTGACCCGAACACGAAGACGGATTACAGTAAGTTGAAGAAGCTCATCCAGTTGGACAGGCTGGACGGAGACCGGAAGGGTGTGCTGATGCAGGTCATCGAGGAGGGACAGATACTGGCGGACCTATACACCTCGTTCTCGGCTATGGAGATGACTGATCCTGAGGTGTTTCCGAGCCTGCTGTTCTACTACGGAATGCTGACCATCAAGGGAAACTATGGCTCACAGCTGATTCTTGGCATCCCGAACAACAATGTCCGCAAGCAGTATTACAGTTATCTCATAGAGAACTACGACAAGGTGTGCGATGTCCGTGCGACCAGGCTGAAGACAGCCTTCACGAGGATGGCCTTCGACGGCCAGTGGCGCGAGGGACTCCAGTACATGGCCGACTGCTACAAGAACCAGTCGTCCGTGCGTGACAGCATAGAGGGCGAGCGCAATATCCAGGGATTCTTCCTTGCCTACCTGAACCTGAACGACTATTACATAACCGCTCCGGAAGTGGAGGTCCAGCACGGCTACTGCGACTTCTTCCTGCTCCCGAACCTGACACATTACCAGTCCAAGCACAGCTACATCTTGGAAATCAAATACCTGCCGAAGAAGGACTT
Organism: Candidatus Cryptobacteroides sp.; assembly: GCA_051870055.1. GTDB lineage: Bacteria > Bacteroidota > Bacteroidia > Bacteroidales > UBA932 > Cryptobacteroides. Next base: position 24,890 of record JBJEBM010000084.1, read on the forward strand.
CGAGGCCAAGGCCGAGCAGCAATGGCAGGAGGCCGTGACCCAAATCCAGGGCTACGCTGCCGCTCCACGTGTCGAGGCTCTCCGCCAGGGCACAACCCTGCACAAGATTGTGATGCAGTTCTGCGGCTGGGAACTCGCCCGGATGGAGGAAGTGAAATAATAAGAAAATCCATTAATTGCCTATTCTCTCCATTGCCGGAGTATGTATTCGGAGATAAATTTGCAGCCAAAACCACATTAGTTTCGCATTGAGACTGTAATTGAATGTTTTTACATTATGAAAAGAATCGTTTTGGCTTTTTTATTTCTGGCCGCATCATTTTCCATCGCCATTGCTGAAGATGGGAGAAAAGTAATCAACATCGACAGAGACTGGTATTTCCACAGAGGGGACATCAATATGAATGAGGCCCTTGAGGTGGACTACTCTGACTGGAGGAAACTTGATGTGCCGCACGACTGGACAATAGAGGAGGAATATTCCCAGAACAATGGAAGAGAGAATGCTTTCCTCCCGGGAGGAATCGGATGGTATAAAAAGGAAATTGAATGGAATCCGATCTGGGAGTCAAAAGAAGTCGATATCGAATTTGACGCTATCTTCACAAACAGCACTGTATGGCTTAACGGCAGGCTTCTCGGAAACAGGCCGCAGGGTTATCAGGGAATCCGCTGGAGACTTACTCCATATCTGAAGCCGGGCAAGAACGTGCTGACTGTCAAGGTCGACAATTCCCTTATGCCAAGTTCAAGATGGTATCAGGGAGCCGGCATTTACCGCCACGTGTGGCTGATAGAGCACGGCAAGATGTCTGTTGACAGATATGGCGTATGGGCGAGGACGCTTTCAGTTAAGAATAATGAGGCTGATATTTTTGTGGAAACCACTGTGTCCACCTTGTACGAAGAAAGAGCTGACGTCAAAGTGAACACAATCATTCTTGACGACAGGGGAACAGAAGTGGCCAGGTCTTCAAAGGATTTGAGGATGGTATGGGAAAAGAGCTCTGTTTCAGATACTTTGAAAGTCGTTTCTCCATATCTGTGGAGCACCGACTCTCCAAGAATGTACGATATTGTCACCCGGGTCATCCACAACGGACAGACTGTCGATGAGGTACGCACTCCATTCGGAATCAGGACAATGGAATTCTCTCCGGCTTCCGGCTTCAGCCTCAATGGCGTCAGTATGAAGATGAAAGGAGTCTGCCTGCATCAGAATATGGGAGGCCTCGGTTCGGTTATGACCGCGGATGTCTGGAAAAGACGTCTGGATATGCTGAAGGAGATGGGTTGCAACGCTATCAGAACATCGCATTATGCATATTCTCCGGAGTTCTATGACCTTTGCGACAGAATGGGATTTCTTGTAGTTGACGAGCCGTGGGACGGCTGGTACAACTGGTACGGATGCCATAAGGCGAAGAACGATTATACCATATATTTCCTCCAGTGGTGGAAACAGGATCTGGAGGAGTTTATCAAGCGCGACAGGAATCATCCATGCGTGGCGATATGGAGCTGCGGAAACGAGGTGTGGGGCTGGGACAAGCGCCAGTATCTCCAGTGGGAGATTGTGGATATGTATCACAGGCTTGATCCTACAAGGCCGACCACCCAGGCATTCGCACAGAGCGAGTATATTGATCTTGCCGGATTCAATGCCGATGGGGAGAATATAGATGACCTGGAGAATTTCCACAAGGCAAAGCCTCAGATGGCCGCTGTCGGCACAGAGATTCCGCACAACCGCCAGACCCGAGGAGTTTACCGTTCAATAGGAAGCTATAATTCCTGGAACAGACCTGACAATTTCTCTGAGAAAGAGAAAGCGAGACTTTTCCCGGTGGAGAGCTACTCCGATGAGGAAATTTTCACCGAATTCGATCCTCATTATGCTTCAAGCTATGACAACCAACCCCGAAGAATCACTCACAGGAAACAGTGGCAGAGGACCAGGGACTTCGATTTTATGATGGGAGAGTTTATCTGGACAGGATTTGACTATCTCGGGGAGTCCTGGGGATGGCCTGGAAGAACCAACAATTTCGGTATCATTGACCTTGCCGGATTCCCTAAAGACGCATATTATCTGTATCAGAGTATGTGGTCGGAAAAACCGATGGTGCATATACTCCCTCATTGGAACTGGGCCGGAAAAGAAGGAGTCGAGATTCCTGTTGTCGCATACTCCAACTGTGATGAGGTGGAACTGTTCCTGAATGGAAAGTCCCTTGGCCGCAGGACAATGGACAAACAGGAAGAAATGCAGATTCTGTGGAAAGTGCCTTACAGGCTGGGTGTCCTGAAAGCCGTGGCTTATCGTAACGGACGCATTGCTGCGGAGAATACAGTCAGAACCGCAGGGAAAGCCGCTGCCGTCCGGCTGTCTCCAGACAGAAAAGTGATAAGTGTTGACGGGCGTGAGTATGTTTTCGTGACTGCGGATATTGTTGACGCTAAAGGCAACATAGTGCCGATGGCTGACAATCATATTGATTTCTCGGTTGACGGCCCGTATGTGCTTGGCGGTGTGGAGAATGGTGACATTATTGATGTATCTCCAAGCAAAGCACTTGACAGAAAGGCGTTTATGGGCAAGGCTCTGCTCATCCTCCAGGCTGGAAGAGAGCCTGGTACTATTAAAATAAAGGCTGAAAGTGAAGGCCTCAGGCCTGGAAAAGCTGAGGTTGTAGCTGAATGAACTATGGAAGATTTCATCAGAATTGGAAACGGTCTCGGGACAGAGGCCGTTTTTACCTCTTACGGGGCGAGATGGGTGGACTTGGTCATTGTTGGTGAGTCAGGACAGAAGATCCGTCCCGTTTTGGGATTTGACAGCATTTCAGGATATGTGGAGGCTGGTGAGCAATACCACGGTGCGATGGTCGGCCGTGTCTGCGGCAGAATATCAGGGGCGTCGTTCGAGATGGATGGCAGGACATACACGCTGGAACAGAATGACTCGTACGGGTATCCGTGTCCGAATCACCTTCACGGAGGCATAAAGGCGTTTCATAAGAGAGAATGGTCTGCAAGAAAATTCATCACCGATGAAGGTGATGAGGCTGTGGAATTCTCTCTGGTTTCTCCGGACGGGGAGAACGGTTATCCAGGGAATGTCAAAGTTAATGTGACATATACGCTGTGCAATGACAGGAACACTGTAAGAATCGCTTGCAGGGCGGAGGCTGACAGAAAGACACCTCTTTCGCTGACGAACCACACATTCTTCAATCTGAACGGCCATAGTGACGGAATGGATGCCTCGTCCCATATTCTGTCAATGTCGCCCGCCGCTCTCATCGAATGTGATTCTGAACTGGTGCCGACAGGGAAGATTGAGAATTGCTCAGGGCAGTGGTTCGACTTTGCGTCACGGCCGGATTCTTTTGCAGAGGCGATAGAAAGAGCTCCGGAACAGGTGAGGAAAGACGGAGGGTTCTCACTTGCCTATGCACTTCAGGAATATGACGGCACATTGCGCAAGGCAGCCGTCCTGACGGATCCGCTGTCGGGAAGACGGCTCGAAGTCTATACTGACCAGCCTTCATTACAAGTCTATACTGCCTATTTTATGGATGGAAAAGATGCGGGGCACCTCGGATGCCGTTACAACAGGACTGCGGGAATAGCGCTTGAGACCCAGGGCTATCCCGATGCTGTCAACCATCCGGAGTTTCCTTCAATATGGGTAACCCCGGGGAATCCATACCGGAGTGATACGGAATACAGATTCGTATAGCCCACTATCCTTTCAGCAGTTTCCTGTATTTTTCCGGGGATGTTCCCATTGTTTTGGAGAAGAGTCTTGAAAAATAATAGCAGTCGTCAATCCCGACTTTGTAGCAGATCTGATTGATTTTCATATCTGTGAAATTGAGAAGGTGGCACGCCTTCTGGATTTTCAGGTGATTGAAAAATGCTGAAGGGGAATATCCCGTCTGCTTCCTGAACAGCAGGGAAAAATGCGACTGGGAGTATCCTATGTGGCTGGTGATGTCGGAAAGGGATAGCTTTTTCTCGATGTTCTCCTCCATATAATGAATCGCGGCGGGGACAATGTCCTGTTCCGATGCGTCTCCCGTGATGCCGTAACGATATGAACTTAAGTATTTCACGGAACTGAGATAATGGAGGAATGCCGAGCACGCATAACAAAGATTGTCAATGTTGAATCCCATTGTCAGGGAGTTGTATATTTCCTCGAAAAGGTCATTCCTGTCCTTGATCCTGGACATCATTCCCGGTGCCAGACTCACGGGGCTGTCAAGACCTTCGGAAAGATAGTCGGCCAGTGAGCCCTTGAAATGAACCCAGTAGATAGTCCAGGGATTATTTTCGTCAGCTCCGTACCTGTGCGGAATTCCCGCGGGAAGGATGACAAGATGGTCTTTCTCAAGATTGTGAACAGGCCCGTCTGTCTGGAACCAGCCTCTGCCTTCGATGCAATACAGAAGTACGTACTGAGATATAGGCTCGGGCCTTTCCCTGAAATGGTATTTCGCATTAGGATAATATCCGATGTCAGATATCAGAATCTGGGAGGTGAGCGGATTATTCTCCATTTGCTGGACAACCTGTGGAGGCAGCACCAGTGCCCGTTCACCTTTAAAACCTTCTTTAATCTTCAAGTCCATCCGGCGGCAGTTTTAATGTTTTCGCTAATATATGCAAAAAATTTTCATTTGGCAAAATAACAGTGATTGTCAGGTTAATAATAGGATTGTCCATTAAACCCAGGATATGTCTATTTCCGGAGTATCTCTTTTGTTGTTCTTTTGCAATGTTTTTAAAACCATATAAGACACAATAAAATGACCAGACTGAATTATTCTTTCATTTTGCCGGCCTGTCTGATATCCGCATTGGGCGGCCTTCTCTTCGGCTATGACTGGGTAGTCATTGGCGGGGCCAAAATATTTTATGAGAATTATTTCAATATCATTGGATATCAGTCCCTCCAGGGCTGGATAATGAGCTGTGCATTGCTGGGTTGCCTTGTCGGTGCGTTGACTGCCGGGGCTCTCAGTGACCGTTACGGAAGAAAGAAAATGCTGATTCTTGCTGCCGTGCTGTTCACACTCTCCGCAGTTGGCGTCGGGGCGGCGGACAATATCACTGTCTTTGTCGTTTTCCGCATTATCGGAGGTCTTGGTATCGGCATCGCATCAGGTATCTCGCCTGTTTACATTGCGGAGTTCGCTCCGACATCAATCAGGGGTAAATTCGTGTCACTCAATCAGATGACTGTTGTCATGGGTATTTTGCTCGCACAGATTGTGAACTGGCTTATCTCTGCGCATTATTCCATTGACGGCAATGCCCTGAATCCTGATAGTATTAACCTTGCCTGGAGATGGATGTTCTGGATGGGCGCTTTTCCGGCTGTGATTTTCCTCATCTGCGCGTTGTTCATTCCGGAAAGTCCGCGATGGCTTGCTGCGAACGGGAGGGTTGAGGCCGCATCCCGGATATTCAGCAATATCGGAGGCGCTGATTATGCGGAAGCCGAGATTGCCGCTGTGAAGGAAAACTGTTCCGATGGAGAGGAATTCAAGATAGGCAGCCTGTTCAGGAAACCTCTTGCGAAAGTTCTTTGCATAGGCATCGTGGTGGCTGTGTTCCAGCAGTGGTGCGGTATAAATGTCATATTCAATTACGCCCACGATATTTTTGCCGCCGCGGGTTATGACGTGTCGGAGGCTATGATGAATATTGCGGTCACAGGTGTGACAAACGTTGTTTTCACTTTTGTAGCCCTGTTTATGGTGGACAGGTGGGGAAGGAGGACTCTGATGATTTTCGGCTCAGCGGCCCTTACGGTGATTTATGCGATTTTCGGCACGGCATATAAATTCAATGTCAGCGGGTTCCCGATGCTGGTCCTGGTGGTGATGGCCATCGCCGCTTATGCAATGTCCCTTGCCGCTGTGGTGTGGGTGATATTGTCCGAGATTTTCCCTGCAAGGGCGAGAGGACTGATGATGTCCATTTCAACGTTCTTCCTGTGGGTAGGCAGCTTCTTCCTGACATATACTTTCCCGATGCTCAATTCGAGCCTGGGCGCAAGCGGCACTTTCTGGCTGTACGGGGTTATCTGCCTTGCGGGACTTGTTTTTGTGCTCGCATATCTGCCGGAGACCAAGGGGAAATCGCTTGAGGAAATAGAAAAAGAAATTACAAAATAAACTGAGACTATGATAGAAAAGGCAAAAGTTTGGGAAGAAATAGTGACGATTCCCACTTACGGAGCGGGACAGCCGGAGAAAAACCCGATGTTCCTGGAAAACAGGGTGTATCAGGGGAGTAGTGGAGTTGTTTACCCATACCCTGTGATAGAAAAGATCGAGGACACCTGTGAGGACAGGAAATATAATGCCGTGTTCCTTGAGAATGAGTACATCAAGGTGATGATCCTGCCCGAATTGGGCGGTCGTGTTCAGATGGCTTATGACAAGATCAAGCAGCGCCATTTTGTGTATTACAACAGCGTGATCAAGCCTGCCCTTGTAGGACTGGTCGGGCCGTGGATATCAGGAGGCATTGAGTTCAACTGGCCCCAGCATCACCGTCCGAGTACATTTATGCCGGTGGATTTCAGCACTGAGGTTCTCGAGGACGGTTCTGCAGTAGTATGGATCGGGGAGCGTGAAAGAATGTTCCACGAGAAGTCGTCTGCCGCGTTCGTGCTCCGTCCGGGCAGCGCTGTGCTGGAGATAAGGGGAATGTTCTACAATCCTACTCCAGTTCCGCAGACTTTCCTGTGGTGGGCGAATCCGGCGGTGTCTGTGAATGATGACTACCAGTCAGTATTCCCGGATGACGTGCACGCTGTGTTCGACCACGGAAAAAGGGATGTGTCGAGATATCCGATAGCCACGGGCAAATATTACAAAATGGACTATTCCGCCGGAGTGGACATCTCAAGATACAAGAACATACCTGTTCCGACATCTTATATGGCTGTCGGGTCAAAATACGACTTTGTCGGCGGCTATGAGAATGACACCAAAGGCGGCCTCCTCCACGTGAGCGACCATCATCTGTCACCGGGCAAGAAACAGTGGACCTGGGGCTGTGGAGATTTCGGCAAAGCCTGGGACAGGAATCTTACTGACAATGACGGCCCGTATATCGAGCTTATGACCGGAGTGTTCACTGACAACCAGCCTGACTTTTCGTGGCTTCAGCCGTATGAAGAGAAAACGTTCGTGCAGTATTTTATGCCGTACCGCGAGATCGGGGTTGTCAAGAATGCTTCCAAAGATTTGATAATGAATCTTGTAGAGGATGGTAACAACGGATTTGTACTGAAGGTTCTTGCCACTTCCAGACAGGAGAATGTCAAGATACAGGTATTGAAAGACGGATTCTCCATTTATGACGATGTAAGGACACTCTCCCCTGAAGCTGTTTATGAAGAGCGGATTCCGATATCTTCTTATGAAGGAGTGACAGTCCTGGTCGATTCCCCGGTATGTGACGAACCGTTGAAATGGACTTACGCTCCTGAAGAGATTACCACAATTCCTGATCCGGCCAAAGCGGCAAAGGCTCCTGCGGAACTGGACACGGCTGAAAAACTTTTCCTGACAGGACTTCATCTTGAGCAGTACCGCCACGCCACATACAGGCCGGAAGATTATTATCTTGAGGCGCTGAAAAGATTCCCGGAGGATTCCAGGTGCAACAATGCGATGGGCTTGCTCTGCATCAGGAGAGGACGTTTCGCTGAAGCGGAGAAATATCTTCGCCGTGCAATAATGACTTTGACTGAGAGAAACCCTAATCCTTACGACAGCGAGCCGTATTACAATCTCGGTCTTGCATTGAGATATATGGGCCGCAATGAAGAAGCTTATGACAGTTTCTTCAAATCTTGCTGGAGCGCTGCCTGGCAGGATGCGGGCTATTTCCAGCTCGCCCAGATTTCGGCTGCGGCAGGCAGGTGGAGAGAGGCTCTGTCCCATATTGACAAGTCGCTTGCGCGCAACTGGCACAATCACAGAGGCCGTCATCTCAGGGCGGCGATTCTCCGCAATCTCGGAAGACAAGAGGAGGCCGTTTCATTTATCAAGGAGTCTCTCGGATTTGACAGGTTCAATTTCGGATGCCTGTTCGAGTCCTGGCTCCTGACAGGTGCCGGAGAAGACAGACTGATTCGCATTATGAGAAGTGACTCGAATAATTATGAGGATCTTGCTCTTGATTACATCCGTGCGGGAATGTGGGAAGACGCTTTGAAGGTTATAAGTCTTGCCAGACGCGCGGTGCCCGGTTTCAGCCCGATGCTGGCATACTTCGAGGCATGGTCTCTGCATACCCTTGGCAGGGTGGACGAGGCAGTTGCTGTAGTAAGCCATGCAGAAACTGCCGGATACGGAGTGTATTTCTCCAACAGGCTTGAGGATATTCTCGCCCTTGAGGATGTACTCTCCCTGCCTTGCAATTCATCCAGGGCAAATTACTATCTCGGCAATATCTGGTACGACAAGAGGCAGTATGACCTTGCCGTGTCTTGCTGGGAGAAATCAGTCGCCATTGATCCGGAGTTCCCGACCGCATACAGGAATCTCGCCCTTGCATATTACAACAAGAGGAATGATGCTGCCAGGGCTGTTGAATGCCTTGAAAAAGCGTTCGCATTGGACAATACGGACGCCCGTGTGCTGATGGAACTTGACCAGCTCTACCGCCAGCTCAACAGGCCGCATCAGGAAAGGCTTGATTTTCTTGAGAAATATATGGCTCTGGTTGAGAAACGTGATGACCTTTACCTCTCGCATCTCACACTTCTGAACCAGCTTGGCAGATATGAAGATGCTGCGGCGAGAATCGCTGCAAGAAAATTCCATCCGTGGGAAGGAGGAGAAGGCAAAGTCACAGAGCAGTATCAGATTGCCCATCTCGAGATGGGAAAGGCCCTGCTTGCTGAAGGCAGGCTTGAGGAGGCTCTCAAGATGGTTGACGCCTGCTTCGTCTATCCGGAGAATCTCGGAGAGGGCAAGCTGATTATAGCCGAAGAGAATGACTTCAACTATTACAGGGCTCTTGTCCTTGAGGCTATGGGGAAGGACGAAGAATCTGCAGAGGCATTTGCCAAGGCTTCGACCGGTGACAGCACTCCGGCTGCGGCTATTTATTACAATGACCAGAAACCTGACAAGATTTTCTATCAGGGTCTCGCCCTCCGTCATTCCGGACGTGAGAATGAAGCCAGAAGCCGTTTCAACAGCCTTGTGGAATACGGTGAGGCTCATATATATGACAAGTTCAAGAAAGACTATTTCGCAGTCTCTCTTCCTGACCTCCAGATATGGGAATGTGACATGGACAAAAAGAACACGGTCCACTGCAACTACCTTATGGGTCTCGGCTATCTTGGCCTTGGCCAGAAAGAGAATGCGGAGAAGTACTTCCTCCGCGCCTGGGAACTTGACAACAATCATCAGGGAGTGCAGATGCATAAAGATATTAAACTATGAGAAATTTCATAATCAATGCAGTATCTGCAACGACGCTGTTTCTGCTGACCGGCTTGTTGTGCTCCGGCACGATAAACCGGTCCGGAGACGGCTGGGTGATTTCAACTGGGAAATCAGTCTGTATGATAGGAGTGAAGGACGGCAGGGCTTTCCCTGTCTGGTATGGCTCCAAAGATGCCGCTCCAACCTCCTGGAAACAGGACAGAAACCGTGGAAACGGCCCGTATCTTCTGGATGAGGTTCCTGTAAGAGGCCATTATGCTGACAAACTGCCTCTTGTGGAGGCAGTGTTCCCTGACGGAGTGAGGGATATCGAGCTTTCGCTCTACAGTGAGGAAGTGATAAATGTCGGAGGCCATGAGACTCTCAGGCTCACTTTCCGTGACAAGGCGTATCCGCTTGAGATATCTTCATTCATAAGGCCGTTGCCGGATGAGGATATTATGGAAAAATGGATAGAGGTAAGGAATATTTCGGACAAGAAGAAATACAGGATCAATCTCGACAACATCCTGTCGGGCTCCGTGCTGCTTCCAAATGACAGATACTTCCTCACTCATCATTCCGGACAGTGGTTCGGGGAGTTCTCAATGAGGCGCACTGAACTGACAACAGGAGTCAAGTCTCTGATGTCCAGGGATTTCTATTCATTCGAGAATACCCCATGGTTCTGTATCGGCAATGAGGAGAATCCGTCTCCGGACAACGGTGATACCTGGTTCGGACAGATAGAGTGGTCAGGAAACTGGCGCCTTGATTTCCATCAGACTAATTCCGGGGCTCTTCAGATTGCCGGAGGAATCAATTTCTGGGATTCGGAACTTGCGTTGGATCCGGGAGAGACATTTTCCACTCCGCGTCTCGTTGTCGGCTACTGCAATGACGGAGAGGAAGGAGCGATGCGCCGCAGTCACTCATACGTGAGGAAATACGTCCAGCGTCATAAGAATGTTGAAAGGCCGGTCATTTATAACAGCTGGTATGCGACATATTTCAATATCAGCGAGAAACAGCAGATTGACCTGGCGAGAGTGGCGAAAGAGATTGGCGTGGAGGTGTTCGTTATAGATGACGGATGGTTCAAGGGAAGGAAATCCGACAACGCCGGACTGGGTGACTGGACAGTGGACCGGGAGAAATTCCCGAATGGTCTTGCCCCGCTGATTTCGGAAGTGCACAGTCTCGGGATGAAATTCGGCCTGTGGGTGGAACCTGAGATGGTCAACCCTGACAGCGACCTGTACAGGAAACATCCGGACTGGGCCCTGAACTTTCCGAACAGGGAACGTACAGAATGGAGGCACCAGCTTACATTGAATCTCGCAAGGGAGGATGTGTGCGAATACATTCTTGAATCAATGACATCGATTCTTTCGGAGAACGACATTGATTTCATCAAGTGGGACCGCAACAGGGGCCTTACACAGCCGGGCTGGACTGGATCGGAAGACCAGAAAGCTGTGAGAATCAAATATATGCAGAATTTGCACAGAATCTTCGATACACTTGAGTCAAGATTCCCTGATGTGATATTCGAGAACTGCGCAAGCGGCGCGGGACGTCCGGGGCTTGATATGGTGAGACGTTCGGACCAGACCTGGGCAAGTGACAATACTGATCCTGTTGAGCGCCTGTTCATCCAGTATGGCTATCTGGGAGCCTGGCCGGCCAACACTATGGTATGCTGGACTTCGGATTCCGACAGGCACAAGACCGGAGTGGATTTGGGCTTCTCATTCGATGTGGCGATGCAGGGCGTCGTCGGAATCGGCCAGGACATAACAAAGTGGAGTCCGGAGCGCAGGAAGCTTGCCGCTGATAAAATAGCATTGTACAAAGCCCTCCGCAATACAATCCAGAACGGCACAGCATACAGGCTGCTTTCTCCGTACAACGGGAAAAGGACAGCCCTGCAGTATGTTGCCGGAGACGGAGCAGAGTCAGTTGTGTTCTGCTACAATCTGGCAGCATCTCCTGAGGGAGTGTTCCAGTCGGATGAACTCTTCGGCACTCTTGAACTCAAGGGACTTGACCCGGATTCTTCCTATTCCGTATTAGGCTATGGGACAAGGACAGGAAAAGAACTGATGGAGCGCGGTCTTAAATGGCCTTTGTGGGGAGCTTACAAGAGCAGGATTATCATAATAACGCAAAACAAATAACTAATTATTAATCATTAAAGTGAAACAGCTATGAAAACTAAGAGTTCATTCATCGCCGGAATAAGACTGGCAGGGGCTGTCGCACTGGCGCTTCTTGCTGTGGCGCATCCTGCATTTGCAGGCGTGGCGCCTTTGGAACAGACCCAGCAGGAATCCACGACAGTGACTGGCAAGGTCACAGACAAGGTGACACACGAACCTGTCGCTGGTGCCGGTGTATGGCTAAAAGAATCATCAATCGGGGCCATTACAGATGAAAATGGAACATTCTCATTGAAACTCAAGTCGTTAAGCGGAATTATAGCAGTCTCGTTTGTGGGATACAAGACCGCTGAACTTGAGATCAAAGGCAGGACAGTGCTCAATTTCGTGCTTGAGCCGGATTCTGAAATGATGGAAGAAGTTGTAGTCGTAGGATACGGCTCCCAGAAAAGGGAGAGTGTTGTGGGCGCCATTTCAGCTATCTCCGGCAATGACCTTCAGCTTCCTGTGGCGAACGTCAGTTCAGGGCTTGCAGGACAGCTTGCCGGAATCGTGGCGGTCCAGAGGTCTGGTGAGCCTGGCTCGTCTTCCAATTTCTGGATCAGGGGATTGAGCAGTTTCAACCCTTCAGAGCCCGGAACCAATGGCACGTCCAACGCACCTCTCGTTCTCGTTGACGGTATTGAAAGGAGCATAGACCTTGTTGACCCTGAAGATATCGAGACACTGTCAGTTCTCAAGGATGCTGCCGCGACTGCGGTATATGGTGTACGCGGTGCGAACGGTGTACTCCTCATCAAAACCAGAGGCGGAGAGACCGGCTCGGCAAAGGTGTCTGTCAGGGCTGAGACCGGCATCGTGCAGCCTACCAAACTCCCTGAGATGGTCGACGCTTTCCAGTTCATCGACCTTTACAACGAGGCTTACGGCTACAGGAACAACGGGGAACTCTACTATAAGCAGGAAATGGTGGACAAATACAGGGACGGAAGTGACCCTGACCTGTATCCGAACGTCAACTGGATTGACGAACTGTTCAAGGACGTAGCCTGGAATCACCGCGTCAATGCCAATGTAAGCGGTGGAGGTTCCATCGCGCGTTACTATGTGTCAGGTTCATATTACAACGAGAGCAGTATCTACAAGACTGACAATATGAACTCATACAAGACATCAATCAATTATGACAAGTTCAATTTCAGGTCGAACGTGGATATCAACATCACTCCATCCACTGTGATGAATGTGAACCTGTCCAATATTTACGAGACCAAGGTGTCACCGGCGGCCGGCGATATATGGAGCAGGGCGTTCTACACCAGCCCGAATGCGATTCCGGTCAAATATTCAGACGGGACACTTGCAGCCCAGGTGAATGCTGTCAACCCGTACAACCTCTTGACCCATAGCGGATTCAAGAACCAGTACTGGAATAACGCCCAGGCCCTTCTCGGACTTACCCAGGATTTCGATGAGATTATCACCAAGGGTCTCAAGATGAATGTGAAATTTTCTTGGGACGTTGTCACCGGCCAGACCCAGACATATTCGGGCACTCCTAATACATTCTATGCCACAGGCAGGGATGAAGAGGGCGCCCTGATTTTCCAGGAGGTCAATAAAGGAACCAACACTCTGGATTACTCGAAGTCTTCGAGCGGAAGCAAGACTTTCTATCTTGAGGGCTCCATTACTTACAACAGGACATTCAAGAATCACCGTGTGGGCGCGCTTTTCCTCTATAACCACAAATCCCAGAGGTATATGCTCGCAGCGGACAAGGACAAGTCACTCCCGTACAGAAACCAGGGTATAGCCGGAAGGGCTACTTATTCGTATGCGGACAAATATTTCGCCGAGTTTAACTTCGGATATAACGGTTCCGAGAACTTCTCTCCTGGCAGGAGGTTCGGATTCTTCCCTTCCGGTGCCATAGGCTGGATGATTTCCAATGAGAAATTCTTCGAGGGCCTGAAGAATGTGATCAATGTCCTCAAAGTCAAGGCTTCTTACGGAACCGTAGGTAATGACAAGATCGGTGGAGACCGAAGGTTCATTTACGACCCGATTTATACCACTGCCTCCAACGTATATCAGTTTGGCACATCCGGCTCTTGGGTAAATGCCATTTATCTGAAGGAACTTGCCAATCCGAATGTAACCTGGGAGAAAGCCTACAAAACCAATATAGGACTTGAACTCTCGTTGCTCAACACCATCCGCCTGCAAGTGGATTACTTCAAGGACAACAGAAAAGGAATCTTCCTCCGCCGTGACGACCTGTCATCCCTGTTCGCGATGGATTCCCGTCCTTATACCAATGTCGGCGAGGGAATCAACAGGGGAGTGGATTCCCAGATTGAGGTCAACCGCAAATTCGGCCACTTCAACGTCAGCCTTCGCGGCAATTTCACCTACAGCAGGAGCGAAATGGTGAATGATGCGAAACCGGTATGGAACTACGCGTACCGCGAGTGGAAAGGCCGTCCGATTGACCAGCAGATGGGACTCATCGCCGAGGGCCTCTTCAGGAGCCAGGAGGAAATAGACAATTCACCGGTCCAGACATACGGAACAGTGCGCGTGGGAGATATCCGTTACAGGGACCTGAACAATGACGGTGTGATCAACAAGAATGATATCACCTCTATCGGAAGGACCCAGATACCTGAAATCACATACGGATTCGGAGCATCGCTGCAGTGGAAGAGCCTTGACGTTTCGTTCCTCTTCCAGGGAGTGGCCAACACCACCATCCAGCTGAGCGGCTATGCGATACATCCTTTCTCGGCCAACCAGCATGCCACTTCAGGTTTCTACAAGTACATTTATGACAATTGCTGGAGACTTGACAACCAGGACCCTAATGCCGAGTTCCCGAGAAACGACACGTTCAACAATACCAACAATGAGCAGGCCTCCACATTCTGGCAGAGGGACGGAAGCTTCCTCCGCCTGAAGAATGCGATGATCGGTTACACTCTTCCGAGAGCCTGCGCGAACAAGATTCGTTTCGACAGCATAAGGTTCTATCTCTCAGGAGTCAATCTCCTGACTTTCTCCAAGTTCAAGATGTATGACCCTGAACTTGGCAGCGGCCAGGGCGCAGGTTATCCTCCGACCCGTGTGATTAATTTCGGTATCAATTTCAATTTCTAATATGATGAAAAGAATTATATTCGCCTTGTTGACGGGCCTTTTCATATTCTCTTCCTGCGATTCCTTCCTGGATCAGCAGCCGATTGACAAGCAGACATCGGCGGAAGATGTGTTCTCAAAGAAATCCACAACGGACCAGTATCTGTACAGAATATATAGTTTCATTCCTAAATACTGGACAATCAGCGCCTCTGACGGATGGGGCCCATTGTCTGACGAGGCAGAGGTCTCATTCAATCACTCCTCTCATCAGATGAACCAGGGAGCATTCAGTCCTTCTTCTCCATATTATAAGAAATGGAACTATAAAGGAATCCGTGAGGCCAACTTCTTTCTCCAGAATGTCGGACTCTGCAAAGAACTTACCGATGAGGAGATGGAACAGTACATAGCTGAAGCCAGATTCCTGAGGGCATATTATTATTTCCTTATGATGAGATGCTATGGTCCTGTGGTCCTTTTGGGTGACAGGGTTATGGAGCCGGATGCCGACTACAATATAGGCAGGAATACTTATGAGGAATGTGTTGAATATGTAAGCAATGAATTGCTCGAAGTGTCCAAAGTGCTTTATGCGGAGCAGATTCCTAACTATAAAGGCCGTGCCACCCGCGGAGCCGCTCTTGCTCTCAGGGCAAGACTGCTTCTCTATTCTGCCAGCGAACTGTTCAATCCGAGCAAAGAGTCCCTTTATAAAAACTGGAAGAGCAATACTACAGGCGAGCCTCTTATGCCTGTCACCTATGACGCTACCAAGTGGACAAAAGCCGCAGAGGCTGCTAAACTCGTGATTGACCTGCCTGAGTTCTCTTTGGTCGAGGTCAAGGACGAGAATGATGAAATAGATCCGTATCAGTCTCTCTACCAGATATATACCACATTGTGGAACAGCGAGATCATCTTCGGAAGAATCTTCTCCGACGAGGCCTGGTACAAGAGAATCACCCCGAGGGCGATGCTGAACTGCTGGGGCGGATACAACCCAACCCAGGAGCAGGTGGATGCCTTCGCCATGGCCAACGGACGTTATCCTATCCGCTCGTATGCGAACGGCAACCACGAGGAACCTGTCATAGATCCTGAAAGCGGATATTCCGAGAGCGGAATGACTGCCGGATATGTTCATCCGTTTGACAAGGTTGCCCAGGACACATACAATATGTATGTAGGCAGGGAGCCTCGATTCTACAACACAATCACCTGGGATGCTATGAAACTTCCTTATGCAGTAGTCGGTACGAAAGTATCCCAGACAAAGGATGTGCAGTTCTATTACGGCGGTAACAGCGGCGGCCCGAGCGGTGACCGTTCTGCGACAGGCTATTCAGTGAGGAAAATGTACAACAGCAGCAACAATTCTGACCAGGGGCTTTGGGTCAAGCCTATGGTATGGCCTATGATCAGGCTTGCCGAGATATATCTGGATTATACTGAGGCCCTGATTGAATCGGGCGATCTTGACAATCCTGATTTGCTCACATATTGGAACAAAGTGCGCAAAAGGGCTGGAGTCCCTGATATCCAGGAGGTCTATCCTGGAATCGAGAAAGACCAGAATCTTTTGAGAGAAATGATCAGAAGAGAACGCCAGGTGGAACTCGCATATGAGGACCAGAGGTACTTTGACTGCAGAAGATGGATGATTATGAATGAGACCAACAACGGTTACATCTATGGTATGGATGTGTCCAGGTCCACGGACAAGCCAATAGGCACTGCCGCTTTCTGGAAACGCACACCGGTGAAGGATTACGGAGAGCGTGTGTTCAAGGACGCTTTCTATTTCCATCCGATTGAACAGTGGGAGCTGGACAGGAATACCAAACTTGAGCAGGCACCTCTTTATTAAAATACGAGATTATGAAAAAGAAATTATTAGCATATTCACTTATTCTTGCCGCTCTTGTTTCCTGTGAGGACAAGAGGCTGGACGGACTGGAGCCTGACAAGGTATATCTGCCTAAAGCCGGGCTGAATGTAGAAGAATCTTTCACGGTGGGAGAGGATGCGACATTCTCGCTGTGGGCATATAAGGGAAGCTACAACGGGACTTCCTGCGATGTCTCTTTCATCGTGGACCAGGCTGTGCTGGATACATACAATCAGGAGCACGGCACTTCTTATGAACTCCTTCCTGAGGACAGCTACACCACTTCTGACAAACTTGTCCATTTTGATGGGAAGCAGGAGCACGGTAAATTCTATATCACATACACTCCGGAAAAGATTGTCGGGCTTTGCAGCGGGGAATACGGACTGGAGAAGTATGCTCTTCCTGTCAGGATAGCATCTGATGACGTCGAGGTCACAGACGCATCTTCTGCTGTTATTGTGTTCAGAGTGCTTGAACCGGTGGTCAAGATGCTTTCCGACAAGGTGGACGTCCAGTATGATTACGGCGCTGAAGGCCCTGTTGTGAAGACCGTGAAGTTCGGAATGGATTTCGAGAGCAAGTGGGAATGTGAGTACAGTATTGATACAGACCAGAATGCGCTCAAGGCATTAGTGGACGAGTACAATGAGAAGAATTCCACCTCGTTTGCCCTGATGTCTCCTGAAGCATACAGCATCTCCGCACCGGAAGGGAAGATTTCCATCGGTGCCAAGAGTGTATCCCTTGATATCGAGATGGACCCTTCTGCAGTTCCTTCAGGCAGATACATCATCCCTGTGTCACTCAAGTCTGTCGGCTCTCCTCTCAAGATCAGCGAGCAGGCCAAAGTATGCTATGTCATTGTGAACTGCCGCGGCCAGTACGTTGACAAGTCCGACTGGACACTTGAGGTGTCAAGTGCCAATCCGAATTATGGCAAACCGGCTTATCTCATTGACGGTGACCTTAATACATACTGGCATCCTGCCGGACGTGATTTCGGACAGGGCCGCGATGACCATCCTTATGCCATTGTGGATATGAAGAAGACTGTCCACGTGTCCTGTGTGGAGATAGCTCCGAGAAAAGACCAGTTCTATCCGCAGATTTACTCTGACCTCAGGGTGTTTGTCAGTGATGACGGTGTCGAGTTTACCCAGATTGGATATGTGGCTGTACCTTGGACCAGCGTGACAACGTGTGTTGTATATACTGAACCTGCCGAGGGACGCTTCGTGAAATTCTCAGTGGAATATCCAAAAGGCCAGACATCAATCGCTTTCGCTGAACTCAGTGTCAGGGGTGAAGTTATAGAATAGTTTATATGAAAAGGTTGAGCCTTATGATGCTGTCAGCCGCGCTGACCTGCATCCAGGCTGCTTCCTTTGCCGGCAACCACCGCCTTATGTCTCCTCACGGGAACTACAAGGTGGTGGTTTCTGATAAGGACAGCATTAGCCTGACTGTATTGTACAGAGGAAAGAAAGTACTTGACAATTCGACGATTGAGCTTGAGGTTGAAGGCCGTGAGTCCTACAGAGGCAATCTGCGTGAGAATGGCCGGCGTTCTGTCAGGAACACAATTAATCCTCTATACGGCAAGAACAATAAACTGGATGATTCCTATAATGAGATGACCCTGGCGATGGCGGAGGGATTCTCGCTGACTTTCCGGGCCTATGATGACGGTGTGGCCTACAGGTTCTCGCTATTGTCGGATGAGCCTTCCGTGATACAGAATGAAAAGGCTGTATTCAGGCCTGATCCGGATTCTGGCATCCTGTTTCCGGAGACAGACAATTTCACAAGCTGGGAGCTGACATATCATCACTATGACAGTATGTCCGCCATTCCCGACGGGAAGCGGTCAATCGTCCCGATGCTTATGAAGAGGAATCGTGACGGAGTCTCAGTGGTTATTGCGGAGTCTGATGTCCGGGATTATCCGGGAATGTATCTTGAAAAATATGGAGATGGGTTTCATTCCAGATTTGCCGCTTATCCTGACAGGGTGGAGATGGGCAGCTGGGGCAATTTCGTCTCTGTCGTGAAGTCCAGGAAAGACCACATTGCAGAATGCAGCTCGGCCAGGGACCTGCCGTGGCGTATCATAATAGCTACAGACGATGACAGGACTCTGCCGGTGAATGAATTGGTTTACAAACTTGCTGCACCACAGGCTGATATGGACTTCTCCTGGGTAAGGCCGGGCAAGGCCGCCTGGGAATGGTGGCACGATGCCATTCTGCCGGGAGAAGAACTTCCGTCCGGGATGAAGAACAGGAATACCGCATTGTACAAGCGCTATATTGATTTCGCGGCGGAGAACGGTCTCGAGTATCTTTTAGTGGACGCCGGATGGACGAATCTGTACCGGATGGAAGAGGTCAATCCCAAGTTTGATGTGGAAGAGATTGTCTCTTATGCATCAGGCAGGGGAATCGGCGTTTTCTTATGGTGTACTGCCCACACGTTGCACGAGCGTCTTGATTTCTATCTGGATATGTTCGAAAGATGGGGTGTGTCAGGATTGAAAGTGGACTTCTTCGACAGGGACGACCAGCTGGCGATGCGGTGGTATGAGGATATAGCGAGGGAAGCTGCGAAACATCATCTGATGGTGAATTTCCACGGATGCAGCAAGCCTACCGGATTGAACAGGATGTATCCGAATGTTGTGACATACGAAGCCGTAAGAGGTGCGGAATGCTCCAAATGGGACTTTACTGCCAATCCGGAGCATCATCTGACAATACCTTTCGTCAGGATGCTTTGCGGCAGCCTGGACTATACTCCGGGCTCAATGCGAAACAAATCAATCAGTTTCTTCAAGCCTGTGGATCCAGGACTTCCTTCAACCCAGGGGACAAGATGCCACGAACTCGCTATGTTTGTGGTGTTTGACCAATATCTCGCATCCCTGTGCGATTCCCCGGCTGAATATATCAAATATCCGGATGTGATGCGTTTCCTGTCATCAGTCCCTGTGTCGTTTGACGAGACTGTGGTTCTTGATGCCTCCGTCGGGGATAAAATCATTACAGCCAAGCGGAAAGGTAATGTCTGGTATGTCGGTGGAATGACTGACTGGACTGCCCGCGCGGTGGATGTGGATTTCTCGTTCCTTGACAAAGGCCGGAAATATAACGCGTTCTGGCTTGTGGATGACGAGAGCTCGAATCTTTATGCTGACAGGTATAAATGTGTTACCGGCACTGTCCGCAACGGTGACAGGCAGCAGGTGAGAATGGCTTCGGGAGGAGGTTTTGTACTGATGCTGGCTCCGGCAGACTGATTGCAATAATCCCCTACATCGCCATTTCGGTCTTGCGGAAGGCGAGCGGGGTGGTGCCTGTCATCCGGCGGAAGAAACGGCCGAAATGCGAAGGGTCCGGGAAGTGGAGGCGGTCGGAAATCTGCTGCACGGAAAGTTCCGAAAATGTCAGGAGCACCTTCGCTTCACGGATCAGGAATTCGGATATGGCCTGCTTTGGAGACTCGTTCGCGACCGAATAGGTCACGGCAGAAAGGTATCTGCTCGTGATGCATAGCTTGTCGGCGTAGAAAGCCACGTTGTGCTGGACACATCCATAAGTCTGGAGCATAGTAAGAAAATTCTTGTATATCTCCTCGCTGCGGCTGATGGCGGCCTCCTTGTGCCCGTTCAGTTCATACTTCTCTATCTTGTCATAAATATTCAGCATCAGGCTCCGGAGAATGTTGGTCGCTATGAGCGTGCGGTATTTGTTAAGGTGGTCATCAAAGGTCATCCGGAACAGTGCGAAATAGTTCTGAGTGCCTTTCTCGGAGCCACCTGAATGCTGATAAACAGGATATTTCCTGATATGCCGGAAGAAATCAGTGGAGATTTTCCTCAATGCCTGCGACATCATTTCCTCCGAACAGCAGAAAATGGTCAACTTCATATCTTCACTGCAGTCGGAGAAACACACCGTCGCTTCCGGAAAGAGGAGCATCTCGCTTCCCGGATTTATCTTATATATTTCCGTGTTGATATTGACCCGGCACGAGCCGGCCGCGCATAGAAAAACGCCCCAGCCCTTCACCCTGAAAGGGTCTGCCATACTCAGCTCAGCCCCCGTGTCCATTATTATAAAAGGGTCTTTATCTGTCAGAATTGAGTTTGAAATAGTTTTCATACGTAAATAAATTCGTTATAACGTGCCTATAAATAGGCGTTTAATAT
>JBJEBM010000085.1:0-9989 GCA_051870055.1 Candidatus Cryptobacteroides sp.
CAGGGCGGTTTGGGGACTTTCACCCGTTAGAGTACGTTCGTGCTGGACGAACACACAAAACGGGGTTGGAAACCTGATTTCCAACCCCGTTATCAATTATTCAGCCCATGGCTTATTTACCTGCAAGCTTCTTATAAGAATTCAGCCTTATCTTGGCAAACTCCTCGGTCTTCTCGAGCAGCTCGGCTGCGCGGTCAGGATAGAGTTTGTACAGTGAGGCGAAACGAACCTCTCCCTTCAGGAAGTCCTGGAACTTGGTCCAGTCAGGCTCCTTGCTGTCGAGAGAGAACGGATTCTTGTCGGTTCCCTCAAGAACAGGATTGTACCTGTAGAGATGCCAGTAACCGCACTCGACAGCGAGTTTCTCCTCTTTCTGGCTGAGACCCATACCGGCTTTCAGACCGTGGTTGATACAAGGAGCGTAAGCGATGATGAGTGACGGTCCGTCGTAAGCCTCAGCCTCCTTGATGGCGTTCATATACTGGGCAGGGCTTGCACCCATAGCAACCTGTGCCACATATACATAACCATAGCTCATAGCCATCATTCCGAGGTCCTTCTTGCGGATCTTCTTGCCGCTCGCAGCAAACTTGGCGATTGCGCCGGCAGGAGTTGACTTGGATGACTGGCCACCGGTATTGGAGTAAACCTCGGTGTCAAGAACGAGGATGTTCACATTCTCACCGGAAGCGAGCACGTGGTCGAGTCCGCCGTAGCCGATATCGTAGCTTGCTCCGTCGCCGCCGAATATCCACTGGCTGCGGCTCGGGATATAGTTCTTGTACTCAAGAAGTTTCTTGCAGGTGTCGCAGCCGCAGGCCTCCATAAGAGGAACGAGCTTGTCGGCAACTTCACGAGTAACAGCGTAGTTGTTGCGGTTGTCGAGCCACTGCTGGAAGAGAGCCTTCATTTCGTCGCTGCAGCAGGAGCACTGGAGACCCTGGGTCATCAGGTTGCCCACTGTCTCGCGTGCACGGTCGGAACCGAGTTTCATACCGAGACCGAACTCGCAGAAGTCCTCGAAGAGGGAGTTGGCCCAAGCCGGACCGTGACCTTCAGCGTTGGTGCAGTATGGAGATGCAGGGAATGAAGCTCCGTAGATTGAAGAACATCCGGTGGCGTTGGCAATCATCATATGGTCACCGAAGAGCTGGGTGATGTTCTTGATGTACGGTGTCTCGCCGCAGCCTGCGCAAGCTCCGGAGAACTCGAAGAGAGGCTGAGCGAACTGTGCGTTCTTGAGGCTCTGTGCCTTGTTGAGAACGGTCTCCTTGTAGCCCACCTTGGCATTGAGATAGTCGAAGTTGGCCTGCTCGGAAGTCTGGTCGAGATAAGACTTCATCACGAGAGACTTCTCCTTTGAGAGACAAACGTCAACGCAGTTGCCGCAACCGGTACAGTCGTCAACTGAAATGGAGATAGCGAACTTGTAATCCTTGAGAACAGCCTTTCCCTGGGCCACTTTGAGCCCGGCAGGAGCGTTGGCGGCCTCCTCATCGGTAAAGATGAACGGACGGATGGCTGCGTGAGGGCAGACGAATGCACAGGTGTTGCACTGGATACAGGTCTCAGGATTCCACTCAGGAACCTTCACAGCCACGCCACGTTTCTCGTAAGCAGCTGTGCCTGCAGGCATTGTGCCGTCGATGTAAGGCATAAATGAGCTTACTGGAAGGGTGTCGCCAGCCTGTGAGTTCACTACATCGGCTATTTCCCTTACGAACTCAGGAGCAAGACGGTCCTTGCCCGGAGTCTCGAACTTGGCTGTGATGGAAGCCCACTCGGCCGGAACCTCAACCTGGGTGTATTCTCCGCCACGGTCAACAGCGGCATAGTTCATATTGACGATATTCTCGCCTTTCTTGCCATAGCTCTTGACGATTGCGTCCTTCATATATTTCACTGCATCCTCGTAAGGAATGATGCCGGAAATCTTGAAGAATGCGGACTGGAGAATTGTGTTGGTCCTTCCGCCGAGGCCGATTTCAGCGGCAATCTTGGTGGCGTCGATGATATAGAATTTGACGTGCTTCTTGGCAAGAGTGGCCTTCACATAATCAGGAAGTCTCTTCACGGTCTCCTCAGCGTTCCAGAGGCTGTTGAGGAGGAATGTGCCGCCGTCCTTTATGCCCCTGAGGACATCGTATTTGCGGAGATAAGAAGGGACGTGGCAGGCCACGAAATCAGGTGTTGAAACAAGGTAAGGAGCCTTGATAGGAAGGTCGCCGAATCTCAGGTGAGAGCAGGTGTAACCGCCTGATTTCTTGGAATCATAGTCGAAATAGCCCTGGCAGTACTTGTCAGTGTGGCTTCCGATGATCTTGATGGTGTTCTTGTTGGCGCCGACTGTACCGTCGGAACCGAGGCCGAAGAACTTGCACTCTGTGGTGCCCGGTTTCACGATGGAAATCTCATTCTTGATAGGAAGGGACTTGAAGGTGACATCGTCCACGATGCCGATGGTGAAATCGTTCTTAGGCTCGTTCTGCTCGAGGTTGTCAAACACAGCAACAATCTGTGCAGGAGATGTGTCCTTTGAAGAAAGTCCATAGCGTCCGCCTACGATAACAGGCTGGATATCCTTGCCCTGGAACATTGCCTTGACATCGAGATAAAGAGGCTCCCCGAGAGCTCCCGGCTCTTTTGTCCTGTCGAGAACAGCAATCTTCTTGACTGACTTAGGCAGCACTTTGAAGAAATATTTCTCCGAGAACGGCCTGTAGAGGTGAACTGAGATGACACCGTATTTCCTGCCGTGCTTCTCAAGATAGTCGATTGTCTCCTTGATGGTCTCCGTAACTGAGCCCATAGCGACGATAATCTCCTCTGCATCAGGAGCTCCGTAGTACTCGAACGGACGGTATGTCCTGCCGGTGAGTTCTCCGAGCTCGCCCATATAGCGGGCAACGACATCCGGAACAGCGTCATAGTACTGGTTTCTTGACTCGACGGCCTGGAAATACACGTCTCCGTTCTGGGCTGTTCCCCTTGTCACAGGTGATTCAGGTGTGAGAGCGCGTGCCCTGAACTTCTCCAGGGACTTGGTGCTGAGCATTTTCCTGAGATCGTCCTCGTCAATTGCCTCAATCTTCTGGATCTCGTGAGATGTACGGAATCCATCGAAGAAATGCAGGAAAGGAATGCTTGACTTGATAGCTGCGAGGTGAGCCACAGCAGCCATGTCCTGGGCCTCCTGTACAGAACCAGAAGCGAGCATAGCGAAACCGGTCTGCCTGCAGGCCATCACGTCCTGATGGTCACCGAAGATAGAAAGCGCGTGAGACGCAAGAGCCCTGGCCGATACGTGGAAGACAGCAGGAAGCATTTCACCCGCAATCTTGTACATATTAGGGATCATAAGAAGAAGTCCCTGCGAAGCAGTATAAGTTGTGGTGAGGACACCTGCCTGGAGCGAGCCGTGCACAGCTCCTGCGGCACCTCCTTCACTCTGCATCTCGGTAACTTTCACGGTCTCTCCCCAAAGGTTCTTTTTTCCGTGAGCCGCCCACTCGTCAACGTTCTCAGCCATTGTCGAAGATGGGGTGATCGGGTAGATCGCAGCGTGCTCACTGAAAAGGTAAGCTATCTGGGAGGCAGCGAAGTTACCGTCACAGGTAATGAATTTCTTTTCTTTTGCCATAACCGTTTATTTTAATTGATTATCCTTTGTTTCTACAATGTTTCAAGGCCTTCGACTTCCACAATGGAACCGGCAATTCTCTTCACCAGTCCCTGGAGGACTTTGCCCGGACCTATTTCCATAAAATAATCTGCTTCGTCAGCCAGCATATTCTTGACGGACTGTGTCCATTTCACAGGAGATGTGAGCTGTGCGAGCAGATTTGCCTTGATGAGTTCCGGATCCTGTACCGGCTGTCCGGAGACATTCTGATATACCGGACAGACCGGTCTCTTTATTTCGGTGGCCTGGATGGCTTCCCCAAGTTCTATCCTGGCCGGCTCCATAAGCGGTGAATGGAAAGCCCCGCTGACTGCCAGCGGAAGGGCGCGTTTCGCTCCGGCAGCCTTGGCCTTCTCACAGGCCTCGGCCACTGCGTCCTTGTCTCCGGAAACGACCACCTGTCCGTCACAGTTATAATTTGCAGGGACCGCAACTCCTGTACAGGAAGCGCATATTTCCTCAACCTGCTCATTGCTGAGTCCGATGATGGCGGCCATTGAGCCGGGCACTTTCTCGCAGCATTTCTGCATAGCTTTCGCCCTTATGGCCACGAGCCTGAGCGCATCTTCGAATGCTATTGAATTTGATGCCGCCAATGCGGAGAATTCGCCGAGTGAATGGCCGGCGACCATATCAGGCCGGAAGTCAGGATAGCAGGCCGTCAGCACTGTGGAGTGCAGGAAAATGGCAGGCTGCGTAACCTTGGTGGCCTTGAGATCCTCCGGAGTTCCGTTAAACATGATGTCGGTGATTCTGAACCTGAGAATCTCGTTTGCCGTCTCAAGCATTTCTTTAGCCTTGGGACTCTTTTCGTATAATTCTTTGGCCATTCCCGGGAATTGGGAACCCTGGCCAGGAAATACGTAAGCTCTTTTCATTCGTATAAATATCTTTTTAAGCAAAATACTCAGTCCAATGTGATACGGCCTCTCCCCACTGCAAAAATCGTACTCCAACTATTCCACAGCCATAAATACACGTATTGGCAAAATTAATCAAATTCTCAGAGATTTCCGAAAATTTGCGTGTTTTATCAGCAAAATTATTAACTTTGCAAAACAAAATGCCTCCATAGTCTAATGGATAGGATTTCAGATTCCGGTTCTGACGGTAGAGGTTCGAATCCTCTTGGGGGTACAAAAAACGGGGATGATTGAAAATTTTTCATTTCAATCATCCCCGGATTGTATCTGGAAACCGTTACTCAGCCTCGGCTGAATTGTCAGGGCGCATAACGATGGTCTTCACAGTGCCGGAAGCCAAAGTGGCCTTGAGGATATTCTGGATATCCGCTGGAGTGAGGGCCTTGACGGCCGCCTCGTACTCGGCATCGTAGTCAATGTTGTACAGTTCATTGAACCTCAATGCGTTGTTCCAGTGCTTGTTGGTGATTCTGCTTTCCGGAATGTTCTTCTCAAGATTCTTCTTGGCCATATCGAACTCCTCGGCTGTCGGGCCGTCCTCAGCGAGAGAATTCAGGCCCTCAAGGCTGAGCTTGATGAGTTTGTCAGCAGATGAAGGGTTGGTCTCGAACGCTACCTGGAGCAGGGACTCTGGACGAGGATAGATATCAAGCATGCCGTAAGAGGAAGCTCCGTATGTGCCGCCCTCATCCTCCCTGAGAGATTTGACGTACCTCATATCGAGAATGTATGTCGCAGCCGACATAGCCACCTCGTCTATCATCCTGTACTTGTCGAGGAAAGCGTCAAACACCTCAATCACAGTAACCTTTGGAGTCTGCATATCCACCTTGAAATCGTCAGTCACATTGCCAGGTATAATATCGGTCTTCTGGTCCCTCCAGTTCAGGGCCTTCTTGCCTTTCCTTATTGAACCGAGATATTTCTCGACAAGCGGACGCACCTCATTGATGTCAAAATCTCCGCAGATAGTGAACACTGCACCCGCAGCGTCATTGAACAGCATCCTGTAATTCTTCTCGAGAGTGGCGAGACTTGCCTTCTTGAGAACTTCGTCGCTGATTGCGAAGACACGCGGATTGTCACCGTACAGAGTGTTGTTGATGTGCAGGTTCAGTTGATAATTAGGCTGTTTCATATAGTTAGGAATAATAGCCTCCAGCTGGTTGATAGCCTGGCCGAATTCCTCACTGTCGAAACGCGGATTCATAAAATACATATAGATGAGCTGAAGCGCAGTCTCAAGATCCTGGGTGGTGCTGTTTCCGCTGATGCCGTGGCGGAGTGAGCTGATATAAGGGTTACAGCTCAAGTTCTTTCCGGAAAGCATCTTGTCCACCGTCGAGCCGGAGAACTCCCCTACTCCGCAGAAATTCTGGAACGTGCTCCATATCTCTCTCTGGAAACTCATAAGATCCTCATCCGGGACAAGTGATATTCCGCCGTTCTTGAAGAGGTCAAACACAATCTTGTTCTTCTCCACATCAGTAGGGCGGAGAATGACTTTAAGCCCGTTCTTAAGGTACCACACGGTGCTGCCGTATTTGCCGGAAGTCTCTGATTTCACAGCGCTGCCCTTGAGCGTTGCCGGATCCAGGAATTCGCTGGCAATGGCTTCAGTCTCATTAGGTTTGATATCCGAAGCCCTCACCTCCTCAATAGCTTTCCTGAAATCATCCTGTGAAGGATGCGCAAGGCCTTCTTTCTGTGGAGCTTTATAGATGAGCACCATATTGGTGTCCGGGATCATCGCCTGTGATACGGTCTGGTTGATGGCCTGGGCAGGAATCATGGTGAAAATCTGCTTCACGAGTTCGTACTCGTCCTGAGGCCTCATATAGGCATAATTGTCAAAGAAATTGTTTATAAGAGGCTGGACGAGCTCGCTGTTCTTCCTCGTGTCAGCTTTCTTCGCGGCATTCTCATAATAGGACAGGAGATCGCTCTTGGCCCTCTCAATCTCGTCATCGCTGAAACCGAACTTTTTCATTTTCAGCAACTCGGAATAATATGCCTTGAACGCTGAGATGCCGTCGCCCTCTTTGAAACTGATTCGTCCGAGCTGGACCTCCATTGTCTCGCAGAGATTGCCGATGCCGAATGATGCCCTGAGGAAAGGAGCGTCAGCTTTGGCGGTGATGTCATTGAAACGCTCGGTCATCACCATCGAAATCACATTCTTGACAAGGTCATTGATCTCACCGATGGCCGTGCTGTTGTAAGCCTCCGGCATAGCCTCACCCTTCCAGAGCACCTCGATTGTCGAGCCTACAGCCTCAGGGTCAGTGAGAATGCCGATTTCCGGCTCAACATTGCCCGGAATCATAATTACGTCCTTCGGCTTCGGATTCTCAACTGCCGGAATGTCGGCGAAAATTTCCTTTATCTTGTTCTCGACATAGTCTTCGTCAATATCGCCTACTACAATAAGCGCCTGGAGGTCAGGACGATACCAGGTATGATAGAAGGTTGTAAGGCTTTCAGGCCTGAAAGTCGAGAGATTCTCCTGGCTGCCAATCAGTGTGCAGGTGGCATATTTTGAGTCCCCATAATAATAAGGAAGCGACTGCTCGTGCATTCTCCAGTCAGCGGTTCTCCTGGAACGTCTTTCCTCGATAATCACGCCTCTCTCCTTGTCAATCTCTGCCGGATCGCAGGTCACGAAATGAGAATAATCGTGCATTATCAGGATGCAAGTGTCGATAACGCTCTGACGTACAATAGGAATGTTGTTGAGCATATATGTGGTCTGCTCAACTCCTGTGGCGGCATTCACATTGCCTCCGAAAGAAGCTCCGATACTCTGCAGATAGTCAAGAATGCCTTTTCCAGGGAAATTCTTGGTACCGTTGAAGCACATATGCTCAAGGAAGTGGGCAAGACCATCCTGGTCAGGGGTCTCCTGAATCGCGCCGACGTTGGTTGCGAGGTAGAACTCTGCGCGTCCCCCAGGCTGGGCATTCTTCATAATGTAATAGGTCATTCCGTTCTCCAGAGTCCCCCTGCGGACCGCCGGATCATTCGGAAGCTGCTCCATCTGGGCATTCGCGGTAAATGCGAAAACGCCGAAAAGAGCCGCGATAATCAACAGAAATCTTTTCATTTTGAAATAATTCTAAAAAATTTTGCTTTAACAGTTGTGGATACAGTTTAAATTTAGTCGCAAGTTAATGATAATTTTACGAAAAACAATAAATAATTTAATTTTTTCATAAAATAGCATCAGCCATGCCATTCTCAAAATCAGCGCAAGTTATATAATTTATGGATTATGACAAAAAAATATTAAATTTGTCCATTCGCGAGATGGTATGTTTGAGGATTTCAGATTGAAAGTATTTATGTCAGTCGCGGAGTCTGGCAGTTTCACAGCTGCGGCAAGAACGCTGGGAGTCAGCCAGCCGGCCGTCAGCCAGAACATCAGCGCACTGGAGAAAGAGCTTGGAGTCCAGCTGTTCAGAAGAGCCAAGGGAGAGGTGAGCCTGACGGGAGAAGGAACGGCCTTCAGGGAATATGCCGGCAGGATCCTGTATTGGTATTCAGTGACAGGAGATATGTTCGGACTGGAGGGAAGGCTTTCCCCGGGAAGGGTTGTACGCATCGCCGCCGATCCGGTAGCTGCGGCATACCTTGTACCTCCTGCATTGTCAGTGCTCTCTGCCGCCCATCCGGAAATATCATTCAACATCTGTCCCCTTTCCGGAACAAAGGGGCGCCAGCCGGACGACTCTGGAGTGCCGGGAACGCATTTCGGCACCCCGGAAGACGCGGAAGTCGAGATAACGGTCTCCCCCAGCCCCGAAACAATGGATTTTGAAGGCGAGGAAAAACTTGTCGGCGTGATGGACGCAGTGGTGGTGGCGTCACCCCTCAACAGATCTGTTGTCGGCGCGGCGGTTTCAGAAAGTGACACTCGCCTCACACCCAAACCATTCTCGACAGTGGCGGGGATTCCTGTCTCCAACAGATTCGCCGTCTGGGAGGGATACAGAAGGTTCTTCACTCCAGACCTTGTAGCCCGCACCTGCCTGGTTTCCAGCTCTGTGGAGGCGGTCAAGAATATCGTTGCCGACTCCGTATGCATTCTCGGGATCGTACCGGCGATGTCAGTCAGGAACGAAATAGCCTCCGGCAGGCTGCTCCAGATGCCGGTCCAGCTGCCTGACTACGCATACGACATCCATTTCAATCCCCTTCCCGAGTTCGCAGGAAAGACAATCTGCCAGCTTTTAAGGAAGTCATTGAAAGATAAACTGTTAACCATATAATTAATATGAAACGCACATTATTGATTCTCAGTCTTTGCGCATTTTCCGCCGCAATGACCAGGGCTTTCGCAGCAGAGCCCTATTCTCCCAATACAAAACTCCGTCCGACATTGACCAGACTTTTATATCCTGAAGGCCAGAATGTTGACAAAGGCATTGTCGAGAACGGAACGGCCGTCACTCTCGGGCCAGGGGTCTCGAACGGATTCGACCGTCCGGAAGAGATGGCGGAGAACGGAAACATTTCATATATCGGTGACGAGGCGAGGATAGACATATACCTGCCAAGCCCGAAGAAAAGAAACGGCCAGATGGTGGTCGTATGTCCAGGAGGAGGATACTGGATTGTGTCTTCTTTCAACGAGGGAGCTTATGTGGCTGACTGGTTCACCAAACAGGGCATAGCCGTCTGCGTAGTGAAATACCGCCTGCCGAACGGCCACTGGGAGGTGCCGCTGAACGATGTGCAGAACGCATTCCGTTACTGCCGCGCACACGCTGAAGAATGGGGCGTGAACAAAATCGGCGTTATCGGATTCTCCGCTGGAGGACATCTTGCCGCCTCAGCATCAACTCTTTACATTGACGAAACCACACGCCCGGATTTCTCGATTTTAGTATATCCTGTAATCTCGATGGATCCGGCAATCACACACAAAGGTACCCACGACAATCTCATCGGGAAAATCTCCGACTGGGTGAATGACGATATGTCAGTCAGGGACTACGCCAGGAAGAAAGACGAATACAACAGCCTGATGGACAGATACAGCCTCCACAAGCAGGTGAACGGGAACACCCCTCCGACCATCCTTCTGCTGAGCGGAAATGACAAGACGGTACCTGTGGAGAACAGTCTTCTATACTACGATGCCCTCCGCCAGAACAAGGTGAATGCCCAGTTGTACATTTACCCTTACGGAGGACACGGATGGGGATTCACGACAGCCGAGTTCGGCAAGGAGCGGATAGGCATCTACCGCCAGCTCTTCTTCGACGCCCTCAAAGCCTTCCTGTCAGAGGTTCAGTAGAATCCTTTGGATGGCAGGTGGAGTGGGATACAATCGAGTAGGAGGAAAACGAAGTAGTTTTCTTCCTACTTTCGTTTTCCGACCT
>JBJEBM010000086.1:0-44322 GCA_051870055.1 Candidatus Cryptobacteroides sp.
GTACCCGTCCCTGCGCTGCTTCTGCACGCAAATTGCCATTGTAATCATATCTAAAAAGTTCTGAACTTACTCTACACACATACTTTTCGACACTCTGCACAATCGCCAAAAATCAATCATATTTCTGCACGGAAACCGTGTTGAAATGCACGCACAAAAAAGGCGGTAAAGCCTTTTGAATCAGAACTTTACCGCCTAATTGATTGTATTTCAACATCCTATCGCGTTTGTTGGATCGCTGCCTGCGCCGCTGCGAGGCGGGCGATAGGCACGCGGAACGGTGAGCAGGAAACGTAGTCGATGCCAATCTTGTTGAAGAACTTGATGGAATCAGGGTCTCCTCCGTGCTCTCCGCAGACACCGCACTTGAGTTCCGGCCTCTTGGACCTTCCGGCCTGGATGCCGTACTCGACAAGTTTGCCGACACCCTTGGTGTCAATTGTCTTGAACGGATCAGCGTCGAGAAGCTTGTTGCCGAGATACTCGCCCATGAATGTGCCGACGTCGTCGCGTGAGAATCCGAATGTCATCTGGGTGAGGTCGTTAGTTCCGAATGAGAAGAACTCTGCGGTCCTTGCCATCCTGTCTCCAGTAAGAGCTGCACGAGGGATTTCAATCATTGTACCGAACTGGTAGTCAATGCTTGTGCTGAATTTGCCCTCAACCTCTGCCTTCACTCTGTCGCAGATAGCCTTCTGGAAGCTGAGCTCGCGGGCGGATATTGTGACAGGAATCATGATTTCCGGCATTGGGTGGAGTCCTTCAGCCTGAAGCTCTGCAGCAGCCGTGAAGATGGCCCTGTACTCAACTTCAGCGATGAGAGGGAATGACACGTGGAGACGTACTCCTCTGTGTCCCATCATAGGGTTGACCTCGTGGAGTGACTCGCCGCGCTTCTCAACCTCGGCAGGAGTGATTCCGAGCTCTTTTGCGAGTTCGGCTTTCTTCTCTTCTGTATGAGGAACGAACTCGTGGAGAGGCGGGTCAAGAAGACGGAACACAACCGGTTTGCCGTCCATAATCTTGAGAGTGCTCTTGACTGAAGCCTTGATGAACGGCTCAAGTTCTGTAAGGGCAGCCTTTCTCTCCTCGTCTGTGTCGCAGAGAATCATCTTGCGGAGTTTTGCGAGAGGTGTCTCTGAATTCTTTCCGTAGAACATATGCTCAAGACGGAACAGACCGATTCCCTCAGCACCGAATGAAACAGCTTTTGCGGCATCTTCCGGTGTGTCGGCGTTGGTTCTGATTCCGAGTTTGCGGAACTTGTCGGCGAGAGCCATGAACTGAACGAACAGAGGGTTTTCCGAAGCGTCCATAGTGTCAATCTTCGCATCGTAAACCAGACCTTTAGCTCCGTTGAGGCTGAACCAGTCACCCTCTTTGAATACCTTGTCGCAGCCAGCGAATGTGACGGTTTTTGCGGCGAGGTCAATCTTCATTGCGTCGCATCCGACGATGCAGCATTTGCCCCATCCGCGGGCAACCAGGGCTGCGTGAGAGGTCATACCTCCGCGCACTGTGAGAATACCGCTTGCGGCCCTCATACCCTCGATGTCCTCCGGAGATGTCTCCTCCCTGACGAGAATCACCTTGCGGCCTTCAGCGGCTGCTGCAACAGCGTCTTCAGGAGTGAATACCAATGTTCCTACTGCTCCGCCCGGAGATGCAGGAAGACCCTGGGCAATCTTGCTTGCCTTCTTCTCTGAGTCTGGGTCGAGGATAGGGTGGAGAATCTCGTCGAGCTGTGCAGGAGATACTCTCATCACCGCTGTCTTTTCGTCAATCATACCCTCGGCGAGCATATCTGTGGCCATCTGGAGAGCGGCGAGACCTGTCCTCTTTCCGATACGGCACTGGAGCATCCAGAGCTTGCCTTCCTGGATAGTGAACTCGATGTCCTGCATATCGTGGAAGTGGTTCTCAAGATGTGTGCGGATCTCGTCGAGCTCCTTGTAAACCTCAGGCATTGCCTTCTCAAGAGACTCGAGGTCTTTGTTCTTCTCTGACTTGGTGGCCTCGTTCAGCGGGTTAGGAGTGCGGATACCTGCAACTACGTCCTCGCCCTGGGCGTTGATGAGCCACTCACCGTAGAATTTGTTGTCTCCGTTGGCAGGGTTGCGTGAGAATGCCACACCTGTTGCGGATGTGTTGCCCATGTTTCCGAATACCATTGACTGTACGTTCACGGCTGTTCCCCAGTCATCCGGAATTTTTTCAATCTTTCTGTAAGTGATGGCGCGTTTTCCGTTCCAGGATTTGAACACGCCTCCGATAGAACCCCAGAGCTGTGCCTCTGCGGTGTCAGGGAACTCTACTCCGAGAACCTCTTTCACCTTGGCCTTGAACACTTCGCAGAGCTCCTTGAGCTCGTCGGCTGTGATCTCTGTGTCGGACTTGTAGCCCTTCTGCTCCTTGAGCTCGCTCATCATACGGTCAAGCTGCTGGCGGATGCCCTGGCCGTCCTCCGGCTCGATGCCCTCGGCTTTCTCCATCACAACGTCCGAATACATCATAATGAGACGGCGGTATGCGTCATAAACGAAACGCGGATTGCCGGTCTTCTTGATCATTCCCGGAAGGGTTGCGGAGCAGAGACCGATGTTGAGGATTGTATCCATCATACCAGGCATGGAACTTCTTGCGCCTGAACGGCAGCTGACGAGAAGCGGATCCTCTGTATCGCCGAATTTCTTGCCCATAATTTTTTCGGTGGCCTCCATAGCCTCTTTCACTTCCTGCCTGAGCTCATCGGTGTAGCCTCCGCCAAGGGCGTAGTACTCCGCGCAGCATTCAGTAGTGATAGTGAAGCCTGCAGGTACAGGCATTCCGAGAAGATTCATTTCAGCGAGATTCGCTCCTTTACCTCCAAGAAGCTCACGCATTGTGCCGTTTCCTTCAGCGTGTTTGCCTCCGAAACGGTACACTCTTTTCTTTTTTTCCAACATATAGCGATAATTGTTTTTAAATAGTCTTGAATAAGACTGCAAATTTAATCAATTAAATCATTTTTTGAAAGAATCAGCACAATCATTAAGCAAACTTGGGCGAATAGTTGCAAAAATATACTTCTATAATAGCTTCGAAGCGATTTCCGACAGTTCGCTTCTCTCACCTTTGCGAAGGAAAACGTGCTGGAACAGCCGCTGGCCCGCCATTTTCTCGCCGAGGTGGGTGAGACCGTTGGACCACTGGTCCAGATAAGGCTGGTCAATCTGGAAAATATCTCCGGTGAACACCATCTTGGTGCCTTCTCCGGCCCTGGTTATGATTGTCTTGATCTCGTGAGGAGTGAGGTTCTGCGCCTCGTCAATGATGAAAAACGCTTTGCCGAGACTCCTTCCCCTGATGTAGGCGAGAGGCGTGATGAGCAGTTTCTCGTTGTTTACAAGGCCTTCCAGCTTCTGATATTCCCTGCTGCTCGGGCGGTACAGCGATTTTATGACATTGAGATTGTCCATAAGCGGCTGGAGGAAAGGGGTCATCTTGTTCTTCTGGTCTCCAGGCAGGAATCCGATATCCTGGTTTCCAAGTATAACCGTAGGTCTTGAGAGGATAATCTGGTCATAGTCCCGTTCCTGTTCCAATGCGGATGCGAGGGCAAGGAGTGTCTTGCCGGTTCCGGCTCCTCCGGTGAGTGACACAAGCTGGATTTTCTTGTTCAGGCAGGCGTCGATGGCGAATTTCTGCTCGTCGTTCCTCGGCTTGATTCCGTATGCCTCCCTTGTCCTTACGAGAACAATTCTGTCCGCGTCGCTGTCGTACCTTCCGCACACCAGTTCCCCGCGGTCACCGGGCCATCTGAATTTGTAAAGCTGGTTGGCCATCGGTTTATCTTTTGTTATGAGCTTCCACTCAATGGAGTTGGTCTGTCCGTACTGGAGTTCCTGGAGGTTGCCGGCATCGAGATTCTCTATCACCTGGACAGTCCTCTGGGAGTCTTCCACCCTGTTGTCCTCAACCCTGTCAGTGAGGTAGTCCTGGGCCACCATACCTGCTGCTTTCGCCTTCATCCTCAGGTTGATGTCTTTGGTGACCAGCGCTGTGAAGCGGTCCGGATTGTTGTCCCTGACCCAAATCGCGGTGGACAGGATGCGATGGTCCTGGATGTCATCGTGGAACAGGTCCTTCATATTGTCCGGGAACGGATGGTTCGGCTCTATCTTGATGTTTCCCAGCCCTTTGCCGACAGGTACCCCGTTCTTCCCGAACATTTTGCCCTCGGTGAGACGGTCGATTGTCCTCATGAATCCGCGGGCGTTGAAACTGAGCGCGTCATTGCCTTTCTTGAACTTGTCGAGCTCTTCGATGACTGCGATAGGTATCACAATGTCGTTGTCCTGGAACTTCCGGATTGCCTTATAGTCGTGCAGGATGATATTGGTGTCGAGTACGAAGATTTTTGGCCGGCCATTGGATTTCCCGCCTGGCACATTAGCATATTTCTCTGTCATAATCAGTGGTTTTATTATCTTATCAGTCCTCACCTTCGGCGGCCTGGACGTCTATCAGCGACTGTAGAATTCCGGAAAGGCTGCTGCTTGTCCCCCTTGTTATCCTGACGCCTTCATTGCCGGGATGTCCGAGCGGGTAGTAGGCCACGTCCTGGAGAAGCAGCTCGGCGTCAATATAGTCGAAATCCGATGAGGCAATCTCGATGACAACGCCAGGCACCTCGCCGAGAAGCAGCCTGACCGGGTCGTCCTCTTTGTATGACTGCAACAGGCTCTCAATATCAGCGTCGATTCCATTTCCCCCGGAAGCAAGACTCTTCATTGCCGCCAATAGACCTCCTGTGCCAACTGTTGTCCCGGACAGCACAATGCCGTCCTCGACAAATTCCCTTACCACTTCGTAGCAGTCTATGAAGTAGTCAGTTTCCCTGATGTCAGGAGCATTGCCTCCTGGAATACCGGACAATTCGGACAACAATGAGCCGCCGAGACTGAACCGGCAGGTGTCGAAAGGTATGTATATCAGCCAGTTTTCATTTTCTCCGGAAAGCTTTCCGGGACATTTGAGCCCGTCCTCCATTTTCGGATTCGGAGTCTTGAAAGGCTCTTCATAAATCTGCGCCTCGACGATTCCGCCGTCCTGCGGCCCGTCATTGTCCCCGTCAGTTTCTTCCTGATTGGAGATGCCCGATGTGAAACTTATTCTGCACGGGCCGTATGTCTCTTCTATCCGGTAGCCGGACAGCCTGATTCCCAATTCGTCCAGATATCCGCACACCGCCTCCACTGAAGAGTAGAAAGCCGCCATATTGCCTACAGGCTCCATGTTCCATTCCCAGAATGCTTCCATTGTCAGGTCGTCTATCCGGAAATGTCCTTTTTTCCACAGAGTGTTGATTATGGCCTTGGCGGTCTCCGCTTTGGATATCCTGCCCGGACAGGCAGCGCTGATGTTTCTCGGACAGTCTCTCAGCCCGAGAATCCCGTCGATGCGGGCTGTCACAATTTCTTTGTCAAACACTCCGCAGACAGGTGATGGATCTATGCTTTCGTCAACTATCCTGCTTGACCGTTCTTCTTCTCCATCTATCTCACTGTCAATGCCTGACGCACTCTCTAAAATCTCTCTTGGAGTGAATTCCATCCTTGCTCCGTCGATAACGTATTCAGAGTCGAGTGCCGCCGTCTTGCCCATCTTCATAATAAATTGTATTTTTGTCCGTAGCGTTGCGATTGCGCTTCTTACGAAGTGTAAATATATGCAAACTCATTTTAAAAATGAAGAAAACATTGTAAAAAAATCAAGTATGCGCAAAATCGAAGTGTGCTGCACGTCAGTGGAAGACGCATTGCAGGCAGCTGAAGGAGGGGCGATAAGAATAGAACTCTGCTCGGCTTTGGGAGGTGGGGGAGTGACTCCTTCCCCGGGTCTGATAAGCAGCATCGTGAACTCTGTCGCAGGAATGCTGGATGTGAATGTCCTTATCCGTCCGAATGACGGCGCTTTCAATTATTCTCCGTCAGAAATCAGGGTGATTCTTGAGGATATCGGGTTCTGCCGCCGGGCCGGAGTTTCAGGGGTGGTGGTCGGTGCGCTCACACCTGA
The DNA here is from genome assembly GCA_051870055.1 of Candidatus Cryptobacteroides sp. Taxonomy (GTDB): domain Bacteria; phylum Bacteroidota; class Bacteroidia; order Bacteroidales; family UBA932; genus Cryptobacteroides. The sequence goes on from JBJEBM010000086.1 coordinate 6,058, forward strand.
TGGCGATATTGACATTGAAGCTTGCCGGGAGATGGCCAATGCGGCCTCCGGAATGAAACTTACCTTCCACAGGGCTTTCGATGTATGTCCTGACCCTTTCGCGGCATTGGAACAGATTGCAGGACTTGGATTTGACCATATTCTTACCTCCGGGCAGAGGGCAAAGGCGATTGACGGGGCAGCCCTGATAGGTGAACTTGTCGAGCAGGCCTCTGGACGTCTGGTCGTGATGCCAGGCTCAGGGGTCAATCCGTCCAATATCGCTGAAATAGAAAGACTCACGGGCGCTTCGGAATTCCATTCCACAGCCCGCAAGCCTGTACCTGAAATATGTCGCCGTCACGTTCCCGAGCTCGGTTTCGATGAGCCGTCAGCCGGTCCGGGACTTGTACTGCGCACCAGCGCAGATGTTGTCAGGAAACTTACAGACGCTCAATGACGCTTGTCAGCTGGCTGCCCAATGATGTGTTGTAACCTGTTGACAGATAGACTACTCGTCCGAAACTGTCGCAAAGGGCGATGACAGGAAGCGTAGCTGATTTGCTGTGGCAGCCGTCGATAATCATTTTCCTTACGCTGTTGTCGGAATCGATTCCGAAATGAGCGTTGCTTGCCAGGTATTCACTTCCGTTTCCATCAGGCATTTTCAGCCCGGAAGCATCCCTTGCCAACGGACTGAGGAACACTATCGGCCTTCCCCATTTTTCCAGAGTCTCTTTCATCCCTGCGAGATCCCTGAGGGCGTGGTTGGTAGGTTCGTCCCCGGTGCCTAATACGGCGACAAGGAAATATCCCCTCCCAGTTGTGGAAAGAATTGACACTTCGTCCCGTTCATCTTCAACTGATGCCCCGATGCCGTCAAGAGGAAGGTATTTCATTTCCGGATCCATTGAACCTATCACGCTGACGTCCTCTGCGGCTTTGCGCATAACAAGGCGCACATCGGTGTTTTCACCCTCCTTCACGACGAATGATACCATCCGGCTGAGCACTTTTCCGCTCGCCATCCGGCTTCCGCTTGTCAGGAGATATGAGCCGGCGTCAAGTGTGAACGGCCTGCTGAAACTGCGGGCTGACGCGTCGGCTCCTAACTCTGTGGCGTCTCCTCCTTCAAATTCGAGCAGCCTGCGAACTCCTCCGTCAATGCGGCTGATGGAGAAATGCCTGTAGTATCCAGGATTGTCCATTGTCCCGTCTCCCGGGGTATAAAGCATTGTGAACGTGCCTTTTGGAGATGCCTTTTCATCTGTGGACGATGCGGATATGTCAATCCATTCTCCGGATGCAGCAGATACATACTGCGCTTTTCCGGTCATAGGGTCAACTCTTGCAGGTATTCCGAATGTCCTGAGAGCCGCCACTGTGAAGATGTCCCTTGACCGTCTGTCTGCCCTGCGGTTCCGGAGAGTACCGGCAGGCGTGCCCTGCAGTCTGCGCGGGTTCAGGCTGTCGGCCAATGCGATGTTCCGGTGGCTCCATTCCACGATTGACGCTGCTGAAGGGGAGTTTCCTAATTCAGGATAAAGAACATTGTAAATGGCTGTATGATAAGGCTGTATGAATTCTCCTCCGACTCTCGGGCAGAGTACATAGGCATTGTAGAGATTGTCCATTCCCTTATATTCGCCTGAAAGACCAGGTGCTGTGTCGAGAAAATCCTCAAGCACTTCGAATCCGGTGTCCCTGACATCTTTGCGGCTGATGTTCTGGAGTATTGCGATGGCCTCGTCTGTCTTGCCTGCCGTGCCGGCATATCTGAACAATGAGAGGATATTGCGCCAGTTGCCTTTGGAAGCAACGAGCTCGTTTGCTGCTGCCTCACCTTCCGGAGTCAGTTTCCCTCCGGATGCAAGCGCTTTGTTGTCAGTTCCTATGATTGCAGCGACTGCCGCTTCCCGGTCGAAGAATGTGGCCTTGTATGCGTTCCTTATCGAGTCCTCCGCAGCAAGTCTTGTTTTGTTCAGTTCCACCTGCTCCTCTGTCACCTCGGCCGGAATCCGTCCCGGGGCCGGAGGGGTTATGTCAATGTCCAAGTCAATCCGGCTGTCAGAGTCTCTGTCCAATGTCACAACAGCGCTGCATATTCTGTCCTCTCCTTCCCCGGACAGGAGGGCGTTGCCGGACATCCCGTCTTTGGACGCCCAGACAAGCAGGTCGGCGATTCCGGTGTGGAGCGAGACTGTGCCGTCTTCCGCACTCGGAAGTGTGACTGCGGGATAGAACTCGCCGTAATTGTAAATACAGAATTCCACTCTGGCATTTGATACTGGATTTCCCTCATTGTCAACGACTTTCACGATGTTTTTCCTCGTTGTGACATAGTTGCCTATGACGTTGATTTCAGTGAAAGAATGAGTTCTGCGTATCACGTCCTCGTCTCCGCGGTAGTCTCCGAAGACAAGGGTGTGCATCAGCATCGCCCTGGCGGCCGGCTCGTTGAACCATGCGAGGTTCAGCTCCGGTTCCGGTTCGCAGGCCCCGAGGAATGACCATTTCCCGTCGGTCCATACTTCCACCCAGGCGTGATTGTCGTCTGTGTGGGCCCATCTCGGAGTATATACCTGTCTTGCCGGTATGCCGACTGTGCGCATCGCAGCCACGGTGAATGTGGATTCCTCACCGCAGCGGCCCTCGGCGTTGAGCATCGAGGCGAGAGGGGAGGATGTCCTTCCGTCTGTAGGGGTATAGGTGACTTTCTCGTGACACCAGTGGTTTATTTCCAGCGCCGCGTCGTGCATTGACAGGCCGGCGACGCGGTCTTTCAATGTCTCATAATACATTGTCCTGAAGTCATCCAGCCTTTCATTGTTGGCACGGACAGGCAGGACGAAATGTCTGAACAGCTGATCAGGAACTTCTTTGCCCCAAGGCATCTCTTTCCTTGCCCTCAATGCCGTCTTCACATTTTCGAGAAAGAATGCCGTGTCATAGTCTCCGATGTCGGCAATGCTCATCGAATTGTACAAAAATTCCATAGCGCAGGCTTCTTCGCGGCTCATTTTCAGTCCGTTGAATGAAGTGCTCCGGGCGCATCCCGCAATAATAAGTATGGATGCCGCAATTGAGAGGAGTCTTGTTGTTCTCATGTTATCAAATATGTTTTGCAAGTCGCAATTAGTTGTCTGTCAAAGGGATTTTGCGGCAGACTGTCCTGCCAGCAGGCCGGTGGAGAACGCTATGTGCAGATTGTATCCGCCGGTGTCCGCATCAATGTCGAGCAGCTCTCCGCAGATGTAAAGTCCTGGTACTCTTCTTGTCTCAAGAGTCTTGGGAATAATCTCCTCGCCGGACACTCCTCCGGCTGTCACAACGCACCGCTCATACCCCACATATCCCTCAATGTCGAACTTCCATTCGGTGAGTGCCTCTACCAATGCGTTGATTTTCAATGTCTCTTTCCCTTTTTTGCCTGTCAGGATCTCGGGATTGCAGCGAAGGAATCCATTTATCAGTTCCCACGGCATCAACTTGCCCAACAGAATTCTCACAAGAGTTTTCATTGTTTTCCCTTCGCTTCTTGAGTCGGACTTCACCTCTTTCCACAGGCTGTTGATCCGGTCTGTCAGTTCCGCGGTATCGACGCCTGGCTTCAGGTTCAGCAGCAGTGTTACTTTCCCTCCGTTGATGATGGCCTTCACAGCGCTTCGGCTGACTGAAAAACCTGCCGGCCCTTCGATTCCGCCGTCTGTGAAGTCAATGTCGCCTTCGAGTTCCTGCGCCCTGCATCCGTTTACAAGCAAGGTCACTCCAACATTTTTCAACTGGATTCCGCACAGCGAACTTCCTGTCAATGAGAGTTCTGCGCTCCTGTCTATATGTCCGGCAGGAGATTTCAGCGCCCTTGCTACCAGTGCGGCTGTGGAAGGCTCGGCGAGTTTGTAGCCTTTCGGGACAAGGGCTGTCAATGAAGGGAAACAGGGTTTCAGGGCAATTCCGAATTCCCGTGCGAACCTCAGGCCGTCGCCCGTAGAGCCGGTGTTGGGATAGGAGAGTCCTCCTGTGGCTATGACAAGTTTGGAGGATGTGTACCTGTCACCGTCTGTGCAGTTCACCGCAAAGATGTGCTCACCGTATTCTTCTTCGAATTCAATTCCGGCGACTTCAGCTACGGTTTTCACCACAGCTCCTTTCCGGACGGCTACATTGTACAGTGTATCAACGACATCCATTGATTTATGGGAATGCGGGAATGCCCTGTCTCCTCTCTCAACATCCACGGGCAGGCCTTCGGATTCGAAGAAGTCGATGAGTGCCTGCGGGGTGAGGTTGAAGAATGAAGGCCTGGCAAGATTGGAATTGGCCCGGATGTGGGCTGAGAATTCCGGCCATCCTTTCAGATTGGTGAAATTGCACCGGCCTTTCCCTGTGATCACGATTTTTCTTCCCGGCCGTGGCATTTTCTCAAGAACAAGGACGGATTTGTGGCTACGTCCTTCTTTTCCGGCAGTTCCAGCGGCTCCGACAGCGGCCATCAGCCCTGCTGCACCGCCTCCGATTATTATGATGTCGTAATGCATTTCCGTATAATTTTCACAAAAATCGCAAATTTTTTCAGAAGAATAATGACTTTCGGGAAAAAGACATTATATTTGCAGTCTCATTCGCCACTTTAGCTCAGTTGGTAGAGCAGCTCATTCGTAATGAGCAGGTCGAGGGTTCGAACCCCTTGAGTGGCTCCGGGGAAAGTCGTACACGACCAGCTCCCTCTGAACTCCCCCAGGGCCGGAAGGCAGCAAGGGCAGGAGGTTGTAGCGGTGCGATGTGCTAAGCTTTCCCTTTTTTCATGCCCATTACTTCCTTGCATTACTGTTCCTGGACTGGCTACTATATGACGCCTGATCCGATCAACTCGTCGTGGTCATACCAGACTGCGAACTGTCCAGGAGTTATTCCTCGCTGCGGCTCATCGAAAATTATATAAAGCCCGTTGTCCCGCATCACCAGCACGGCGTCCTGGAGCGGCTGCCTGTAACGGATACGTACCCGGTATCTCCGGATTTCGCCGGTTCTCATCCTGCAATCTTCTCTGAGCCAATGTATTTCGTCCGGTGCAATGCGAAGGCAGCTTCTTGACAGCCCTCTGTGACGGTGCCCCTCCCCGACGTATATGATATTCCTCTCAATATCTGTTGAAATGACGAAAAGCGAGTCTTTGTGGCCTCCGATATTGAGCCCTTTACGCTGCCCGATAGTGTAGAACTGGGCCCCCTCGTGACGTCCTGCAACAGCTCCGTACGGATTTGCCTTGTATCTGGTTTTCCTGATGTGACGGCGTCCTGACCGGTAGGTCTCCGTCTCGAACTCCAGGCTCTCGTACGTGACAGGCTGTGAAAGCTGAAACAACTGGCTGTCAGACAGTGCCGATATTTTGTCGAAACTGTATATTGAGCTGAACCTGCAACCTCCCTCATAGTCACCTGACTCTGACCGGGCAGCCTTGTCATCTGAAATATAATCGGATATCAAGGAGACTTCCCCGACCCAGTCATCATCGAGAATCGAATTGAGAGTGTTGCGTATATAATTGTACTGCGCATTGTTCTCATAGAATGCGTCGAACACCTCAATGACATCACCCTCGACTGATTTCAGCTTCTGCTGCAGGAAAACAGGCAAATCTACTTTACCGACAAAGCATATTCCCTGGGAGTCTTTCTTCTCCGCGGAAGGGAGGTCGGCCTCTTTGGCTATCTGCCGGACTTCATTCTTGAGCAGATCTCCAATCGGGAATACCGCTTTGGAAAGCTGTTCCTGTGTCAGCTGGCAGAGGAAATAGCTCTGGTCTTTGTTCGGATCGACACCGGCAATCAACTTGTAAACTGGCTTCCCTCCGGACATTATCTCATTTCCGTCAGCATCCCGTGCTATGTCCTTGCGGCAATAATGCCCGGTCGCCACCATATCCGCCCCGAGTTTCACCGCCGCCTCTAAAAATGCGGCGAATTTGATTTCCCGGTTGCACAGTACATCAGGATTCGGGGTGCGCCCTTTGGAATACTCGTCAAACATATAGTCCACAACCCTCTGACGGTATTCTTTGCTCAAGTCAATGAAATAGAACGGGATGCCTATTTTTCTCGCCACCATTTCGGCGACGAATCTGTCCTCTTCCCATTCACAGTCCCCGTGCAGCGTGCCTTCAGTGTCGTGCCAGTTCTGCATAAACATTGCAAAGACATCGTGGCCCTGCTGCTTGAGAAGCAGGGCGGCAACGCTGGAGTCAACGCCTCCTGAAAGTCCTATGCATATTTTCATACGGCCAAAAGTTTTGGCAAAGATACTTAAATCGGAGGAAATTTACTATCTTTGAATCGTTGCGCTGGCTAATAACACAAGTTTCGAATTGAAAAGTTTTGAAGGATGAAAAATATCACTTTAGAGATTCATTATGAGGAATTCTCCGGAATTGAAGAACTGGACAGGGATGACAGGGAGCTTTGTGAGGCTGCTGTCAAAGCGCTTGACGGTTCATACGCTCCATATTCCAGGTTCAATGTCGGAGCGGCAGTAAGGCTTGCTGACGGGACGATTGTAAGCGGGGCGAATCAGGAGAATGCGGCTTCGCCTTCCGGCCTCTGTGCCGAGAGGACTGCAATGTTCGCCGCAAATTTCGCGCACCCGGGAGTGCCTATGTGCTCTATAGCCATTGTCGGGGCCCAGAATGGTGAAATATGCCGGGACATCACGTCCCCTTGCGGGGCATGTCGTCAGGTAATGGCTGAATATCAGCAGATCGGAGGGCGTAATATGAGTGTGCTGCTATACAGCAACGGCCGGATTTTGAAATTCGGCCGTGTAGATGATATCCTGCCTTTCATTTTCGACAACCTGCAGGGAGACTGATTCTCTCCCGCAGATTGCATAATAGACTGTCACTCGGATTCTTCTTGAGTGTAGAACAGTATCATCCGTTCTATCGCCCTTTGGCATATCGGGCAGAAGACCGGTGCTTCATTGGTTTTCATCCTGCAGTCAGGAAATCCTCTGTAGCATCCTTTTGACATATATCCTGCACCCTCATAAACGCCGATAAATGATTTCATGTCAGCTCCTTCCGAGATTGCTTTCCACATTTCGGAAGCTTTCATCGGCTTTGTAGGAACGAACTCTGCCGTGCCGGGCAAGCATTTGGTTTTTGCCTCTCCGGTCATCATGTCGGCCCATTTTGACTGGAAATCTGCCAATGTCGATACGTTCTGCTCCCAAGGCTCTACTTCCGGATAATAGTATGGGGAATATGTGTCGTCATAATAGTACTCATCCCCGAGGGCGCCGAAGCTATGTCCGAACTCGTGCACCACGACAGGCCTGAATGCCTTGTGGTGCGCAGTGGTGAGAGTGTAGGAATTGTATATGCCTCCTCCGCCATAAGTGTCTGTGTTGGCGAGAATTATGATATGCTCGTAAGGTATTCCAAGCAGCTTGTCCGCAAGGTTCTTCAATCTGAGGGTTGTCAAGTATCTGTCCATATAGAAGGTGCTGAAATTGGCGCTGAGTGCGGTCCTGCACCATTTCCCCTCAAGCGGAACGCTCACTCCGCTTTCCTCCGATGGCAGGGCGACTGCGATGAAATTCAGCCTGTCTTTGTATTTCTTGAACGGCTCGTGCTCCAGTATCGCTTCGGTCGCTTCTTTTGCGTCCTTGTAGAACTTGCCGGCTTCTTTTTTGGTGTAGCCTTCAGCCACAATGGCTATGTCTATGCATTCTTTCGGGTCTCCGCTTTTCAAAATATATTTGTTCGGAGCCGGAACCGGTGTCATCTTGCGAACCAGTATGTCGTCAGGCCTGACTTTGTGCTCCAGCACAGCCTGCCTTACACCTTTGGTGTTGAATAATTCCACGGTCGCGTAAGCAGTGCCGGCCGGCATAGGCACAAGAAAAACGTTCTCGAATGATTTCCTGACAAGAGTTGCCTCCTCAGTCGTCTGCCATTCCTGGAACAGAGTTGAGAATGACTGCTTGTAAATGATTCTGGATGTGGCTGAATCGCGGAGACTGACGCATCCGTTGCCCGCTACCGGGAGGCGGTCCAGATTGACCCTTCTTCCGGCCCATCCGTCGTACGTTGACATTTCGTCAAGATAGATTTCCTGCTCGGACGCAGTTCCGGCGAAGATGTAGTCTATACGCAATGTCTTGTCAACCAAGAATTTGTTGAACTCAGTAACCGCTTTTTCCTGGGCGTGGACACCTGTTGAGAGTAGCGTCACAGCGGCAGCCGCCATCAAAATCTTTGTCATACTAATGTCGTTTTATCTGTCTGAAGAAGCCGTGCTTCGATAATTCATCTGATGAGGTTGAGGAATTCGTTCCTGGTCCTCGCTGAAGTCAGGAAAGCTCCTGAAAATGCGGAAGTTGTGGTGATTGCATTGGACTTCTGCACACCTCTGACCTGCATACAGGTATGAGTTGCCTCAATGACTACGGCGACACCGAGCGGGTGCAGGGCGTTCTGGATGCAGTCCCTGATCTCCACAGTCAGCCTTTCCTGCACCTGCAGTCTGCGGGCGAATGTCTCCACCACCCGCGCTATCTTGCTCAGTCCGGTGATTTTTCCGTTCGGAATATAGGCCACGTGTGCTTTCCCGATGAAAGGCAGCATATGATGCTCGCAAGTAGAGTAAAGTTCGATGTCCTTGATGAGGACCATCTGCTGGTATTCCTCGTCAAATATAGCTGACCGGATGATATCCTCGCCGTTCTGAGAATACCCCTTGGTAAGGAACTGGAGCGATTTGGCGACACGCTCCGGTGTCTTGACAAGTCCTTCTCTTTCAGGGTTTTCCCCGAGAAGTCTCAATATCTCTTTCACGTGCGCCGCAATCTCTTCGGTCGTTTTATTGTCGTACAATTCTTCAGCTGTGTAAGCCATACAATATCGATGTTGTTTTATGGTATGATTTATGCGCATCCATAGACTTGCTGTCCGGAGCATTTGCACCATTGCAGGTGCTTTGTATTGCAAAAATAGATAAAAATAATTCATAGTAACGAATTTTTATATATATTTGCGGCCCATACAAGGCGTAATGCCGAGTGTGCGCTCTGGTTTAAAGATGAAAAAAATTTGAATGATATGTATTGGACACTCGAACTCGCAGGCAGTCTGGACGATGCTCCATGGCCTGCAACCAAAGATGAACTGATTGATTACGCCAATAGGTCAGGCGCACCTGAGGAGGTTATCGAGAATCTTCAGGAACTGGAGGATGACGGAGAGACCTACGAAAGTATCGAGGACATCTGGCCGGATTATCCGACAAAAGATGACTTCTTCTTCAACGAGGAGGAGTATTAGAAAAGAATTGCAAGTTTGAACACCGCGGCACCTTGAGTCCGCAAAGCGAGTCAGGTTATATCGTGCCCGACTCGCTTTTTGTCTGGATGGTTTCAATGACCTTTCTGAACTTTAATTGTATATTTGCAATCCGGGCAGTGGCGATTCCTGCTTGAAAGGGACATCACTGTCTTAAGATTGCGGAATATCTTCAAATAGATGAAAAAGATACTGATACTCAATGCCAGCCCGAGGAAGAACGGCACGGTGAGCCGTATGCTGGGATATATGAAAGATGAGCTTGAAAGCAAAGGCGACGAAGTCATTTGTATTGATGTTTGCAAACTTCAGGTGCGCCCTTGTATTGCCTGTATGAAATGCCGCAGCTGACTGAATTGTGTGCTTCCGGAGGATGATGCGCAGAAAGTTGCCGGACTGATTGGAGAATGTGACGGCCTCATTGTCGGGACTCCGACTTATTGGGGCAATATGAACGGCCAGCTGAAACTCCTCTTTGACAGGATGGTATATGCCCTGATGGGCGAGAAACCTAGCGGCCTGCCATTGCCTCTGCACAAAGGAAAGAGAGCAGTAATTGTGGCCGCCTGCACTACAATCTGGCCATTCGGAATCATCTCCCACCAATCCAGCGGGGCGGTCAGGGCCGTGAAGGAAGTCCTGTCCTGGAGCGGGTTCAAATGCCGTTCGCTCCAGAAATGCGGCACACGCAAAAATCCAGGACTGACCTTGCGTGAAATAAACAAATGCCGGAAAATGGCCTCTTCGATGTGAAATGAGAAAGAAAAGCAGGGAGATGAGTGCCGCGTGGGCACTTGAGGTGTTCGACAAGGCACCTTACATAACGGTCAGCATGGCCGGAGAGGACGGCACACCATACGGGTTGCCGCTGTCGCTTGTACGGACCGACGAGAAGACATTCTGGTTTCACTGTGCCACGGAAGGAAAGAAACTGGATGTCCTTAGAGCCAACCCAATGGTGTTTCTGTCCGCAGTGACGCGTTGCAGGCCGCTCCGAGGCCCCAAGGACGGCAGTTTTACATTGGAATTCCAATCAGCCACGGCCGTAGGAATAGCGGAGATTGTAGAGGATGAGAATATGAAAAAAGAAGCCCTGAGGACAATTTGTCAAAGATTCCTCCCGCAGCAGATGGATGGATTCGAAGAGGCTGTCACAAGAAGTCTTCACAGAACAGCCGTCGTCAGGATAACCCTTACGGAGCCCCCGGTGGGCAAGCGGAAACAATACGACGCCAATGGCGATGAGATGAAATACGGAAGGATAACGCTGATGACCTGAAAGCGTTATAGAGCGTACTCTCCTCCGGTGATGGTTTCAATCGAGAGTGGCTCATAAACCATATCGTAGCCGGTGATGTCCGCATTCAGATGTTCCTCGTAGAAAAAGCCTATCAGTCCGTCGCTCTGGAGAATCATTGTCGAGTATGCGGAATCGTCACGTGAGACCTGGAACGGACCTGACCAGCCGGATGCCAATGATTCAGGTGTTACCTCTCCTTCAGGGAGTTCCCTGTACCATATGCCCACATTCTTCCGTCCTTCGCCGAGAGGAACGGACTGGAGCACCAGACTGACCTTTTTCCTGTCGGCCTGCCTTTTCGCCGGGACGATAAGAATCTCGCCGTTGCAGGCGTTGCCGATGGCGGTGCAGCCGTTGTTGCCCTGTCCTGAGAAAGCCGCCTTGTCCCAGGATCCTGCACCTGATGCCGCGTCATCGTATCTGTAAATATTGAAAATCCTGCCTCCCCAGGCCCTGCTGCTCAGGATAACGCTTCCGTCCGGAAGTTCTTCGCATTTAGGCTCGTCCCCGTTGCGGGCAGGAAATGCGTCCGGGCCGCCCAAGGCATTCCAGGTATGTCCGAAATCATCGCTGTAAATCACCCGGTTGCCTCCAGGGCGGGCGCAAAGGGCAGCATATATGCGGTAATACTTGCCTGTCTTGATCACACGGCTCTGGAAAATTTTTCCGGAACCAACGAAGCAGCTGTGAATGCAACCTTCAGAGCAACTGTCGAAAAGAGAGTACACATCCTCCGTGATCTCTTTCCAGTCAGACCAGGTCCTTCCCTTGTCATTGCTGCGGAGCAGGGCCACCCTGTTGGGATTCTGGCGGTTTGTCTCAGGCCTTCCGTAAACGGTTTCTCCGCATACGGTTATTAGGAGGAGTTCATCGGTGCCGTGGTCCCTGACAATAGCCGGATCCCCGAATCCGCAGTCAACCGCTCCGCTCACTCCCGTGCCTTCAATGACTGTGAACTCGTCACCCCAGCTCCTTCCATTGTCTCCGGATATCCTGGCGTGGATGTCAACACGACCGAACCCGATGTCGGAGCGGCAATGCCTGTAGTCAACAATGGCCGTGAGCGTGCCGTCATCGAACGACGCCAGGGCCGGGATTCTGTAAGGAACGCCAACCGAATCCGCGGTGTCAAAAATGACCTGCCTTTCAGCAGGAGCCTGATTGCAGGAAACAAGAATGACGGCAACAGCCGTTAACACTGTAGAGTAAAATGGTCTTGGATGGCTCATAATATACAATATTTGCGTTGTCTGCGTTAATGCAAATATATACAATAATCATCGAATTCTCAATGGCCACTCTGTCCTGCCGCAAGCGCTGACAGGTTTACGGCCTGTTTCCTGATGAAAGATAACGTTCCTGCAGATATTCGAAAAATATGAACAGGGACGGTACGATGAACAGCAGCGCCACTGTTCCCATCAGCATTCCTCCGACAGTTCCCACCCCGACAGAGATATTGCCGTTGGCCCCGACTCCTGTCGAGAACATCAGCGGAAGCATTCCGAAAATCATTGTGAGTGAAGTCATCAGAATAGGACGGAGACGGGCCTTGGCCGCGGACATCGCCGCCGCTGTGATACTCATTCCCTCACTGCGTTTTCTCGAAGCGTATTCTGTCAGAAGGATGGCTGTCTTCGCAAGAAGTCCGATAAGCATAATGAGACCAGTCTGCATATAGATATTGTTCTCGAGTCCCCACAGTTGGGCGAAAATGAAACTTCCCGCAAGTCCGAACGGCACTGACAGAATCACAGCGAAAGGAATCATCAGGCTTTCGTACAATGCGCAGAGAATCAGGTAGATGAACAGGATGCAGATGACGAACACCATAGTAGTCGTTCCGCCTGTGGAAGCCTCCTCCCTTGCCATTCCTCCGAATTCGAAACCATATCCGGCCGGCAGGGACGCAGCGGCAGCCTCCTTGACAGCCTTGATCGCCTGGCCGGAACTGTAACCGTCAGAGGCTGTGCCATATACGGCGATCGAGGAGAACAGGTTGAAGCGTGACAGGCTCTCGCTGCCATAAGCCTTTGTCAATGTGAGGTACTGTGATACCGGAGTCATCTCCCCTCCGCTGTTCCTGACGAAAATGTTGTTCAGCGATTCTGTGTCCAGACGGAATTCAGGGGAGGCCTGCACCATCACCCTGTAAAGCTTCGTGAACCTGTTGAGGTTAGAGGAATAGTTTCCTCCTACATATCCGGCAAGGGTGCTCAGTACGTCTGAAGGAGATACTCCGTTGCGTTTGCATCTCGCGGCGTCCACTTCCACCATATATTGCGGATAACGGGTGTCGAATGTCGTGTAAGCTCTTGATATCTCGGGCCTTCTGTTCATCTCGGCAATGAAGTTCCGGGTGTGTTCCAGCAGGTCGTCAATGCTTCCGCCTTTCTTATCCTGCACATACAGCTCGAAGCCGTCGCTCGTTCCGTATCCTGAAATCATAGGCTGGGTGGAAACCCTGATCTGGGCCGACTTGATGTGGCCGGTCCTGCGGTATATCTCTTTTATCACAGAGTTTAGGTCATCTCCTTTGCCCTTTCTCTCATCCCACGGCTTGAGCCTTATGGTGTATGAACCGGCCGATGCTGACTGATTGTGCCTTGCATCCTTTCCGGTGACTCTCGAATATATCTTTATCTGGGGGATGTCACGTATTGCCTTCTCAATTTCGTCCATAACCCTTTCTGTCTCGGAAAGGCTGCTTCCCGGAGAGGTCATCACGTTGACATTTATGGTGCCCATATCCTCCTGCGGCACTAGCCCGGTCTTGGTGATGCCCATAAGCCAGATGAGCAGGACGGCCGCAGCCACAACTGACCCTCCGGCGATTATCCTGTGGTGGAAAAAGAATCCCACTCCGCGCTGGTATTTGCCGGCAATGTGCTGGAAGGAGCGGTCGAACGCATAGTGGAATCTTTCGGAGAATCCGGCCTTGCCTTCCGCTCCGCCTCTTGGCCTCATTATCAATGCGCAGAGAGCCGGACTGAGAGTCAATGCGTTGAGAAGAGAGATGGCGACAGCTACGGCCATAGTCAGTCCGAACTGGGTGTAGAAAGTTCCGGTAGTTCCGCCAATGAAGCATACGGGGATGAACACCGCCATAAACACTATGGTTGTCGTGACAAGCGCGGAAGTGAGGCCTTCAAGTGCGTCCACCGTGGCTTTGTATGAAGAACTGTAACCCTCGTCAAACTTGGCCTGGACGGCCTCGACGACTACTATCGCATTGTCCACGACAGTGCCGATGACGAGCACTATCGCAAAGAGTGTCAGCAAGTTGAGATTGAATCCGGCAGCATAAATGAAAGCAAATGTTCCCACTACCGACACGATTATTGCTATGGCAGGAATCAATGTTGCCCTGATGTCGTGCAGGAACAGATAAACCACCAGGACCACCAGCAGGATGGCGAGGATAAGGGTCTGTATTACATTTGAGATGGATGCGTCGAGGAAGTCTTTCGTGCTCATTATGTCTTCGAGCACCATCCCTTTCGGCAGTTCCTCCCGTATCTGTCCAGATACAGCGTCAATCTCCTTGATTATCTCGTTGGCATTGGAACCGGACGTCTGCGCTATCATACAGTTGGCTCCCGGATGTCCGTCCGTCTGGCTCAAAAGGGAGTAGTTTTCAGCGCCCAACTCGATTCTGGCTACGTCCCTGAGCCTGAGCACCTCACCGCCCGGCAGGGATTTGATCACCATATTGCCGTAATCCGCCTCGTCTTCGAACCGTCCTCTGTATTTCAGCACATATTGGAAAGTGTTCACCGATTCGGCTCCGAGCGTTCCAGTAGGCGATTCCACATTCTGCTCGCTCAAGACAGCCGTGATGTCTGAAGGCATCAGCCCGTATTGCGCCATCTTGAGCGGGTCGAGCCATATCCTCATCGAGTAGCTTGCTCCCCAGATGTTCACCTCGCCCACTCCGGCTATTCGGGACATCTGGGGTTCGATGTTGATTTTCATATAGTTGTTGAGAAAATTCGCATCGAAACTGTCGTCCGGAGAATACAGGGACAATGATTTTAGAGAACTGTTCTGCCTCTTTCTCACTGTCACTCCGGATTTGGTGACTTCGGCTGGAAGCAGTCCCTGGGCCGAGGCTACACGGTTCTGGACGTTGACTACCGACATATCCGGGTCAGTGCCCTGCCTGAAATAAACGCTTATCGAAGCGGAGCCTGTGTTGGTGGCGGTGGAGGTCATATACATCATATTCTCGACACCGTTCAGCTGCTCCTCCAGCGGGGTGATTACACTCTTCATCACGGTCTCGGCGTTGGCTCCTGTGTAAGTGGCTGTAACCCTGACAGTAGGCGGAGCTATGTCCGGAAACTGCTCGACCGGGAGCTGGCTCAGTCCTATGAGCCCGATAATTATTATCGCGACAGAAATGACCCCTGACAGAATCGGCCTGTCTATGAAAGTTTTGACATTCATATCCTCACTCCTTATTCAATATTGACAGAAGCGCCCTCGCTGACCAGGCCGGCTCCTTCGGCGATGATGATGTCTCCCTCCTCAAGTCCCTCTTCCACAATGTATTCTGTACCATTGTCCAGTTTGGAAACTTTCACCTGGACTGATTTTGCTTTGCCGTCAACCACTTTGTATGCGAACACTTTGTCCTGCAGTTCGAATGTGGCTCCTTTTGGAATCACAATGCAGCTGTCTGTTTTTGACGGGAGGATCACAGCGCCTGTCCCGCCATCTATCAGCAGACCTTCAATGTTCTGGAAATCAGCTCTCAACATCACTGCCCCTGTGCCTGGAGTGACAATTCCGCTGACCGCGGAGATGCGGCCTTTCCGGCTGTAAGTCTTTCCGTTGCTCATTCTCAGCTCCACCTCGGGCATCTGCTTGAGAAATTCATCCGCTGAGCCGTAATTCTCGACAAGGTCCAGCATTTTGCTTTCAGTCATCGAGAAATATGCGTAAACGAGCCTGTCATCGGAAACTGTCACGAGAGGCTCGGTGATGCCGCTGCTTACAAGGGCCCCTGCCCTGTAGGCAATCATCCCGGCCACCCCGTCCACAGGACTCTTTACTTCAGTGTATGACAGATTGTTGCGTGCGTTGATCTCCTGTGCCTGAGCAAGTGTCGCTGCCGCCTCGGCTGAGGCCGCTTCGTTCTCGGCCGTCCGCAGGACGAAGTCTTCAACTATATTTTTTTCATATAGCATCCGTGTGCTTTCCAGTTTGAGCCTGGCTGTGGCAAGTGAGGCCTCCGCTGTTTTCACATTTGCCGAAGCCACTTCAAGGGCGGCTTTGTAAGGAACCTGGTCAATGATGAAAAGTACCTGCCCCTTCCGGACTTTCTGCCCTTCGCCGATACGGATTTCCGTGATGGTCCCGCTGACCTGGGGACGTATCTCCACGACCTGACGGCCCTCAATCCTTGCGGAGTGCTCCGAGTTTATTGTCCTGCTCTCCCTTGAGACTCTCATTGTGCTGTAAGATGATTGTTCCGGGACGGATGCGTTGCTTCCGCAGGCGGCTGCGGCAATACCAGCAATGATGAACGATATGATGCTTGTCTGTTTCATAATTCTGTTGTCATTCGTTGCAAAAATAATCCTGCCAGCCTTATCTTCGAACGCCGGCGCGATATCAAGGGGCGGAACATCGTTTTTCGTGGGTGAAGATTTTGCCGCAGGGCATTCCGGGAAAATAAAATCAGCTATATTTGCATAGTTCTTCAAACAGCTTTTTATACGTAAAATGAAGCACACGTCCGTTTACATTGATCTCGCTTTCTGCCTGATATTCCTGCCGTTGATGATACTCGCATTTCCGGTGGAAAGATGGTGGGGCACTTATCCGGTGTTTTTCGGGCTTTTTGTAATATGGCTTTACATCACATTTTTTGTATATAAATATTTTATTGTCCCCGGCCTTTTCCACAGCCGCAGACGTATTGCCGCGGCTGTGGTGATGGCCTTGTCTATTGCGGTCACTTTCCTTTTCTCTTCATATGAGATAACATCTCCGTATTACCATATAAGGCAGCAGGTAGACATTTCCTCATTCCCGAAATGGGGAGTCAGGCAGAACCAGCAGGCTGTCTGGCTTCATTATATCATAGTTGTGATTTTCTGCTTCGCCGTGGGGATGCTGACCGAGGCTTACCGGCAGCGTCTGGCACGTGAGGAAGTGGAGTATGAACGTAACAAGGCCGAATTTGCCCTGTACAAGGCCCAGATCAATCCGCATTTCCTGTTCAACACTCTCAACACGATTTACGGACTGCTGATCACCCGCTCGGACAAGACAGAGTCTGCTCTGGAAAGGTTCATCAGCCTGACCAAATATATGTACAACAATGCTTCCAGAGATATCATCCCCGTCTCGGAAGAAGCGGATTACATAGACCGCTATATCGGTCTCCAGCGTCTCAGGCTCAATGATTTCGCCGAGGTTTCATTCACCTGCTCAGTGGAAGATGTCTCCGTCCAGCTGCCTCCGATGATGCTCATCACGTTCATTGAGAATGCTTTCAAATACGGCATTTCCTCTAACGAGCCTTGTTTTGTCCATATCAGTCTTGAACAGAAAGACGGCGTTGTGCGTTTTGAGGTGGTGAATTCAGTTTTTCCCCGGAAAAGAACTGATTCCGGGCAGACCGGTATTGAGAACTGCAGGAAGAGACTGTCCCTGCTCTATCCTGGCAGGCACAGCCTGGAGATTGGACAGCAAGAGAACGGGACTTTCCGTGTCAGATTGGAATTGAGGTGATTATGATAAGATGTATTGCCATAGATGACGAGCCTGTAGCTCTCAGCATAATCAGCAACTACTGCTCCAGAAGAGGTGGAGTGGAACTGGAAACTTTCAGCTCTCCCCGCGATGGAATGCGCAGAATTCTCGAATGGAGTCCGGACGTGGTTTTTCTGGATGTGGAGATGAACGGAGTATCCGGAATCGAACTGGCCCGCCAGCTTAATCCGGACTGTTGTCTCATCTTCACGACCGCTTACGCTCACTACGCCCTGGACGGATTTGAAATGAACGCTGTGGACTTCCTTCACAAGCCGTATTTCTATGATCGTTTCGAACGGGCGATGCAGAAGGCTGAGGAATGCCTTCGGGCGAGGGATCTGCTCAGGACATCGGACTCGTCATCCCGCCAGCTTCTTCTCAAGTCCGGTTACCGTAATGTGCCGGTGCCTTTCGATGTAATTGTATTTGTCGAATCCATAGATAATTACGTGAAGTTTCATCTGTCTGACGGGACGTCTCTGCAGTCAAAGACAACCCTCACTTCCATCAGTGGGATGCTGCCAGCCGGGGAGTTTCTCAGGATTCATCGCTCCTTCATTGTCCGTACTGCGAGAATAGCCAGTTTCTCGCGCTCTGAATTGACACTCTCTCCTTACGGAAAGACCCTGCCAGTAGGTAAAAAGTATGCCTCCGATGTGATGTCCTGTTTGAAATAATAGTCAAAATCAGGTATTGCCCGTGGAAAATCGAGGCGTTACCTTTGCAACCGGAAAAGTTACGTGTAGTGTTCAATCACATAAGTCCAGTAGACTTTGGGATTGGACGCTTTTTTTGTGTATGAGACCGAACATAATAATATTGTCAACCTTTTTATTGTTTTTAAATTCTGGACTGCAGGCCCAGGAAGCGGTTCGCGGCATTCTGTCCGGAAGAGTCCGCTCTGACGATGGCGAAGTCGCATACGCCCCTGTCTGTCTCAAAGACACGCCGTACGGAGGACTCACCGATGAGAGGGGACGGTTCTCCATCGACGCTCCGGCAGGGGAATATCTTCTTGTCGTGTCGGCTGTCGGATACGAGACTCTGGAACTTGAAGTGTCACTCTCTGCTCCTGGCCGCGGTATTGACCTCAGGCTGAATCCTTTGAAAGAAAAACTGGATGAGGCGGTGGTGGTTGCGGACGGAGTCAGCCGGGCCACCAAGTCCGCCTTCAACGCGGTAGATATCGGAACAGGGGAGCTTCGCAACTCCACCAAAAATCTAAGTGAAGCCCTTTCCCGTGCACCGGGCCTGAAACTCAGGGAATCAGGCGGAGTGGGCTCCGATATGTCGATGATGCTTGACGGATTCAGCGGAAAACATATCAAAGTGTTCATTGACGGAGTGCCGCAGGAAGGAGTGGGGGAGTCATTCGGACTCAACAACATACCGGTGAATTTCGCCGAGCATATAGAAGTGTACAAAGGCGTTGTCCCTGTGGGCTTCGGCACGGACGCGCTCGGAGGCGTCATCAACATTGTCACCGGAAGACGCCGTGAAGGATGGTCCCTGGATGCCTCATACTCTTATGGGTCGTTCAACACGCATAAATCCAGCGTGGATTACAAATACTGCTCATCCAAAGGTTTCCTGTTCGAAATCAATGCGTTCCAGAATTATTCCGACAACAATTACAAAGTTGACACTCCGGTGGAGGTGTTCAATCCCGACGGCACTACTATGCTTGACACTTCCGAAAAACAGACAGTCAGGCGTTTCAACGACACCTATCACAATGAGGCGGTGTCATCCAGGATCGGGGTTGCGGGAATGAAGTGGGCAGACAGGCTCGTCTTCGGATTCATATATTCACAGATGTACAAAGAGATTCAGACCGGAGTGGTCCAGAAGGTCGTTTTCGGACAGAAACACCGCAGGGGACGTTCGTTCATGCCATCGCTGGAATACCGGATCAAGAATCTGTTCACGGAAGGCCTTGACCTTTCAGTCACAGCCAATTACAATAGAAATAACACGAGGAATATTGACACTTCGGCATTCAGGTACAACTGGCTTGGCGAAAAGAAATACCATAGCGGCACCCTCGGTGAGCAGTCATACCAGAACCTCCTCTCCGGAAATGACAACTGGAATGCCACCCTGACTCTCAAATACCATATCGGCAATGCGCATAGTTTCATCCTGAATAATGTTTTCAGCAATTTCCGCAGGGAAAACACTCCCACTGCCGGTACAGTCGCTTCACAGGCTGACGAATTCGCCAAACTGACGAGAAAGAACATCACAGGACTGTCATATACATTGTCCCCGTCGGGAAATATCAATCTCTCCGTGTTCGGGAAGTTCTACAACCAGTTCAATTCCGGTCCCGTATCGGCATCGGCAAGTGGGAACACGGATTATGTTCTTCTTGCAAACAGCACCAGTTCAGTGGGTTACGGTGCTGCCGGAACGTATTTCCTCCTTGCCGGTGCCCAGGTGAAGCTGTCTTACGAGAGGGCTTTCCGTCTGCCGGCTAACGAGGAGCTCTTCGGCGATGAGGACCTTGAGCTCGGGTATGTCGGGCTCCGTCCAGAGAAAAGCGACAATTTCAATTTCAACCTAAGCTACGACAGGCATTTCGGACGTCACGGGATATATGCGGAGGGCAGCCTGATTTTCCGTGACACCAGGGATTATATCCAGAGAAGGATTGGAACATACACCGGCAACAAGAGCTACGCCTCATACCAGAATCACGGGAAAGTGCGCACTTACGGCTATACCGTTGCCCTGCGCTACACTTTCTCGAAATGGTTCAGCCTTGGCGGGAATGTGTCCCATCTGGATGTCAGGGACAATGTGAAGACCCTGAATGAAGGATCGGCTCAGGCGAACCTCACATACCGGGACAGAATTCCCAACCAGCCGTATCTCTTCGCCAATTCAGACGTGACTTTCCAATGGAAGGACTGCGGATGGAGAGGTTGCTTGCTTTCTCTCACTTATGATAATTATTATCAGCACAGTTTCCCGCTCTATTCGGAAAGTCTCGGCTCGAAAGACAGCAAGGAACTGGTACCCAGCCAGCTCTCCCACAATGTGAGCCTCACGTACAGCATCAGGCAGGGGCGTTTCAATTTTTCATTTGAATGCCGCAATTTCACCGATGAGAAACTGTACGACAATTTCAGCCTCCAGAAACCGGGACGTGCATTCTACGGAAAGTTCCGCCTTCTCCTCGGCAGACGCAAATAAACAATTAAATGATAATATGAAAATAATCAGACACATTACAGCAGCTCTGCTGCCAATGGCTCTTCTTCTGGTCAATTCCTGCGAAGATGCCGGTTCATCAATCGACATTGACAATGGTGACGGTGCCGCTGAGGCATACGTGATAGCCGGAAGCGGAGGCGGAGCGTCCTATCTTGTCACAGCCGGTTCCATCGGGTCCGGCTCGGTGTCAATCCTCGGAAACGGACTTGAGACCGCGACAACATCAGCCACGACCTGGGTGTTTTACGGCGACCGATATCTCTACCGGCTCACTTATAATTATGGCTCGGCAGGAACCACGGCCGCTTTCTATCTGGATGCCCAGGGCAATGTCCGCCAGCGTCCGAAAGAGTACAACATCCTCAATTTCACTACTTACGGAGTCTATAAAAACAAGATAATCACGGCTGACGCCTCATCGGCGACGGATCAGACAGACGATGCCGGCAATGCGGCTTACGGCCTTCACTTCTCTGTAATAGACGTCGACTCCGAAACCGCATCCACCAGGACGCTCGTCACTGAAAATTTCCTCGGCAACAAGGAGAGGGTGATGTTCTCAGGCCTGCTCGAGGCCAACGGCAGGATTTACACGGCTGTGGTGCCTCTCGGACTGTCTCCATACGGAGTTGCTGCCGGCGGTGTCCTGCCCGGCAATGAGGATCTTGTGGCTTCCACAAGCGGAGGGAGCGGTGGCGGCTCGTATGAAGCCGGGACTCTCACCAACACTCAATACCCGGATGAATGCTGGGTGGCAGTGTTCAATGACGATACTTTCACAAATCCTGTTCTTATCAGGACTGACAAGCTAAGCTGGGCGTCCGGCCGTATGCGCTCGGCCTATTACCAGACTATATGGTCGGCCGACAACGGGGATGTTTACGTGTTCTCCCCATCGTTCGCCAAACTGAACAGCGACGCCCGCCAGAAGACGAAACTCAATTCCGGAGTGATGAGAATCAAGGCCGGGGCGACAGAATTCGACGCCTCGTACGAGCCTTTCGACATTGAGGCTGTATCCGGAGGCAATCCGCTGTACCGCTGCTGGCACATCACGGAAGACTATTTCCTGCTCCAGATGTACACTTCCGGGCTCAATGTGCAGGGAACCGGCACCACCAGGATGGCGGTTTTCAGAGGCTCGACAAGAGAATTCCGCTATGTCACGGGCCTTCCTGACCCTGATGTGGTCACCTCGTTCAGCAAAAGCCCTTACAACGAGGGCGGCAAATCATATTTCACGGTGGTGACTTCTGACGGTTCCTCTCCGGCAGTCTATTCTGTTGACCCGGTCACTGCAAAGGCTGTGAAGGGCCTGGAAGTGGAGGCGGACGAGATTGGTGCTATAGGATTGTTGAAATCATATAATTAATTGTTAAATACATATTGAAATGAAAAAGATATTCAGGAAAATCCATCTTTGGCTTTCAGTGCCTTTCGGCATATTCATCACATTGATATGCTTTTCAGGGGCGATGATGGTGTTCGAGAAAGAAATCACGGAATTTCTTGAGCCGGAACTCTATTTCTCTGATTCCAAAGGAAATGCACCAATTCCCCTGGACAGCCTGATGAGGACTGTGGCTGCTTCGCTTCCGGACAGCGTGTCTGTGACCGGCGTCACTGTACCAGCTTCTCCGGAGCGTGCGTACCAGGTCAGCCTGTCCAAGCCAAGGCGGGCCTCTGTATATGTTGACCAATATACGGGCGAGATCAAGGGAAGCAGTTCCAGACTTCCTTTTTTTGACACGATGTTCCATCTTCACCGATGGCTGCTTGGAGCATCACAGTCAAAGAACGGAGGTATGTCCGCTGGCAAGCTGATAGTCGGCCTCAGCACAGCGGCATTGGTCCTCATTCTGCTCACGGGCATACTTATGTGGCTGACCAACAGGAATAAACCTCTTTCGAAGAGACTTGGTGTATCTTTCACTAAAGGCTGGCCGAAATTCTTCCACGACATTCACGTTGCCGGAGGAATCTACGTCACTGTCTTCCTGCTTGCGATCGCTCTCACCGGCCTGAACTGGTCGTTCAAATGGTATAGAAACGGATTCTTCTCATTGTTCGGAGCTACACAGGCCACCAGGACAGAGGCTTCACGAGGCGGGGCCGGCAGGGCTGAGATGGCTGATGGCGGCCGGGCTGATTCCGGTCGGGGTGACAGGGCTGAAGCCGGCCGTGGTGACAGGGCATCACACAGGGAAACGCTCCCGTTCGCGCATTGGCAGGAAGTGTATGACGCGCTTTCTGACGAGTTCCCGGATTGCAGGCAGATAACCATCTCCGAAGGTTCTGCCGGAGTAGTACCGGCAGGCCGGCGTAGCATGAGGGCCGCTGATACGTATTCGTTTGACAGGAGGACAGGTGAATTACGCGGCTGCGAGCCTTATTCATCGAAAGACAGGTCCATCAAACTGCAGGGCGTCATTTACACTGTCCACACCGGCAGCTGGGGCGGACTGCTCACAAGAATCCTGAATTTCCTTGCGGCGCTTCTTGGTGCAACCCTTCCGCTTACGGGCTACTATCTGTGGATCAGGAGATTGTTGAGAAAGAAACAGCAGGCTTGACGGGTCAGCTTTTCCTGAGATGATATACAAGCTGGATCGAGAAATACCGGCCTATTCCTGAATTGACGCTGTCTGTGGCGCCGCTTGAACTGATGCTGTGCTGGTAATTTCTCCTGCTGGCGTCGAACAGGTCATTGACACCTATGCTGACTTCGCCCAACTGGTTGCGGAAAAGTTTCTTCCCGATGAAAATGTCGCAGTAAGTGAGCTTGTCGTTGTAGAATCTGTCAATGTTCCTGTTTTGCAGGTAATGCACTGAACCTGTGAAAGTCAGGCCTTTCCAGACAATCCACTTGAGACTTCCCCTGGCGTGCTGGGTGAAATAATTGTTCCTTGTCACCCCGACGCTGTTTGAATATTCATTCAGGGTGTATTGCCCGTTGTATGCCAATGTGAAGTCTATGCGGTCGCTGATATTGCTGTCAAGCCTGGTTCCGAGCGAAAAACCGTTTCTGCGAACCGGCACTTTGTCCCCGTTTATCATTCCAGGAACGGAAGACATTGTGGCGGAGCCGTTCACATTGAAATTGCTGGAGATGAAACCGACCGGGCAGCCGAACGAGAACTTGCCGGTCAGCTTCCGGTAGCCGGACAGGTTCACCGGTTTGGAGAACTGGTTGCCTTCTCCGAGTTTCACCCCGTCCGCCACTTCGAAATCAGGGGAGTCAACCACCAGTGAGTCAGCTAAATAATTGGGACTTCCGGTGTAGTTCGCCGACAGTGAAAAAGTGGAGCCTTTCTTTTTGTTGGTATGGATATAGCGGGCCTCGACATTGTGCTGGTATGACGGCACAATCTCCGGGTTTCCCGCCCTTATGTTGCTGAGATTGTTGAGGTTCACCGCTCCCTGCATCATTGTCACGGAAGGGTTTGTGGTGAAGCTCCTTGCGGAGATCCGGAGGGTGTTCTGGCGATTGAAGAAAATGTTGCCAACCAGATTGTAGATAATATTGTCGAAATGCCTGCGCACGGAATATTCCAAAGGCATTTCAGAAGTGCCGCGGTAGTCCACAGACTGGTATGACAGGCTGCCGGTCACCTGGAGTTTCTTGTTCTTGTAATTGTATCTCGCTCCGGCAAGATGTGTCATGAACAGGCTGGTACTTATGGCTGACTGCCTGCTGTCCGGCTCGGTGCTGTACTCCTCTTCCGTTTTGTTGAAGGAATATGTCCGGTTGTCGCCGTCACTGCTGCTGTGCGTGTATCTGTAGTCGAAAGCGAGCCTGGAGCGTTTGCCCAGCGGCTCGGTGTATGTCACTCCTCCGTTCAGCGTGTATTTGTCAGTGGCCCTGTCTTTATACTGTTTGGAATAGCTGGATGCCAATGTGTTGTCGAATCCGTACTCTTCATTGAGAATAGTATGCTGGAGCGAGTGCTCAAGCCCGGTATAATGATAATATCCGGCTCCGAGAGTTGCGCTGAGAGTCCTTCCTGATTTGTTGAATTTGTATCTGTAAGTAGCTGTAAGCCTAGTGTTTATTGTCCATCTGTCATTGTCGGAGCCGGTTGTCCTGTTACGTATGAATGTCGTGTCCGGAATGTCGGAAGAACTGCCCGTCAATATATTGTGCAGCCCTGTCTCCTGGTATCTTGTGTCGTAAATGTCCTGATAGGTGAGGCTTGGCCTGACAATAAGAGAATGCTTCCCCTGGGGGCTGACGGAAATCTTCGAGGCGAAACGGTGGGTGTTGTTTTCCGCTTCATAGTCGCTGGACGTGCTGGTCAACTGGTCGAGCCCGTCCCTGACTGCCCTTCTGCGGACACTGGACGAGGCGTTCCCGTTGTCAATCCTGTTGAACATGTAACTTCCGTTGAACCAGCGGTTTGTATAGTTTCCTCCGACAGACTGCACGTCTGAGATTCCGGCCAGGGATTTCACGGCAAAGTTACCGTCAACGCTGCTTCCGTTCGATGATGACGCGCTTACAAGGTCATCGGAAATGAAATTGTATTTGCTGATATTGTTGGCCATCCCGAGCAGGGCGGCGCTTCTCTCTTTGCCGAGATAATTCAGGCTTCCGCCAGCTATGTATTTGTCAGTCAGCCCATAGCCTCCATAGAGCCGGCCTGAAAGGATTCCCTTTCCGCCTTTTTTCTTTGTCACGATGTTTATGGCCGTGAAATCGTTTCCGTCATCCATTCCGGCCATTTCGGCCTCGTCGCTTCTTTTGTCGAGAACCTCCACCTCGCTTACCAGGTCGGCGGGTATATTTTTCAGAGCGGTCATCACGTCGTCATCGAAATACTCCTGACCGTCCACAAGTATCCTGGTTACCTTCTTGCCGTTGGCTTCCACAGACTGGGAGGAGACAGAAATTCCCGGCATCTTGGAGATAAGGGATTCGCTCGACGAACCCATCATCGTTTTGTATGCTGCTGCGTTGTATATTAATGTGTCACCGTTTTGCGAAGACCTGAAAGCCTGGTCTTTGAGCACCGCCGCCTCGATGGCGATGGCGTCTTCCTGCATCAGGATGGTGCCGATGTCGCTGTCTGTGTCAATGAGTTTTATAGTCCTGCTGCGGTAGCCCAATATGGAGCATCTAAGCGAAGGGATTCCGAACCCGATATTCCGGAAAGAAAAAGACCCGTCCTCACCTGTAGTGGAATAATGCAGGGTCGAGCCGTCGCGGTCGTTCAGTTCGACAACAACGCCGGGCATAGGCGCAAGAGAAAGACTGTCGCAGATCCGTCCTCTCAGATAATTTGTCTGTGAGTGACCGGTCTGCGCCAGACTTGTCATCATAAAGATCGCCAATATCAGACAACGGACTTGCCCCGTGCTGTGTATCAGTCTTTTTAAGCAGGCTGCCATTTGCAGCGGACAGGTGATACAATAGCGCCTTCTTTCTTCAATGCAGCGAATGCCTTGTCAATCTCCGCCCTGTCAATGCCGGTGGATTTTGCCACTTCACCTGCGGAAACAGGTTTTCCTGCCTGTCCCATCGCCTCTAATACTTGTTCTTTTGTCTCCATAGTAATCCGATTTAGATATTTACAAAATTAATAAAAATTATTTTAGGAATCTTCATTTCAAGTTCAATTTTGCGTCGAGGTTTATTTGGAAGAACGGAGGCAAAAAGCTATCTTTGCAGCCCGTATGAAACAGGGTTTTGATAACGAGAAATATCTCAGGATTCAGTCCGAACAGATAAAAAAGCGCATAGCTCAGTTCGGCGACAAGCTCTATATGGAGTTTGGAGGAAAATTGTTTGATGACAATCACGCTGCCAGGGTGCTGCCGGGTTTCCTGCCTGACAGCAAGCTCAGAATGCTGATGCAACTCAGTGACTGTGCGGAGATTGTGCAGGTGATCAGCGCATTGGACATCGAGAAGAACAAGATGCGCGGCGATCTTGGCATCACTTATGACGAAGACATTCTCCGTCTCCGCTCGGAGTTCGAGAACAAGGGGCTGTATGTCGGCGCCGTTGTCATTACTCATTTCAACGGACAAGCCAGCGCGGCTGCATTCAGGGAACGTCTTGAGCGTCTTGGCATCAAGGTCTGCTATCATTACACTATCGAGGACTATCCGAACAATGTAGCCCTGATTGACTCGGAGGAAGGTTTCGGACGAAATGACTATGTGGAGACCACAAGGCCTCTCGTTGTTGTCACTGCACCCGGTCCGGGAAGCGGCAAGATGGCGGTATGCCTCAGCCAGCTTTATCAGGAGCATAAGCGTGGAGTCAAAGCCGGCTATGCCAAATTCGAGACATTCCCGGTATGGAACCTGCCGTTGAAACATCCTGTCAACATTGCTTATGAAGCCGCCACTGCGGACCTCAATGATGTCAATATGATTGACCCGTTCCACCTTGAGGCTTACGGAAAGATTGCGGTCAACTACAACAGGGATATCGAGATTTTCCCGGTCCTCAACGCTCTTTTCGAAGGCATTTACGGCGAGAATCCGTACAAGTCCCCGACTGATATGGGCATGAATATGGTAGGGTTCTGTATGAGCGACGAGGATGTCTGCTGCAATGCCGCCAGGGATGAGATTATCCGACGGTATTACAATGCTCTCGACACTCTCGCGGATACCGGGACCAATGAGAATGAGGTGAACAAGATCCGTCTTATTCTCCAGCAGGCCAAATTGACAACGGCATACCGCCGCACCACTGTGGCTGCCAGGGAACGCAAGGAACTGTCCGGGGAGGCATCATCCGCAATAGAACTTCAGGACGGTACAATCATCACCGCCAACACCAGTCCGCTTCTCGGGCCAAGCGCGGCGCTGCTGCTGAACGCGACCAAGCATCTTGCAGGTATTGACCACAGTGTCAGGTTGATACCGGAAGAAATGATTGAGCCGATACAGAAGATGAAAGTCTCATTCCTGCACGGACACAATCCGAGACTGCATACTGATGAGGTTCTCGTGGTGCTGGCGATGCTGAGCGTCAAAGACGAAAACTGCAAGAAAGCGCTTGAACAGCTTCCAAAACTGGACGGCTGCCAGGTACACTCTACGGTGATGCTCAGCGAGGTGGACAGGAAAATCTTCCGCAAGCTCGGAGTCGGCCTCACCTGCGATCCGGTGAAGAAAGACTGAGCCTGTCATTCAGGCAGATCATCAATAAGGGGCGTCAGGAATGATGCCCTCAATTGTCTTTCAGTGCCGTCTGCGAATCTTACCAGGAAGGAGGACCAGTCTTTGGAGGCGCTGACAATGACTCCATTGCCGAAAATCTTGTGGCTTGCGCCTCCGCCTATCCGGAAAGGACTGCTGTATTCGGCCCTTTCGGATGCGAAACCGTCTCCGTCCTCGAATTCATTTCCAGCCTGACTGCCTGATACGTTTCCACGGCCCATTGCCAGCCCGTAATTCTCCTCATCGAGCACGTGAATGAGATTCCGCGTGCCTCTCCAGAGGTCCTCTGAAATGTTTCCCTCGGTCACGAGCATGCTCCGCTTGATTTCAGCGAGGAATCTTGAAGGATACTTGTTCATTTTGGTGGACTGGTTATAACCTTCTGATTCAGTGAGGTACAATGCCCGTTCAGCCCTGGTTACCGCCACGTACATAAGCCTGCGCTCTTCTTCTTCCCCGTTCTTCTTGTATTCTCTCACTGTCCTCATGCTCGGGAAAATGCCCTCGCTCAGTCCTGTGATGAAAACATATGGGAATTCAAGCCCTTTTGCCTGGTGGATTGTCATAAGCTTCACTGTGCGGGTCTCTTTCTTGAAGTCAGCGTTTGTGTACAGGGCTATGTCCTGGAGATATTCAGCCAATGAGACTTCCAGTCCCTCGTGCGACTCTTCATAGAAACGGATTGACTTGACGAGCTCGTCAATGTTCTCAAGCCTGTCCTCGTCCTGGTCCTCGCGGTACATTTTCTTCAGGCCGCTTTTGTCCAGCACAATGTTCATAAGGTCTGAAATGCTGTGTTCTTCCGCAATCTGGCGGCCGGCCTCGATTATCTCGATGAAGGCCGCCGCCCCTCTGATTCTGGACAATTTCCCGGACTCTTTCAGGGTTGCAAACAGTGGTCTGGCCGCTCTTCCGCCTTCCATTTCCATTGACCCGGCCTCGGTCTCAAGGTCAGACAGGAATTTCTTGCCGAGTCCTCTTGCCGGAACATTGATTATTCTCCTGAAAGCCAGGTCGTCACCAGAATCTGCAATCAGTCTCAGATAGCCCAGGGCGTCTTTTATCTCTTTCCTTTCGAAGAACCGTGTCCCGCCCCAGATGGTGTATGCAAGATGCCTTGACAGCAGTTCCTGCTCAATGCCTCCGGACAGGTAGGATGACCTGTAGAGCACGGCAAAGTCCGACAACTCCGCTCCCTCCCCGTGCAGCTTCTCAATCTGGGAAGCAATCCACTCCGCTTCCTCTTTCTCCGTCTTTCCGTGGAAATGTATCACGGCGACTCCTTCGTCCCTTCTGGTGAAAAGTGTCTTCGGAATCCTGTTCTTGTTGTTGGATATCACGCAGTTGGCTATGTCCAGAATCTTCGGTGTCGAACGGTAATTCTCGTCCAGGACAATGTCCTTGTCAGATGCGAAGTCCACGAACCTTGCCGGCCTTGCTCCTCTCCATTCATAAATGCACTGGTCCGGGTCGCCGACCACGAACAGATTGCGATGCCTTGCCGCCAGTTTTTCGATGATTTCCCAGTTGTCCGCATTGCAGTCCTGGGCCTCGTCCACCATAATGTAGTTCAGCTGGCTCTGCCAATATTCGCGGACATCCTGGAAATGGTCCAGAATATATTTGGCGAAATTCTCTATGTCATTGAAATCCAGAGCATATTCTTTCATCTGCTTTCCGATGTAGCAGGCCACGTTGGAGGCTGCTGGAAGAGCCTGCGGGTCTGCCGCCTGCTTCCCCGGCGCTGTTGGCAGATAGTCAGATGAAGGTTTCGAGCCCGGAAGCATATAGGTGTCGATATAGTCTGTCAGGTCCTTCGCCGCGCTGATTCCTGCAAGGAAATCCTTGACTGTCTTTTCGGTGCGTTTGATGCCAAGTTCGTCCATACAGCTCTTGGCAAGCGATTTGGCGTCCTCCTCGTCCAGAATCTTGAAATTCTTCGGAAAACCAAGTCGGTATATGTCCCTCCGCAGCATTTTTACGCAGAAGCCGTCAATCGTGCAGACAAAATCATTGTAGTCACCGCTGTGCACGAATGTGGAAATCCGCTGCCTCATCTCCTGCGCCGCCTTGTTGGTGAATGTCAGGCACAATATGTTGGCCGGGTCAATGCCGACTTCGTTGACCAGGTATGCGTATCTGTATGTCAGGGCTTTTGTCTTTCCCGTTCCGGCTCCGGCAATCACCCTGATACGTCCTTCCGTGGACGTCACAGCCTCTCTCTGACGTGAGTTAAGGTCTTGAAGATACTCCATAGTGTTCTGCATTTCAATGAATTATAGAGTCTCAAGCTCTTTGGTCACAATCTCTCCGGCTGCCTGTGCCCATTCAGGGAATCCGTTATCCCTGCGGAAATGATTCTCTGCGAAAGCAAGCAATATGTCGAGGTCGAAACGGTCCGATTCCACAGCCGCCCCGAATCTTGTGGCGTCGTAGGCATTGCATTTCTGCTCAATGTGTGACGGAACCATCATCAAAGGTTTTCCGAGATACATCGCCTCGCAGATTGACTCGAATCCGGCGGTGGACGCATAAGCCCTGCAGCCTGCCATCTGCCTGACGAACTCCTTGTCGTCCAGGTAATAGAATGAAAGAGTAGGGTCAATTATCTTGACCGGCCCCTCGGATGCGTTGTCCCAGAAGAAATGTAGCGGAATCTCAGGCCGCTTTTTGTGCCAGGCTATCACTTCCTCGGCAAATCCCGCATTCAGCATATAGCCTAAAACATAGTCACCATCCTGGAAATCAGGGCTGTTCCGGGAATCCAGCACCTCTGGGCGGAGCAGCGGGGGAGTGACTATGATTCTTTTTTTTGAGTCGTCTGCCATCGGCCTGAAAGACAAGGCTAATGTCTTGGCAGCACCGTTGCATATTGCCTTGCTGAAAAGGTTCAGCGCGATATGTCCTTCATATCCGGAGAATTCCGGGAAGCAGAAATCCTCGTGAAGGAACAGGAACTGGTGACCTATGCATACCATAGGGATATCCCTTGCCCTCAATTCATGGGTCACTGTGCCGAGAAGTTCATAGAAATTGACTATGATGTCCGGAGAGCAGTTTCGTATCTCGTTCTTTATCATTGAGATGGAAGGTACCAATTTCGGAGAGAACGCCACGTTGAACAGCACTGTTTTCAGTGCGTCCGGCCTTTTGTCGCTGGATGCCGTGACGAAATTCATAGTCTCGAAATAAGCAATCGGAGCCTTGACTCCGTTTGTGAAAAATGCCGGCAGTGTTCTGGACTCGCTCTTGCCGACAAGCATTTTCACCACCTGGTGTCCCCGTGACAGGAGCAGTTTCTCCAATGTCATCGCCTGGGTCAGATGGCCTCTGCCTTCTCCTTGAATGATAAATAGATACTTCATACGCTGACCATAAAATCAGAATATTTCACAATCTGCCATTTCCCTTCTTTGTCCTCTACGAGGGCCGTGAGCGATTCCACCCAGTCTCCGGAATTCAGGTAATGGATATTACCTTTCAGCATCTTGTCCTCCGGGTAGTGTATATGTCCGCAGATGATTCCGTCGCAGCCTTTTGCCCTGGCGAAATCCGAAAGGTCGGACTCGAACCCCGATAGAAGCGAAACCGCCTGTTTAACTTTGTGCTTTATCACTTTTGAGAAAGAATAATACTCCTTCCCCCGGCGGACTCTGGCCCTGTTCCATACATTGTTGAATCTCAGCAGAAGGTTGTAGGCCTTGTCTCCGAGTTTGGCTATCCATCTCATCTGCGCAGTGATGCTGTCGAATGCGTGCCCGTGGATTATGACGTAGGAATGCTCGTTCTCTTTCAGGATATATTCGTTTACGAATCTGATGTTGAACAGTCTGGATGGGACAAGCGGGTCCAGGAAATCGTCGTGGTTGCCGGAGATGTAAATGACCTCTGTGCCGTGTTTCTCCATCATTTTCATAATGACCCGGAAAAATGCGGAATGCGAAGTGTTCCATTTGTCGTTGGAATTCTTCAACTGCCAGCCGTCGATGATGTCGCCGTTCATAATTAGCCTGTCGCAGTCCACAGCGCTGAGGAACTCCGACACTTCCCTGACTTTTGAATGGGGCGCGCCAAGGTGAACGTCCGAAATGACAACTGTCTTGTAATGAGGTCTTTCCATATCCTCTCAATCTTTGTCCGCTATCTCTGTTCCACGGCCTATGCAGGTATATGAGAAACCCATCTCCGCCATGGCCTGTGGATCGTATATGTTTCTGCCGTCTATGACCAGAGGTGTCTTCATCAAAGCTTTGACCCTGTCCCAGTGCGGCATCCTGAACTGTTTCCATTCGGTCAGCATCAGCAGCGCGTCCGCTCCTTCCAGGGCCTCGTACATATCAGCCGCATAGTGGACTGCGTCTCCTATTCTTCTTGTGCACTCGTTCATTGCAACCGGGTCGTAAACGCTCACTTCGCAACCTGCCTTTGTAAGCAGATCAATTGTCACAAGTGATGTGGCCTCTCTCATATCGTCTGTCTCCGGCTTGAACGCAAGCCCCCATACTGCTATCTTCCTGCCTTTGAGGGCCCCGTTGTAATACCTGTATAATTTTTTGAAAACCAAATGTTTCTGCTCTTCGTTCACCTCCTCCACGGCTTCCAGTACACGCATCCGGCAACCGTTTTTCTGGGCGGTCTTGATCAGAGCCTTCACATCTTTCGGAAAGCAGCTTCCGCCGTATCCGCAACCCGGGTAGAGGAACTTGGTGCCGATTCTGGTATCTGAACCGATACCCTGGCGCACCATATTCACGTCGGCACCCACTTTTTCGCATAGATTGGCGATATCGTTCATAAAACTGATGCGGGTGGCGAGCATGGAATTGGCCGCATATTTTATCATCTCTGCCGATGCGATGTCTGTGAAGATAACCCTGAAACTCTTGAGTAGGAATGGCCTGTACAGATTGGCCATCAAGTCTTTGGCTCTTTCAGAATCCACTCCGACCACTACTCTGTCCGGACTCATGAAGTCATTGATGGCCGAGCCTTCCTTCAGGAATTCAGGATTGGATGCCACGTCGAAAGGAATGTCAACCCCTCTTTTAGCGAGCTCTTCGGCTATCGCTTCCCTGACCTTGACCGATGTCCCGACCGGAACTGTGGACTTGGTCACAAGAAGAATGTATTTGTTCATATTGCGGCCGACTGTCCTTGCCACTTCAAGCACATATTTCAAGTCGGCGCTTCCGTCCTCGTCAGGGGGAGTGCCCACGGCGCTGAATATAATCTCCACATTGTCAATGCATTCAGCGAGGTTTGAACTGAAATGGAGCCTTCCTTCCCGTATGTTTCTCTGGACCATTTCGTCGAGCTGGGGCTCGTAGATAGGAATCCCGCCCTTTTTGAGCATCAAGATTTTTCTCTCGTCCACATCTACGCACGTCACATCAGCGCCCATCTCTGCGAAACAGGTTCCGCTCACCAGGCCGACATAGCCTGTTCCAACGATTGCTATTCTCATTTTTTTATTGTTCTTTTGGTGCCGAGTATTCTTTAACCTTCTGTTCGTCCGCTATTGGACATACAAGCAGGTTTCCGTTCTTTCCGGCAACTATATAATTTTTCAATCCTTTGACAACCACCATTTTAGTGTCGTCCGTATGGACAATGCAGCCCTCGCAGTCCACCAGCCTTACATCAGGCCCGACTGTGCGGTTCCCGTTACCGGATTGCTCTATGTGCTGCCCGGCCGAGCTCCAGCTGCCGAGGTCGGACCAGGCCAGATCGGCTGATATCACATAGATGGAACTTGATTTCTCCATAACTGCGTAGTCGATCGATATCTTCTCGCATTGAGGGAAGAGTTCCTCCAGTCTTTTCTGTTCTTCATCAGTCCCGAAAGATTCGGCAAGCCTGTCCATAATCCCGGTTATCTGCGGGGCAAACGCGCGAAGCTGCGAGACTATCGTGGAAACCGACCAGACGAATATGCCTGCGTTCCAGAAATAATTCCCGCTTGCAAGGTAGCTCTTTGCTGTCTCAAGATCCGGTTTTTCCTTGAATTCGTTGACCTTCACCACCTTGTCTTCTTCTGTGCTGCTGGAGCAGATATATCCGTAACCTGTCTCGGGACGGTCAGGACGTATGCCCACTGTGACAATACTGTCTGTTTTTTCAGTGAAATCGAGGGCTTTCCTGATGACCTCAGTAAATTTCTCCTGCCTCATTACAATGGCATCGGACGGGGTTACAACAATATTGGCGTCCGGATCTTTTCTCATTATCTTCCAGGATGCATATGCGATGCACGGCGCCGTGTTGCGTGGGACCGGCTCTGCAAGTATCTGGTCCTCAGGTATGTCCGGCAGCTGCCGTTTGACTGTGTCAACATATCTGTCTGAGGTGACGACCCATATTCCTGATATTCCGCAGACCGGCCTGAACCTTTCCACAGTAAGCTGAAGCAGGGATTTTCCGACCCCGAGCAGGTCTATGAACTGTTTAGGCATCTCCGGGGTGCTCACCGGCCAGAGTCTGCTGCCGATTCCGCCGGCCATTATAACAATATGAGTATGAGTGTTCATTTGTGTTCCAAGTAATATTACTTCTCTTTCAGTTTCCTTTTCAAATTTATAATAAAATATCGGTTTTTAAGAAATAATGTGTAAATTTCAGCACTGTTATTAACCAAAAACCTTATTGACAATGAAAAAGTACATTGCAGAAGCTATCGGCACGGCCGTGCTGGTTCTTCTTGGCTGCGGAAGCGCAGTCTTCGGCGGCTCCCATCTTGCGATTGCATTCGCATTCGGTCTTTCTGTAGTCGCCATGGCTTATACAATCGGCGGCACTACTGGCTGCCATATCAATCCGGCCATCACTCTCGGAGTCTATCTTTCAGGCAGAATGAGTCTTAAGGACGCCATAGGTTATTGGGCAGGTCAGATTGTCGGCGGAATTCTCGGTGCTGCGGTTCTTTTCTGGATTACCTCAATGAGCGGATTCGAAATGGGTGGCGCCAATGTCGCCAACGCTGCTAACCAGGTGACCGTCGGATGCGCATTTGTCGTGGAGATTGTGGCAACATTCATTTTCGTGCTTGTAGTTCTCGGAAGCACTGATTCCAAAGTCGGAGCAGGAAATCTCGCCGGACTGGCAATCGGCCTTTCCCTCGTGCTCATACACATTGTATGTATCCCATTGACAGGCACTTCTGTGAATCCTGCCCGTTCAATAGGCCCGGCTGTATTTGTTGGCGGCGAGGCTCTGAGGCAGCTCTGGGTATTCATCGTGGCTCCTCTTATCGGTGCGGCTCTCAGTGCTGTTGTATGGGGCGCCCTCGCTCCGAAAGAGTAAACGACAATTTGCTGCAGCTGATTTATGAACAATATTTTCATCCGGCGAATTATCTTTCTTGATGTACTTTTGGCTCTTTTCCTACCTTTGACCGTTTCGGCCAAGAGGACAATTCATATCATTGAGTCCGTGAATCTGCACTGTAATGACACTGTTGTGGTATATTCACCTGACATTCAAGGATTTTGTTGCGGAAGAAAGATATGCTGCAACGGTGATACTGGCAACAAGGCGGAGGAGGGGACTCTGCCCGTGCTGTTCCTGCTTCACGGGTGGGGAGGCTCCTGGCGCAACTGGGAAGACAATACAGATCTCCAGGCCCTGTGCGACCGCTTCAGCTTCCGGATTGTCTGTCCTGACGGATTCAAGGACAGCTGGTATATCAACAAGACGGACTGGACCAATATGAAGTGGCGTGACTTCTTCTGGACCGAACTGTGGCAAATGATAGATTCGGAGTACGGTCTCGACCCGCACAGGACATTCATCGACGGGCTTTCTATGGGAGGTCACGGGGCAATGAACATTTTCCTCGACCGTCCGGATCTCTTTGCCGGAGCCGGCTCGATGAGCGGAGTGCTTGACCTGAAGTATTCTGCCGGTTCCAGGGAACTGATTCCTCCGATGATAGGGGCATCGCATATTGAAGACCCTGAATGCAAGGCTATCAGTGCCATTCACAGGCTCAGCCGTATCAGGGAAATATGCGGCGATGAGGCTGTTTCGAAAATGCTGGTAGTAAGCTGCGGCTCATCCGACACCAAATTCCTTCCGGCTTCCGAGGATTTCGTACGCAACTGCCAGGAAACGGGACTCAAGCACATAGCCCTGTTCAGCCCCGGCAAGCACCGTTGGGAATACTGGACCTGGGTGCTTCCGTTCCATATCGAATGGTTCAGCCAGAATATATCAGATTTGTAGCAACGTTATAGTAATGTTTATAACAGTAAACGCCCCTGAGGTACTCTCAGAGGCGTTTTCGGAGGTGCCCAGCGGATCGTTTTATGTAAAATCAAAAGCGTAAGTGCCTTTTGTCTTCTTCCATAACCTTTTCAAATAAAAAGTATTCATCGTGAAAATCCAGCCCTGTAAGTTCGTAATCGGGATCACGATGCGCCTTGTTGAAAAATTCTACTATCTTGAACCCGCATTTGTTCACGTAGAAGTGGATGTTCCGCTTCTCGAAATAAGGTGTGACAAGGCGCCAGACTTTTGTGGTGGGATATAATTGTTCAATTCCCTGCCATATCCGGACGCCCAAGCCCTTGCCGTGATACTCGGGATATACATAAAGAATAACCAGGAAGCCAAATCCTGTCCCTGTGTCCGGTCTTATCGCCACGCCACCGATTTTCAGGCCGTCAGCATATACCGTATATGCCTCACACGAAGCATCTTTCAATATGCGGCTGACTTCTTTCTGGGATATGATTTCCCGGCCGTTTTCGGGTTGTCCGAATGTTTCAACCACAGCAACGGAAAATACATCCTTTACATCATTGCAAAATCCTTTGTAATCCCTTTCACTCAGTCTCTCAAATGTTATATTCATAATCCTGTCTTGTTTATTGACCTCCACCCAATGCGTGATACAGGCTTATGATGCCCTGTATCTCGTCGAATTTATCCTGTGCCAATGTTCTTTGGACATCCAGCAGGGACTGCTGGGCCGTAAGAACTTCCAAGTAGTTCACAGAAGAATAACGCATCAGCAGTTCCGTTTTGCGGACTGCCTCCTGCAGGGACAATGCAGCCCCTGAGTTTATCTTCAGCCTCTCGCGTGCTGTCTGTAAAGCCACCAATGCGTCATTCACCTCGCTGCCCGCTACGAGCAATTTCTGTTGAAATTCCAATTTTGCTATATCCTGCTCTGCCTTTGACAACGACATTTCCGCCTCCCGGACATCGGGCCGGTTCGCCAACATCTGAACCGGTATGCCTATGGACACGGAATCAGGAAAAGTCTGAACGGCAAGCGTGCCCCGTTCGCCTCGGCCTGCAGCACAGCAGCATCATTGGCTTTCCCGGCACGCATCAAAGAACGCAGCACATAAGCCGTCCTCTCCCAACTCTGCAATGTCTGCTCCGCAACAACAATCTGTTCATCCAGCATCAGCAAAGTATAGTAGGTTGACGCAACCGTTGCCACGAGGGAGGTTTGCACCGCCTGCATATATGCATAAGACTTCTCCAAAGAAGCACGTGCTTCCCGTTTTGCGGCTGTGAGCTTTCCGAATATATCAAGCTCCCAGCTTGCTTCTCCGCTTATATTGCAGGTTAGTGATGTCGAGCCGTCCCAACTGGAAAATCCACTTTCAGCACCAAATTTTGCGGACGGCAGATAGGAAAGACGGGCGGTCAGCAATGCAGCTTCAGCCTGTTTGACACGCAGGCGGGCAATCCCAAGGTCTGTATTTCGCACCAATGCTGTGTCGATAAGCCTTTGCAGGCAAGTATCGCGGAACAACTCTTTCCACGATAGCGTCGCAATGGATGTCGTGTCTTCCGAACTATATTCCTTGCCGTAGAGATCCGCCTCAACCTCTGTTGCCTGCTGGTATTTGCTATAAACACTGCAAGCGGTCAGCAAGGTAAATTGTTCCGGCACTGTCCTTTGACCCTGCCTGGTTTCTTTCACAAGCCTGATACGTTCTTCTATGAATTCGAACACAATCCACAAGGCTGGAACTATGAATAGTAATACAAGAGTTCCTACCAGCATACCTCCCACAGCTCCGGTACCGAGCGTAGAATTACCGTTTGCACCCACGCCGGAGGCAAACATCAGCGGTAGCATACCGAATATCATAGTGAGGGCCGTCATCAGAATAGGACGAAGACGGTTCATTGCCGCTTCAACCGCTGCTTTTTTCATAGACATTCCGCCGCGTCTTCGTTCTCCCGCATAGTCCGTTATCAGAATAGCAGTCTTGGCCAACAGGCCTATGAGCATTATAAGCCCCGTCTGCAGATAGATAT
Source organism: Candidatus Cryptobacteroides sp. (assembly GCA_051870055.1). Taxonomy (GTDB): domain Bacteria; phylum Bacteroidota; class Bacteroidia; order Bacteroidales; family UBA932; genus Cryptobacteroides. The sequence goes on from JBJEBM010000086.1 coordinate 44,115, forward strand.
TATTCTCCAAGCCAAACAGTTTTGCTAAAAGGAAACTGCCCATCAAGCCACACGGCACAGAAAGGATAACAGTAAAAGGAAGTATCAGACTCTCGTACATACCGCTCAGGATCAGATAGACAAGAATTATACATACGGCAAATATTATCAATGTGAATCAGTAGTTAAAAATCAAAACAATGAACGCAATGGCAAGTTTGCCAAGCGT
>JBJEBM010000087.1:0-44218 GCA_051870055.1 Candidatus Cryptobacteroides sp.
CTTTATCAGGGGCTTGCTATTTTTAAGCAATCCGCTTTGCGGAATTAAGGATAAGTATTTTTGCTTTCCTGAAAATGCATCATTTTACAGTTCTTAAAAACAAGTCTTATGGTAAAGCACATTATCTTATGGGCGCTCAGACCCGAGTTGTCAGATTCAGAGAAAGAAACCATTAAAGCCGGCATCAAGGAAGGACTTGAAGGCCTTGCAGGAAAAATCCCGGGGCTGATTGACATAAAAGTCCAGATTGACGGACGGCTCGCTTCTTCAAATGCGGACGTGATGCTTGACTGCACTCTTGAGTCGGAGGCGGCGCTGAAAGGATATGCAGTCCACCCTGCACACGTGGAGGTGGCCAACACAAAAGTCCGCCCGTTCACAGCTGTGAGGACCTGTCTGGATTATGAAATCTGATTTATAGGATACACAATATAGAAACAAGAGGCTGACCAAAATAGTCAGCCTCTTGTTCGGAATTGTGGTGCCACCGAGAATCGAACTAGGGACACAAGGATTTTCAGTCCTTTGCTCTACCAACTGAGCTATGGCACCATTCCTTTTGTTTGGGATTGCAAAGTTAGGAATTTTTCTTTACAATGCAAATTTTTCAGGCACTTTTTTCAATTTTTTTTGACTGGACCGGGAAATCAATCGAAGAATCTACTTAACCTTAGGAATCTTTATTGTCATCCCGGGCCTGATATCAGAACCTATTCCATTGAATTTCATTATGTCATCAGCACTGACACCGGGATAATCCTTCGAAATGCGGTACAACGAGTCTCCTTCCTTCACAACGTAGGTGACATACTCACCTGTCGGAGAAACAGACGGATCAGGCTTTGCCGGAGCAGGGGCAGGCTTGTCCACAGACGCACCGGATGAAGCCTTGGCGGCAGGAGCGGCACCTTTTCCATATATGACGAGAACCTGTCCGATACGCAGATTGTTGCTCCTCAGATGATTCCATTCTTTAAGCTGGGCCACGGTCACGTGATATTTCGAAGCAATCCTGCCAAGATAATCACCACTCTTTACTTTGTAAGTGATTCTTTGTCCCGCCGGGACGCTTCCGCTCCCTGACGCAGCGATATTCTGCAATGTTGCCGGACTGAAAAGTTCTTTCGCCTTGTATGTATATACAGAATCCTCATTCTCGATGAATTTGCCGGAATACTGATAAGGCAGACGGAGCACATACTCTCTTTCATTGCCCGGGATAATGTCGTGCACATACTGCGGATTCAAATTCCTCAGCATATCCACAGAGACCCCGGTCAAGTCGCTTACCTGCTGGAAATGAAGCATTTTCCTGATATGGAAAGTGTCCACGTGGGCCGGCATTCTTACCGGGTCCGGTGTTATTCCGTGCTCCCTGTAATATCGGAAAGCGTACATAGCACCCACAAAAGCAGGCACATACCCCCTTGTTTCCCTCGGAAGAAAATCATAGACAGCCCAGAAATCCCTGCTTCCTGACCTCTTGATGGCCTTGTTCACATTTCCTGCGCCGCAGTTGTAGGAGGAAATTGCAAGATTCCAGTCGCCGAATATCCTGTACGCATCGTAAAGATACCTGGCCGCGGCATCGGCCGATTTGACAGGGTCAAGCCGTTCGTCCACAAAAGAGTTGACTGTCAGGCCGTAATTCTTCGCTGTCGTGTACATGAACTGCCACATTCCCCTCGCCCCGGCCCTGGAAACGGCCACAGGATTGAATGCGGATTCAATGACAGCCATATACTTGAGTTCTTCCGGCATTCCGTATTTATTGAATGTCTCCTCGAAAACAGGAAGATAATAATCAGCCAGGGCAAGCATCGATGCCATCTGTGCCTTTCTCTTCTCCGCATACAGGATGATGTAATTCCTCACAGTCTCATTGAATGGCAGCGTGATGTACGAGTTCAGGTCGGCCAGCCTCTGGAGGAAGACTTTGTCAGGCACGTCGGAAGTGAACTTGACGGAGTCCATATTGTATTCCACATTGAGTTCCGAGGCCTTCCTCTGGAGATACCAGATGCTCAGCAGGCTGTCTGTCAGATTCCCCCTGTAATCCTCAGGAGACACTTTGCCAAGCGCAGGATAACCGGATTGGGCCGGCTCGGCGACTTCCTCATAAGCAGTGTCCTTGAGGGCCTCTATCTCCTGAAGGAGAGAATCCAGGACTGAACGCATCCGTACATTCTCCCGGAGCAGTTCCTTTTTGGATTTAGGATGTGTTTTTCTGGCGGCTGTCTGCGCCGACGCCTCGTAAACGCAAGCAAAAGTCAGTGAAAATGCGGCCAATACGGCCAGTGATATATTTTTAAGTTTCATAGTCATTCATCCAGTCACTTATCAGAATCTCAGCCCGACACTCAGCCCGAACGCCTCTGTGCCTCCGGAAAACGGACGCATCCTGCTTGACGATCCGCTGTAATGCAGCGCCGACGCATAAGCATTGTCAGGAGCAATGACAGCCGGTGAAATGCTTACAGACAGGTCGTCCGAAAGCTCGAAATTGTGCATATAGGCGAAAACGTTGGCATCAATAATCTGAAGGACATAAAAACCGAGCAGCGCAACGACTGAATAATCCCTATAACGGCGGTAAACATCTCTGTAATACTTCGCCGTGGATGCGGAGACAGGCCCGTCGTAAGTCGAGTTCTCCATCGTCGCTTCATTGTATATGCGCCTGTATCTCTTGTAGTTCGTGTTGTTGGTCAATAGGAAATGCGCAGAGCACATCAGCGCGGTGTAATATACCGGAATCTTCCAGTATTCCCCATTGTAGGCCTGTCCAAGTCCCGGCAGCAGAGCGGCATAAAGCGTGGCCTTTCCTGCCTGCGGATACTCTCCCCTGTTGAAACACACCACGCCGTCAAGGAGCGAGCCCCAGTAAAAGAGTCCCGTGCCGACAAAGCATATCGTGCTTGCCGTCTTGAACTTGTTGTCTCCTTCGACATTGTATTTGTGACGGCAATATATTCCAAGCCCTGTTGAAGCAACTATTCCTCCATAGATGACTGGCAGTTTCCAATACTGCCGGTTATACATCTGCTGTCCTCCCACAAACACAGTGGATCCGGCAAAGAGCACACCGAGGCGGGCATCGCGTTTATGCGAAATACCCCCGAAATACTCTTTGAAAGAAAAGGCAGTATCAGTGGTGTCCCGCCCGGTAGTGTCATCTTTCTCATTGTAAGTCTGGGTGAACGCTTCCTCCCTGAACTGCGCTGAAGCATCCACCGGGTGCAGAAGAACTCCCAGCAGAACAGCAATAATAATCTGGTATATGCGTCTTGACATCGCCAGAGCGTGATTATCAGAGATTTGAATTCTCAAGCGCCTCAAGGAAACGCCTCATCTCATTGTCAGACCCGAAATGAATTGTCATAGTTCCCTTGCCAGACGCGTTTCTCTTGAGACTGATACTCTTGTCAAAATATTTCCCGATATGCTCAAGAACCCTGTAATACTCGTCCGGCAACGCTTCATCGCTCTTCTTCTGAGGTTTGTCCGGAGAGGAAAGTTCTTTCACCTTATCCTCAAGCTGCCTGACAGAGAGCCCGTTCTTGATAACCAGGTCACAGAGTTTCTCCTGGGTTTCAGGATCTTCAACACCGAGAAGCACTTTTGCGTGGCCCACACTTAGAAGTCCCACTTTCAGGTCGTGCTGGGCCTTTGCAGGGAGTTTGAGAAGCCTCAGATAATTGGTGACGGAAGCACGTTTTTTTCCCACCCTGTCGGCCATCTGCTCCTGGGTCAGGCTGCATTCCTCTATAAGCCTCTGGTAGCTGAGGGCGACCTCTATAGGATCCAGATTCTCCCTCTGGATATTCTCCACAATCGCCATCTCGAGCATTCCCTGGTCGCTTGCATCCCTGATATAGGCCGGAACCATATCCAGCCCGGCGAGACGGCAGGCCTTGAAACGGCGTTCTCCGCTTATAATCTGGTATCTGTCAGCTGATTTCTTTCTTACGGTGATAGGCTGGATAAGGCCGAAAGTACGGATGGACTCAGCGAGTTCCTGAAGGGCGTCCTGGTCAAATGACATTCTCGGTTGGAACGGGTTCGGCTCGATCATATCCACCGGAATGCGGAGAATGTCAGCCGTGTCCTGCGGTTCCTTCGCTCCGACAACTTCTTTGTTGACATATCCTACAGGCGCACGCAGGTTGTCAAGACTTCCTGAATCGCCCAACAATGCGTCAAGCCCTTTTCCCAATCCTCTTATTTGCTTTGCCATAATTCGCTGGTTTTAATTTTTGTTTTTCTCCAGAACCTCTTTGGCGAGGTTCAGATAATTGGATGTGCCATTGCAGGCAACGTCATAAAGTATAATAGGCTTGCCGTGGGACGGGGCTTCGCTCAGATTGATGTTTCTCTGGATGATTGTTTTGAAAACCATATCCTTGAAATGCTCACGGAGCTGGTTGAGAACCTGTGAATGCATCTTCGTCCTGCCATCGAACATCGTTACGACAAATCCTTCGATTGTGAGTCCCGGATTGACGCCGTTCTGCACCAGCCTGATAGTCTGTAAAAGTTTTCCAAGGCCTTCAAGAGCAAAAAACTCCGGCTGGACCGGAACAATGACAGAGTCCGCGGCAGTAAGCGAATTGACTGTAATAAGCCCGAGAGACGGAGAGCAGTCAATGATTATATAATCATAATTGTTTCTGACAGGGGCGAGAGCCTTCTTGAGAATGGACTCCCTGTCCTGCTCATCAAGCATCTCAATCTCCACAGCGACCATATTGATGTGGGAAGGAACCATCTGCAAATTGGCTATCTCAGTCTGTATCAGAGCGTCCTGGATGGAAATACTGCCAATCATAACCTCGTACAACGTCCTTTTCTCATCATTGTCAGGCGAGAAATTCAGCCCCGAGGTGGTATTGGCCTGCGGGTCCGCATCGATGATAAGCACCTTTTTCTCAAGCACTGCCAAAGACGCTGCAAGATTGATTGCGGTAGTGGTCTTGCCCACTCCGCCTTTCTGATTAGCTATTGCGATAACCTTTCCCATTGAAGAATGTATTATTAGTACGAATTACAAATTTAATAAAATAATTCATAAAGCCGCCAATCCGTCTCCGGATTTTATCAACAATCAAGGGTCGACATCTAAAATCACCTTTCCGGGACAGGAATGGAGTTTTTCGAAATCCTGCACGAGGGAATTGAGCCTGCGCTTCTCCTCCTGCAGGGATGAATCTTTTTTGATGGAGATGCGTATATGCCTGATATACAGGTCAGACACCTTGTCCACAGGCGGAGGATACGGACCGAGAACCGCCACTGGTCCATCATTCTTTGTGATGAAACCGGAAGAGTTTATTCCGAATTCCGTCCTTATCCCCGCGGCCAGTTCCCAAGCAAGTTCTTCAACAGCCCGCTCACTCCGGTCCTTGACAACAGCTATGACAATCCTGGAAAACGGAGGATATCCGTATACGTATCTCTCTGAAAGCATTGATTCTGAAAGAGAACTCCCCGAACCAGAACCCGTGAACAGGCTGTAAACAGGATGGGAAGGCCGCGCTGTCTGTATTACGAAACAACCTTTCTGCCCTCTCCGTGAACTGCGGCCACGGAACTGTTCAAGCAGCTGCACAGCCCTTTCGTCAGCCCTGAAATCCTGCTGTCCAAGCAGGGAATCAGCCTGCAGGACCGCCACGAGAGAGAGTTTCCCGAAATCAAATCCCTTCGCGACAATCTGGGTGCCTACAAGTATGTCGATTTTCCCCTGTTCGAAATCCTTTATTATGGACATTTCTTTTGTCGCGACTGATGACGTGTCTCCGTCAAGCCTTTCTACACGGGCCTTCGGAAACAGTTCTTTAGCTTCCTCCTCCACTCTCTGAGTACCTGTTCCCAGAGGTTCCATCGGCGAACCGCATTTTGAGCAAAGCCCGTTGAACGGAAACTTCATACCGCAATAATGGCAGACAAGAGCGCCCTCATTCCTGTGCCAGCTCATAGGGACATTGCAATGCGGACAATGGGGAATCTCTCCGCAAGCGGAACACTGCACTGATGGCGAGTAGGACCTTCGGGCCCTCAGCAGCAGAACCTGACCGCCATCTGACAAAGCCTCGTTTATCCTGGAAATGAGTCTGTAAGAAAAGGCCCCTTTCATACCGTGCTTGCGCCTCTCCGATGACGTGTCCACAATCTCCACCTCCCCAACAGCCTGGCCGAAATATCGCTCCTTCAGTTCTACTTTCTCATAAAGTCCTGTACGGCAATTATATATGGATTCCAAAGAAGGCGTTGCAGTACCTAAAAGAACATTGGAGCCATTTATCCTCGCAAGCATCACAGCCGTATCTCTGCCATTGTATCTTGGGGCCGGGGCGTCCTGCTTGTATGAGGGGTCGTGCTCCTCGTCAATTATTACAAGACCGAGTCCGGTGTGCGGAAGAAACACAGCCGAACGGGTCCCAAGCACAATATAAGCGCCTTTCCGCACCGCCTCCACTACGGAATGACGTCTTGCTGCGGTCTCTTTTGAGTGGAAAATCAGAAGGGCGTCGCCGAAGACCTCCCTCATTCTCTTCTCAAGCTGCCTGCTGACAGATATCTCCGGAATCAGATACAGGACACTGCGCCCTGCTGCAAGTGTATCAAGGGCCAGAGAGATGTATATCTCAGTCTTTCCCGATCCCGTGACACCTTCCAAAAGCACTGGCTTATTACGAATGAATCCCTCCTTGACGGCTGCCACTGCGTCCGACTGTGCCGTGCTCAGGGTGAACGGAGCTGACAGAGGAACATTTTCCCCTACCGTTTCAGATGAAGAGTGAATGGAAGCTATCGATGATGAAATCCGGAGAATTTCAGACTCGGTCTTCGCCACCGCCTCCGCATATTTCGCCTTTGTCCCGGGTTTTGAAGCCTTGGACAACAAGAGCTTGCGCTTCTCGAGCACAGCACGCAGCCTTGCCATTCTATTCTCAAGCGCAGAGATTTTCCTCGCGTCGGAGGCCTCAGTTCTTGCCTTTGCCCTTGCTGAGACCATCTCTCCTGCATTTTTCAGGGCGGGATATGCCGCCTTGTACACCTCACCGGCAGTACACAGATAGTAATCTGCGACAAATTCCCAAAGACGGAGTTCGTTCCCGGTCACGGGAGACAGCCCTCTTTCCACGGATATCACCGGCATTATCCTTTCAGGGCCGATATCAGGATTGCCGGATGAATACACGACTCCTATGTATTTCCTGCCTGCGAATCTGACTGTAACCCGGTCACCGGCCGACACAGGTCCGAAATCCGCCGGAACATAGTACCAGGGACTCCACTCAAGCCTGAGAGGAAGAATAACTGATATATATTGTACCGCTGAATCCATATGTCAAATTTATGTTTCGCAAGTTGCAAATAATTGTTTTTCAGAGGGATTATCACTCAAAGCAGGCAAAGGCCAACGCACTATTATTTGTCTACGCGACCCTTTTCCTAAATCCCTTTCCACGGGAAAGAGACTTACCCTCGGCCTATCGGCCTCAAAAGCAGTTGTTTCGCTCTGCGAAACTTGAATATCAAATCGTCATTGGGCAGGTGCGAATTTACAAAAAAACTTCAGAAATCCACTGAAAACTGGAATTTGGCTTCAAGTACCGAAGGTCTGGTTCCATCCTTGCCGGGAGAACTCCACGGATGTGATACATACCCTGTCCTGAAATACAGTTTCAATGCGCACGAGCGCCAGTCGAAACGTTTCCTTGCAACAAGAGACAGCGCATAACCTCGCCCGTAACAGGCTGGTACATTGAAAGTTCCCGGAGCATCCCGCTCGTATGAATATATTCTGTCATCCCAGTTGTCAACAATGAAGAACGTGCTCCTCAGGAAAACTGCGCCCCTGCCTCCGACATAACCCTCCTCAGCATATACAAGGCCGGAAAACGACTTGCATTCGAGGACATTGAGCCTGAAAACGGATTGCCAGGACCGGCAAGTCCACTTCAAATCGGCACGTATGTCCGTACGCGTGCGGAGTCCATACGAGCGGAGCCTTTCAGTCGCGCGGAGCAGCAACATAACCGCTGGAGATATTTCCAACGGACAGTCAAACAGAACTTTCAACTGCCGTCTGTGAGTATCCGGTTCATTGAAAGCGATATCCGCCGTCAGGGACATTTTTTTGTAAAAAAGCCCTGCCGCAGCTCCGGATTCACCTTTCTTTCCGGAGAATGCCCGCACTGGAGAAGAACAGGCAAGATTGTACCCTTCAGGAATCCATCTTCCTGCAAAAGATATTGACCAGTCATCATTCACGGGCAGGGACAGGCCGGCAACTGCAGAAGCCTTTTTTGTGAGACAGTCAAATGCCGCCTCCCCGTAAATATCAATGCCGTTTATGCAGAATCTTGAATCTGCGGACACTCTCGCAAAGAAACCGTCAGAATCGTTTGAGGACTTCGTCGGGAATATGCAGAATGTTGTCAATGAGACCGTTCCGGATGAAGAAAACCAGGCGGCATTGATGCCGGGCATCACTGACATCGAGATTGGTCTGCCAGACTCGCACCAGTACCTAAATCCCGGAAGAGAAGTGAAAGCGGAGAGCCTGAAACGTCCTGTTTCATAATCCGCAGCTATTCCTCTATGGCTGGCAGCCGGGGAAAGAGAACGGGATGGGGAAATCCCGGTTGGCCGCTTGCTGAAAGATCTCTGTCCTGAAAAACCGCTCACAGAAAAGCCGCTCCACAGGCCGAGCCCCTGTCCGAATCTCAAAGCATAATCCCCGAAAACCACCCTGCCTCTCTGCCTTGGGCCTGTGAATGAAACGCTTCCGCAATACGAAGACGGATTCAATATGCTTTCTCCATACCCTTTCTTTGCCGCAAGCCCGATATCGTATTTTCCTTCACTGCTTATATGCAGCCTGTGCCAGGAGGACAGCTGAACCTTCTTGTCCTCAACGCTTTTGAGAGAGAGATTTGTATCTGACGAAATGTCAGGAGGCATTTTTCCTGCTCTTGCCCCGGGAATGGAAGACGACTCCAGAGAAACAAAATGTGAGACAGCATCCACAAAACCGGAGTTGAATCCATCCAACGCAGACAGTTCGGCAAATGAGAGGACATCCCCGTTTCTTGCCCGGTAATCCATCAACGAAGCCACCTGATAGACAGAGAAAAGACCGGAGGCTGAAAGTTCCCTCCTTCCGCAGTAATTGATTCTGAGGGGAGTGCGGGACATATCCGAAAAGCGCTCAAGCTGCTCCTCATCAAGGTTTTCCAGTTCGGTTTCTCCTGTCAGATAAAGCACGGCACCGGCAAACCAGTCCGCATCAGGACCTCGCTGCCCGCCTCGCCCCTGGGATTGTATCTCTCCTTCCGCCGCCGCAAGCGCTGCAATTGCCGTCATCACTGCCAACCATCTCTTTTCCATACCATCATTTTTGTTTCCAAATATACATTCCGGCAATGAATGAAGCGGTGGCTGATTATACACTAACGGTGAAAAATTTATGAATTTTAAACATATTTATATTAATTTTGTGTTTTCGGAGCATATTTAAATATGGATAAAATTAATCTTCACGACAAAACATTCAGGACTTTCATCCCGAATGAGAAAATTGAGGAAGCAATCGACAGAGTTGCCTGCAGGCTGAACGCAGACTACAAAGGAGGAGAGGACATTCCAGTGATTATCTGCACTCTCAACGGAGCCATAATGTTCACGGCGGAACTGATGAAACGGCTCGAATTCGACTGCGAACTCGTATCTATGAAACTTTCTTCCTATTCAGGGACCCGGTCCACCGGAAAAGTCAGACAGGTTATGGGACTGACAGGAGACATATCCGGCAGGCGGGTGATAATTGTGGAGGATATCGTGGACACCGGCAACACCATTGTGGACTTGATGGACATTGTCAAGGAAAAAGGTGCAAAAGACTGCCGGATCTGCACAATGCTCCTCAAGCCTGAAGTATATTCCAAGGATGTGAATCTCGACTATGTGGCGATGGAGATACCGAACAGGTTTATTGTCGGTTTCGGATTGGACTACAACGAGTTGGGCAGGAATTACAAAGACATATACGTACTTGACGAATAAATACAGCAAAAAATGAAATTCTACATTTTATTCGGCCCTCCGGGTGCGGGAAAAGGCACTCAGGCCAGCGCAATGGTTGAGAAATACAATCTCAGGCATCTCTCCACAGGAGAGCTTCTGCGCAAAGAGATAGCTGAAGGAACAGAGCTTGGAAAGAAAGCCAAGTCGCTCATCGATGCAGGCTCGCTTGTTCCTGACGAGGTGGTTGAAGGAATGATTGACAATGCCTTCAAGAGCACCAAAGACGTTGCGGGATTCCTTCTTGACGGTTTTCCACGCACAATTGCCCAGGCTGAGGCGCTTGACAGGATGCTCGCAGCCGGTGGAGAGGAAGTCACAGCCGTGGTTTCCATAATGATTCCTGACGGGATGATCAAAGAGCGCATCCGCCACAGGGCATCGATTGAAGGCCGCGCCGATGACGCCAAAGAAGAGACAATCAACAACCGGATAAAGACTTATCACGAAAAAACCGAACCTCTTGTGGATTTTTACAAGAAGTCCGGCAAATATGTCGAGATTGACGGCACAGGCACTATTGAAGAAGTGCGCGCCGCTATTTTCAACGCAATGTAAGATTCGGACATAACCTCCAGCCGGGAAGTTTCTGTGTATGCCTCATAGAGATTTCCCGGCTGACATTATTTTCTTCAATTCCGGGTACAGGTCGATAATCGCATTGAGAGCCATAGAGTTCCGGTCTGTATTGCCCTTGAAGTTGACAGTCTTCAGAGACAAACTCTTTGGTTTGTCCAGACCGCGCGGCTTGTTGTGTCCGAAAGGAACCGGTATCACAGGAAAACCATTCAGCGCAGCCGCTGCCCAGAACCAGATGTCATCGGTGCTCGGAGCTGTTTTTGTAAACAACTCTACATCAAGCATATCCTCACGAAGCGAATGCGGAGGATATAGCACACCTCCGACGCCGGTCTGAATATTAAGGAAACTACGATGTATGCGTTTTTTCAGGAAATGATACCAGCGGTATTTGCGCCATTTCCTGTATGGCTTGCCGGGTTTTATCAGTTTGGCCCGGTGAGCCCAGACAGCATTCGGGATAATGCTATGCATCTCCAACAGGTCGCGCAGCATATCCAGATGATAATGCACATCGTCATCAACTGTGACAATTATCGCCTCCGGGAAATCAATGAGCGCAGGTATAAGCTTGCGGTAGGAACGAATGTCTATGTCATAATTCCTTATCTCGAAGATTTCACTGCTGTCAGCAAGCCGCTTCAATTCTTCGGGAATGCCGGCATCACCGAACTGTGAAAAGGTCAGATACAGTATCAGTTTGTCGGGAAGCACAGAGCCGTCAAGAATTGACCGTATTGCCTTGACCGCATATGGAATTGCCTGGGGGAACGAGGTCATCGACACTATCACCTTCGGATGTTCAGTTTTTGTAGTTGCCATTATATCAGTATTAGATTATTAATTTCAGGATACTTTTCAGCTATCGCATTCAATGCCATTGTATTCCGGTCGATTTCACCTTTATAGTTCACCGTCATCAAAGACAGCTCCCTGGGTTTTCCCAGTTCCTGAGGCTTGAAATAGCCAAAGGGCACAGGCATCACCGGGACTCCGTTCAGTGCGGCCGCAGCCCAGAACCAGAAGTCATCACAGGTAGGGGCAATCTTTGTGAACAATTCCGGATCAAGCATATCCTCGCGCAGCGAATGCGGAGGATAAAGCACACCGCCGACGCCCGTCTGGAGGTTGGCGAAAGACCTGTGGAACCGCTTGAAACAAAAATGATACCAGCGGTATTTGCGCCATTTCCTGTATGGCTTGCCCGGTTTTATGCGTTTGGCCCTGTGAGCCCACACTGCACGCGGAACAATCTTATGCATCTTCAAAAGGTCGCACAGCATATCCGGATGATAATGCACATCGTCATCAACTGTGACAATTACCGCCTCCGGAAAATCGATAAGCGCAGGTATCAGCTTGCGGTATGAGCGTATGTCAATGTCATAATTTCTTATCTCAAAAATATCACTGCTTTCCGAAAGCTTTTTCAATTCTTCGGGAATGCCTTCTTCACCGAACTGGGAAAATGTCAGATACAATATCAGTTTGTCGGGAAGCACAGAGCCGTCAAGAATTGAACGGATTGCCTTGACCGCAAAAGGAATAGCTTGTGGAAAGGAGGTCATCGAAACTATGACCTGAGGCTGTCCGGTATTTTTCATAAGTCAGTTATCAAGTTATAGATTACATTGTGTCTGTCAATCTTCTATGTCATTCAAGTCATACTGTTCGAAATAGCTGAAATCGCGTATGGCATTTGTCCGCGCACGGCCGCGTGCCCTCTTCGCCAAGAACTCCTCATATGATTTTATCGCATAATGATTGATCCTGATTATGTCCTGACTGGGCTCCCTGTCTCCAAAATGGGTCTTTATTACATTGCCGTCCTGATCGACAGCCTGGCCGGATATGCGTGCTGCCTCGTGGCACCCGATCATACAGCAGACCTGGCGCGGGTCAACTATGCTTTTTACGTGCCGGTTCAGCCTGTGTCCGGGAAGTGAGTGCCTGCGGAAACGCTGCATTACATCACCGTCCTCTTTCTTTTTCTCACCGGAACTGCCATAAACCAGCCAGTTGATTTCCACGGCGGCATTTCCCTCCATACGGTGCAGGAACTGGGGAATTGACGCATCCTTCTGCGGCACGATGAATTCATCGATGTCAATCACCGCAATCCAGCGCGCATCAAAGCGGTGCCGTTCAAAGCAATCGTCGTATGCAGCGAGCTGACGGCGCCGACCCGGGAAAAACCGGTATTCCACAACGCCTGTGTCAATATACGGCTGCAGGACCTGTCTGGTGTTGTCCGTGCTCTCGTTGTCATAGATATAGAATTTCTCCACGCCCTGTTTCAGATGCCATTCTATCCACTCCTTGAAATACGGGCCTTCATTTTTGGCTATCGCACATACAGCCAGATAGTAATCAGGCGATGTGTGATTGTTCTTGACGCGCCGTTTGAGCCTCAGGACATTTATCAGGCCATATCTCAACAATCCTCTCCACCTGTTGCGAGTATGCTTGTGGGGAATAACTCCGGCTATTATCTCTGCAAGTACTTTATTCATAGTTCTAAATCTCAAAGCTTGATTTTTCCGGAAGAATATGCTGGAATGCATCCCTCAGGTTGCCGATAACGGAATCGTAGTTGCGGATATGAACATTGTCATTCAGGCAGATGAGCTTGTAGCTTTGCTTATATATTGCCTTGACAGCCTGCTTCGGACGCACCATCAACGGAAACATCTTCGTGTCGCTGTAAGTATTGTACGGTTCAAAATTGCCTCTGCATATCTGCCAGGTGCGGAAAAGCTCCGGCGTGTAGTCGTCGAGCGCGCGGAATCTGTTGACCGAAGTTTCCGCAAGTTCCTTTCCTGCAACCGCCCACACCTCCTTGAAAGTTGATTTCAGGTAAGGCTGGGCATTGTGCGGAACCCGGAGGGTGGTGAATTTGTCATAGAAACGAAGGATGTAGTTCCAGCGGGCCTTGAAGCCATAGCATCTGTTGAACCATTTGTCGTGCCACTTCTCCATCACCTCTTTCTTGCTGAAATGGCTGTTGATTATCCTCATATTGTTCTTTATGCGCCTATACCATTGTGACCACGACGGGTTGTAGTCCTGGACTGCGATATCGCACGGAAGCCCGTTCCTGAAGAACCGTTCCACCGGCAACTGGTTGATTATGTAGAAATCATCATTGAAATAGACGAAATGCTCGCTCAGCCCCGGAATCCTGTACATATACCGCTCAATCACCACTGAGTTGAAAGTAGGAAGATATTCCCCAGGGATAAAATCCGAGTGCCTGACGATATGGAGCTTGGGATTGGCGGTGTCCAGCCACGACGGAATGCGCCCGTTCACAATGAAATGGATCTTCCGCACCCACGGAGCGAATCGCTCCACACCACGGAACCAGTATTTCAAGAAGCCGTTGTCCCTGAAGCGGGCCTTCGATACCCCATTCTTTGTATTGTGCTTGTCATCACGGAATTTCAAGTAATCTTCCAGCCAATCCGGGTCTTCCATGTCCACCCAGGTTATTACGAAATCTATATCCATATCCAGACGCAGTCAAAACCAATGCGGCTGCAAAGATAGAACTAATTTGACGATTATCCGCAATCCGCACGGAAAAAACCTGATATTTCCCTGCAATCACTAATGCCGCAATGGATTAAGATCCGAGCGGAACCACTCGACAAACTTCCTGATTCCATCGTGAAGTGACGTTTCAGGCCTGTAACCGTACTCCGCTTCAAGGCGGGATGTATCCGCATATGTCTCATAGACATCTCCCGGCTGCATAGGCATCATAACTTTCCTGGCTTCGAGTCCCAATGCGGATTCCAGTTCATTGATGAAATCCATCAGCCGGACCGGAGATGAGGCTCCGATATTGTAAACACGGAACGGGACGCCATTCTCATCGGCAGCGCCTTCCCGCCCTGAAAGCACCACCTTCATAGTGCCTTCCACAATATCGTCGATATAAGTGAAATCACGCAGCATATCGCCATTGTTGAAGACCTTTATCGGCTCTCCCGAACTGATAGCTTCCGCGAACAGCATCGGGGCCATATCCGGCCTCCCCCACGGGCCATACACCGTAAAATATCGCAATCCCGTGCAGCGGAAGCCGTATAATCTGCTGTAAGCATAGGCCATAAGTTCGTCCGACTTCTTGGTGGCAGCATACAGGCTGACCGGGGAATCAACCTTGTCCTCCTCCGAATAAGGCACTTTCTGGTTCAACCCGTAAACCGAACTGGAAGAAGCGAATACAAGATGACGCACATCGTTGTGCCTGCATCCTTCAAGCACATTCAGGAAGCCTTCAAGATTGCTTTGAAGATACGAATATGGATTTGTGATGGAATATCTTACACCGGCTTGCGCAGCAAGGTTCACCACCACGTCGATTTTTCCGTCACGGAAAAGGACATCCATTGACGGCTTGTCACACAGATCCATCCTGACGAATCGGGCGTTCGGAAAGATCGAACTGGTCTCCGGATTCTTGAAGATGAACGGACGGTGGAAGCCGCACCGCTCAAGCCGGCCGTATTTCAGTTCAACATCATAGTAATCATTGATATTGTCAAGACCCAACACTTCGACGCCCTGCCCGGCAAGCCTGCAGAGCAGTTCAGATCCGATAAAACCGGCGGCTCCGGTTATCAATACTTTCATACTGTCAAGATTTTCGTTTCGGTTTTTAATTTCCACATTTTGCTGATATCCGTCAGTGGAATGTGACGGCGCAATACGGACCGGAATATGAGCAGCTGCCCCGTTCTGATACAATCCGCATAAGTTCAGGGGATTTCTCCATCCTGGAAGAGTCAATCAACAGAGTCAGGGGAGCGCTCCCCTCTTCTCTATTGGACAGGGCGGCAATGAAAGCATCAACATCTTTCTTATAGTCCAATATATCCCTGCCGAGATACACATCCATATTCTCAGGCCGTCTTATATACAGAACGGCCACATCTGAATCATCAGGAACTATGGAGCATATACTCCCATATCCTATATATGGATTGACCTGATCAATCACATAAGAGGCCGAATAAACCATCAGCAGCATAGATGCCCCTATTATGAATACGGGCAGGTTCCATATCTTCTTGGAAATCAATATATACAACGACATGACACCTCCTGCGGCAAGCAGAAGGGCCCCGATTTTCACCGGCAGCGAGACTGCAAACTGATATTGTACGAGCACCTGGTCAAGCGCCTCTATATGAAGCACCCCGGACAGAGCCACAAACACTGCAGCTCCGGCCAGCGCAAGCAACGCGGCAGGAATGGCGATAGCCCAGACCATCCATTTCCGTCCGCCTGTCCGCTCAAGCACGACCGGGAAAAGATATACAATAAACGGAAAAACCGGGCAAAGATATACCGGCAGTTTGGAACTGAATGAGGAAAGCATCAGGAATGTTGAAGCGATGACACTAACAAACAGCATCTCGACATCAGACCTTGATGACTTGGAATCATTTTTCTTTCCTGACGGAATCAATGAAGTGATGAAGGCTCCGGCCGTCAAAAGACAGCAAGGCGCTATGCACCACCATATTGCAGTAAAATAAAACCAGAACGGCTTGTTGTGCGTGAATGCGTTCACCGCCCTGCCGACAGTCTGCTTGAACAGGAGATTGTCTATATAGTCCTTACCTCCATCAAGATATGCGCAGAAAATCCAGACTGCTGCCAGCCCTGCAATTATCCCCCAGGTTTTCCAGCCGAGATACCTTCCAACCTGACGCCACCGGCCCCCCCCTATGAGGAAAACCAAAATCGAAAGAGGCGGGACTATCAGGCCTACAGGACCTTTAGTAAACAGGGCAAGGAAAGTCCATATCGGCATCATCCAGCTTTCAACACCGGTCTTGTCCTCACCGGTATAGCTTCTGTAGAAAGACCTCAATGCAAGAACAATGAACATGCACATCAGCATATCCATTCTCAGCACGACTGCCGTACCAAGAAACATTCCGCAGGTCAGGAGCATCATAGCCATTGACATACGGTCGGCGGTGGACGCCTTGGACATAACCCATCTGTCCATGACACTCACTATGACGAATGCCGGAACCAGCGAGAAAAGCGAAAGGGCCAGACAGCAGTGACTGCCGAAAAGAACCCTGCACAGCATCACTATCCAGAAATAAAGAGGCGGTTTGTCGGCATAAGGAATACCGTGATTGGTGAATGCGAAAAAACTGCCGTTGGCGATGGCCTCGTCCGCGATGCTCAGATACCTGAGTTCATTCGACGGGGTGAAATCCCGCATCAACATTGCCGGCAACAGGCATAACAATGTGAAAAGGAATACCGCAGCCAAAGGATACTTTTCTATTATCTTATTGATTTGCAGTTTTTTGTTCATCTGTAACAATTTGTTTTTTCTCTTTGAAACCAATCATCAGATTTCGCACATACGCAATGAATCCGAAAGACTGGCCGAGAATCAGCACAGGATCAAGACGGAAAATGCCGTATGCAATAATCACTCCGGAGCCGAGCAGGCTGATGCCCCAGAATCCCATAGGAAGAGATGAGCAATGCCTTTTGGCGGAATAAAAATACTGATATACGAACCTGAGGGTGAATATTATCTGTCCTGCGGAGCCGAACACAACCAGCCATAGAGGAATGCTGTCATTATGGAAGAAACTCTGGACGTATTCCGCGGCATTCCTGAAAAGAAGTCCCACAGCCAGCACGGGAGTCAGCAGAAGCAGAACCTTCACAACGGTCATAAGACGGTTCCAGATGCCTTTGGCTCCAAGATTCCACAGATATACATAATACGAAACCAGCTGTCCGAGGATTATGGAGAAGTCATCTCTCATAACTCCATAAATGAACATTATATATGCGCCCGCCACACTCAGGATCCAATAAGCCGAAGGGGACTCTATCCTGCGGGCTTTCTCGGATTTGAACCACTGGAGCAGAGTGCGCAGGGAAAACAAGAGCTGCGCAATGAAGCCTGACGAGAATACAATCCAGGTTGGAACGCCGTTAAGCATAAGCAGACAGATTACAGATTATTCTCCCCTACCTTGTAATTGATGTACCTCGGCTTCATCCATCTGTAGGCGAAACAGTCGGCGAAAGGGCCCCACAATCTGTTCCACAGGTTGTATTTGGAGACTCCAGCCGTCCTCGGGAAATGGCGCACCGGAACCTGTCCGTATGTGCAGCCGTCCTGAAGCAGGACGAGGGCCGCGAGGAAACGGTGCATTCCTTTGAACATAGGTATCTTGCGCGCGACATCCGTACGCAGCACTTTCAACGGGCAGCCGGTGTCCACGGCACCGTCCTTTGTCATCATTTTCCGGAATCCATTGGCGATTCTGGACTGAAGCCGTTTGAAATATGAATCCTTTCTGTCAGCCCTGATTCCTGTCATCATACTGTGATTCTCCATTCCGGGAAGCAGAAGATTGAAATCCTCTGGAGTTGTCTGCAGGTCGGCGTCCATATATCCGACATACTCTGAACAGGCATAGTCGAATCCGGCCTTTATCGCGGCGCTGAGGCCGGCGTTCCTGATAAAACTGAGATAATAGAAGTCCTCATTGCGGGAGCAGATTTCCTGAATCTTCTCCAGGCTGGAATCCCTGGAGCCGTCATTGATGAAAAGCACGCAGGCATTGCAGAGACACCTTGGAAGATAATCCGACAATGTTCTCTCAAGATTTATCATATTGTCCTCCTCATTGAAAACGGGGACAACTATTGTGAACTTATACTGTCCTGTTTTGTTCATATTGTCATTTTTTCAAGGCTGTCCCTACTCCGGTCAGCTGAGATGTCTTGCAAAGTTACTAAAAAGCACAGAAAAATTTAACTATATTTGTAAGCCTAAATATACTATTTATGTCCGAAAAAGTCATCTGGGACCCGCTTCGCCGCAAAAATGTGCCGCTGACACCTGAAGAAAGGGTGCGACAGTGGTTCATAAGCGTGATGAACAAGGACCTGCATATACCTCTCTATATGATGATGAGCGAAGTCGGACTGAAATATGGGGAAGGTCCGGTCCGGAAAGAATTCAGGGCGGACATAGTGGCTTTTGACCGCAGGCCGGGACCTGCGATGGTGGTGGAATGCAAACGTCCCGATATCAAGCTCGGCAACGAAGTGCTTGAGCAGGCGCTTCGCTACAATGCTGTGCTTGATGTCAGATACATTGCCATCACAAACGGGGAACAGACATATTTCTTCCACAAAGGCGGGCCTGAAGGCTTCAGAATGATGGACAGGCTGCCATTGTATGAAGATATCATTTCACAGGAGGAGACATATTGATGACCAGAACAGAAGGATTTCTCGACAGCCCGGTCTTCAGGGTAGTGTCGGAAGCGGCAGAGAAAAAAGGAACAAGAGCATTTGTGATAGGAGGTTATGTCAGGGACTGCTTCCTTGGCAGGCTCAATGACGATATTGACATAGTGGTTGAGGGCAGCGGAATAGAGCTTGCGCGGGCGGTATCAGACCTTGTCAGGGAGAAAGAGGGACGGGGTTGCAAAGTGTCGGTTTTCAAGAATTTCGGGACCGCGATGCTGAGATATCACGGGACCGAGGTTGAATTTGTGGGGGCCCGCAAAGAATCATACAACCGGAGTTCACGCAAACCGGTCGTGGAGAACGGGACTTTGGAGGACGACCAGAAACGCAGGGATTTCACCATCAACGCAATGGCATTCAGCCTCCAGAAAGAGGACTTCGGAGCTCTTGTCGATCCTTTCGGAGGCATCCAGGACCTGGCTGCAGGAATAATCCGCACTCCGCTCGAACCGGAAACCACTTACAGCGATGATCCGCTGAGAATGCTGAGGGCCGTCCGCTTTGCGGCGAAACTGAGCACAGATGAATGCCGGTTCCACATTGTGCCTGAATCAATTTCCGCAATAAGGAAAATGAGAGACCGTATGAGCATCCTGTCTAAAGAAAGGATAGCCGAGGAATTGAACAAGATGCTCCTGTGCAGAAAACCTTCAATAGCGTTCAGGCTGCTTGATGAAACCGGACTGCTCGAATACACGCTTCCTCAGCTCGCAAAGCTGAAAGGAGTGGAAAATATTGACGGCCACGGACATAAGGACAATTTCCACCATACTGTCCAGGTTGTTGACAGCGTTGCCGAGAGCGAACTCGCCGCCATTGCCGAGGGAAAACTGCACGACTACTCCCCTGTTGAGGGCGGAGACGGATTCATTGAGACTGTCCGCACGGAGCCTTGCCTGTGGCTCAGGTGGGCTGCCCTTCTGCACGACATCGGGAAACCCGCCAGCAAGCGTTTCGACCCGGATGGCGGCTGGACATTCCACGGGCACGAGATAATCGGGTCCAAAATGGTTCCTAAAATATTCCAGGAGCTGAAAATGCCTCTCAACGAGAAGATGAAGTATGTCCAGAAACTTGTCAGCCTGCACCACAGGCCTGTCGCGCTGGTTGACGATGAGGTAACTGACTCCGCAGTACGCAGGCTTCTTTTCGAGGCAGGCAACGAGATTGACGACCTGATGCTTCTCTGCAATTCGGACATCACGTCAAAGAATCCGGCCAAAGTGGTGAGACTGAAAAAGAATTTTGCCCTCGTGCAGCAGAAACTCATCGAAGTGGAAGCCAAAGACGAGCTGCGCAATTTCAAGAACCCCATCACCGGTGAATATGTCATGCAGCTGTACGGGATTCCTCCCTGCAAAGAAATCGGCATCCTGAAAGAATATGTGAAGAATGCCATTCTTGACGGAGTGATAGGCAATAATTTCGAAGAGGCGGACCGTTTTATGAGAGTCAAGGCCTCGGAAATGGGACTTGTGGAAAGCGGGAAATGCTGACCGATGAATTCATATCTTATATAAAAGGTGTGAGGCGATACTCTCCGCGCACCTGCGTCATATATGAAGAAGCCCTCAAGGAATTCACGGATTACCTTGCGGACGGGGGAACGGCACTGGAGGACAGCAGACTGCTCAAAGCCCTGACACCAGATACTTTGAGAAACTACGAAGTGGAACTGCTTGACAGCAGGCACCTGGACCCGCGCACTGCCAATCTTCACATTTCAGTGCTCAGCAGTTTCTGCAAATACCTGCTTGGACGCGGACTGATCGCCTCCAATCCAGCAAAGCTTGTCACAAGGCCCAAAGTGGCGAAACGCATCCCGGAATTCTACCGGAAAGAATCGATGGACAGTTATTTCAGGGAGACAGAGTATTTTTCAGGCAGGGAAGCTCTCGAAGAGTATATTGCGATTGTGGAGAGCGGACAGTGCGGCGAATCCGCGACGAAAATGGCAGGCAGTTTTTACAACAAAAGACTTTTCAGACTGATAATCAGTATCTTCTACCAGACCGGCATAAGACGTGCCGAACTGCTTGGCCTGACAGTCTCATCTGTAGATTTTAAACGTTCTAAATTGACCGTGACAGGAAAGGGGGACAAAATGCGAGAAATTCCGCTTACCCCATCACTATGTGAAGAAATTTCATTATATTTGAAAGCAGCAGATACGATGGCGGGAAGGGTAAGGACGGAAAACGAGCCGCTTCTTGTCTCAGAAAAGGGCAATGCGCTGTACCCGGTCTTCATTGACAGGGTCATCAAAGGGGAACTCGGCCAGACAGACGGCATCACCGGCAGGAAGTCTCCGCACGTGCTGAGACACACACTGGCCACAGAACTTCTTGACAGCGGGGCGGATATGTACTCCATCAAGGAATTGCTGGGACATTCCTCGCTCGCGGCGACACAGGTCTATACCCACAACTCCATCGATAAGCTGAAAAAGGTTTATTTAAACGCCCATCCAAGGGCAAAAAGAGGAGGTAAAAATGGAGATTAGAGTTCAGTCCCTCAAATTCGACGCTGACCAGAAACTTCTGGATTTCGTGGAGAAGAAAGTTTCAAAGCTCGGCAAATTCGATGATGCCATCACTGGAGTCGAAGTGGTTCTGTCTCTGCTGGAGAAGCCGGAGAACAAAAATGTCAAACTCATCGTCCACGTGCCGGGCGGGCCTCAGGTCATCGAGAGGAATACGAGGACATTCGAAGAGGCCGTGAACGAGTGCGCTGATGCGATGAAAGAAAAACTAACCCGCCATAAAGAGCGTAAATTTGAAGCATAATGCTGAACCATATACTGAACTTCTACCGGACAAGCAGGCCTTCTGTGAAGAAGGTCAGTGCGGAAAAAACTGAAAAAACATACAAGAGGCTCAGGATGAGCACATTCATCGCAGCCACACTTGGCTACAGCCTCTACTACGTCTGCAGAACCAGTCTCAATGTTGTCAAGCAACCGATAATAGACAGCGGATTTCTGGATGCCGGACAGCTCGGAATCATAGGCTCCTGCCTGCTTGCCGCATACGCGATAGGCAAATTTGTAAACGGATTTCTTGCGGACTACTGCAATGCCCGAAGATTTATGGCCACAGGCCTCATCATTTCAGCCCTGGCCAATCTCACAATGGGAATATTGGGCATATGGAGCGGTTACGTCGGCATTACCGGTATGACGATATTCATAGTGCTCGCTATTGTCTGGGCTCTTAACGGCTGGTCCCAGTCAATGGGTGTTCCACCTGCAATCGTCTCGCTGTCAAGATGGTTTCCACTGTCGGAAAGAGGTTCGTATTATGGATTTTTCAGCGCAAGCCACAATTTTGGAGAAGGGCTGTCCTATCTGTGCGTCGGACTCATAGTGACCGTAGCCGGATGGCAGTGGGGGTTCTTCGGTTCGGCTCTTGCAGGAGCTCTCGGAGTGGCTACCATCCTGTTGTTTCTCCACGACACGCCTGAAAGTGAAGGACTTCCTTCAATCGAGGTGCTTTCCGGAGAGAAACAGAATGAGAACAAAGCAGAAGATACTGCCGATGCTTCCGAAGTCAGGAGAATACAGAAAGCGGTGCTCAGGAGCCCGGGAGTATGGATTCTTGCCGCAGCCAGCGCCTTTATGTATATCAGCAGATATGCCGTGAACGGATGGGGCGTGCTCTTCCTCCAGAAAATCAAAGGATTCGACCTTGCCACAGCCACAGTGCTGCTTTCAGTCAACGCCTGGTGCGGAGTGGTTGGAACTGTGGTCTCGGGATGGTTTTCGGACAAGCTTTTCCACGGTGACAGAAAAATACCGGCCCTGATATTCGGAGCCCTGAACACAATAGCCCTTGTGATCTTCCTTTACGGAGGCAATGGCCTGTTCATCAACATCTTGGCTATGATTCTCTTCGGTATCGCAATTGGCGTGCTCATATGCTTCCTCGGAGGCCTTATGGCAGTCGATTTAGTGCCAAGGAAAGCCAGCGGAGCAGCTCTCGGAATAGTCGGAATAGCAAGTTATGCAGCGGCTGCCCTCCAGGACATCATCAGCGGACAGCTGATTGACAAGAACATCACCGAGCAGATGATTGACGGCCAGATGACCCAGGTCTATGATTTCGGCCCGGCATCTATGTTTTGGATTGGAGCATCCATAATATCATTCCTTCTCCCTATTCTGAACTGGAACAGGAAACAGGAAGATATCTAAATGCCTGTTATTACTTGTTTGCAAGTTTGTATTCGACTGGCGTGACCTTCAGGAACTGACGGGCATATAAATCCCATTCGTCCAGAATCTTGGCCGCAACCGTACTTCCGGTATAGCGGTGATGCTTTCTGATAAGTTCCATAAGTTCCTCACGGTCACGGCTGTCCTCAAGAAGAGACAGTTCGGTCATATCCATATTGCAATAATAGTCAAAGTCACCGTCAGGGTCCCAGACATAAGCTATGCCGCCGCTCATACCGGCGGCAAAATTACGTCCTGTACGGCCGAGAACTACAACACGGCCTCCGGTCATATATTCACAGCCGTGATCTCCCACGCCTTCGACTACAGCCACCATTCCGCTGTTTCTCACGCAGAAGCGCTCGCCTACAGCTCCGTTGATGAACATCTCGCCGGATGTGGCCCCATAGCCGATTGTATTGCCGGCGATGATATTCTCCTCAGCCTTGAAATCAGCGTCCGCCGGAGGTGTCACGATGATGCGCCCACCGGAAAGGCCTTTGCCCATATAATCGTTGGCATCTCCTATCAGTTTGAAAGTCATACCCTTGCAAAGGAACGAGCCGAAACTCTGGCCAGCAGAACCAGTGAAATCCACCGTGATTGTGTCATCCGGAAGACCGATCTGCCCATACAGCCTGGTTATCTCTCCGCTTATCATTGCGCCGACACTTCTGTCAGTATTTTTTATCGGGACTCCGATACTGAGCTTCAGGCCGTTCTCGATGGCAGGCCTCAAGACAGCCATAAGTTCTGTATCTTTCACATTGTCAATCCGATGCTCCTGCGGAACAGTGAAATACCGGTCATTTTCACGGCAGCTCTCCGGTATGTACAATATGCGGTCAAGCGAGATATTGTCAGCCTTGGCTCCTGCAGGATATGAGCGTTTCTTCAGCAGGTCGGCGCGGCCGATAATCTCCTGCATACTTGTATAGCCCATCTGGGCAAGAAACTCCCTGAGTTCCATAGCGAGGAAACGGAAATATGTGACAATGTCCTCAGGCTTGCCTTTGAAGCGTTTACGAAGCTCCGGGTTCTGAGTGGCTATACCGACAGGACAGGTGTTACGGTTGCAGTTCCTGCACATCACGCAGCCCTCGGCAATCATCACGGCCGAAGCGAATCCGAATTCTTCCGCCCCAAGAAGAGCCATAAAGAGCACATCCCTGGTGCATTTGAGCCCTCCGTCCACCTGCAGCTTCACTTTGCCGCGGAGATTGTTCATCACAAGGGTCTGCTGAATCTGCGCGAGTCCAGTCTCTGCCGGACTTCCGGCGTGCTTGACACTACTTGCAGGGCTTGCACCCGTTCCGCCGTCCGCTCCGCTTATCAGAATCACATCTGCCTTGGCCTTTGCCACTCCGGCGGCTATCGTTCCCACACCTGCCTCTGAAACCAGTTTCACACTGATACGGGCTGAAGGATTGACATTCTTGAGGTCAAAAATCAGCTGGGCAAGGTCCTCGATGGAATAAATATCGTGGTGAGGCGGTGGTGAAATCAGGGTGATTCCCGGTATGGAATGGCGGGTCTTGGCTATCAGCTCATCCACCTTGAATCCGGGCAGCTGGCCGCCTTCACCGGGCTTCGCGCCCTGCGCCACCTTTATCTGGATTTCATCCGCATTGACAAGGTAGTAAGTATCCACACCGAAGCGGCCTGAAGCGACTTGTTTTACCGCGCTTCGGAGACTTCCGCCGTCCGGAAGAGGAATATTCCTGGCAGGGTCCTCTCCACCCTCACCGGTATTGCTCATACCTCCGAAACTGTTCATAGCCAATGCTATAGTCTCGTGCGCCTCCTTGCTAATCGCACCGAATGATATCGCTTCTGCCACAAAACGCTTCATTATGTTCTCGACTGGCTCCACCTGCTCGACAGGAACAGGCTCCCTGTCGCTCTCAATCTCCATCAGGTCACGTATGTTCATCGGACGTTCCCTGTTCTCAGCCACGTCACAGAACTTCTTGAACGCTTCGTAATCCTTGTTTCTAACAGCGTTCTGAAGAAGCCTGACACGCTCCGGACTCCAGAAATGCCTCTCCCCTCCTTTCTTCCAGTTGTAGAATCCGTAGTCTTCAAGTCCGTCATAAGCAGTGTCGGCATTCTCAGCCGGCTGTTCTTCATTTGAGAATGCCTTGCTGTGTGCCGCAATGACATCTCCGGCCACATTGTCAATGGTGACACCCTCGATCTGGGAAATGCCTCCACCCATATATTTGTCAAGCAATGAGGAACTTACGCCAAGAGATTCGAACAATGCCGCACCCCTGTAGCTCCGGATTGTCGAAATACCCATTTTCGACAGAATCTTGAGCATCCCTTTGTTGATTGCAGTAACATAGTGCTCTTCCGCGGCCGGATAATCGAGCTGGATTTCTTTATCCTTGACGAGCCTGTCAAGAATAGCGAACGCCATATAAGGGTTCACGCCGCTGGCTCCGTAACCGGTAAGCAAGGCCACGTGCATCACTTCACACACCTCTCCGGATTCCACTATAATTGCGGTCTGGGCTCTTTTACGGCAATGTATCAGGTGATGGTGGACTGCGGAAAGAGCAAGCAGCGAAGGAATTGGAGCATTTTCTGCATCGACCGATTTATCACTGATAATCAGATAATTATATCCAGCATCAACCGCCTTTGCCGCATCTTTGCAAAGTTTTGATATAGCATTCTCCATAGCCTCAGTACCGCCTGACACCTCGAAAAGCATCGGTAGCGTTATGGTCTTGAACCCCTTGTAGCGGAGATTTCTCAAAGTCTCCATCTCGCCGTTGGTCAGAATCGGGGACGTGAGTTTGACCACCTTGCAAAGTTCAGGAGACGGCTTGAGAATATTGCCCTTGACAGCTCCGATATAACTTGAAAGTGACATCACGGTCGATTCCCTGATCGGATCAATAGGAGGATTTGTCACCTGCGCGAATTTCTGCCTGAAATAATTGAAGAAACGTTGAGGTTTCTCGGACAACACGGCAAGAGGAGTATCGTCGCCCATCGCGTAAAGCGGTTCCGCACTGTTGACAGCCATCGGCACAATCAGTTTGGAGATGTCCTCGCGTCCGTAGCCGAATGTATGCAGCAGCTTGTCGTAATCTTTGACATCATGCTCGACTTTTCTGCCGCTCTTGATATTGCCAAGGATTATCCTTCCGCGATTAAGCCATTCTGTATAAGGGTGTTCCGCAGCCAGCTCATCCTTGATTGTATCGTTGTCGATAATCTTGCCCTTATTCGTGTCCACCATAAGAATCTTGCCCGGATACAGCCTTCCCTTTTTGGCAATCTCTGATGCCGGAATATCGCAGACACCTGTCTCTGAAGCCATTACAAGAAGTCCCGTCTTTGTGATGAAATACCGGCAAGGCCTGAGTCCGTTTCTGTCAAGCATTCCTCCGGCATACCTTCCATCCGAGAACAGAAGGGTGGCAGGTCCGTCCCAAGGCTCCATAAAAATGGAATGATACTCATAGAAGCTCTTCAGATCCTGACCGAGAGGGTTGCCCTCACGGTAGCTCTCGGGAACCAGCATGGAAAGTGCGTGAGGCAGCTCCATCCCTGCCCTCACAAAGAATTCGAGAACGTTGTCAAATGAGGCACTGTCGCTCATCCCCGGCTGTATGATAGGGCTGACATTCTCGCTGATGCTTCCTAAATTGTCAGCCTTTAGAACTGACTCCCTGGTCTTTATCCAAAGTCTGTTTCCCCTGATTGTGTTTATCTCTCCGTTATGTCCGAGCATCCTGAACGGCTGGGCAAGTGACCAGGTAGGGAACGTGTTGGTGGAGAAACGGGAATGCACCAGGGCGATTGCGCTGGTGAAATACGGATTCACAAGATCCGGGAAATACTCCCTCAGCTGCAATGTGGAGAGCATTCCCTTATATACCATCGTACTCGTCGAAAGGCTTGCTATATAGCAGCTGACCTTGTCCGTAATAGAAGAATCCAGGACTTTGCGCTCGATGGATTTGCGGACAAGGTAAAGTTTGTCTTCCAGTTCCTTGCGGTCATCGCATCCGGTGATGAAAATCTGCCTGATTTCGGGTTCAGACGTAAGAGCGTCCTTTCCGAGTATCGAACTGTTCACAGGAACCTGGCGGGTGTGCATAATGCTGAGATTATGCGCCTCCACGCTTTCAGCAATGATTTCTGTAAATCTTCCGTTGTCTCTCGGATTCTTCGGAAGGAATACCATACCGACACCATACCGGCCTTTCTCAGGCACAGGAATACCGTTGAGCAGAATGAACTCATGAGGTATCTGCACCATAATTCCAGCTCCGTCACCAGTCTTGAGGTCTCCTCCCTCAGCGCCCCTGTGCGCCATATTCTCCAGGACGGTCAGACCCTTCTCGATAATGTCGTGGTACTTGCTTCCGTTAATGTTCACAACAAGCCCTACACCACAGGCATCATGCTCATATTCAGGACTGTAAAGGCTTTTATTCTGTTCGTTCAATAGTTCGTTCATCGGGTTTTGATTTAATAGTGTCTATAGTTGTTATTCTGATTTTCCAGTGAATTTCTCTTTGACAGCCTGGGCTCCGTCCGAGATTCCTTCCTTCACCTTTTTCTTCGCCTGGTAAAATTTGGTAGGATTGATTTCGGCGATTGTCCTGTAGAAAGCACGGGCCCAGTAATTGCGCAGGCCCATTCCTCCGGATTTGCCTTTAAGCGGCCATACATCAAGCACTTCCATTGTCTTGTTGTCAAAGAAAACGTAATAGAATGTGCCATATTCAGTAGCCTTGTTCAGTTCTCCTGCCGCGATGAAAAGCCCGAGTCCGTCAGCCGGCTCAATGTCGAGGTCCTGAAGTTCATAAACCAGATCCTCCTCGGATAACGGCCCGGGAACTTTGTTTGTCTTGAGTTCGGTGGCGTCAATTGTCTCCACGCTCTTAAGGGCATAATCTATATTGACATAGTCTATCTTCATTTTGAGGCGGGTGGCGAGAGGCTCGACATATTTGTCAGCTTCAGACAGGAAAAGTTCATTGATTCCGCTGAAAGCCTCGATAAACTCCCCAGCAGTCTCATCCGCAAGCACAACCTGAACCGGTGCGAAATCGATTCCGTAGAATCTCACACTTTTGTAGCTGTCAAGAGACTTTGCTTCCTGCGCACTTGCGCAGATACTGAATCCAGCCGCAAGGGCTGCCATCATAAGAATGCGTTTCATAGTATGTCATTTTTATCTTTTGTCAATGAATTTGACCGGTTTGCGGCTCATCGGCGGATAGAGCAGCGCGGCCACTTCTTCAGGTGTCGCGAATTTCACGGACGGTGCAACGCGGACCTTGGCCCTGAATATATCCTTGATTTCCTTCTCGAAGCGGCCAGACGGGGAATTTGTCCCTACATAAACCAGCACGTCATCCGTTCCGAGTCCGCTCGTGAACACCTCAACAACATAGTTTTTCACCTCCGGAATATTGTCAAGGATGTCAAACAGGGCCGGCGGATACAGGGTCGTGCCTTTGAATTTAATCATCTGGCGTTTGCGGCCTACCACGGAACCAACTCTGACAGTGTTTCTTCCGCATCTGCAAGGCTCGTCGTAATGATACACGACATCTCCGGTCTTGAACCGCAGAAGAGGCATTCCGGTGACTCCAAGCGTGGTCACTGTCACTTCGCCAGGTTCGCCTTCAGGAACAGGATTGTCATTGTCGTCCAGAAACTCCACAATCATAAGCTCAGGCTGAAGATGTCCCCCGTTGAAATACTGGCAGTCAGTGAATGAATGCTGCATTTCTGTCGATGCATAAGTCGTATATAGCTGAAGCTCAGGCCATCTTTCATTTATGATGGAGCCGAGCGTGTTCAGTTCGAAAGTTCTCGGATCCCGCAGTGCCTCTCCAATGCAGACACATTTACGGAGAGATGACTTCCTGTAGTCTATGCCGTGCTCGACTGCGAAATCTATCAGTTTTATCAAGAACGAAGGGACAGCCATTCCAACTGTCGGATGAATCCTGTTGATTGTGTCCCATTGGAGCTCGGGAATTCCGTTGCCGACTCTCACCGTGCCCATTCCTAATCTCCTTGCTCCGAGAAAATATGCAAGGCCTGCCATAAACCGCCTGTCAATCGTGACCATAAGCTGGAGGATATCTTCCTTCACACAGCCGGCCGTGGAGAATGAAAGGAATTCATTATAGGCAAGATGCTCCAGATCAGATTCGGTTTCCGCGAATGACACCGGCTCGCCGAGAGTGCCTGAAGTGGTAGGATAATCGACAATTTCCGAATGCGGCACACAGAGAAAATCCTCATTGCGCATCTGCAGATCCGGCTTCGTCGTCACAGGTATCAGGCGCAAGTCTTCCAGAGTCCTGATTTTGGAGATATCTATCTTGTTGTCCCTGAAGAGTGAACTGTAGAATGGAGACTTGGCAGCAAGATAATCCAATGCTCCTGCCAGCCGTTTTTCCTGATATCTCTTGATTTCCTCTTTGGAAAGGAACTGAATATTCTGATTTGTCTCCATCATTAAATTCGTCTAATGTCCTCCCGGCAGAATGTATCACCGCTCCGCGCGGGACAATTTTTCTTCAATTGCGAGCCTTTCCTGCCTTTTCATCTCGAAAGATAATGATTTTTTCCAATGTTCACAAGCGGAATTATCATCGCCCATTGCGGAAAAATAATCTCCGGCAATATTATACGTATTGAAATACAATGGGTTAAGCGAAATATACCAGTCAATTGAATCTTTCGGAATTATTGTCTTTGAAGCGGCCGCACGGTGTATGTACTGGGACATTTTCCTGAAATCCACCACTTTACCATAGTCATCAGACATCAGGAACTCATCATCCGGAATATTGTCTCCTGAAGACAGGACAGGAATGCCTGCCTGGATGTAATCATCGAGGTCGAAACATACATATTCCCCGCACTGCCACGGACCTGCCGAGACCCACAGCTGCCTCACGGCAGGCCTGAAAATAACTGAATGCATCGCAATCAGCTGATTCACTGCAAGTTCATTGCAATATCCCAAAGGCTTGCCACCCAAACCCTTCTTGTCCCTGAGCACAGCAGCCGCAGATTCGGGATTCAGGCGTCCGGCCGAGTCGAGAAGTTCTTCAACCCTTCTCCAGCGCTCACCCGAATCCGACATCTCACGGTTTGTCACATTCTCGTGTCTGCCGGAGAAGAGTTCTGACTGATAATGATTTGTACAAATCAGGCGATGTATGGAGCTGTCCCTTGCCGAAGGATCGAAGAGTGACATTTCAGATGGCGTTTTCTCTATCACGACAGCCTTGCCGTCCTCCACGGATGAGACAAGGAACGACTCGGCCACAAATGTCTTGCGTGAAGCCGCTATTGACATAGCCTCGTCAATATTGGAAGCATACTGCAATATTTCCCTGGACAGAATGGAAACAGGTGTCGCGGACATTTTCGGGGTCTCAAGTTTAGAGGCGTTGATAGAGACAGTCAGCCCCCGCTCGTTCATTCCTGACAGCACACCGGTCATACCGGGCCAGGTGACAGATATGAAAGCATATCCTGAATCCGGCCTCTCGACAAGCACCATATTCCTTCCTGCGAACTCCTCCCCCATGTAGAAATCAAAATTCCGTCCCACAAGCAGTTCACCATCAGCGCTTTCATCTCCCCAGACCGCGAACGATGTGCATCCGACCAGCATATAATCCTGCATCACGTGGCCGATATCGTGGGCGGAATGATACTGCATCTGACGCTCATATGGACTGCCGTACGCATCATACTTATGAGTGCAGTATTCCGACATAGCCCGGATTTCTTCCCTGAACTCATCTGCGACATTTTCTCCGAGCCTGCGGTTGAAAATGGAAATGAAATACATAAGAAAACGCCTGTAGGCTTCCGCAGGGACAAGTTCATACAGTTTATCGACAAAGGCTTTTTCCTGGGCTTCAAGCAGATCCGGTATCAGTTTGCCCATCGCCTCTCCCCTCCCGGAAGCATTCCCGGCCACCCTCATTTCCAGAAGGCCTGACGGATTGATCCTGAAATAATTGCCGTTCCAAATGCGGAGACTGTCCGTCACGACAGCTTCTCCCCGGGCAGGAGTGAAAGCAGGTTCCTTCAGGTCAACTGTGGAATGCATCACTAGGCATAATATGGCAATTGCCGCCACCAGCGATACAATGGAGACCGCCAGCCACTTGAATATTTTCAGAAGAACACTCATAGCCGTTTCCCTCCAATATGGGAATCTGGAGATTCCTTTGTTATGGAATACAGGGCATTGGAAGTGTGCGGAGCCCTGAAAATGCATTCTGCCTTCAATCCGAGACGCGCGGCATAATCAGCCAGCCTGTCTTCTGAAAGGAAGTCCAGCTCGCCTGATGTCTTGTTGAATCCAAGAAGTCTCGTGGAGAAGAACTCTGTAAGCGCAGTCAGTCTATGGCCTCCGGCATTGGCAGAATCTCCGTCACGAAGGAGAATCTTTCCGCCGTCAGACAATCCTCCGGCACATTTCTGAAGAAGAGCGAACTGCTGTTCCTCAGGCAGATAATGCAGGACATCATTCAGAATGTACACATCACTGCGAGGCAGTCCGATACAGGACGCATCAGCCTCAACAAAACTCAGTCCAGGCAGATTGCGCTTCATCCAGCAGTGCTCCGCGAGCGCTATCTTGTCCCTGTCGTAGTCGATACCGGTAACTTTCCTCTGGGGGTGGTACATCGAAAGCATATAGTCAAGCTGGCCCATTCCGCAGCCGATATCCGTAACAACGGCATCATCCGGAATGTTCGAATCATAAATGGCATAATCCTTCTCCAGCCTTGTCTTGATTTTTACATACCATTCGATGACGGGACCTTTGTATATATAGCCTGAAACCAGGGCTTTGCGGAAATACGGATTCTCCGCGGTGTCATATTTATCACAAAGAGAGGAATACCTTTCTTTGACAAGAGCCTCTGCATCCTTTGCAAGAATATGATAATCAACTCCTTCCGTAGCCATAGGCGGCAACACTTCAGCCACCGACAGTCCCTCCGTCATATTGAATCCGTCGTTCTTCGGAAGAATCCTCCGGTTCCCGTACATCACGACAGGTATCACCGGAACTCCGAGATTGGACGCCATATAGAACGCACCTTTGTGGAACCTTCTGATTATACCGTCAGGTGAACGGGTACCTTCAGGAAAGACGACAACCGACCACCCGTCTTTGACATCCTGCTCCAGCCTGCCGGTAGATTTATCGTATCCCTCTGATTTAGTGTAATATCCAAGATAACGGGCTATGATTGAGAACAGCGGCGAGGACATCACCCAGTCGGCGACCATAAACTTGAGTTTCGGGAAGATGGCCGCCAGCACAAATATGTCCAGTGACGACTGATGGTTCGCCACAACTACTCCCGGCTCCGCATTCCATACCTTTCCCCCTCCGGGAACGCTTATTCTGGAATGTATGAAAGGCATTATACGCAGCAACAGCCTGCAGCAATAGTGCATTCCCCTTGCGACGACTGCCTGGCGCCGTGGCTGCCTGACAGGCACAAACATCAGCAGAAGACTGATAATCAGGAGAATGATTCCGCCTATAAAAACCGGAACGTAATAATAAATATCCCTGACTAACGACCACAAAGTATAAGGCGGCTTGCCGGATTCTGCAGGAGCGGTAATGAAGAAATTGAAGAGCAACGGCTCCAGAATATATGCGACCAGCACGACAGCCAGCATTCCAAGAATCGTTATCACGGCTATTGAATGAAGGGCGGGATGCCGTGCGAAGATGAGCGCGCCGATGCCTACAATCATTGTGAACGAGGAGAAGAAAATAGCAGTCTTGTGTGAATCGAGCAGGGCTTTGCCGGTCTTGTATCTGTAAAGCAGCCCTTCGAGAATGAATATGCTGAAATCGTCCCCCATTCCGAAAATGAATGTGGAAAGAATGATATTGACGATATTGAACTGCATTCCGATAATGCCCATCAATCCAATGATTATCAGCCAACTTACGAACATCGGCAGGAAACTGAGCAGTGCAAGTTCAAGCCTGCCGTATGACAGCCAGAGGACAAAGAATATGAGGAACGAGGAAATGTATAGGATGAGGTAGAAATCATTGTTCACTATCTCCGCGGCCTGATTAGTGAAATAGGCCTGGTCGAAAACCACCACCCCGTCGCAGTCCGACAAAGCGCCATAGACTTCAGAAATGTTTTCCCTGCCGATAACCGCACGGCTTATCAGCATCTTCAGTTCATCAGAACCCGCGATCCAGCTTTCGAAAGCATCCGGAAGCGGTTCGCCGGAAAAATAATCCACAGGAGGATTGATCGTGGAAATCCTGTCCAGCGCACTGTCGAAAGCGTCTTCCCTGAATCCGTATCTTTTTGCAGAGTTCCTGACCATCGTCTTTATCTCCGATGTACGTTCCGGAGTCCAGAATTCTGTCCATCTTTCAGACGATATCTTCTGTCCGGCTGGTGAGCGAAGGAACGCACCCGCATTGTCAGTCGATTCAACAAGGCCTGCATTCTTCAATGAATCAAGCATATATGAGGTCATCTCATAATTGGAGAACACCTCTTCCGGAGTTTTTCCGGTAGAAACGAAGATGACAGTCTTGCGCCCGTTGTCACTCTGGGCGGTAAGAATTTCCTCGGATTCCTTGAGATGATGTTCCCAGTAATTGAGGCTCATCATATTGCTGTTGAAGCCGACCTTTGTGGAGGTGAAACAGCAGATTACTGTAAAAATCACCAGTCCCGCCACGAGTTTGCGGTTCTTCTCGAAAGGATATGCGCTCACCCGTCCTATCATTGACAGAATCCGGCCTTCCCTGAGATGCTCGCTGCCAATCAGGAACTGAGGCAGGAAAATCAGGCAATAAAGCATTGTACCGACCAGAGTGAAAGCGGCGAACAGGCCGAAGTCGCTGAGCAGCTGGGAAGATGTGAAAAGCAGTCCTATGAATGCTCCGATTGTCGTGATGCTGCCGATGACAAGAGGACCGCATATTTCCTCAAGCAGCTGGACAACGTCCTTCACGTGGTTCTGATGTGCAAGCAGATGAATGGAATAGCTCAAAGCTACACCCATAATGGCCGCTCCTGAACCTATTGCGATGCCAGAGATGCTCGACTGGAAAAGGCTGGCCAAGGCGAGGGCGAAAACCGCTCCGTAAACCACCGGGCACAATATCAGGAAAACGGACCTCCTGCGTTTGAAAACCGCCAGGATGAAGAGGACAATGATTACGAGGGCAACAACAGAGGTGTACAATGTATCGCGCTTGATCTGCCTGGCATTGTAAACTCCCACGGCAGGCCCCCCGAAATAATGGGTGGTCACAGTCGGGAACTCTGCTGACAGGGTATCGAGGCAGTTCTCTATATGGCTGATCAGCTTGTCGTTATAACCCGTTTCTCCGGAATGGTGAGCCGGCTCGATGAAAGCCAGCATTGTCCTGCCGTCAGGTGAGAATACGTGTCCGTCCCGGAGAATGTATTCTGAAGCGGGATTCAGTCCTGAAAGCCTTGACATCACCCCGGAAGACAAACCGAGAGGATCGGACATAATATAATCTGTCAGGGCAAATCCCGCCGGAGAAATAAGCGCCAGATAGTCGTTCCTTATCAGGGAATCTATACACTCCTGATTATCAATTTTCTCAAGGCGCTCAAAATCTCCAGAAGACATAAAGGCCGGCAGATGGTCCCTGACGAAATCCGCCATTTCTGACATTTTCTCGCCTGAGACCCGGCCTGAATAATTCCGGATAAGGGATGATTTTTCCTCAAGCATCACCTCCAGACGGTCAGACGCCTCGAAAAGGCTGTCCTCGGCGGCCTCGGGACTGTCTGCGGAGAAGAGCACAATCAGCCTGTCGCTTATCCGCATATTGGAAAATACTTCCATCATTGTCCGGTTTCCCTCGCTCTTCGGGAAGAATGAGGTGATATCCTCCTCTATTTTAATACGGGAAGCCATCAGGGCGAAGACCGCAAGACTGGAAAGCATCGACAGCCAGAACGCCGCACGGTGTTTCCTGAACCAGTAATATATTGATATGAATATTTTTGACATAATTAAGTGGTATCCGGTTAAGAACTATTGCCATTGTCGGCGTCTGGTGAAAGTAAGTATCAGCATAGTAATGGCTCCGGCTATGGCGGCCGATATGGCGGCAAAGGCAAACGCCCCTATGACATATTGAACCAGGACATTCCCTACATCCGCAAGTGTCAATTCGCCAAGGGCGAACAGAGTCGGCTGCCCGAGCAGCCTGCATCCTGTCCAGTAGCTTGCGAATACAATGAACGGAATGAGCGGCGGCAGACTGATGTTCGAGGCCACGACCACTATCAACTTATTGAGTTTCAACAGGTGGGCAAGGGCGAAAGCGCAGATCATCTGGTATCCCCAGACAGGAATGATACCCATAAAGACGCCTAACATCACGGCAGCCGATATCCTTGAATTGCTGTCGGGCAGATGCTTCATCCTCTCAATATAATCCACCGGCCATTTCCAGAAAAGGCAATAAAACACAATGAGCGTGTTCAGTATGCTGATTCTGGTGAAATCCTTGATCGGCCTGAAATGCGACACCCGCTCCCCTTCAGGCGGATAATATACATTGACCGGAATGTTGCGCACTTCAGTTCCGTTCCAGGCGGTGAAAACAAGTATCTCAAGTTCAAATTCATAACCTGTTGTCAGATGCCTGTCGGAGAGATCCAGCCTGTGAAGGGGATAAAGCCGGAAACCTGACTGGGTGTCATCCAACCTGACGCCGGTCTCCACTTTGAACCAGAAATTCGAGAAGCGGTTCGCGAATGTGTTCTTTCCCGGCATACCGTCAGCCCTGAGATTGCGGGCGCCTACGAGCAGGGTGTCCGGATGTTCCCGGATGGCTTCCGCAAACCTGAGGATATCTGAAGGATAATGCTGTCCATCCGAATCGATGCTTACGGCATATCTGAAGCCCAGCTGGAGAGCATATTCGAGACCGTTCTTCAGCGCTGCTCCCTTTCCCCAGTTGAAAGGATGGGTCAACACTTTGATTCTTGATGAGAATGACCTGAGAATTTCCGCCGTCCCATCTGTGCTTCCATCGTTAATCACAATCAAATCAGCACAATAGGAAAGAATCTCCTGAATGACTCCGGCAAGCGTGCCGGCATTGTTGTATGTCGGCATTATAACGCAGCACTGAAGGTCTTTCAGCAGTCTGGCAGTATCGTTTTCCTCAAGGTTCTGCATAATTTTTCAAAGATAGCGAAATCCGGAGAGAATACAATGACCAAGCCCTGTGTCACTCGACCTTTTTGTAATAATGCAGTTCTCTATCCACGAGTCCGGCTTCAGGATGAAGTATGTTGGCAAGGTCATTGAGAATCAAATCCGGCCGGACAGCGCCAGACTCCCAGAAATCATTTCCACCCTTTGGATTGCGTTTTAATGTATTATTGTATATCTCATTGATATTGAACTTCCTGAACACAGGAGCCTCATCATACAATTCCGATTTCGTATCACACCATCCGGGATTGAGCCATACATCAGCCTCCTTCGCCAGGGCAAATGCCCGCTCCACAGAAATGACAGAGGATTCCGAACGTCCGGGTTCCGCTCCGAGCACACGTCCTCCGGCATCACGGATCAGACGGGACATATAATTCTCCTCTCCAGGAATGTACCAGGCATCCGAATACGGGATGTTCATCAGGACTTTTCTCTCTTCCGACCCTTTACCACTGACCTTGACAGCATCCGAAACCGCATCCGCAATTTCATTATATCTTCTTGAAACACAGTCATATATAGAATCAGCCTCATATCTGTGTCCAGTCAGCGCACCGAAGACCTTGACATATTCAGCCCTTGCCAGAGGAGAATGCTCCAGATAGTCGTGGAGCACGAGCACAGGAATGCCAAACTGGCGGAGGCATTTGACAAAAGCGTTGCCCGACGAATGCAGGGCATAGGCTACAACCACATCCGGAGAGAGCGACAGAATCTTCTCATAATCAGGGGCGGAGTCATAACCAGCCTCGGCAATATCCCCGGACTCTATCCGTCTCCGCGCAGAAGTATCTGATATATAATCCGTTCCCGATACAGCGCATACAGCGTCAATCTCTCCCAAAGCCGACAGGCAGGCCACATAACCTGACGACATACATACTATCCTCCTGCAGGGAGCGGCAACACGGAAAGTGTCGGTTTCAGCAGAAACAGGATCAATGGTCACAATCGCAGAAGAGCCGTCAGGGAATTCTGCTATCCTGAAATACAAAGCCGGTGCATCGTCAGTTCCCGTATCCGGACGACAGGGGTTCCTCTGGCATCCGCAAGCCGCCATAACCGCGGCCATAAAACATATAAATATTCTTGAAGTCATATTGTCAATTATGTTCACATTCCACGATGCTGCGTCCCGGTCCCTTCTTAATCACCTTGATTTTCACAGGAATACGTTCCTCAAGTTCCTCCCTGTGCGATATTATGCCGACCCTGCGCCCATTCTGCCCGGCTATTTCCTGAAGGCGCTCAAGAGTGGCCATCACTGAATCGAGACTCTTCTCGTCAAGTGTGCCGAAGCCCTCGTCGATGAACAGGATATTGACGTTCATATCCGGACGGTTCAATGACGACAATGCAAGGGACAGCGCCAATGAAATCATAAAACGCTCGCCTCCGGACAAAACTGTTGCGCTCCGTACCTGGTTCCTGTTGTATCTGTCCAGCACAAGAATCGAAAGCTGCTCGTTTTCCTCGCTGCACGTAAGTGTATATCGGTCGGTTATCTTGTCAAGATATACATTGGCATTGTTCAGGAGAGGTCTCAGGATGTAGGTCTGGGCAAGCGTCCTG
The DNA here is from genome assembly GCA_051870055.1 of Candidatus Cryptobacteroides sp. Taxonomy (GTDB): domain Bacteria; phylum Bacteroidota; class Bacteroidia; order Bacteroidales; family UBA932; genus Cryptobacteroides. Next base: position 38,060 of record JBJEBM010000087.1, read on the forward strand.
AATCGGGTTCCGCCGAAATATCCGGCTATTCTTCGCCATTTTCCAGCTTTTGTGAGAGCCGCTTCATATTCAGTTTTCCTTATGGCAACCTGTTCCACATTCTGCCTGTTGGATTCGAGGCGTCCCTCAATTTCGCCAATCCTTTTGTGCGCTTCAAGCAATCCGGCATCAATCTTTTCTATTTCAGACTCAATTTCCTGTCTCTCCGGCAACTGGCTGTCATTCTCGAGCCCGAGAGCGGATATCGACGAGGAGATGTCCCGGGCGGACCGGCGTATTGTTTCCTCCAGCGATTTTATCATTCCATCGACTGAAGTGGTGTATTCCAGTGCTTTGCTGAATTCATCACCGGATGCGTCAATCTTCATAAGTTCCTCTTCAGTTATGCCGTTCTTGTCACAATATGCCTTGACAATAGCGTCACTCTCAGCATATTGAGCAATGCAGGTTTTCATATTCTGGGAAATGGAGGAAAGGCGTCTTGAAAAAGAGGCCCATTCATCCGCAATATTTCTGTCAGGAATCTTCTCCGGCTGCACTTTGAAGTCCCAGGATGGCCGTTCTGCCAGAACCGCCCTCTTCGAGGCCGATATGGATTCAAGAAGGAAACTCATCCCGTTGATTGACATCCGGATATTCTTGAGTTTCTCAACATTTGATTTATATATGTCCGCAGCTGTGTTAAGATCCCTGGCGAAAAGGCCTGGATTCATATCCCAGTCTTTGCGGAAAAGTGCGGCCGATTCCGGTATAGACTTATGCAGATCATTGATTTTCAATCCAATGGACTTGGAATTATCTTCATGCTGGCGGATTCTTGAAGCATTGTCCCTCAGGGCCTGTTCAGCATTGTTATATAATTTATTGGCTTCTTTGAATTCATAATCCAGAGAATTGAGCTTTTCCTGCCACTGCCGGATTTCTTTGAATATGCTTTCAGCCCTGTCCCTGTCTTTTGTCAGAGATTCATTCTGTTTCTTCAATGATTCAAAAGCATCGCAAATCCGTTCTTCCAGATTGCCGGAGCAATCAAGGCCGCTCTCACAGGCCGAATTTGCAATACTGTCATCCAAGGCTTTGAGTTCTTCAGCAAGAGCTCCGAGCCGTTCCCTGCCAGCAGCCAAAGCCGCTTTCTTTGAATCCAGCCCAGATTTCATCGCTGTGAAAACATTTTCCGCATTTTCATATTTCTGCCTCGCTGCCTGGCATTTGATTTCCAATGGAGAGAGAATGCCCTCAAAATCAACATCCTGGCAAATATGCCCGATGCGCTGGCCACATAGTGGGCAGAATTCCGCGTTGTCCTTTACGAGTTTCCGCCTCAACTCGACAAGAGCCTCATTGACTCCAGCCCGCATTGTCTCAGCAAGTGACTGGGCATCAATAAATTCATTCTTTGAAGCATTGTAGTCCGCACGTGCGGTTTCCAGATTAGCGGATAGAACCGCAAGTCCGGCTTGAGCTTCATTGACACTTTTTGACAGGGCGTCATACTCTCTCTGCTTCAATTTTCTGGATTTGACGTCAGAATCCAGTTTTTTCAAAACTGAATGCCTCCCGGCGGACTCAACGAGTTTTCGGGATATGCCATCCGGATCAAGTCCGTTCCTCTCCTCATTAAGGCTGTGTATCTTTTCCCTGACCTGAACCTGTTCTGAAATGACTTTCTTCAGTGCGGTTTCAGACAGTGTCCGACGTTCTGACAGGGCTGCGGTTTCAGCTCCCGCATCCCTGAGGTTCATTATTTCCGTCTCCTGTTCTTTAAGGAGTGCGGAGTACTGTACTGCCATCGCGGCAATCTCACCGGCTTTGGCGAAAACCGGAGCGAAAGCACTGTCCTTATCCAACAGTTCCTGCAGTTGACCGGCCTGTTTGTGAAGGTTCGCCTGTTCCTCCCTGCGGGCCTCCAAGTCAGCAAGAAGAACACGGAAATCACGGGCGGCTTCGGCCTCCTCCTGTCTATTCAACACTAATTCTTTGCCAGAATTCAGCCTGTTCCCCAGATGCACACGGACTGTAGCCGTCTCGTTCCAGTTCTTTACAAGAGAACTTGCGGAAAGATATCCAATGCTTTCGCGCTCTTCTCCCGCCTCTTTCAGCCGGAGCTCCGATAATTGGATCTTATTCCGCTCATTCTCAATCATTTCAAGAGCGGAAAGTATTCTACCCTTTTCTGATTTAATCTTGTCGAGCTGAGAGCATTTTTCTGTCAGCAGTGACTTTTCATCCTGCAGTGCCCCGAGTTCCTGCTCCGGAATGGTATGCTCAACATCCGCTTCGTACAATGCTTTCGCATTCTTTTCAGCTTCCTCCGCCCGTTTGTATATTCTGCTGACCGCCTCTCCCCATTGAGAGAACATCTCGGTGTTTGTCAGCTGTTCAAGTATTATCTCACGGCTCTTTTTATCACCGGTTAGGAAAGCGGCGAACTGGCCCTGGGCAAGCATCGCCATACGGCAGAACTGTTCGAAAGTGAGTCCGACCGCACGCTGCGCGATTTCCTTGACTTCGGTAATCCTGGTGTATATCCGGGAACCGGTCTCGATTTCCATCACAGGCGTTGAATATGAGACCCTTCCAGCATTTTTCCCCCTGGCTGACTTCTTCATTCCGAGAGAGAGGCGCGAACGGTACACCAGTCCGTCATTGCCTTCGAAAACCACCTCGCTGTAACAGTCCGCCCCGGGAGTGATGCCGATTCTGGTATATTGCCGGATGTCATTGACACTGATGGTCTCGTCAGCTGACGGGCTGAACTTGTTGTCTTTGGAATTCAGCACATTCTGGATTCTCGGAGTGGTCCCGTACAATGCCAGGGCAATGCCGTCAAGTATCACTGATTTACCCGATCCCGTGTCTCCGGTGATGAGGAAAATTGACGGAGGATTATGACTCGCGGCTCCGCCAAGCCCGTTTTCGAAATCAATGTCAGCCTTTTCCACAGAGGCTATATTCCTGATATGGAGTTGCAGAATCTTCATAATTGTCAATTACTTTCATTTTTCATCCTCTCCACTTCGGCGGCCACTTCAGCGAAGGCTTCCCGGATTTCATCAAGGCCGAGTCCCGGATAACGCCCGATTGTCCGCTCCACAAATTCGACAGGATCTTCCATCTGCTGAAGGTCTGCGACTTCAAAGCGCGGCGCCGCAGGTTCGTCCGTAATGATGCCGGATGAACCTGTCCATATCACTTTGGGATTGTAGCGGACAGCGTCATCTGCTCCGGAAATCATATCGTAGATTTTCTGGTTGAAATCCGGAGAAATCCGGGCGGAGGAGTCAATCCTGAGCCGTATATACCCCTCTCTCTTCGACAACACAAATTCTTTTACAGCCTCCAGGGCATCGGGTTCCGACTGAAAAGAAGTTCCGTCCTCAGGCAAAACGAAAAAATGGCGGAGCTGATTGATTCTCAATTGCCTGATTCTTACATTACCGCCTCTCCTTTCAATATCCACCAGGCTCACGGAATGCGGATAGGTCTCATCACAGCTGACGTGAAGGGCGCTCCCGCTGTATCTTATCACTCCTGACTTCAAGGTGATGTCATCAATATATGAATCCTCTTGATGTCCAATTGTCTGCGGTTTATGGATGTGGCCAAGTGCGAGATAGTCATAACCTGAGCCAAGATCTCCTGCCTCATTCGTCTTTATATTGCCGATATCAAATCCGTGGCCGGTGAAATCCGAGCCGGTGACCGCCAGATGCCCTGTCATCACAACCGGCTTGCCGGAAATGTTTCTTGCCTCTACACGGTCCAGAAGAGACTGGAACAGTTCCTTGCGGCATATAGGCATATACGGGACAGCGATTATGAACCCTTCTGGTATTTCCACAATATACTCGTCCTGCCAGCCGTCGGGTGTGCCGGGAAGTTCCAGCGAAGGTGCCGCACCTGAAAGCACGGCATTGGCATATTTCCAGACAGCCCTGTCGGACTGGATTCTCGATGCGGAGTCGTGGTTTCCGGCCACAATGACTATCTTCATTGAAGGACAGGAATTGTGTATCTCAGCGACCACATCCGCGAAAGCCTGTCTCACTCCCGCCCCGGGCTGCTGTATATCAAACACATCCCCGCAGACAAGCAAAGCGTCCGGATGGTATTCAATGCACCAAAACATCAGCTGCCTGAAGAAATGACGGTGTTCATCCTCCCTTCCGTAATTCTGGTATATGACCTGGCCGAGATGCAGATCGGCCGTATGAATGAATCTCATAAGCAAGCCAAATTATTTCGAAAGCATAATACCAATATACGAATAATTTTCCATATATTTGAGAAATCGGACTCTATTAAACAAAGATTCTTATGATAAAGAGAACAGCGGTGCTCCTGATGATATTTCTTCCGGCAATTATGGCGGCACAGAATCCTTTCACGGGGAGCTGGAACGGGAAATTGACCGTAGGCCAGGCTTCCCTGACAGTGGTGTTCAATATCAGTTCCGGAGATGCCGGAAACCTTGAATGCACTATGGACAGTCCTGACCAGGGAGTGGCCGGCATCAAGGCCGATGCATCGGTCAACAACGCCGCATCCCTGGAAATCACGGTTCCCAACCTTGGAGTGACATACAAAGGTATGCTCATAAACGGCTCCATCATTGGAACATTCTCGCAGTTGGGCAAGAATTTCCCTCTGACGCTGAGCAAACGGACAGAAATTCTCAAACGGCCCCAGAATCCCAAAGGACCTTTCCCTTACTCGGAAGAAGAAGTAACGTTCACCAATACTGCTGCAGGAGCTGTTCTCGCAGGAACTCTCGTCATTCCTGACAATGCGACACCAGAGACGCCGGTGGTTTTGATGGTCACAGGAAGCGGCCTGGAGGACAGGAACGAGGAAATATTTGACCACAAACCATTTATGGTCATCGCGGATTATCTGGCAAGAAACGGGATCGCTACTCTCAGGTACGATGACAGGACCTTCGGCAAATCGACAGGCGGAAATGTCAAGGAAGCCACGACTCCGGACTTTCTCGATGACGCCGCGGCGGGAATCGAATATCTCAGAGCTTCAGGACGTTTCGGGAAAACAGGCGTGTTGGGGCACAGTGAAGGCGGAAACATCGCAATAATGTTGGGCGCCCGCAAGAAAGCTGATTTCGTCATCAGCCTCGCCGGAGTCGGAGTGAGGGGTGACGAGGCTTTCACCGCACAGGCAAACAGGATTATGGAGCTGCAGGGAATTGATCAGCGTTATACCGTACAGGCTTACAGGGCCACAGTGCTTGCGCAGGGGAATCCGTGGATGGGATGGTTTATCAATTACGACCCGTCGGAAGATATCAAAGCCTGCACCTGCCCGGTTTTCGCGGCGAACGGGGACAAAGACATCCAGGTGATTTCTTCAATAAACCTTGCCGGAATACGGGAAAACCTGCCTGACAATCCGTCCAACCTCGTCAGGGAATATCCATCCCTGAATCATCTGTTCCAGCATTGTAAAACAGGCGATGTCCTGGAATACAGAAAGATAGAAGAGACATTCTCTCCTGAGACTCTAAATGACCTGGTCATCTGGATCAAAGGGCTGGGCCTATAGATATTCGCCCTGCCTCTTCCAGTAAACAAAGCCGTAAACAGCTGATACAGTGTAGAAGAAGTAAAGCGCCGACATCCACCAGAGAGACTGGCACAGACACATAACAACCATCAGGACATCGGCGATTATCCACAGCAGCCACTGTTCTTTGTAGGAACGGACAAGCCACCAGGTGGCTATGACGCTTAGAACAGTCACGCCGGCGTCAAGGCCTGACATAGAATCTCCGAGGATGCGGAGCAGATAAAGGAAAAGAATGGTTCCGGCAATCTGGGCTGCGATGCTCACAAGGACAACAGGCAATGTTATCCTGCGCAGATGGACCGCCCCGGAATCAACTGACGCAGAATCACGCCGCCACTGGACGTATCCCCAGACAGCCATAATGACATAATTGACATTGAGCCCCATGGAGGCATAGAGCCCCTGCCTAAAAAAAACCACAACCGAGGCGGCTCCCGAGATTGCCTGCAGGAGCCACATCAGATTGTGCTGCTTGATTTCCAGCAACAGGAAAAGGACTCCTGTCACCAGTGCGAAGATTTCCATCTTCTATATAACATTTTTAACCTATTGCAACAGAGAGCCTTGCATTCAGTTTAT
>JBJEBM010000088.1:0-9376 GCA_051870055.1 Candidatus Cryptobacteroides sp.
TCCGATGACAAAGATAGTCAAAGATTGATTGATGGAGAAATTTGAGTATCTTTGCCGAGAATGCAGTTGCTATAATGCATCGCATTTAGAATACCACCTGGCTCAAAGTCCCTCATCGGCTTTGAGCCTTTCTGTTTTTCATAGTAATGTTATAGTAATGTTTAGAATAGCAAAACCCCTCTCAGCATCGCTGAAAGGGGTTTTAAGAGGTGCCTAGCAGACTTCTTTTGTGGGTATAGGGCGGATTGGTATGAATAAGAAATGCCCATACAACCACTTATAAGTGGGTTTTGATTTCGTAGCCTTTCGTGATACCTTGAAAAATGTGGGAACTTTGTGGGAACATTTTTCACAAAATCTATGGTTCTTACACACTTTTTTCGTAAATTTGTAGTGGGTTAAATATTAAGTACTTAGGTCTATGGCTTGCAATTACTATATCAAGAAACAACATAAGTCCGGGATGGTTCCTGTCTTCGTCAGAATCCGTTCCCGCGTGCTCAATGTTGATGTTAAACTCTCCACTAATTTGGAGGTCGATGCGTTCAAATGGAACTCTGCAAATTCATCTCCCAAGGCATTTGCCAATTTCCGCAAAAGCGCTGCTGGGGCTGAACTTTTCGCCAAGTTGGATAAGATTGAACAGTTGCTGGAAGAGCAGCTTAACGCCAAGGTTGCTTTGACTAGTGACCAGGCCCGTGACATCATTAATTCTGTCGCCTATGCCGAAGCCATTGAAGCGAAGAAAAGAGCGGCAGAGGAAAAAGCCCAAAAGGAAGCCGCATCCAAGCGGATGACCTTGAACAAGTATATCAAGGCTTATATCGAGCAGGTTTCCAACGGAGCCAGGCAGACGGAGCAGGGACGCAATTATGCCCATTCTACCGTCAAGGCCATCAAGCAGGCTATGAGGCAGTTCGAGCTGTTCCAGCAGGAGACCAGGCACCGGTACGACTTCAATGACATTGATATGACCTTCTATTATGATTACACGGCTTATCTGAAGAAGAAAGGGTATGCGATTAACTCTGTGGGTAAGTGTGTGAAGGAGTTGAAGGCCATTATGTATTCCGCTGAAATCGAGGGACATCACTCCAACAATATTTGGAAGGATAAGAAGTTCAAGGGTACGAGGGTTGATGTCGATAGCATATATCTGACGAATGAGGATTTGGAGAAGATGATGGCTGTGGATTTGTCAAAGTTCGGCATCGGCCACGAGCAGGCAAGGGACATATTTATGGTCGGCGTTTGGACTGCGCAGCGTGTTTCCGATTACAACAACATCAAGAAAGAAGATTTCGATACCTTGGTGAAGAATGTGATGCACGAAGAGCCGGACCCGGAACACCCTGGGCAGATGCGTGCCTGGATTGAGAAGCAGGAGATTACTTACCTGAACATCCGTCAGCAGAAGACAGGAGCGAGAGTTTCGATTCCGTGCAACTCGAAACTGATGGAAATTCTGAAGAAGTATGACTATCAGATGCCGCATTTGGAGGACCAGGTAATCAACCGCTACATCAAAGAAGTCGCAAAGGAAGCTGGACTGACCGAGCCAGTGGAGATTGAGACCACGAAAGGCGGAACTCCGAAGAAGGAGACCTTCGAGAAATGGCAGCTCATCCACACTCATACCGCCCGCAGGACCGGAGCCACATTGATGTATCTTGCAGGCATCGACCTCTATGATATTATGAAAGTCACCGGTCACACTTCTCCGGCTATGCTCAAGAAATACATCAAAGCCGAAAACCTCAAGGTAGTTGAGAAGCTCACTGACAAATACGATTACTTCAAATAATCAGCTTCATTCCGCAATTTTCTGCATCATTATTCTAATTTTGATGCAGAAAATTCGCTTATGAGGTAGAAAAACAAGAGCCGATTAGAAAGCGATTAGCCCGGATACCGATTGACATTGACTTCGGTATCCGGTTTTCGTATCGAGCAGGATGCACTTTGCGTGTACCTGGTATTCATCCGAATCCAAGCCCGAAACAACTCTGAAATTTGGAATCCGAACAAGCGCAGAGCCTTCCCCTGCCCTTTCAGCAAGATAATTGCGCATTTTCCCCGGATGCCGTCCGGCACCCGGAGTAGTAAGTTGTATTTTCGTCAGCAAGCGGTAGCGGTTTTCGGGGTCCGAAACCGTCAGATCAAAAAACATTCTCAATTCCTCTTCCTCCGCAGCTGCGCCATTGATGGAAACAGCAAACGGTGGAAACGGCTCAAACGGCACTGGTTCGGGTATGTGTTCATTCCCCAAAGTAGCAAAGCCGTGATAAGCACTTACAAACAGATTGTTCCCCGAGATATGCGAACTGTGGTCAAATGGCGGTTTGTGCGGCTCAGCTTTGATGGCGAAACTGTTCCACAGATTCTGCACCTCGTGCGGCACCGTCCTCCAGGCAGCCAGCGCCCTGCGATGGACTGCAAGACAGGACTGCTGTCCCTGTGTCGCCGGGAACGGCGAACAGGAGCGTTTCCTTATATGGCATTTCCCGTCCAGATGATACGCAGTGACATCTCCGGCGGAGCCGTAGAAGTCACTGAACAATATGTCTGGAGTAAACTGGTCCATAGGTTGTTGCAAGTCTTGGGTTGAAAGGTAACTGATAGGGAGATAATACCTTAATAATCAGTTACAAATTTACAAATAATAACAATCAACTTGAAGACATTTCTGAAAAAGAGGAAGAAAGAAAACCGGAAAAAGAAAGAAAAAGAAAAAGCGCTGCCTTTTTCGTCCGGTGTTGGTGTCTGTCAAGGTTCCGCGCAGCGGACGGCTTTAGCCGCTTGACCTTTACTGACACCATAAGCCGGACTACCTTTGCAGGGATTTTTGTTTTTCTTCAAGGTGTATCTAAGAGAAGTGAAACAGAATAGTTTGAATTGGAAAACAGAAAACTATAATGTGGAAATAATCGGAAAGGAATTGGAAAACAAGAAACTTTACACAATATATGCAGCGGTATATGGCGGCGAGTGAGCGGTTAGCGAACTGGCCGCTGCAGAGGATTGACGGCGCAGACGGCAATCTTCTGCTTGTGGGGCGGCAGGTCTGTGAACGGCGAAGCCGGGCACTGTCCTGACGGCCGTGGGGAGCTGTGGTTGGGTACGGCTTGCCGGGCACAACGACAGCGGGGAGGATGCTGCGGTGGGAATGCTTGGAGACGGCAAGGCAGCCGAGACCGCAGGGCTCGGCTGGCTCGGCGGAAAGCATTGTGCGTGAGGGGAATCTTCCCCTTTTGACAGTACGTACTTCGGGCTTTGCCCTTGCAAAGCCGGTAGTGCGTTCCGCTCTCTCGATTCTGCGACCTGGAGCAGCTTGAATATGGAGCGCAGCGGAATACTCAAGCCGCGTAACGAGCAGATTCGAGGTTTCCCAGTGCGCCCCGGATTGTGAAGGCAGCATTTTGCTTGCAAAAGGATGTCTTGACAAGGAGGGAAATGGCGCACTGTAACTCCCTGAATAGGGGTCGATGCGACCAGCATCGGGGGTTGGACACAAGCCGTAGGCTTACCGCTCTGCGAGTCTGCGAACTGAAGCGACTTGGAAATGGAGCGTAGCGGAGTCTCCAAGTTGCGGAACGAGCAGTCTCGCGTTTCTCTGCACGCCCCGGATTGTGAAGACTCCGTAGCGGTACGTAGCGGCGAGGAAAACTGTGCCGGCTTGCTGGCCAGATTTTCCTGCTGTGGAGTAATGGGCGAAGCCCATAGCGGAGATTGTCTTGACAATGATCCGGATCAGGCGTGCAGTTCTCCCCTGAAAGGGGCTGGGGGGGGTTGAGACTCAAAGCCGCAGGCTTCACCTTGCCTTGGCCTGACTTTCTTGAAGTTGACGGCTTGCCGGCTACTTGAAGAAAGACTGGACGAGGCCCGCAGCTTCGCTGCTAAGGCTGGCGACTCCGGACTTTTGGCCGTGATTGATGCACTTACCTTTCTTTTTCTACCGACCTTTGATAGAGGGATGACCTTCGCACTGCTCGTCAAAAGTCCTGGGCTTCCGGACGGGCTTGGAGCGCGTAAAGCCCCTGACGGAAGCCCACTGTTGCCAGCCGTCTCGAACGGGCGGTTTCAGCGCACCGAACCGCCGAATGCGCTCAAACGTAGCCAATTAACATAATGTAGATTGTGTGCGAAGCGCAAACAGCGTATGCTGTTACACAATCTCGATACATTATGTTAATTCGCGGATTAAACGCACCTTACCCTCGCACCGCACCCAATGTAGCCCGGTCGTTTATCTTCCCCTGTGGGGAGCGAGGGGCATAGACTGGTCGAGTCTGCGGGCTTTCGGAGAAAGGCTGCTGTCTCGACACCTATTGTCTTTAATCGAGCGGAGCGAGTTGTAGAAAGGAAGATGATTGACGGGCGGAGTCTTGCGAGGCTGGAGCGAAGCGGAAGCCTCGTGAGGTGGACGGCAATCGTCTGATTCCGCTCTGCCCATAGAGGCAAGTCTTTCAGCGGCTTTGCCGATGAATGTCTTGCCGGGCGTTTCTATTTGCAGACTATTATTGGGGTTGTTTGAAGAGCTTCTCTCAGTGCTTCATCATTTTCGTGATTCTGGCGGTAGTATGAGCAGGTCATTGCTTCCGGGCCTTTGGGATATTGAGTGGTACCGAATTTTTTGTATAGGCAGCAGACGCTTGGTTCTCCCATAAAACCGCTGCCGAGATATTTACATAGATGGCAATTTTTGATGTCGAAGCCCATTTCTTCAGCTTTGGCATAACCGAGTTCATACTCTGAGACCTGTGCTTCGTATGGTAAATCTATTGCAAGTTCAAGAATTGCTTTGCGATTGTCTTTTTGAAGAATATGTCGACAATTGCCTACATTCATAAACAAATTGGGAATGTACGCAGCTCCGCTTTGGAATAAGTAGAATTTGCGGATGTCTCGTGCTTCAAGTTTGTTGTCAGAAGTGCTTCGGGAAAAATTATAAAATGCGCATTTAACAGTTCCGTCATCAAAGGAATATTTGTCTATCTCAGTTATAGGTGATTGTAGAAGTGTGATAATATCTTCTTCCGTTTTTATTGGAATCTCAACGATTCTATTATTGGAGTCGACTTTTTCTTCTTCACATTTATGGGTGACGAAAATTTCAATTAGGACCGGCGGAGTTTCTGGTTTTGTGGAAGATGTCAGCAACAAATCAGCTCGATAGTTGCCGATGGTTTGTTCTTCAGTACAGGTATCGTATGTTTTGCGTAAGTCATAGGTCCGGTATTCTTCTGATTTGCATTCATCTTCTTTGTAGAAAGGACAATTGTTTTTGTCGATACAACCGCAGGTTTGTCTGAGGCTAATTTCAAACGGAATACCAGAGTCAAATTTTTCTTTGATTTTGAGTTTCGCGAGTTTGTGGAGATATGTCTCGGGATTGCAGTCCGGAGTGGTGGTTTTATGGGCAAAATGGTGGGCGTTCTTTGCACCGAGGCGAGGTATCATCTCGTCTCCGCAGTTCAGGCAATAGTATTTGGTTTGCCTGTCGTTTTCAGTGACATTGGCGATGTCGATCGTTTCGCCTTTGTCATTCAGTGCAAAGTGGTATTTGATTTTTGCCATAAAACAAAGTCACTAGCGTTTATCTCGGCCCTAAGAATTTGTCTCCATTGAGGTGTATCATATGGTCCGGCATATCGGCTATCCAGACTTCTGTTTCCCAAGCAAGTTGTTCGGAGAACTTTTTGAATGATGCGAAGTCAAGAAATGCGGTCACGAAAATCTTTCCGGCAGAGACTTTTTCCGTCATTGCTCCAATTTCCAGGATTCGCTTTGAGTCCATTGGTCCTACCGAGGTGACAGATTCCACGAAGTATATCCAGTTTTTGTCCTCTCGATAGAGAACGACATCGGGCATTTTGTCGTGCAGGGTGATTTCAAAACCAAGGGAAGCGAGTTTCTCAACATTCTTGACCATATCTTTTTGAATGGTGTCTCCGACATACAGACATTCAGAGTTTGGTGCAAATCTCGGTGCGAACTCTTCGATTATGGCTTTCTGTAGCTGATTGTGTTTGCCTGGGCTGAATACAAAATCTGAGCTGTTTATTTTTACAGGCATCATTTGCATCTTTTTCTTTGAGGCGTACAGATTTGACAGGCTGTCGTGCCTTTCAAGAAATGATGTCAGGACTGCACTTTCTTCGCAAAGACAATTTTCATAATCTCTTACTGTTTGCATAACTGTAAGAAATTCATTTGTAATGCGGTAGCGATAGTTTGGACTATTGGTCGCTTTGCCGTTGTCTTCAATCAATGCGGCGGTTCTGAATGGATGCATTGCCTGCTTGCGGAATGTCTCACGGGAATTTTCCGCGTAAGTGATTCCGTAGTTTTCAGATATGAAGGACATTACATCGTGTATTCTTATCCAGTCATTCGTTGCCTCTCTCCAAGGCATATCGGGTTTGATCTTTGCCATAGCAAGCAAGGTCAAACAGCAAAGCTGGGCTTGTTGTTTGGCCGGCATATTCAAGCGTTCGAGAAGGTCTTTTGCTAATTCTATATTATCCATTTGTTCAGTATTTTATTGCAATTTTCTACAGTCAGTTCTTTGTGCATCAATTCTCTGCCCATTTCCTCGATGATTTGCCTCTGTGGTACAGGCATCAGGTTTATTTCTGTAGAGTTTACCTGCGTAGAGCCGTTGAGGATTCGATAATAGTTGTCGTAGAGAGTTGAGTTCAGCAGTACATACAGCCCATATGTAACGCACGGAGAATCGCATTTGATGAAGTTGATTTTGTTCTGCGTGCTTATATACGGGAACTGGGAATATTTGTTTTTGAGATATATCCCACACTGCAGTCTTCGTTTTTCTTCTTTGGCAGTAAAGCGTTTCACCATCAGGAAGTCGCTGTTTTCCTGTAGGTAGCCTTTTTTGTCGGTTTTTATGACTTCTCCCTCTTTTCCCAATGGCCATATTACACGGCCGTCTTTTATATGCTGGGAGTAGAACAGAGGATATGAGTTGTCTTCCAGTTCGTCTCGCAGGACTTCTCTTGTTCTGAAATCAACGATGATTCCTGTCTGCATTTTCATATTGATGTCCGGAAGTGTCTTGTCGAAATGATTGACCTGATTGAGAACTTCCACATCTTTCTCGTTGGTGGCCAGATAAACGAACTGATTTGGTGCAACAATAGTATTGTATGGTGCAGCGAATTTTTCCACATCATCAAATGCAGAGGTCGAGGATGAAGTGATATTGATGTTTTCAGGCTTTTGGGTTGTCTTTTGGACCTTTACGATTATGGTTTCCTGAAGTACGGATTCTCCATCGAATACTTTGTTTCGGCTCTCAAACAGGTGGATATCCGTGATTACGCAGTTGTCAAACAAATACTTTCTGAACTGTTTGAAATATGCTCCGGAAGTCCAGGAACGTGGTATGATATAAACCAATTCTCCATTTTCTATCAAGTTATGGATGCCCATTGCCCAGAACAGGAAGTAAAGATTTGGTGCGCCGTGACAAACAAGAGGCATTGCCTTTGCTTCTGCGGCATCTTTGGAGATTTTGAGATATGGAGGGTTGCCTATGATATAGTCATAAGAGTTGTTATCTGTAGCGAAAAGTGTGTCGCTCTCAAATGACTGGCTGGTAATATAGTTGTCTTGTATGATTTCGTATGAGATTGCATATGCTGATTTTAGCAAATCCAAATTTTGCTTCAATAGCGGAAGGACTCTTTCGTCTGTTTCGTAACAGGTCAAGGATATTTTTCCTTTGTAACCGCTTTCAATCAGTTTTTCAATAACGGCGGCAGACAATATGCCGGAACCGGCACCTGCATCGAGAATGTTCAATTCTGGTTTTGACAAATCAAAGTTAAACATTCCGGTCATAAATTGAGCGGTGGTCACATTCGTAAAGAACTGGCCATATTGTTTTCGCTTCGATTTTGGCACGGAGGCCATAAAGGAGTCTGTATTTTCTATTATTGAGTTCAGCATTTTCACTTATCTTCCGGTACTACATCTACGATTAATTCTTTCAGATCGACAGATAGTAATTGCGCAATTTTATATAGAGTCTCCAGATTAGGCTGCTGCCGGTTACAACAATATGCGTTTGTTGTGCTGAAGCTTTTTCCAATTTTCTCTGCAAGCCATTTTTGTGATAAGTCTTTATCAACAAGTACGGATTTGATGCGATTCAATTTCATCTGTAAAATGTTATTAGCGTGGGCAAATATACGGAAAAATAAGCGGAATATCGTATATTTTGCGATATTTCGAGGAGCGAGTTAGAGAAAGGAAGAGGATTGACGGGCGGAGGCTTGCGAGGCTGGAGCGGCAGCGGAATCCTCGTGAGGTGGACGGCAATCTTCTGATTCCGCTCTGCTCATTGGGCAAGTCTTTCAGCGGCTTTGCCGATGAATGTCTTGCTGGGCGGTTATTTTACAATCTTTAGTATGATGTTTTTCAGTGCAGTCTGATGTTCTTCTGACGGTTCGAGTAGCTTGTTGTAAATTTCGTGATCGGAGGCATAGTCATAGAGATATATTCCAAGATGTCCATTTTCCCAAAAGTCAATATTCCCGCCTAAAGTCGGACTCTCGAAGATTATTTGTTCAAGGGCTCCAAGATCACCTTCTGGATATTTTCTCCATTTGCAATCAAATAATTTGAAAAATGGCAGCAGTTCTTTTTTGAAGTATTCGATATCTGACATATTGTCTGCTTTGAGGGTTTGTTAAATCACATTGAACAGAACGAGTGCAAGTATAAACACTACCATAGCCAAAAGAGCCGTGATGCGATTCTTCATTTCATTTTTCAGATTGAAATTGTCGTCCTCTTTTGTCTTTGGATTGGGAATGCCGTGCAAGACTTTTGCATAAGTGGCGTTTTTGTCACGGCGAATGTATCGGAGATAAACATATCGCAGGGAACCTCCGAGATATAATGCGAAGAGGTTTTTGAATATATATTCGGTCATTGCTTGCCTCCTTTTTTCCAAAGGTAAATAAACAGAAATAGAGCAATGATATAGTTGGCACACACGAGATAACTCACGGCTTTTATAGCATGCTGTGAATATGTACGCATTATTTCAATGGCATCTTGAGTGGTTCCGCCCGGCTCAAAATATATTGAGGCTGCGTAGTCAAAATTAAATATACATATCGCAACATTTAGAATCGCCAAAACTACTAACGCAATACTGCCTGTTATTTTCTGCCACTTTTTCATTGTTTCTTGGAAATTTTCTTGATAATAAACCACATTAGGAATACCAAACCGGAGGATAGCAGGAGGACGAGGATGCCCAAAGGATGAATCCATTTCCAACTTTTGTAGTAGGCATATAGCCGCTGGTAGATAAAACAAAAAGCGCAGTTTGCCGTAACTATTT
>JBJEBM010000089.1:0-9356 GCA_051870055.1 Candidatus Cryptobacteroides sp.
GCGCACTACGTTCGGGACGTAGGGGTCGTGCGTTCGAGTCGCATCATCCCGACCAATTATGAGAGAAGAGGGTGACTGGAAAGTCATCCTCATTTTTTATGCTGTTTTCTCAAGAATTGATGAAAAATGGCTGAAAAACAGTATCTTTGCAATCTTGGAAAATAAATACGGACTATGATTGTAATGAAATTCGGCGGAACATCGGTAGCAGACTGCGCCGCCATATCCCGCACCATCGAGATTGTAAGAGGAAAGCTCAAAGAAAAACCTGTTGTTGTCGTATCAGCGCTGTCAAAAGTGACTGACCTGCTTTACAAGATTTCAGATCAGGCAAAACTGCGCGACAAAGAAGGAGCAAAAGAACTTCTTGACCGTCTCAGATCAAGGCATACCGCTTTGGCTGAGGAACTTATCCCTGACAATAAAGAGATTCTAGCGGACGCTCTCGGCAGAGTGAACGCCCTCTGCGACCGGCTGGAATATTTCGTGGACGCCGTATGCGCCCTCGGGGAACTGTCAGACAGAAGCAAGGCCGTCATCATCGGAAACGGGGAATATCTCTCATCAAATATCATCTGCTGCGCAATGAACGCAAGGGGCATCAGGACCAGCCTGATGGACTCCCGCAAGATGATTATCACAGACAACAACTTTCTGAAAGGAGAGCCCCAGACAGAGGAAATCATCGCAAGAGTCCGTGAAGAGGTCAAATCCGCATATACAGAGGACAGGGACGCCGTCATCACCCAGGGATTCGTTTCCGCTACCGTGGAAGGAGAGCCGACAGTGCTTGGACGCGGAGGTTCGGATTACACGGCCTCACTGATAGGAATGTCGGTTGACGCACCCTCCATTGAGATATGGACGGACGTGGACGGAGTCAAGACTGCCGACCCGCGCAAGGTGGAGAATACCATCAGCCTCGACAGGATCTCATTCGAGGAGGCTGCCGAGATGGCTCACTTCGGGGCCAAAGTCCTCCACCCTATGACAATCGAGCCTGCCGTCAAGAAGAACATTCCGATATACGTCCTGAACTCGATGAACCCGTCCGGGAAAGGCACGGCAATTCTGCAGAGCAGTTTCATCGAGGACGGTGTCAAGTCCGTTTCAAGCAAGAGCAATATCTTGGTTATCAATATTTTCTCAACCAAGATGATAAATGTGGCAGGCTTCCTGATGAATGTGTTCGAGATTTTCAGCAGGAACAATGTTTCCGTGGATCTCATCAGCACATCAGAGGCCACCATTTCCGTGACAGTTGACGCCGGCTCACAGAACATCGACAAAGTGGTGGAAGAACTTTCCTCATTCGCGGAGGTTTACGTTGACAGCAACAAAGCCCAGGTTTCGGTCATCGGCAAGAATCTGGACAATGTCAACGGCATCCTGGAGAAGACTTTCGCCCCTCTGAAAGACCACAAGATTTATATGATTTCGCAGGGAGCATCCTATGTCAACATCAGTTTCGTGGTGGACAGGGCTGTTATGGACGATGTGGTCGCATTGCTGCACAAGAACATTTTCGGATAAACCGGAGCACTCCGTATGAAAAGACGTGAATTCCTGAGAAACGGAACACTGGCGGCCGTCGGCGCCGGACTGCTCGGCCCGGCCGCTGTCTCGTGCGGTGGCCCGGCCAGGAAGGCAGGACCTGAAGGCATCAATCTGAACTTCAGCGGGAAGGCACGGATGAAACTGTCTTTCGAGCCTTACGAACTTCAGCTCAAGCACGTCTTCACGGTGTCGTCATTCTCCAGGAAGACCACTCCCGACGTACAGGTCCGCATTGAATATGACGGAATTACGGGCTATGGAGAAGCTTCTATGCCTCCTTATCTCGGGCAGAGCATAGAGAGCGTGTGCGGATTCCTATCAAAAGTGGACCTCGGACAGTTCCGCGATCCGTTGTGCCTGGACGACATATTGACATACATTGACGGTCTCTCGGAAGGAGACACTGCAGCAAAAGCCGCAGTTGACATTGCCCTTCACGACCTTGCCGGCAAACTGATAGGCGCGCCGTGGTACAGGATGTGGGGGCTCAATCCGGATAGCACTCCGGACACGACTTTCACCATCGGGATTGATACCGAGGAGGTAGTAAAAGCCAAGACCGAAGAAGTTGCCGGACAGTTCAACATATTGAAGGTCAAGGTAGGTACGGACCGGGACAAAGAAATCATCCGGGCCATCCGCGAGGTAAGCGACCTGCCAATAGCCGTGGATGCCAACCAAGGCTGGAAAGACCGGGAGCTTGCCCTGGATGAAATCTTCTGGCTGAAAGAGAACGGTGTTGTGATGGTCGAGCAGCCGATGCCAAAAGAAATGCTGGATGACAACGCCTGGATAACAGGGCGGAGTCCCCTGCCGGTTTTCGCAGACGAGGCTGTCCAGAGGCTGAAAGACATTCCGGATATCAAAGGAGCATACAGCGGGATAAACATCAAACTGATGAAATGCACAGGAATGCGCGAGGCCTGGAAAATGCTGAATTACGCCAGGGCGGAAGGTATGAAAGTGATGCTCGGCTGTATGACCGAGACGTCCTGCGCGGTGTCGGCCGCAGCCCAGCTCTCCCCTGCGGCGGATTTCGCTGACCTTGATGGCAACCTGTTGATAAGCAATGACTTGTTCGACGGGATGAAGGTTTTGGACGGCAAGATAACATTGAACAGCCTGCCGGGAATCGGCATTGTAAAAATTTGAAAAGGCGCGTTCGCAAATTGCGAAACATAAATTTAGATAGACTGAAATGAAAAAATCCTCAATAATCCGGACCAGCATCTCACTGGTGCCAATTATTGTCCTGATAATTCTTCTTGCGCTGAACATCGGCGTCTTCGGAAGCGACTCCATCCTCGGCGCAAGCCAGGTGGCGCTGCTCTTCTCGGCCGGCATCTGCATATGGCTGGCAATGTGGCTGTTCAAGAAACCGTGGAAAGATTTCGAGGCCGCCATCCGGAGCAATATCGGAGACGTGACAACCGCCATTGTGATATTGTTCCTTATAGGCGGCATCTCGGGCACGTGGACCATGAGCGGAACCGTGCCGTCCCTGATTTATTACGGAGTGAAAATCATTTCCCCGAAGGTGTTCCTGCTGACCGCCTGCCTGATATGCGCCCTGGTATCGGTAATGATAGGCAGTTCGTGGACGACTATCGCCACTATCGGAGTGGCGCTGCTGGGTATCGGGAAGGCATTGGGATTCAGTGACGGCATGATTGCAGGAGCCATTATCTCAGGGGCATATTTCGGAGACAAGATTTCCCCATTGTCAGACACGACGGTGATGGCATCGTCAATTGCGGGCACCCCGCTTTTCACTCACATCAAGTACCTGATGTTCACCACTGTACCGTCATTCGTCATTACACTTGTCATTTTCCTTGTGCTCGGATTCATCCACACAGGCAGCGCACCGGCGCAGATTTCTGTCTATACGGAAACGTTGTCCGCGAAATTCAACATTTCTCTTTGGACTCTCATAGTGCCGCTGCTTACAGGAATTATGATTGCCAGAAAAATGCCCGCCCTGATTGTCCTGGGACTTTCAACTCTCATCGCGGCAGTCTGCGCAATCATCCTCCAGCCCCATATCATCACGGAAATCGGACAGAACACTCTCGCAGCCCTCGGAGTGGAGGGGCAGGGAGAGGCCGGGACAATGTTCACCGGCATTGTAAAGACTATATATGACTCAGTATCAGTGGATACCGGGGTTGAAGAGGTAAACACGCTCGTATCGTCAAGAGGTATGTTAGGTATGCTCAACACTGTTTACCTCATCATCTGCGCGATGTGTTTCGGAGGTTGTATGAAGGCCAGCGGAATGCTGCACCATCTTGCTTCCCTGCTGCTTCCGATGACCAAAAGCAGGACCGGACTGGTGGGATCGACTGTGACCACCGGAGTGATTCTGAACGGGGTGATATCCGACCAGTATCTGTCCATTATCCTGACATCGGACATCTACAAGGACATCTATGCGAAACGGGGCTACGAGAGCAGGCTGCTGAGCCGCTCGGTCGAGGACTCATCCACTGTCACTTCCCCGCTGTTCCCCTGGAGCAGCTGCGGTATGACACAGGCCACGATTCTGAGTGTCCCTACAGCCGTCTATCTGCCTTTCTGCTTTTTCAATATCATAAGCCCGCTGATGAGCATTTTCATAGCAGCGACAGGATACAGGATATTCAGGAGAGATGCGGGGCAGCAATTGTCCGCGTAATCCAGTTTCGATGCCGGGTGACTGCTACTTGGGAAGGCCGAAAACATCGGAGATCTCCTGCATCTGCGCCTGAGTCATACCGTCTGGCTCAAAGCCCATATTCTTTGCTGAAATATAGATGCAGGCTGCCTTGTTCAGGACATCAACCTGGTCGAAGGCGCTCATAATGTCCTCATCCACAGCGAAAACCCCGTGCTTCTCCCACATTACCACATCATAGTCGTCATCAAGAGCCTTTATTGTGGCATCCGCAAGGTCAACGCTTCCGGGAAGCATATACGGCACCATTCCGAGGCCTCTCGGACAGAAAGCCTTGGTCTCCGGAATCATTGACCATAAAATATTGGTCGCGACGTCCTTCTCCAGGAATTTCCTGCTGTGGGTCATCGCTACAAGTTCAATAGGATGGGTGTGAAGTGAGGCCTTGTATGTCGAACCTTTGGCAATGAGATAATTATGCACACTGAGATGGGATGGCAGTTCCGAAGTGGGAGCGACCGGCTGGTCAGCGACTATCTCGTAGCCGGAGCAGTCGTCAAGAACACGTATAATCGAGCCGTTTGCCATCGGGTCACGGGCAAGGTCACGCATCCTCTTCTGAGTGCCTTTGCAATAGAACCAGCAGCCTTTGAGATGTGGCAGCACCGCTCCGATTTCCCGGCGGGCACTGACTGCCGGTAGGGAACGCATCCGGTCATCGACGAGCTCTGTAATATTGACAGTGATATTGCCGCCGTTTCTTTCCGCCCATCCTTTCTGCCAGAGATATCCGGCAGCCTCGGCGATCTTGTCAATTTCGGCCTTCAATGCCGGCCTTGTGTCTAAAACACTATGATTTTCCATAATAAAATGTCATTACAACGCGATTGATTACCATTGATGGAATGTCAACGTTTAAGTTACCCTATCAGCTGAGGCAGGAAACTCGATACCGCCAGCACGATTATTCCGCTGACCAGGACTGCCACAGTCTTCTTCGAACAGCCTTTCCATTCTTTCAGGATAATGCCCCAGACGTTGCTGAACACTACATTCAGCGCCATCAGTATGCACCAGGAGAATGTCAGCAGCACAGCCGAATCCTTGAGGAATCCCTTTCCGAGGCTGAGCCCGAAAAACTGGCTGTACCACAGTAGCCCGGCAAGGCAGCAGAACAATATATTATTGACATACAAATCCTTGCGGCCGTAATCTCCCCAACTTTTATTCTTCGCGTTCTGGTAAAGGCAATATGCGGCGTTGGTTATGAATCCGCCAAGAGTCACCATCAGGGTGGCAGGAAGGGACTTGAAAATCTCAGGGGTCTCATCGAACGCAAGCGAGCCGCCGAAACCGAGACCTATGCTGAAGCATGCGCTCATAAATCCGGCAAGCAAAGCCACGATGATTCCCTTTGTGAAATTGAAATCTTTCACCGCCTCCTTCTTCTCCTCCTCAGACAGCGATGCCGACTTCATAGCCCCGGCGACACCGATAATGCCGATTCCGGCAAGAGTGACGGCCACACCTGCCCATACGGCAGCCGTGAGATCTCCGGTATTGCCGGTGAACAGCGGAGTCAATATCGTTCCGAGTCCGGCACAGGTGCCCAAAGCTATGGACTGGCCGAGAGCCACACCGAGATAACGCATTGACAATCCGAAAGTAAGACCTCCTACACCCCATAGTGCGCCGAAGAACATACATTTCAAGGCATCGCCCGGATTGGCCGAATACAATTCCATCAGGCTGTGTCCGGAAGGCACCGCAAGCAGAGCGCCGACAAGAGGAAAGAGAAGCCAGGCAAAAACGCCCTGGGTGAGCCAGAAACTCTCCCAGGAACATTCGCGGACTTTGTTAATCGGCACATAACTGCTTGACTGGCAGAAAGAGCCGATGGCGATAATGAGAAGTCCTATTACAATTTCCATATCTGCTATCTCTTGGAAGTGACATCCTTCTCATACTGCTCGACGGCCTTGATGTAGTCCTCGCCTACAGGGACTCCGTTTCTCAGGCAGAACATATCATATACAGTTCCCCAAGGCAGGGCCTTGCCTTCCTCAAGCATCGCAAGCCTCTGGAAGCCTTTATTTTCTGCCTCATAGCAGCGGAGAGAGCCGAGCGGTTCGAGCAGAGCCTGCATCAGACATTTCTGGGTGGCTCTGGTTCCAATTACATAAGCGCCTATCCTGTTGATGGATGCGTCGAAATAGTCAAGCCCGATATGCACCCTGTCGAGAGCATTGGAACGGACAATCTCCTTGCACAGTTCAAGGGTCTCGTCATTGATGATGGTGACGTGGTCCGAATCCCAGCGTACAGGACGGCTCACGTGGAGCATCAGTTCAGGCAGGAACGGAAGGAGAGCAGAAATCTTGTCATAAATATTCTCCGTCGGATGATAATGTCCTGTGTCGAGGGTGAAGATTTTCTGTCTCCGGGCAGCATAGGCGATATAGAAGTCAGCGGAGCCGACAGTATAGCTTTCAAGCCCGATACCGAACACCTTCGCCTCAATGCAGTCCTTCATATGCTCATATTCTGTCGAGAAAATCTCGTCCAAGGACTCCTTGAGCAGTTCCCTGTATTTCAACCTGTTGACCGTCAAATCTTTGCTTCCATCGTGAATCCAGAGGTTCATAATGCAAGGGTCGTCCTGCCTGCGGCCCATTTCCTCAGCTATGGCACGGCAGCGCCTGGTGTGTTCAATCCAGAAATCCCTGATTGACTTGTCCGGATTGGCGAGAGAAAGATTTCCGCTCTTCGGATGGGAGAACGATGTTGAATTGAAATCCAGTTTCATTCCATTCTCCTGAGCCCACTGGATCCAGCTCTCGAAATGCGCCGGTTCAATCTGGTCACGATCTATGAACTTTCCTCCGAAATCGCCGTAGATTGCATGGAGATTCAGTCTGTGGGAGCCAGGTATCAGAGACTTTGCTTCAACGATGTCAGCCCTGACTTCCTCAATGTTCCTTGCTTTTCCAGGATAGTTTCCAGTTGCCTGGATGCCTCCTGAAAGTTCTCCCGAGCTCTCGAATCCGGTGACATCATCCGTCTGCCAGCAATGCAGGGAGATATGAATGTCCTGAAGCGCGGCAATGGCTTTCTCTGTGTCAACACCTATTTCCGCATAACGTTCCTGCGCAATCCTGTATGCGCTTTCAATAAGTCCATCTTTCATATTGTCAATGATTTTTTATACTCAATTATCCGATATCCTGCGGGGCTCGAAAACCCTGGTAGGGAAAGAGGCGGCTATGATTCTCCTCATATCCCACCTGTCTTCCACAAGGCCGGAAGCCTTCGCCTGTACCATAATATTGCCGATGGCGGTTGCCTCGACCGGGCCGGCAATCACAGGGATGCCGGTGGAATCCGCAGTCAACTGGTTCAGGAAATCGTTCGCTGAACCGCCGCCTATGATATGCAGCCTTTCTATCTCAAAGTCCGCGAATTGCTTCACTATCTCGAGAACCTCGCCGTAACGGTCTGCAAGACTGTGATATATGCAGCTGACCATCTGGGCGTCATTTTCCGGCAGGAGCTGTCCGGAACCGGATATCGCAGCCCTGATCTCAGCATCCATATCAGACGGGCAGGCGAAGCGCGGGTCGTCAGGATTGATTCTGGAAGGGAAGCCGGATTCCTCCTCAGCCATCCTCTGGAGTTCCGGATAGGTATAATCCCTGCCCGCTTTTGACCAGACAGCCCTGCACTGTTCAAGCAGCCACATCCCGGTGATATTCTTCAGGCATCTGACAGTTCCCTCGATCCCGCCTTCATTTGTTATATTTGCTCTCACGGCATCTGCACCGAGAGCAGGCCTGGACTGCTCGATTCCAAGGAGGCTCCAGGTACCGCTGCTCAGATATGCAAACTTCTCATTGTCAGCAGGTACGGCGGCGATGGCGGAAGCTGTGTCGTGGCCTGCAACGGCAATTACCGGCACAGCCCCGAGGCCTGTTTCTGCCGATATCTCCGCTTTGAGGACGCCAGCTTCCGTTCCCGGATATGAAATCTTGCTTAAAATGGACGGGTCGATGCCGATCCGTTCAGCGAGAGACCTGTCAAACTCCTTGGATACAGGGTTCACAAGCGCTGATGTGGAAGCATCTGTATATTCGCATATTGCTTTGCCTGTCAGCATATAAGACAGCAAATCCGGCATAAACAGGATCCGTTTCGTCCTCGCCATCAGGTCGGTTCCGTTCTCCCGGTCCTCTTTGCAGAGGGCATAGAGTTGGAACACCGTATTGAAATTCATTATCTGGATTCCGGAGGCAGAGTAGAGCTCTTCCCGTGGCACAATCCGGAATACTTCATCAGGGATACCGTCCGTGTAAGGGTCTCTGTATGAACGCGGAAGTTCGAGCAGCGAACCGTCTTCACCGATACATCCGAAGTCCACGCCCCAGGTGTCAATACCGATGGAGGTGATGCTACCGCATCTCTCCGCAGCAGTCTTCATAGCCGCTTTCAAATGCCCAACTATCGAATAGACGTCCCAGTAATACCGTCCGTCCCGTTCCATTATACGATTCGGGAAACGGTAGATTTCCTCCATCTCGAGTTTCCCTCCGGTGAAATGTCCAATCACCGCCCTTCCGCTCGTGGCACCAAGATCGAAAGCCAAGAAATTCCTATTAATTCCGTTCATATCAGTTCAGTGTTATCGTTCCCTATCACACAAATTTAAGGAATCTTCAATAAAAACCTGCAATCAATTAAAAAAAACGAGGCCGGAAAACTAATTTCCGACCTCGATATTATATTGTAAAAGGGTCTATCAATTCCCGGATATCTTTAGAAAAGAACGTCCTGGGAATCGTCCTGGGCGTTGAGTTCAGGTGCTGAATAATCTGAATTCTCCTCAACAGGTTTCTGGCCGAATGGTTTGCGGCCTCCCCTGCGATCGTCGCGCGGGCCTTTACGGTCATCGCGGCGGTCGCCCCTGCGGTCATCACGCGGAGCCCTTCTGTCATTGCCGCGGCGGTCGTCTCGGCGGTCATTGCCACGACGGTCATCCCTTCCCTGCGGACGAGGACGGCGCTCCGGCTCGACATAGCCTTCAGGTTTCTCTATAAGAGCCCTCATCGAGAGTCTCATCTTGCCGGTCTTCTCATCGATT
Source organism: Candidatus Cryptobacteroides sp. (assembly GCA_051870055.1). Classification (GTDB taxonomy): domain Bacteria; phylum Bacteroidota; class Bacteroidia; order Bacteroidales; family UBA932; genus Cryptobacteroides. The sequence goes on from JBJEBM010000089.1 coordinate 9,348, forward strand.
TCGAGGAGT
>JBJEBM010000090.1:0-42867 GCA_051870055.1 Candidatus Cryptobacteroides sp.
AAGTTAAACCAAAATTAATGGATCCAATTTTATTTGGATTTTAACTGGAAAATATGAAGATTAACCTGCAATAGATAGGTGTCAGGTCATTCTGCAGGTACGAACTTGATATCCGTAAGTTTCGCCCTGTTGGAATCTGATATCTTGCCGACAAAGTTCATATATGTCGATTCGTTCAGGACCTGCATCTCGTGATTCCCGTCCGCGCTGTAATAGCCGATCTTTCCGCTGACGGTAAATCCGGAAACCGAAGTAAACTTGGAGAAATTGGCCGCTATCAGTCCGATAGTGGTCCTGTTGCCTCCGATAATCGTTCCGTTGTTCCGGCCACCGGTAATATATACATTGGATGCGTTGAGCAGGGCCACAATGGCTCCCGCCGTCGTAGCATCCGTCGTGGTGGTAAGATTTCCGTTGTTGACGCAGTCCACGATACCGCTGTTCTGTCCGATGACAGAAACTATATTGCCCTCACGACCGTCTCCGAAAGTATTGACCTGGTCTGCATTGTTCACACAGCCAGTGATAAGAGTTCCGGCGTGTGAAGTGGCAAGAATACCGCTGCAACGGCCGAGAGACACTGTCATCTTTCCGTTGTTTTCACATTTCTCAATAGTCGTGGCCGCCTCGGCAGGAGTAGTAGAGAATCCGACAATTCCACCATATACGACAGCCGTTGCGCCGTTTGTAGTGTTTCCGTCACCGCTGACAGCATCGACATTGCCGGTCATTGTGCAGGACTTGAACAAAGACTGGGCATCACCGGTCGCATACGAGAATCCGGCCACACCGCCAAGGGCAAACCTGTCGGAAGCAATTGTTCCTTTGAATGTTATGTCAGCATTGACTTTCACATTCTCGATAGTGGAACTTATTACGGCACCGGCCAGCATTCCTGCAGCTCCGGCACCGGTGGCGGAAGCAGTCATCGAGCCTTCGATATTGAGGTCCTTGACCACCGCCCCGTCAAGCACACCGAAAAATCCGAAAGCGGCATCCTTTCCGAAAGTCGTATTGATGTTGAAATTACGGATGGTATGTCCTCCTCCGTTGAAGACACCCTTGAAAGACGAACCGGTATAAGCAAGAGAGTTGTTGCCAAGAGTCACTTTCTCCGGAAGCCCGACAGGAGTCCACTCCGTGAATGCAGAAAGATCGATATCCGTCAGCAGTTCCACCTCGCCATCCGCATTGAACCATCTGGAAATCGCCCTGCCGTTGTTCACTGCTGAAATGAAGTCCTCGAACTCGTCCATATCAGGAATGCCGCCGATGCTGGCGTCAGGGTCAACCGGGGCCGAATAGCCAAGCTGGGTCACAGGAATCACGACTGATGTCATTCCGCCGGAGAACTTGATCTCCCCTTTCCTGGCGGCCACATCTGTATTCTCATCCTTGAAATTGGAAGCAATCGTGAATGTCACAATGGACTGCTCGCCATATCCTGTGGTGGCGTCAGGAGTTATCCAGTCAGGAGTCTGGAGAATCCAGTATGGAGCGTCGGTTGTAAGGACAACTACCTCCTGCCCCGGATTCTGGGCCGCTACATCGACGATGGACTCTCTGTCCACCTTCATATCGCACACCTTGAAATCATATTCATCGTCCTTGCAGGAATTAAGGATGACGCCTCCAAGAACAATGGCTGCAACTATTATGTTATTATTTTTCATAACCATTTATTGATATTTTTTATTTTTCCGTGATAAGCAGATAATTGAGACAGCTGCGTTCTCCGTTTGAGTCCGAAACGCTGTTCACGATTTTCCCCGACCCGCCATTGTACAGCCACATACAGGTTGAGCCGCCTCCGTCGAATCTGGTGCAATTCCATCCTCCGAGTTTCTTGGCTATTCTGTAAATCTCATAGCCTTTCACTCCCGTGGAATACCAGTCCTGACGCCCGTCCACAACAACAAACCACACTTTCTTCCCGTCTTTGCTGAGCACAGGGAAAGTCATAGGGTCGAACTTGGAATGCACGCTGGCCGCAGCGCCCGGAGTCTGGCTGTAATCCTCCCCGTCTTTCATCAAATAGTACGCTGACGAATTCTGGGTCAGAATCGGTTTCATTACAGGGTTCGGATCATTATTGTCCGTCTTGATTCCTATGTCGCACCTGAGGCTTATCTTGTCCCCGGCCTTGACCGATGAAGCTACAGCAGCCGCAGGCGTTCCGGAAAGGGCGACAGCCACTTCATTTCTGCCGGACAGATACGGAGGGTTTGACAATGGCGTTGAAGTTCCGTCATAAACTGCCCTGACCACAGCCTCCGCATATCCGCAGTTCACCTTCATCGGGGAGGAGACATACTCCGCCACCAGATACAAAGCATTGGCAGCCAACTTGTTCACAAGTGACTTTTTCTCCGGGTGAGGATACTGGGCATAACGGCTCGTATAGACATTCACCGGATACTGTTTCGAAATATGGCGCAGAGTAGTGTCATTTACAGTATAATAATCATACTCTTCGCTCCCAGCCTTCAGCTTTCCGGAAAACGTCTTCTTGCCGCACGACATTGTCCTGTCATCGAACACAGTGAAGCCCCATCCGTGAACGTGGTAGTTGTCATTGAAGACTTTCGGGTTGTTGATATAGACAGGTTCCCCGTCCTCTATATGGAAGCCTCTGGAGATTCCGTCGTTCGAATCAAAGAAACCTGTGTTTATGCCTGCGATGACTTTCATTCCCTCGGACCGCTTGCGTTCGCAGAGCTCTGAAAGAGTCTCCCGGATGTTCTTTCCGTTGTTGGCGTTCTTGTTGCCGTTCGGATTCGGGACAATATCGTCAGCATACGACGTCGTTATCTCCACACCGGCATCATTCATATCAATCTCGAGAACGTGGATATGCCTCGGTATATTCGTGCAGGAATAATGATGATATCTGACCCCGGAGCGGATATCCGCAGCGGCCACCTCCTCCCAGTCATAATATGAATATAGAGTCCAGTCAACAGAGTTCACCAGGACATCGAAATTATGCTCAGGATACACCACCGCATTGTAAAACATCGCATCAGGCGCTGTGTCCGGCGCGGCTTTGAACTGGTCATAATCACCGACATTGCCATAACCGGAATTCGAAGTGAATCCGTCCCTGTTCTTGTTGTACGAACAACCCCAGGCCGGCCCGCATTTCCCGTCAGATGAAGATTTTCCGAGTATTGAGCCGCGGTTTGTGCAGTTGGTCACCATGCCTTCATTGTGCCCTGCCAGGCCTCCGGCATTGCACTGCGCCGATATGAGGAGACTGCCTTCATTGACGCACCCGTCACGCTTCAGTTCTCCTCCCATTACAGAAGACCCGTCCGCAAATCCGCAGATTCCGCCTACCGCAATGCCCGGGCCGGAAGAAGAATTTTCCGTCATGATGACATTGACCTTGTTCACAAGCATTGTCATATTGCAATTGGACGCATAGCCGACAAACGCGCCGGCATTGACTTTTGCGGATGAGCCCTTGAGGGTGATGGCTGTTCCTTCCAGAACAATATCCCTCACCGTGACATCTTTCGCATAGCCGACAAGACCGGCGGCAGGGAATTTCGAGATGTCCACTGTCCAATTTATGCCGGAAACCGTGTGTCCCCCGCCGTCAATGCTATATGACATCGGCCTTTCCGCAGTTCCGGCCGGCACCCATTCCTTTATGGATGAGGCATCGATGTCAGAAACTATCTTGACAATCCCGTTTATCATATACCGGTTCACGGACGTGCCTTCATTCACCGCTTTAGCAAATGCAACAAGATCGTCCGCATTCGATATGCCGCGGGCTACAGATTCTCCGTTGCGCCCGGATTGTGTCAACTGGACATTCACCTGGCTGCCTTTGAGCGTCTTGACAATGATCTCGGCTTTACGCTCTTCTTCAGATGTGTTCTCATCTGCTGAGATGCGCAGCTCCGTCACCGCCTGCCCGCCCTTTCCGGAAGCATTCAGGACTTTCGCCCAGGAAGCGTTTGAGCGGGCAAGCCAGTCATCGGTCGAGTTCACATTGACAGAGACCTGGCCTCCGATGGCTTCTATCTCAACAGATTCAGGAGTCACGGACAGAGTTCCCCCGTCAGGGCCGCCGCTTTCCTTTCCGCAGGACACAGCCATCAGGAAGGAGGTCAATGCCAATATTATGAAGTTCTTGAATTTCATACGTCATCAGCCGTTATATCCGTCGTCCCAACCAGGATTCTGCGACAACGCACCTCCGGTCAACGACCTCTGATCCACAGGAATAGGCCAGAGATAATCTCTTGAGTCATTCCAGATATAGTCTTCAGAGGCGTGATATGTGAGATATCCGCTTGCGCCGTCAGAGAGAGTCCATCCGGCACCTGTACCGATGATATTGGTCGCCGGCACGTTGGTTTTCGGAGCGGAACCGCTACCGTCATATACGCAGATGTCCATCTTTCCGTCCTTGTCAAGGTCATACTCGCCGAAGCCCGGAATGTAAATTCCGCGGAAGCCTCCGGTTGATTTCGGAGTAATCCATTTCCCTTCGTTCCAGCGGAGAAGGTCCCACTGACGGAAGCCTTCGCAGAACAGTTCCACAGTGCGTTCGCGCCTGATTTCAAGAATCGCGGCAAGTTGCTCCCCTTTCGCATTTGGATAATATTCCTTCATAAGAGCGTCCGGATCGGCCGGAACTGCCGACAGGCCCGGCATCCCGACACGTGACCTTATGACATTCACTGTTTTGTCGAGGTCGTCAGGCGTGAGAGTACCCAGTTCCGCCTTCGCTTCTGCATAGTTCAGAAGCACTTCCGCATAACGTATGACAGGAAGATCAGTAGTGGAGGTCGTGGCGTTCTCGTGATCTGTGCTGCTGATGAATTTTATGACGCGGTAGCCGCTGAGGTTGCGGTCGAAAGTGAGAGTCTCGTGCCCTTTGCCTTCGTAAGCCACGTACGCCGGGCCGTGCAGAGTCTGCTCCATACGAGGGTCGCGGTTCTGGAATTCGTCATAGTAAGACAATGACTGCCAGCCGCTTCTGTTCTGGATAGGGGTACCGTCCGACTGAAGGTAATGATTTACGAATCGGTTGGTAGCGCTATGGCGACCATTCTTCATATTGAACTGGATGCCGTGTCGGATAAGCAGATCCACATTGTACCTCCTTGAAAGAATGGTCTCGCTGGTCTCCGCATCCTCGAGGATGAAGTACTCGCGGTAAGAGGCTTTCGCAGCTTTGGACGCGAGGCCGAGAGTATTGCCGGTATAAAGGGAGCGTTTGCCAATAACCTTCGAAGCCGCATCCGCAGCCTGCTCAAGGAACCATTTAGATGAGATGGTAACGCCGTCAAAGGTCTGCTCATCTTCCGGAACGTATTCTGTTCCAGAATGATATTTACGGAATGTGCCCTCGAAAAGAGCTGCGCGGGACTTGAGAGCCATGGCTGCATCCTTAGTCACTTTGTACACACTGTAGGCCTCCCATTTTTCAGGAAGAAGCTCATAAGCCTTGTCCAGGTCCTGGCAGACTTTCAGCATGACGTAGCCGCGTGGATCTCTCGGCTTGTTCAGGAGAGAGGCGTCAGAAGAGCCGATAACCTTGTCATAGTAAGGCATATCACCGTACTGACGGACTTTCTCGAAATAGAACATTGCCCTGAAGAAATATGCCACGCCCTCATACATAGCGCTTGCCGATGCGTCTGTGCACTTGTTGTTCTCGAAGAAATAATTGATGCGCCTGAGAGGTTTCCACGTATCCTCGTCCCAGGATTTCGAAGAAGGTGTACGGGTTCCCTTCTCTATCGCATTGAGCGAGCTTGTGTAATGGTCATCAGCCACTTGCGCCACAATGTCCTCCGCCGTCGGAAGGATATCCGCATAGAAATTGTTCGTCCACATTTCAAGTTCAGCCTTGGACTTGAAATAAGATTCCGGCGACATATTGGTTTCCGGAGCCTTGGTCAGGAAGTCTTCGCAGGATGCCGCAAGCAGCACCGCAGCCGACAAAGTCAATATGCTAAATATTTTTTTCATTATCAGTCAACCTTTTAGAATGTAATATCGACACCGATGGAGAATGTCCTTGAGTATGGATACATACTGTCGTTAGTCGCAGTTGTGGTAGCCACCTCAGGGTCAATAGTCTTGCAGGCCTTCTTGAGAGGAGAGATATAGAAAAGGTTTTCTCCTGAGAAGTAGATTCTCGCGCGCTCAATGGCCTTGGACTTGACCGGAAGTGTGTAGCCCAATGTCAGATTCTTCAGACGCAGATACGCCGCATTCTGGAGGAAATAGTCAGAGTTCACCAGATTGCTGCCTTTCACGAGATTGCCTCGTTTGCGCGGGAAGACGACGTCACTGTTGTCAGCACCTTCTTCGGAAGACCAGCACTTGCTGTTGAAATCCTTGGTAATGAAGCTCGGGCGCTCAAACGCATACGGTCCGTAGAAATACAGGCAGCCGCTGCTTGGCATCCAGCTCATCTTGCCTACACCCTGGAAGAAGAAACTGAGGTCAATGCCGAGCCAGTTGAAATCACCCTTGATTGAATAATTGTAACGTGGCAGCTTGTTGCCTATCACCCTGCGGTCACCCGGTTCATCAAGAGTGTTCTTCCCCGAGTCAATCTTGCCATTGCCGTCCAGATCCTTGAATCTGATATCACCGGCGAGCAGGTGATTGTACGGAGCCTTGCAGGCGAATACCCCCTTGTGCACTGTGCCCTTGGAATCGATAGCTGCCTCATAAGCCGCAGCCTCTTCATCAGTGGCGAAAAGTCCGTCGGACACGTAGCCCCAGATATCGCCGAGCCTTTTGCCGACATAATGGTCGCTGAGGAGTTTGCTGTCATTGTCAAACTTTGTGATATGTGTCTGATAATCACCGAGTGTAGCAGTGATTCCGTAAGAGAACGGCCTGGAGGCGAGCTTGAAAGTGTCACGCCAGCCCAATGACAGCTCATATCCTTTTGTACGCAAGTCAGCCGCATTTTCCTTAGGGGCGGTCTCGCCATAGACATAAGGAAGAGTCTTGGCCTTGGTAAGCATATCCTTCGTGTCCCTAATGTAAAAGTCCGCAGACAGATTCAGCCTGCCCTTGAGGAAGCCGAGGTCGATACCAAGGTTCTTGGAAATGACTGTCTCCCAGGTGAGGCTGCTGGAAACCGGAGCGGAAGCCTGGGCATATCCGGCCTTTCCGGAACCGTCAAACGTATAGTTCAGCAAGCCGGTGGAAATAGTATCCCAGTAATAGTAATTGTTTACCTGCTGGTTGCCGAGAGTACCATAGGAAAGACGGACTTTCGCATTGTTGACGGCATTCTTCAGATTCTGCCAGAACTGTTCCTCGGAAATACGCCATCCTGCAGATGCTGATGGGAAGAAGCCCCATCTGTGATCGGCAGGGAATCTTGACGAGCCATCGACACGGCCTGAAAGTTCAACAAGATATCTCCCTTTGAAATCATAGTTGATTCGTCCGAAGAAGCCCAGAGTCCTGTATGCGGAGTTGCTCTCGCTGGCCTTTATTATTTCTCCGTTCGCCATATTGATGTAAGAAAGGGACTCGCTCAGGGAGCCTTTCTGTTTGTTCACCAATGTACTGCTGCGGTAATCATCGAAGTTTCCTCCGGCAGTGACGCCAAGATTGTGGCCTTTCCCGAATGAACCGTTGTATTTGAAGAAGGCATTGATGACGTGCCCGTCGTTGTAATAGCGGCTCTCCTGGTAGAAGTCATACACGGAGCCGTTTGTGAACTGCCCCTGAGGCACACTGGCATCGGCGCCCTTGTACATCCGCTTGTTGGCATTGTCGTAACAGTTCGCTGACGGAAGACTGCGGTAAGCCTTGGTCTCGTCACGGCGGCGGTATGTGTAGTCCGCGATGAACTGCAGGCCCTTCGCAATATTGAATGTGAAGCGGTTGGTGAGAGTCAGGTAATTGTTGACCACCTTGTTGCGGTTTCGCCCGTCCATAAACACTCCGCCTCGGCCGGAGAACAGAGGAGAAGTCGCATCTGCCATATATCCGGACTGGATGTTTATTGTGCCGTCCGGGTTGTATGGCACAATATTCGGGCCGACATTTCTCATAAGGTCATAGAGAATACCGTTGGACATAAGTTTCTCCGAACCGTCAATCTCCATAAATCCGCCATAGGAATAGTCAGTGCGTTCAAAACTGATGTTGTTCGAGTAATTGAGCCATTTGGTCATCTTCACGTCCATCTTGGAGCGGAAAGAATATCCGTTGTATTTATCTTTCGCCTTGCCGGCAAAAAGGCCTTCGCGGTACAGATAACGCCCTGAAGCATAATACGTAACCTTGTCTGTTCCTCCACGGACAGTGATATTGTGCTCTGTCTCCGGACGGGTCTTGTTCAGCAGGAAACCATACCAGTCAAAGTTTCCGAGATAGAGATAAGTGTAAGTACCTGTCTCGTCAGGAACGACCCATGGACGGGCTGGATTCTCCTTCTTGTCATACCTTCTCTCTTTCATCATCTCAAGCTGGGCGTCAGTATATGTCCACGCGCCATAACCTTTGGTGTAGGTGTAGAACTCGTTCGTCAGTGTGACATAGTCATAACCGGAAGTGATGTAATCTGTGGACGTAGTGTTGTCAGAAATGCTGAAACGGCCGTTATATGTGACTATGGCCTTCCCGTCCGCACCGTTCTTTGTGGTGATGAGCACCACTCCCGCAGAGGCTTTCGCTCCGTAGATGGCGCAGGCGGACGCATCCTTGAGGACTGAAATACTTTCAATGTCATTTGGGTTCACTTGTGCGAGACTGCCCTCGATGCCATCGATGAGAATCAGCGGCGAGCCGGAATTCAATGACACGGAACCGCGGATTGACACTTTATACTGGTCACCTGCTATGGAGCCGTTTCCGGTTGTCAGGAGAAGCGACGGATCCGCTCCCTGAAGAGCCATTGCCGTATTGGTCACAGGCCTGTTGTTCAGATCTTTGCCGTCAATCACCGAAACAGCTCCGGTAAGATTCACCCTTTTCTGTGTTCCGTAGCCGACGACCACGACATCGTTCAGCAGGTTCTTGATATCATCCAGGCTGATTGAAAGGCTGGTCTCCGTTCCGTTCACGACCACTTCCTTGTCTGAGAATCCAATATAGGAAACTACGAGCGTGGCCGGATAGCTGATGCCTGACAGTTCGAAATTGCCGTCAACATCGGTGAAGAATCCTGTTTTAGTGCCTTTAACCATCAGGGATGCCGCTGGAAGAGGTTCTCCGGAAGGGTCAAGAACTTTGCCCTTGATCGTGTGGACTTTCTCTGGAATTTCGGGGTCCACCCGCTTCCCGGTGATGGACACGCGGCTTCCGTTTATCACATAAGTGACATTCTGGCCTGCGAAAATCTGATTCAGAACATCATCGATGCTGGCTCCAGAGACATCTATTGACACCTTCCTGGACAAGTCAATCTCATCAGAATTAACGATGATGGACCAGTTTTCCATTTTGTTCAGTGCTGCAATCGCTTCTTTTACAGTGACATTGTTCAGTTTCAGGTCTATCTGCATAGCTGAAACGGAATAGTTAATCACAAGTGCAAGCAGCGATGCAAGTAAGATTTTTACTCTCATCGTTTGTAATGTGGTTAAAATGAATAATATGTGGATATTATCGGGATGACAGATAAATCACGCCGTCACTCGATTTGATTTTCATCTTCCTGTCCGTGTTCATTGAACTTAGAATTTGCTCAAGCGTCTCATTATTAGTGAAATATGCGTAGAAATGCGTCTTCGCCAGCTTTTCATCCTGCACCACTATCCGGACTCCGAAATAGCGGGACAGGTCAAGGGCGATGTCCGACATTGTGAGATTGAAGAAATGGAAAGAATGCTTTTCAGAGAATGCCCTGTAATTCGTCTGGTCAAATGACTGCATATCCACAGAGCGGGTCTTCCTGTCATACTGCACCATATATCCTGGCGCCATCTGCACAGTTCTCATTTCTCCTCCCACATTGACATCCAGGCTCACAGAGCCTTTCAGCAGCAGGACCTCCACGCATTCGCTTTCACTGTACGTCTTGTAGTTGAACGTGGTGCCATAGACTTTCAGACGGGTATCCCCTGAATTGATTATAAACGGATGCTCCGGATCAGACGTAATATTCGCATATACTTCACCGTCAATGAAGACCTTGCGTTCGTTTCCATCGAAACGGGACGGGTAAGTGATACGGGAACCGGCATTGAGATAGATTTCGGAACTGTCCGGAAGCACCATCCTGTGGTTTTCTCCGGCCGGAACCTTGTACTCAAACCATTCAACCTCCGCAAGCTGCGCAGGGACGTCTTTTCTGCCAATGAAGTATGCTACCGGGGAAGCGGCCCCGACAGCAAGCAGGCCGGCCACACAGGCAGCCATCATCCTGCTGCGCCAGAAACTCTTTTTCTCCGGCAAGATACGTTTGTACATCAACTGCTCGCCGGAAAGTTTTTCCTCCCCGTCGAACAATTCGCGCAACGTATCTGATACTCCATCTTCCCTTCCGTGGACAGAGAGCCATTTCTGGACCTCTATCTCCTCTTCCGGGGTGAGCAGACCGTCATAATAATCTTTCAGTTTCTTGTCCATACACCTTAAGAACGGACGAGTTAATCGATTTACGTAACGGTTTATATGATTTTTTAATTAAATTTTCCTCTAAGGTCTTTCATTGCAAGTTCAAGATGTTTCTCCACCGTGCGGATGGACAAACCGAGCTTCTCCGCAATCTCATCATTGGGAAGTTCATCCAATTTGCTCATTTTCAGGACTTTGCCTCTCTGCCCCGGCAACGTCTCGACCATACGTCTGATATTCGCGGCTGATTCTTTTCTAAGCAGGTCCTCTTCCGGAACAGAGATGCTGGTGTCTTCCCTGACATCGCCGACTTTGTCAACGTCTTTCGCCCACTTGGAATGCAGCACGTCAAGAGCCTCGTTGCGTGCGCAGACAAAAAGCCAGTTCTTCAAAGAAAGTTTCGGGTCGAGAGTGTTCCTGGACATATAAAGACGCATAAAGATATTCTGCGTTATGTCCTCCGCTCTCATCTGGTCCTTGATCAATTTCCGGACAAAGTTCAGCACCATTGGGGCATAGCGTTCATATATCTCCTCGAACACGCGGAGATTGCCACGTTTCAATTTTGTCAGCAGAACTTCGTCTGGCTGGGGTTTGAAGGACTTGAACATTCTTTCTGTCTTGAACTGCAGCCGCAAATATAAAACAAAATTTCCAATTCATTTTTCTTATTATTCGAAGATTCCTTAACTTTGCGGGCGGTTTTGAAATTATACGGAAAACAAAAGAAACTCATTCAGATATGTCACTCAAATGCGGTATAGTAGGACTTCCAAATGTCGGAAAATCAACACTCTTCAACTGTATAAGCTCGGGCAAGGCCCAGAGCGCGAACTTCCCGTTCTGCACGATTGAGCCGAATCTCGGCTCGACGAATGTGCCGGACAAGAGGCTTGAGGCACTGGCAGACCTCTGCAATCCGAAGAGAGTGGTGCCGGCGACAGTTGACATTGTGGACATAGCCGGGCTCGTGAAGGGTGCCAGCAAAGGCGAAGGCCTTGGAAACCAGTTCCTTGCGAACATCAGGGAGACTGATGCGATTCTCCACGTGCTGAGATGTTTCGACAATGGCAATATTGTCCACGTGGACGGGACTGTAGATCCGGTGAGGGACAAGGAGGTAGTTGATACGGAGCTGCAGATCAAGGACCTGGAAACTGTGGAGAACCGTCTCGTGAAAGTACAGAAGCAGGCCAAGACCGGAGGCGACAAAGACGCCAAAAAGCTTATGGAACTGCTTGAGAGATACCGGGATGCGCTGCTGGCAGGCAAATCCTGCCGCACCGTGGAACTGAGCCAGGAAGAGGAGGCGATGGCCAAGGACCTGTTCCTGCTCACCAACAAGCCGGTTATGTATGTCTGCAATGTGGATGACAAATCTGCCCTGAACGGCAATGCCTATGTGGATGCGGTCCGCGAGGCTGTCAAAGACGAAAAGGCAGAGATTCTGATTATTTCCGCCAAAACGGAATCCGAGATTGCAGAAATGGAGAGCTACGAAGACAGGCAGATGTTCCTCGACGAGATGGGCCTGACCGAGTCCGGCTCGGCAAGGCTTATCCAGGGAGCCTACAGGCTGCTTGGCCTTCAGACGTTCTTCACGGCCGGAGCCGATGAATGCCGCGCCTGGACCATCAACAAAGGAGACAAGGCCCCGCGCGCCGCTGGCGAGATCCACACGGATTTCGAAAAAGGCTTCATCCGCGCAGAAGTCATCAAATACGAGGATTTCATCCAATACAAATCAGAAGCGGCAGTCCGGGCAGCCGGCAAGCTCGCCACCGAGGGCAAGGAGTACATTGTCCAGGACGGCGACATAATGCACTTCTTATTCAACGTTTAACATATTGTCCAGCAAGGTCTTGCATCCAGACAGGATGTCACTGTAGGCTTTTTCGAAATTACCTGTGTACCAAGGGTCCGCGACGTCTCTTGAGAGGCCGGCGAACTCGAGCATCTTATGCGTTTTTTCAGGAGACTCGCCACCGGTTATACGGTCCAGCAGCCTGGCATTTGAAGAATCCATCACCACCACAAGGTCAGCGTCCCTGTATTCCCCGACAGTAATCCGGTGCGCCCTGTGCCTGCCGAAAGGGATGCCGTGACGCTCCAAAGTCTGGGCGGCATAAGGGTACAGTCCGTTTCCCTCCTCTTCATAAGACACTGCCGCTGAAGAGATTTCGAACTCATCCTCCCTTCCAGCCCCGCGGACAAGGCTTTTCATTATGTATTCAGCCATCGGGGAACGGCATATATTCCCGTGGCAGACAAAGATTATCTTCATTTCTTCCTGTCTTTGCGGGAGGCTTTCTGCTTGGAGAGCCGGATGGCTGCCTTCACCTTGGCCTTGCGGGCCGACTTGTTGCCCTTGCCCGGCTCAGCCTTGGCACCTTTGCGGGATTCTCCTTCGTTTTTCTCAAGGCGCTCTTCATTACCAGTCTCAACCAACTCATAGTCAAGCAGTTTCTGATCCAGATTGGCTGCTTTAACACGTATTTTGACAGGGTCGCCGAGATTGTAAACGACGCCTGTGCGCTTTCCGACAATCCGGTAATGCTCCTGGTCGAACTCGAAGAAGTCGGAGCGGACATCGCGCAGGGCTACCATTCCCTCAATCTTGGTAGGCTCCACCTCGACATACATTCCCCACTCTGTCAGGCCGGAAATATGGCCCTCGAACTCGCCTCCCACCTTGTCCTGCATAAACTCGACAAGCTTGTACTTGACACTGGCCCGTTCCGCCTCGGCCGCAACCACCTCACGCTCAGATGCATACTTGCACTGTTCCTCATAATACTCCTTGCTCTGGGAGTCGGCCCCGTCAAGATACATCGCCAGAAGCCTGTGCACCATAGTGTCAGGATAACGGCGGATAGGAGACGTGAAATGCGTGTAGAACTTGAATGCAAGTCCGTAATGTCCGATATTGTCCGTGCTGTATGACGCCTTGGCCATTGACCTGAGCGCGAGCATCTCGATAGCGTTGAACTCCGGCTTGTCCTTGGCGGCGGAAAGCAGGGTGTTAAGGGCCTTGGCGAGCTGGCGGCCCTCATTGGCGCTCTCCATCTTGTATCCGAAGTTGCCGGCGAATTCACGCAGACCCTGGATTTTCTCCCCATTCGGCTCGTCGTGGATACGGTAAACGAAGGTCTTCGCCTTTTTCTTCGCAACACCGTCCATCTTGCCGCAAGTGCTGATAAACTCGGCCACCGACTTGTTTGCCAGCAGCATAAACTCTTCTATAAGCCAGTTGGCCTCTTTCGATATTTTCTGGTAAACCCTTACCGGACGTCCCTTCTCATCCACCTCGACTTTCATCTCCGGGCGCTCGAAACTGATGGCTCCTGCCGCGAATCTCTTCTTGCGCAGTTTGGAAGCCAGATTGTGAAGTTCGAGAATCGCCTCTTTGAGATGGCGCGGTATGACACATCCCTCATAGACACCCTCGCCCATCGCGGCCTCATTGCGGCCTTCAGCCTTGGCACGGCGTGCAGCAGCTTCCGGAGACGCTTCGAGAACAGGATCCTTGACAACCGAATGAACGCCGTCGGTTCCTCCGTGCAGTTCCATCTCCAGAGACTTTTCGCCATTGTCAATTATCTGCTGGGCAGTCTCATACGCAAACCTGTAATCCGACCTGATGACAGTCCTGCCGAACCAGTGGCTTACCACTTTGGCCAGCGGAGTCATCTCGAACACAGCGGAGAAAGTGAGTTTGTCCTCATTCGGACGCAGCGAGCACAGCTTGTTGGAAAGTTTCTCAGGGAGCATAGGCACCGTCCTGTCAACAAGATAGACCGATGTCCCCCTGTTCCTGGCCTCCTTGTCAACTACGGAACCCGGCGTCACATAATAGGAAACGTCTGCGATATGCACGCCCACTTCATAATTGCCATTCGGCAAAACCTTGAATGACAATGCGTCATCGAAGTCCTTGGCATCTTCCGGGTCAATGGTGAATGTAAGCGTGTCCCTGAAATCCCGCCTGCCTTTGAGGTCTTCCGCGGAAATCTTGTCAGATATCCCGTCGGCGGCATTCTCAACCTCGGCCTCGAACCTGTAAGGAAGGGCGTATTCGGCTAAAATGGCGTGCATCTCGGTGTCGTTCTCACCCGGCTCTCCGAGAACGTCAACTATATGTCCTCTCGGATTCGGCTCGCCGGTGCTCCAGCTGTCCACCACAGCGGCCACCTTGATGCCGGAACGGGTTCGCATTTCCCTCGTCTCTCCGTCCACCGTCTCGTTCAACCCGCTGACTATGAATTCGCTGTTGTTTACCTTCTTGAGGAATCCGGCCTGCGGCATCCCGCCTTTGCGGCGGATATAAGGCTTGCCCTCCAGATCAGTTATGTCAATGCTGATATCGTAAGGCATCACTTTGCTCTGCATCAGCACCCAGGCCTGTCCGCCGACAATGTGGAGAACTCCCACAAACGGCCTTGATGACCTCTCTACTACCTCTACGACAACACCTTCCTGCTTTTTAGTGTCGGTTTTGGACTTGGTCACCGAAACCCTGACCTTGTCACCGTTGAGCGCGCCTTTTGTCTTTCCGGCCCTCACATAGATGTCATCATCCTGCCCCTCCACTTTGACAAACAGGAAGCCCTCGCGCGTCATCTGCACCGTTCCGATATATTCAGGATAATCTTTTCTGTTTTCTTCTTTGCGGTTCTTCTTGAAAAAACTGCCGCTCTTGCGTCTTCGTCTGTCTGCCATAATATTTCCAACATTTATTCATTCCGGGGCAATCAATTCAGCTTAAATTATTCTTTTTATCATTCGCGAAAGGCAATATTACCCGAAATGGTTCAAAAATTAGTATCTTTGTAAATGCAAATTTAAGAATATAAAGTAAAATTTCGTTTATATGGACAGAAAAGTTCTTCTAATGATTCTGGATGGCTGGGGAGAGGGACGTCACGACCACTCCAATGTCATCTACACACAGGGTGCTCCTTTTATCGACTCCCTCCGGGCAAAATATCCGATGAGCCATCTCCAGGCCTGCGGCGAATACGTCGGCCTGCCTGACGGACAGATGGGAAACTCAGAGGTCGGGCATATGAACCTCGGTGCCGGAAGAGTTGTATATCAGGACCTTATGAAAATCAACAAAGCCTGCCGCGAGCACAAGCTTCTCGACAGGGCCGAAATCAAAGGAGTATTTGACTACGTGAAGGAAAGCGGCAAGAAGCTTCACCTCCTCGGTCTATGCTCAAGCGGCGGAGTCCACAGCTCTCTCGACCACTATTACGAATTCCTCAATGTAGCTAAAGAATACGGGCTCGACAAAGTTTTCGTACACTGCTTCATGGACGGGCGAGACACAGACCCGCGCAGCGGAAAAGGCTTTGTGGCTGAACTTGAAAACCATATGGCTGAAAGCGCCGGAAAAGTGGCTTCTGTCTGCGGCCGTTTCTATGCCATGGACAGGGACAAGAGATGGGAGCGCATCAAAGAGGCTTACAACCTTCTCGTCAACGGGGAGGGCGCAAAATTCACTTCCGCGACTGAGGGAATCCAGGCCTCTTACGACGCTGACGTCACTGACGAGTTCATCAAGCCAATCGCAGTCACAGACGCCGCAGGCCAGCCTCTTGCCACCATTGAGCAGGGTGACGCCGTGATTTTCATGAACTTCCGCAACGACAGGGCCCGCGAGATCACTTCCGTGTTCACGCAGAAAGATATGCCTGAATTCGGGATGAAGGTGATTCCGGATCTCTATTATTGCTGCATGACCCCTTACGATGCATCTTTCACCGGCCTTCACATCCTTTTCGACAAGGAACTCGTGCAGGACACTCTCGGGGAAGTCGTTTCGAAAGCCGGCAAGCGCCAGCTCAGAATCGCCGAGACAGAGAAATACGCCCACGTGACTTTCTTCTTCAACGGCGGACTTGAGACCCCTTTCCCTAACGAGGACAGGATTCTCGTCAACTCCCCGAAAGTGGCCACATACGACCTTCAGCCGGAGATGAGCGCTCCGGAAGTCACAGAAAAACTGGTCGAGGCTATCAACTCCGAGAAGGAGGACCTGATAATCCTGAATTATGCGAACGGCGACATGATCGGACACACAGGCGTTTACGATGCCATCCGCACCGCTGTCAAATGCATTGACGGATGCGTCGAGAAAGTGGTCAACGCAGCTGTTGCACACGGTTACGCAGTGCTCATCACTGCCGACCACGGCAATGCTGACTATGCAGTCAACGACGACGGAACCCCTAACACGGCACATTCTCTCAACCCTGTACAGTTCATCGTGGTGAACGCAGGCGACGAGGTCAAGACCGTAAAGGACGGAGCCCTCTGCAATGTCGCTCCTACAATTCTCAAGCTGATGGGAATCCCGCAGCCGGCAGCAATGGAGGCCGAGCCGCTTATTTAGCGGTCCGGCTACCGGCCAGCCATAAATAATTGTTCATTGAAACTAATAAACAACAACTTATATGAAAGATTTCAAAAACGATCCAAGGATTGTGCTGACACTTGACGCTGGCGGCACAAATATGGTATTCGGTGCCATGCGCGGAGGCGAATATGTGGTGGATCCCATCACCCTGCCCTCAAACTCGGACAATCTCGACCTCTGCCTTGACACAATGGTGAGAGGATTCAGCGCGGTGTCGGATATGCTCAACGACAAGCCGGCAGCCATCAGTTTCGCATTCCCGGGGCCGGCCGACTACCCTAACGGAATCATCGGCGGATATCTCCCGAACTTCCCTTCATTCAGGGACGGAGTGGCCCTCGGCCCATTCCTTGAGTACAAATTCGGCATCCCTGTATATATCAACAATGACGGGGACCTCTATGCTTTCGGAGAAGCTCTCGGCGGAGCCCTCCCTGCATTGAACCGCAGACTTGAGGAGGCAGGCAGCGCGAAACGTTGCCGCAATCTCATCGGATACACCTTCGGAACAGGTTTCGGCTACGGAGCCGTGATTGACGGCCAGCTGAACAGAGGCGACAACTCCTGCGTGGAGACATTCTGCCTGAACAACCCCAAACTTCCCGGATACATCGTCGAGGACAGCGTGGCAGTGCGCGCAGTGACAAGAGTTTACGGAGAAGCCAGCGGGAATATGAACCACGGCCTCACACCTAAGGATATCAGCGACATCTGCCACGGAAAGCGCGAGGGCGACAGGGAAGCCGCCATCAAAGCATTCAACGACCTCGGAGAAGCCGCAGGAGACGCAATGGCTACAGCCGCGACCCTCATTGACGGCATCATATGCATCGGAGGCGGCATTATGAACAACTACGAATACATTATGCCTGGCATTCTGCGCTCTATGCGCGGAACCATCAAGACCTGCTCAGGTGATGTCATAGGCCGTGTGCAGTCCAAAGTCTATAACCTCGACGACCCGGAGGAGTTCGCCCTGTTCGCCAAGGGTGACGCCCGAGAGCTGAAAGTCTATGGCACCGAAAAGACTGTCACCTACGACCCTCAGAAACGTATAGGAGTTATGCGCTCCGCCATCGGGGCCAGCAAGGCCATCGCATTGGGAGCTTATACATTCGCACTCAGCGAACTGGATAAATTGACGGAGGAATAGACTATGTACCCATTGAAATTCAAACCGATACTGAAGACAGTCGTTTGGGGCGGCGAGAAGATTGCCCCATTCAAGGGCATCACCACAGACCAGCACAATATAGGCGAGAGCTGGGAGCTCTCCGGAGTCAGCGGAAATGAATCAGTGGTGTCTGGAGGGGAATTCGCAGGCAGGACAATCACAAGCCTCATAGAGGAGTTCAAGGGCAAGCTCGTGGGCGAGAAAGTCTTTGCGGAGAACGGTAACGTCTTCCCTCTCCTCATAAAGTTCATCGATGCCAGGTCAGACCTGTCAATCCAGGTGCATCCGGACGATGAACTTGCCGCAGCAAGGCACAATTCGAAAGGCAAGACGGAGATGTGGTACGTTGTACAGGCCGATGAAGGGGCACATCTGCTGTCAGGTCTCAACAGGGAAATCACTCCGGACGAATATGTTGAAAGAGTCGGGAACAACACCATCACAGACGTGCTGACAGACTTCAAGGTTCAGCCAGGGGACGTGTTCTTCCTTCCGGCCGGCAGAATCCACGCCATCGGGACCGGCTGCTTCATAGCAGAAATCCAGCAGACTTCGGATATCACATACAGAATCTACGACTATGGCCGTCTGGGACTCGACGGAAAGCCGAGAGAACTGCACACCGAGCTTGCCAAAGATGCGATTGACTACAAGGTATATCCGGAATACAAGACCGGATGTGACCTTAAGGACAACGAGGAGAACGAGCTCGTAAGCTGCAAGTATTTCACTACAAGCCAGTACAATCTGGACAGAGAGGCCTCGAAATGCCTCAAGGATGTAGATTCATTCCTCATTGTGATATGCATTGAGGGGAGCGGCACAATCGTGGATTCGGAAGAGAAAGAGGAGACCGTCACTGTACACCAGGGCGAGACCGTGCTGATTCCGGCTTCATCCAAAGGGGTAAGATTCATTCCTGACGGAAAGATGAAACTGATTTCAAGCTATATTAAATAACCATTTAAATTATTGTCTATGAACCGTAAAGATTTCTTGAAAAGCCTCGGTGTTCTTACAGCGGGAGCTACATTCCTCGGAGGCGAGGAGAGCGTGAAGGCTGCGGGGAAGGCTATGGGAGTGTCGGCGGAGAGCCTTATGCCTACTGATCCGGAGGTGGATTTTCCGGTGAAAGGGCTCAAAGCATCAGTAAAGAACCCTGTGAAGGTGGTCATCATCGGAGCCGGCAACAGGGGAAGGACTTATTCGGGATATGCGAAGATGTTCCCTGAGTGTATGCAGATTGTCGGGGTCTCCGACATCCGCGAGAGCCGCAAGAACGCTATGGGCGACAAGTTCAACATTCCTGCCGAGCACCGCTTCGGGGACTGGAGCGAGGTGTTCCGTGTTCCGAAGTTCGCCGACGCAGTTGTGGTCTCCACCCCTGACGACACCCACTACGGCCCTGCTATGAAGGCCCTTGAGATGGGCTACAACGTGCTTCTCGAGAAACCGGTGGCACAGTCCGAGAAAGAGTGCACCGACATCGCGGCCCAGGCCCACAAGTACGGCGGTGTGGTGGCCGTATGCCACGTGCTGCGCTACAGCCCTTACTTCAGGGCTATGTACCAGGCCATCCACTCGGGAATGATAGGCAAGCTCATAAGCATCCAGCATATGGAGCCGATAGAGTGCCGCCATATGGCCCACTCGTACGTGAGGGGCAACTGGAGGGACTCCGAGAAGACGACCCCTATCATCCTTGCGAAGAGCTGCCACGACCTCGATATCCTGCGCTGGTTCGTGGGCAAGCCTTGCAAGACCATCGTAGCCGACGGCTCGCTGACCTGGTTCAAGAAGGAGAATGCGCCTGAGGGAGCTCCTCTGCGCTGCACCGACGGCTGCCCTCACGAGAAGACCTGCCCGTTCTCGGCGATAGACATCTATGTGAGGAGGAAGGCCCATCTCGGAGTGTTCGACCTGAAGAACCCGAGAGACGAGAAGGAGATAATGTCGAAGATATCAGACCCGAACAACGAATGGGGCAGGTGCGTTTACCACTGCGACAACAACCAGCCTGACCATTTCGTGAGCGAGATGGTGTTCGAGGACGGCACGACCGCATCATTCTCGATGGAAGCCTTCACCCCATATGGAGGCCGCAGGACGAGGGTAATGGGCACGACCGGCTACATCGAGGGCAACGGCTCGGAGTTCACGGTCTATGAGTTCCGCAGCAACAGGAAGATAGTCTGGAACAAGACCCTGGACGACATCCCTGAGTACAGGGGCTCCGGCCACGGCGGCGGCGACATGGCACTGGTATGCGACTTCCTCGAGGCTGTCGATACCCACGACGAGTCCAAGCTCACGAGCAACATCGACGCCTCAATCGAGAGCCACGTTATGGGCTTCCGCGCGGAGAAGAGCCGTCTCTCCAACAAGAAAGTCGTTGTAAATAAATAACATCTGGCAATAAATGAAGCGGGCTGACCGGAATGGCCAGCCCGCTCTGCATATAAGGGATATGCTACTTTATCGTGATTTTCCTTATCAGATAGTTAACAGTATCAGTAAAATAAATTGTGTTGTCATCATATACAAGCAGCTCATACGGCTGGTTCATCTTGACCTTAAGGCCAGTGCCGTCAGCATAACCGCTCGTCGAGCCGACAATCGTCTCCACAGTGCCGGTCGAATAATCACCTCCCGGGCCCGGGGTGAACTTGCGGATGCAATTGTAGCTGTTGTCAGAGATGTACATCACTCCATTGCTGTCGAAATCGAATCCGAAAGACGTCTTTATCTGCACAGTCAGAGGCTTCCCGGGCTCGCCGTCAGACTTCTCGTCCGGTTTGACACCTGTTCCGAGAAAATCCGTCACAGTCCCGTCAGGAGCCACAGAAATAAACTTGTATCCGCTATTCAGCGTCACAATCAGATTCCCGTCAGGGGCGAATTTGCAATAATTCGGGCCGAAATCAAGCGCCGCATACTGAGTCTTCGTATTGTTCCTGTCAAACTTGTAGATGGCCTTGTTGTCCCTTGCGGAAACATACACATTGCCTTCGGCATCGCAGCAGCAGTTCATCGGACTCTTCAAACCGGAAGCCACTGTGGACACTGAATAATCCGACACATCAATCCTGCGGAGCATTCCTTTTGCCTTGTCAACGAAATAATAATATTTCCCGTCAGGAGTGAAACATCCCTGCCAGATGGCGGAACTCCCGAGCTCCACGTCCACCAATGTGGTCACTGTCAGGTCCTGGGCGATGCGGCGGATTTTGTTGAAGCCGCGGCAGGTAAACCAGATGCTCCCGTCAGGTGCCTTGTTGAGGCCTGTAGGCAGCTTTGTGATAGCGGACGTGCCCACTCCGTCAGTAATGTTGTACGCACCTTTCTGGCCGACAATGGTAGTAACAAGATACTGATGATCAGGAACTTTGAGGAATGTAAACGGCAAGCCCTCCACTGTTCCCGAAGGGGCTGTGACGCTGATGGTGTAATCGCCCGGCTCTACATCAGGAAGAATAATCTGAAGCTCATCCTTTTTCGCCTCAAGTATCTCCGCCTTCTGTCCGGCCACAGTCACAGTATTCTGCCCGGCTACAGTTGAGAAATTCCTTCCGAGAATCGTCACGATATCACCCGGATATCCATTCTCCGGATTGACCGAGACAAGCCTCAGTTCAGTGACCTTTGCAATGTACTCGTCATCTCCGCAGGAGGTGAGGCCCAGGCCTGCCACAATTATGGACAGGCAGGCCACAGCCATTGATATTTTATTGAAAATCAATCTCATAGCTTCAATCTTTAATCGTTATTTCCCTGATAAGGAAGTTCATCAAATCCACAACATACAATTTGTCTCCCGAAGGCGAGGCGCAGATGTCGTAAGGCATATAGAAAGTAGCCGAAGAGCCTGTGCCGTCAGCCTTGCCGGTGGTGCCGGATTTTCCGGCCACGGTGCGTACAGAGGCGTCCGTATATCCATTCGGACCCGGATTTATCATCCTGACTGTATTAGAATCGGAATCCACGAAATATATGATTCCGTCAGGAGTTATGGACAATCCGAAGACATTACCGAACGAAGCGGTCAATGGTTCGCGGAGAGTGCCGTCAGACGAACCTTTCACTCCATTGCCGGCAATAATCCCGGCGGTTCCGTCAGGGGAAACTTTGTAGAAATGGAACCCGTTGGTTGCCACAATGAGATTTCCGTCCTTGTCAAAATCCATACACAGAGGGCCTTCCGACGCAAATGTAATGAAGTCCATAGGGTCTGTATAAACACCTTTCTCATAGCGGAGAATCTTTTTCACGCCCCTGTCCAGCACATAGAGTCTTCCGGC
Organism: Candidatus Cryptobacteroides sp.; assembly: GCA_051870055.1. Classification (GTDB taxonomy): domain Bacteria; phylum Bacteroidota; class Bacteroidia; order Bacteroidales; family UBA932; genus Cryptobacteroides. Next base: position 22,454 of record JBJEBM010000090.1, read on the forward strand.
TTTGTCGAAGCACACGTCAAGAGGATCACTCAGGCCTTCAATAACCACCTCCGCAGTTGAAGTGCTGAAATCATAGCGGACAATCTTCTTGTTGGCCTTGCTGGCTATGAACAGGTTGCCTGAAGCGTCAGCCCGCAGCCTCCAAGGATTGTTCAGAAGATTAGTGACTCCGGTGACAGGATAGACTGTGGTCGTGGTATAGCTGTCGAGCTCCATCACCTTGACTGCGTTATTGCCCCTGTCACCGATAACGAGTCTTCCGTCAGGAATGAAACAGAGTCCGTGAGGAGTCCTGTACTTGGTTTCGAGAGGTCCTCCGTCAACGAAGACATTGGAATCGCTGCGGCCGGCAGTACCGGAAACCGTCCTGACCTCATAGGTATATAGCTTCTCAAGATAAGTGAAGTCCGGCCCTGTGACAGTCTTGTCCCCGACAGTCAGAATCACCGGATATGTCCCGAGAGGATTGTCAGGAACGACAATTGTCAGCTCAGTCACTGAAGCGGACAGTACTTCTGCAGCTTTTCCATTGACAGTAATGTGATTGCCCTCAAGTTCAGGGCTGAAAAGATTGCCGGTGAGCACCACCTCCGAACCTGCTGTAGCTGATGAAGGTGAAATCGAAGTGATTTCCAGCTCCGGCTTCTTGAGATATGTGAACAGAGGGCCTTCTGCGACCTCGTCCCCTACCTTGACAACCACCGGATACTGGCCCTGCGGATTGTCAGGAAGCACAATCACCATCTTGTTCGGGATTGCCTCCCTGATCTCGGCACGGACTCCGTTGATTGTCACCTCGTTCTCCTCAATATTGTGGGAGAAGCAAAGGCCGCTTACAGTCACCTCGTCGCCCTCGATTCCGCTCGAAGGCATATAGGAATACACTGTGAGAGCCTCTTTCTCAGGAGCCTCCGCATACCTGAATTTCAGGCCTTCGGCAATATTGCCCGAAACAGTCACCTTGATGGAATAAGTTCCAAGTTCGTTTTCCGGCATCACCACATTGATACGGTCAATGCTGCTGGAAATCACGGTGGCCGGTTTCCCGTTCACATCCACCTGGATATCAGAGCTTTTCTCCGAGAACCAATATCCGGAGATTACAGCCTCGGTCCCCGCATTGCCAGCCTTCGGCATTATGGAGAACAGCTGGGGAAGGCCAGCCGCGGATTCATTCTCCACCGAATCTGAGCAGCCGCACAGCAACGAGGCTATGGCAAGAAGCATTATTGCATAATATTTTCTCATGATTGTCCCTCCTTGATTTACGGTTCATCCACACATACGGTCCAGGTGTTCACCACTGGTCTCTCCGCCCCGTCAGTCGGACGGTTCCTTATCTGGAACACATCTGCAATCGGATGGCGGACAATCAGTTCTGTTGAACCTCCTCCGTCGAAGTTCACTGCCCACACACAGCCGACAGCCTTCATTATATGTCCCATCTCCTCGTAGTCAAGGCCGAGTGACCAGAGCTGGCTCCTGCCGTCACAGACAAGCATATAGAGAATGCCGTCAGGGGTGTAGCCGATACAGGTGCGGGGATCACGTCCCGGATAGTTGGTCTGGTCCGGAACAACGCCGTCACGAAGCACAATCACTCCGCTTCCGGTACATTCCTTGAGTTCCTTTTTCATCGGCCTGTAGTCAACCGAATCACGGATTACCGGATTGCCGTCCCAGTCGATGGCCATAAAGCTGAGTGCCTGCTGGTAAAGCTTCTCCGAGAATATGAACGTGTCTTTCAGGATGTTGCCGTTCCTGTGGATAGGCCCGCGGATATCCCCGTTGGACACATCCCAGAAATCGGCGTTGACCATAGCCACGACACGTCGGCCCGGAGCATCCATCCAGGAAGCCATCTCGGTCAGTGTCTGTTTCTGGAAATTTGAATAAACATCTGTGTCATAAGGCATTCCAACCTTGACAGTCACTCCGGGGTTGTTCAGGTCAGCACGTACAAAGAACATATGCTCCACCTTTCCGTTGACCAGCTGGATATGCACATCTGTCTCCTCGACGCCCAGACCGAGAAGGAAAGACGAGTCCGCATAAGTGTGGGCCACAACCGGGCAGCCGTCCTGAAGCAATTTCCCGAGCTCCGTGCGGGCACGGTAGTCAGTGTCCGGAGTAGTGGTCGGCAACTCTTTTGTACAGCACAGTGCCAAAAGAGCAGTGACCGCCGGAAGTATATATAGCTTTTTCTTCATTTTAGTCATAATTTACTCATTGTCAACAGTTTCAGATGATTTCCAGAGAGGATTCTGCTCTAAAAGCGGATTCAGGCCCAAATCTCTCGTAGGAATCGGGAAACGGGTGTACTTCTCCGCCAATGAGACAGTGGCCTCAAGCCTTCCGGTACGGACCAGGTCGAACCACCTGAATCCCTCTCCGAACAGTTCCAGGCGCCTTTCGTTCAGCACTGCATCGAGAAAAGCCTCCTCAGTGGCAGGAGAAACCGACGGGAGTCCCCTGAAGGTTCTCAATTCGTTAAGGCGCTGGAGACCTCCTTTTGCCAGGCCGTTGCATTCGGCACTTATGAGGTACATCTCCCCAAGACGGGTGATATACAGCGGATCAGTACCGGCCTCGCCGCTGCAGTATTTATTCACGACATTGTTGGTTCCCTGCATATCGACAGAATACGCAGTCCTCTCATCATTAGGAACGAACATATCCATCGCCGCCTGGGTCGGAGCATAAGTGTAAGAGCCACCCACCGGAGATTCCCTCGAATAGTAGAGCGAGGCGCTCAGATTGATGGAGGACTCGTCCTGCAGGTTTGCGAATGTGAAAATCTCCTCCCTGTTGGCAACTCCGCGGAAAATCTTGTCAAAACCCTCCAATGCGAAATTGCTGTCTGCGATGAGTTCCTCAGCCAGGGCTCCGGCCTCGGTCTTTTTGCCCATAGCGAGGTATGTCCTTGCCAGCAATGCCTTAGCAGCCTGTTTCGAGACATAATTCTTGGTGGAAAACTCCGCACAGGTCCTGGAGGCTATCTCAAATTCCGAAGCAGTGAACGCCCAGACTTCATCTTCCGGGCTGCAGGCCACGTCATCGCTCGTCGGAGTCTTGATGACAGGAGCGGCTCCCCATCTGGAAGCGATATTGTAATAAAGCAGTCCGCGGAAGAAGTGCGCTGTTCCAAGCATCTGCCCAACAGAGGCGGAAGCCTCCATCTTCTCCACCGATGAAATAAAGTTGTTGACCTGGTAAAGCGCTGTGTAATAGCCGTTCCACTGGCCGCTTATAAAGCCGCTGGACTCTGTGACAAGGTCCATCACGAGCAGGTAAGGAATCTGGTAGCCAGATGCGCCGCCCCTGATGATGTCACCGCCGAGAATGTCGAAAGCAGCATAACCGTTGTTCGTCGGCTTGTTCTGGACAATGTAATAGAGACCTGTCAGCAGCAGCTGGGCATCATCGTCCGTGAGATTGTCGCTTGATACCGCATTGTGCGGATACTGGTCAAGAAGGTTGTCACACCCCGGGGCCAGTGTCAGCGACATTCCCAACAGCAATGCGGTGATATATCTTAATGTCTTCATATTCATCAGAATTTGAGATTTAATCCAAGTGAGAATGTCCTCGGCTGGGACGGATAGAGGAAGTCATATCCCATATTCATAGCGGACAGACTGACATTGACTTCAGGGTCCAGAAGCGGATAAGGCGTTACGATGAACAGGTTGTCAACCTGCACATAGAAACGGAGCTTGTCGATTCCGGCCTTTGAGGTAAGCCTTGAAGGCAGGGTGTAGCCCAGCGAGATATTGCGGCATCTCAGATATGAGGCATCGTGCAGGAACCTGGTGTTGGCGAACTTCGTCGAGTTCCAGGAATATCCATAGATAGCCCTCGGGGTGGAATTGGTGGTTCCCGGCCCGGTCCATCTCTTCTCCGCAACCGACTTGAGAGGAGTCCATACTCCATTTCCCATTCTGTAGCCGCCGGTCCATAACTCATAGAGTTTGTTGCCGTAGGAGAATGTGAAGAAGATGTTTAAATCGAATCCTTTGAAATAGAAGGAGTTGTTGAAACCGCCGGAGAATTTCGGATTGGCGGAGCCGACAAACTGCCTGTCGTTCGTGGCGTCAATCTCGCCGTCTCCGTTGACATCCTCATAGATGCAGTCACCGGCACGTACCCCCTGGTTGTACAGGTTTTCAGGAACATCCTCGTCGTGCTGGTAGATTCCGAGCATCTTTATGAGATAGAAACTGCCCACTTCCTTGCCGACTTTGAGGGCGTGCATAGAGTCGGTTGTGAGAACCTCATTGTCATCGATAAGCGAAGTCAACTTATTGCGTATGAATGAGATATTGAAATCTCCGTGCCAGTTGAAATCACCCTTTCCGGCACTTCCCCCGATAGCGAGCTCGATACCTTTGTTGCGCATAGAGCCGATGTTGCTGGTGAAAGTCGTGTAACCCACGGTTGCAGCTGTCGGCTTGCTGTACAGGAGGTTGCGGGTGTCCTTGATGAACGCGTCGGCCGTGAGAGTCAGGGCTCCGTTGAAGAATGAGAGATCCGCTCCGACATCGTACTGGTCAGCCACCTCCCATTTCAGGTCTTTATTGCCCCTGGACGAAAGGCCGAGTCCGTTCTGTCCCATATAGTTGTACCCGCCGGCAGCAAGTGCCTGGTAAGCGTAGTTGCCAATTCCGCCCTGGTTGCCGGTGGAACCGTAGCTCGCCCTGATCTTGGCATTGATGGATTTCTCTTTCCAGAAAGGCTCCTCCGAGAGATTCCAGCCTGCGGACACTGAAGGAAAATATCCGTATCTGTTTGATTTGGAGAATTTTGAAGAACCGTCGGCCCTCATTGTCACAGTCATCAGATAACGGTTCATCCAGTTCAATGTCGTCCTGAAGAAATAGGACTGGAGAGCCCAGGACGACAATCCCGTGGACACGTCGGTGTATTCAGCGGCCACCGAGTTCACGTCAAACGAGTCAGAAGGGAAACCCTGTCCTGTCTGTTTGGCAGTGGACACGTCATCTTTCTGGAAAGAATGTCCGAGGACAACATCAAGCGTGAATTTCTCCGCGAAGTTCCTGTTGAATGTCAGGACGTTCTCAACAACAGTGGAGGTGTACGATTTTCTCGCATCAGTGAGGACTCCCACTGATTTTCCGTAATTGTGCTGGGAAGTATAGTGGACATGCTCCTCTGTGGACATAAAGTCGCCTCCGAAGCTGGTCTTGAAGTTCAATCCCCTGCAGATGTTGAACTTGGCATAAGCCGAGCCGTACATCCTGAAGTTCTTGATATAGACATTTTCCTCGTTTAGAATCTGGAGAGGGTTGTGGTTCAGGAGCTCGCTGCCGCCCTTGTTGTAACTACCGTCCTCATTGTACGGGCTGTCCCACGGGCGCTGCTCAAGAGCTCGCGGAATGAGTGACGAGCCGATGTCGTAACCGGTAGGCACACGGTTGTTGCGGGAGTAACTGAGATTGACTGTCGCACCGACAGAGAGCCATTTCCTGACATCCGAACTCAGGTTTGTCTTGAAATTGTATTTGTCCAGTTCATTGCCTATGAATACGCCTTCATTATGCTTCGCATTGGCGGCGATATAATAGTTCGACCTGTCAGAACCACCTGATACCGAAACATTTGCATTCCATGTAAAGGCAGTGCGCAGAATCATGTCCAGCATTTTCACCTGAGGCTTGCCCGGATACGGATTGTCAAGTCTCGGCTGCGAGCTTCCAGTCTGGACATTGTAGTTGTCTATGGCCTCGTTCATCACTTCGAGATACAGGTCGGCATCGCACATTTCCAAGCGGTCAGTCCTCGTGAGATTTGAGAGACTGACTGAAGCGTCCACTGTAACTTTCGGGGTGCCCTTCAAGCCTTTCTTGGTGGTGATGATAATGACACCGTTGGTGGCTCTGGAGCCATAGATGGCTGCGGACGCCGCGTCTTTAAGCACCTGGATTGACTCGATGTCGGACGGGTTCATCTCTGAAAGTCCGTTCATAGACTGGGCCGACCATCCGCCGGCATCGGCTGAAGTATTACTTATCGGCACTCCGTCAATGACATAGAGCGGCTCGTTGCCGGCTGTAAGAGAGCCGATACCACGGATGCTGACCCTGTTCTTGCTGCCAGGAATACCGGAAGCTGAGGTGATGTTCACGCCAGGTATGCGTCCCTGGAGCAGCTCGTCAGCACCGAGGACCTGGCGTGCGCTCAGTTCCGATGGCTTGTATGAGCCGATTGCCGAAGTAATGTCTTTCTTCTGCATTGTACCATAGCCCACCACTACTGACTCGGTCAGCAGGTTCTGGTCCACAACGAGAAGCAGTTCAAGACCTTCCGTCCTTGATCCAAGCGATATGACGGCATCTTTGTAGCCGAGCATCGTGGCTTTGAGAATGTCGCCCGGCTTTGCCTTGACAGTGAAGCGTCCGTCAATGTCGGTCACAGCATTGTCTTTTCCGCTGCTGACCAGCACAACCGCGCCCGCTACCGGGCCGGCATCATCCCGGACAATGCCGGAATAAGTCTTCAATTGACTGTCCTTTACTACATTGCTCTGGACAATCAGAATCAGTTTTCCCTGATAGGTGGCCTTGGTGCCAGTACCCTCCAAGATTGCGGACATAGCTTCGTCGAGCGTTTTTCTTGGTGGCAGAGATACCACCCGGCCCACATCCAGCAGGTCTTCGTTGTATGCGATGGACAATCCGGTCTGCTTCTCGACCACACTGAACGCCTCTGAGATTTTCATTTTCTCCTGAGGGAATGTGACAGCCTGGTTCTGGGCGGAAAGGTCCAGCGGAAGAACGACTCCCATCAGCACACAGATGAATGCTGAGAATCTTTTCATTGTTAAGATGTTATAAAGTTGGTATTAGTGAATGATATTGGTTATCTCAGGTAAACGTTTTCGCCCGAGACGGAATATTTCATTCCCGGAACGAGACGGCAGATTGCGTTCATCTGCTCCTCGAATGTCTCGCCGTGTATGAATTTGGCCGTAATTACAGCCTTGTCATACTTTCCGGTTGTCACATAGATATTCACATTGAAGCGGCGGCCGATGGTCCTGGCCACGCTGTGGATGTCCTGGGAATGGAATGAAAGATTGCCGCTCTCCCATCCCGTATATTCCGAAGAATTCACGGAAATCACTGTGGATGAGCCGTCTATCCTTGAATACCGGTAGCTCTGGTCCGGCTTGAGCTCGACCGGAACAGTATCCCCTTCATTAGGTGAGACGCTCACAGCTCCGCGGCAGAGGGCGACATTGACATTGTCCTCATCCGGATAGGCGCTGACATTGAAGCGTGTTCCGTGGACACGGACACTTACATCGGAGGTCTTCACAACGAACGGATGTTCCTCGGAGGCGGTCACATCGAAGACGGCCTCTCCGCTCAGATAGACATAACGGACATCGGAGAAAGTCTCAGGATAGAACAGTGTGCTCCCTGCATTGAGGGTGACTCTCGACTGGTCCGGCAGGACAAGTTCCCGGATCTCGCCTTTCCTGGCGATGAACTCGCGGAACTCCGCAGTCACAGGCTGAACCGGCCTGTCCAGCGAGCGGCGCACATACATAACTGAAACTGCAGGAACGATAATCAGGGCGACGACAGCGGCAACCCCCGCGATTACCCGCAATGCTGAACGCCTTCTTCCTGCCCTGAGTTTTCGGAGCTCGTATGACGCCTCAAGTTTTTTCGCCTTGGAGAGAACCTCGGAATAAGATCTTTCGGTCTCTTCCGCGCTGACGGAGGAGATGTCGAGTCTGTCCCAGAAATCAGGTTCTTTAAATGCCATAACTATGTGTTTTACTCCTATGACTGAAAAAACAGGGTCAACCCCCAAAAAAAGTTTCAAAAAAATTATCTCATATTCCCATAATCAGGGCAATGACTGACACAACGCCACGCAACTGTTTGAGTGCCAATGTTATCTGATTCTCAACCGTCTTGACGGAAATGTCCAGCCTTCTGGCAATCTCGGCATTCGGCAGGCCTTCTACCCTGGACATTATGAAAATCTGCCTCCTTTTCCGGGGCAGCATGCTGACCTCCCTCGAAATACGGAGCTCGGTCTCCCTTGCCACATACTTTTCGTCCGACGATTCTTCAGCATAGCCCTCGAACTCGTCCGGCAGGGAGACCCTGACACCTCTGGACTTGCAATAATCTATTGCGGCATTGCGGCTCATCCGGTAGAGATACGCACCGAACAAATTGATCTCCGGGAGCATTGCCCGGAGCATCCAGATCCGGATGAAGATATTCTGTGTCAGGTCTTTGACGTCCTCGTCACATTCTATCATACGCGACAGAAACACTTTGACTCTCGGATAATAATACTCGAACAGCCTGTGGAAGGCGGTCTCGTCGCCCTCCGCAAGTTTCATCAGCAGTTCTTTCTCTTTGTCCAGCATAGCGGGCCAAAGATAAGGATTTTTTTCTAATGTCAAATATTTTGAAGGGTGTCAGGTGAGTGAGCGGATAATCTCGTCAGAAATGAAAAAACGGTCTTCCGGAATCCTCAGACGGCCTGGCAGATGTGAACGGACCAGCGACCCGTCAGCCACCAGGCCACTCACCACAGCCGGAGGAAGAATCCCCTCCGGAACCCCGTCCGCAGTCCTGAGCCCAAGCATAATCTGTTCTGTTTCAATATTCTCCTGCGAAAGGTGCTCCATACCGCCTGACTGGCCTGAAATATATCCCTCCACATCATCCACAGCCCATCTGCGGATATTCAGAAGACCTCCGGTAACGCAGGCAGAATGCGCTCCGGCACCGAGTCCCGTATATGGAAGACGCTCCCAATAAGCGGAATTATGCACCGCACGGAAACCCGGTAGTGCGAAGTTGGAAATCTCATAGTGCTCATATCCGGCGGCCGAGAGTCTGGAGCAAAGGATATCATATTGCGCACGGCATTGATTCTCATCAGCTTCCCTGTATTTTCCCTCCGACGCGAGACGGCCTAAAGCGCTTTCCTCCTCGACCGACAGCTGATATGCTGAAATGTGCTCGGGAGCGAGTGAGACGGCACGGTCAACGGTCTTTTCCCACATTTCCATTGTCATTCCGTCGATGCCGAAAATCAGGTCAATGCTGATATTCCGGAAACCTGCGTCACGGAGCATGCCGAACGCCTTCTGCGCTTCCTCCGAGTCGTGCCGCCGGTTCATCCAGCGGAGCATCCCGTCATCAAACGACTGGACCCCCATACTGATGCGGTTCACTCCTGTCGAACGCAGGCCTGCAAGATACCCAGGGCCTTTCTCCACAATGTCATCCGGATTCACTTCGAGGGTGAATTCTTCATAATTCCAGGGCGTTCCCCTGCCCAGCGCATTCCCGATTCCTGAGACAATCCGCCCAAGAACATTGAAAGGCAGCACCGATGGGGTGCCGCCTCCAATATACAACGTGTCCGGACTGCCGTGGACATTCACCGCGTCCAGTATTTCATCCGCCCGCGCATACGCCTCATCCACAACCGATTCCGCATATCTGTCGAACAATCCGGCCTGCTCCCCTGCCCGCTTTCCTGCACACTTCGGGACAGCAACGGAAAAGAAATCACAGTAAATGCAGAAACTCCTGCAGAACGGCACGTGGACGTATATCATACACTACCTGAGCATAAGCTCCGCTGTGCCGAGCCTGGACTGCTCCGTATAAGCCTCAACAGTGTAGATGCCCTTGGTATATGACGGAATGTCATTGAGATAGATGCTGAGGTCAACTTCCTGTCCCTCATAGTCAACCCGCCTTGAAGCGGATGCCACCATGGTCTCTCCGTTGAACTGGAACGAAGTGCGGTTGGCGTTGGTGAGAATGATTCCGTCCGGATCCTTCACCCTTATATATACCACAACAGGACCTTTCGGAGCCAGGTCATTCTCGACGAGGCTGAGGGAAGTGAGAAGCCTTACGACGCGGCTGCTCCTGTCGGTGACTTTGTCGCTGGAATTGTACGCTTCTATCCTGAGGCCGCGGGCCTTGATAACCGAACCGGCCGCAACCTGGCCTGACAGGGCCTCCACCTGCTCGGTGAGCTGCCTGCTCTGCGCCCTGCTCGCAGCCGCTTCCCTGCGCGCAGCTGCCGCATCTGCCGTCAGCTTGTGGTTCAATGTGTTGAGCGAGTCAATCTGGACAATGTAATTCCTCATTATGCTGCGCAGAGTACCGAGTTCTTTCTGGTATTTGCGGATCATCGCCCTGTTAGTGGCCTCTGTCTGCTTGATGCGCTCAACGAGATTGGCAACCTCTGCACGTGACGTATCGAGCTGGGAATTGATTGAATCATAGTCTGATGACAGATTGGCGTAATCATTCTGAAGGCTCTCGATCTGCTCTGTCAAATCCTGTTTCTCAAGCTCCAGATCGCTGATCAGCGACGCCTTCTGGGTCCATATATAGGCTAAAGCAGCCGCTAAAACCAATGCGACCGCCACAAGGACGTACATAGTGGTTTTCAAGTTTTTCTCTTTGGCAAGCCGGGCTTCCTGCTCGCGGCGCTCCATAATAGGATCAGTTCCCATAATAGTTTCGATTAATATTTGTACAAAAATAACTAATTTGTAAGATATATCACGTTTTTTACGTAAGTTTGCGCAAATAAAAAGTGTTTAAATTATGAACAATGTCGTAAAATACATTATAAGAGCCGTCAAGTATTTCTTCTATTTTTCATTCCTGCTCGTGGTGTTTATGAGCATTCTTGTATTCGCACACGTGGTGGACGGCAACATTGAGACGATGTTCAGGGGAGGATACAACTCCCTGATTCAGATTGCGATAATGTTCGCCTGCGTGTCAGCCGTATATCCGGTTTTCGGGTTTGTCAAAAAGAGTGCCATCATTCCAGGGGAATACAATGAAATAAGGGACAGCCTCATTTCGGCGATGGAAGACCGCGGCTACACCCTCGAATCTGAGGACGGGGAGAACCTGACATTCCGCAACCATTCGCTTATAAACAGAATCTCCAGAATGTTCGAGGACAGGATCACATTCACTCGCGAACTCGGAGGCTACTGCATCGAAGGCTTGAGGAAAGACACAATACGGATAATTTATGCTCTTGAGAACCGTTTCCGCAGCAGTGGAGACGAGTAACCGGAGCACAACATATTGTTTAATTCAAAAACCTATCAGCAATGGCAGATGAACTCAAAACTGTGGCAAGATTTCCGGACCAGATGAGTGCGGAGATTGCGGCAGGAATGCTGAGAGCCAACGGGATTCAGGCAGAAATCTTCGGTCAGGACTCCACATATCCCTGCCTCAATGCGGGCTATGTCGGCATTGAACTGAAAGTCAATCCGGAAGACTATGATTCGGCGAGGAACTTGCTCGCTGCAAATGACAAAGCGGAGTAAAACTCTTCGCCATAGACACTTATCAGAGGTTCGCGCAGGAATTCATAAACGCGGACCTTTTTCTTTTTCCCGTTCTCGAATGCGTCCCGGCAGATATTCCACCTGTGCAGATTGAGAGCATGCCGGCCGCCGGTCAGTTCTGTGACACGTATCGGATAAAGCCAGCACGAAGCAGGCTTGCGGAATTTGCATTTGCCTGAAAACCAGCACCTTTCTATAGAGCAGAAACAATTCCCGTTCTCGTCGAAATGAGTGTATGCGCACTCTTCAGTGCCCGGTGAGAGAGGTGTGACCACATCTCCGTCAACATCGATTTCGAAGAATCCTTTCTCCGCCACCACCTTGCGCCCTGACTCCCTCATCAGTGGGGAGAACGCCGGATATGCCTCCTCAATCTTCTCAACCTCATCCTCCGCAAGAGGAGCACCGCTGTCTCCTATAATGCAGCAGCACCCGCGGCATTTCTCATAATCACAGGCAAAGTATTCAGTCACAATTTCTTCAGACACCAGACAGTCCCCTATCTCGAAGATTGTCCCAAAACGTTCATTTCTGCTCATCCAAGGTTCGTAATTTTAATTTGAATATCTCATCCTCGGGAATTTTCTCCACAAGCACCGAGTCATCCACCGGCTCGAAATCCGGCACTGAATTGCCGATTTCCTCAATCAGCATATCGCAGTCAGCCGAAATTGAATCCGCATCCACTTTTGGAACAGGCACATAGACCGCAGGCTCCGGAAGCGTCAGCGCCAAAGCCCTGAAATTCTGGATATCAGCCCAATATGGCTCATTGCTCTTGTCAAGGCCGACAGCACGGTAGGCCGCACGGTTCACTCCTACCGAATCAGCGGCAGGCTGAGGCCTCATATTCTCCATAGGAATTTCCGGAATCTTCTGCACAGCCTCAACCAGAGGTTTCTTCGGAGCACGCACCCCATATTCTCCCCTTCTTCCGCCTGCAAGAGCTTTCACAATCTCCCCGACAGAAGCAGCAGTCACAGTGTTGATCTTTTCCGCATATTTTGTGACCAGATCTTTCCCTGAAGAATAACGCATTGTCAGCATTGACATCACAGTCTCCGGACCGGCCATCCTTGAATCGAACAATTTGGACAGGGAGGCCTTATAGACCGCCAGTTCGGACTTGTCAAGACCGGCTGATGCGAATGCGGAGATACTTTTCCGGATACCGGCCATCACCTCATCCACAGAATCACAAGGCACAAGGGCCGCGGACACGCCGGTACGCACTGAAGGAGCGGCATCCAGATAGAAACTGAACCTCTCCTCCGGGAAAGAATCAAACTCCCATCGGAATGTTCCGTGCCAGCCGTACGAGGCCAGCGTCCTTGACAGCCTGTCCTCCAGCGCCATCGCAGCGATGCAGGATGACATATAACTTGATGAAGTGAACATCACCGGAGCAGAAAATCCCATCAAAGCCCTGGCATTCTGTCCATCCACAATCTTTGTATTCTTTCCGGAAAGAACCTGTGGCTGGACTCTGGAACGGAGCATCGAGACCTTGTCCGTCCTGAATCCGCCAAGTTCCCTTGAGAGCATCTTTTTCAGTTCAAATTCATCAAAATCTCCGACGAGCAGCAGGATGCCGTCATTCATCTTGGAGAATTCGCTTTCAAAATATTTTTCCGTGCGCTTCTGGAAATCATCCGACAGATTCACCCGCCTTCTGTAGCCCGAATACAGATTGTCCGGGAATATCAGACTGTCAAGCACCGCTTCCCCGGGCCTGTGTCCTGCCATCCTGACCTCCTGACATTTACGATAATATTCATATGCGCCTTTATTGATGCTCCGGTCATTTGCAAGCGACTGGAGAGACCGGAGAAGGAGCTGGAGACGGGAGGACGGGGCCGCACCTCCAATCCTCATATCGGATATCGTCACCTCGCAGTCCATTGCGATTCCGTTGGCGGCAAGCATATCCGCAAAACTCTGGCAATCCATTCCGGAAACGTCATAAAGGCCCAGCATATCTGATATATACGCCCCCTCACCCGGTTTCAGCCCTTGTACAAGCGAATAGCCTCCCTTGAGCAGCCACATATACCTGAAGGTTCCGGTGTTCGGCACACTCTTGTAAATCACCCTCATACCATTGTCAAACGTCCACAACTGGCCGCCCGAAAGAGGTTCAGCGGCGGACAGCTTGAGCTTGACTTTGGAAGAATTCTTCTTGAATTTCAGAGTATCGCTGCGGCTGATTGCATATTGGGCGTTCCCGGCCGGCTTCCACGAAGATGAGAATGCATCCATCACCGCAGCCTCAGACACAACGGACGAATCGCCACGGCACTCAAGAGTGAGGTTGCGGGATTTGTCCAGCAATGCGAAAACGAAATTGTTGAACAGGCGCACGCTTATGTCGTCCTGGATGTTCTTGGTGACGAAAAAGTCCATCCTGGTTTTTGAAGAAGCGAGGGTTGAGCCGTAGAGGAATGATGAAATGCACATATCCACATAACGGGAATTGTCCACGACATCTCCAGTGAAATCGCGCCTGAGATCCATCATAAGCTCGTTCTGCGCATCCCGGTATTCTTCCACCACCGAACCGTTCTCGTCAAGTCCGGCCAATGTGGAGGAAAGGACTCTTACCGCCTTGTCCAGATATTCCGGGGAGGTGCCTACGGTTATACGGTATTTCTCATCCCCCGGGACCTCAGCGCTGTTCAGATAGGAATAAGCGATGTCCGCTACCGGCACTCCCGCCGCGCGCATTGCGTTCCTCAATCTCTTTTTAAGGATAATTCCGAATTCAGAGGCGAATTTCTGGGACACCAAAGGCTGCACTGTCGGCATATTCGCCCTCGGTGTTCTCGGAGAATCATATTCCGCTGTAAGCCAGACGATTCCGGAATCCCCGTCCTGGACATGGCGGTATCCGGCAGTCTGGGTTCCGGCCCATTCATATTTCTGGACCAGAGGAGACTTGCCTCCTTTGGTGACGAGCAGGGACAGCATATTCATCTTGTTCAGCACTGCTGCCGCATCAATATCTCCGGAAATGATTATTGCCTGATTCTGAGGGACATATCTGCCTCCATAAGTATAGGTCTGGGTGGCAATGATATCGAAAATCATCAGCATTACCGAATCCACCATCTCTTTGGATCGGGAGAGTTCAAGCTTGCTGAAGCGATAAACCGTGGCATCCTCCGAGACACTGACATAGCCATCCGGCCCCGGCCATATACAGTTCCGGGACAGGAATTTATAAGGAGTATATGCGGCAAAATGCGGCAAGGAGGCTAAAGAGCCCATTGCATTGACCGCCGAACTTCCCCTCGTGACCGCATTCTCATCATCGTAACCGCCTTTCTGGACGAGAGATATGTCAGCCCTACCCTTCTCGGTCGGATTGGTCACGAGATAGTAGGTGATACCATTGTCCAGGGCACCTGTCTTGACCTGCGGAGCGGCCGGAAGAGTGGGCAGGCCGGCGGCAGGCACGATTATTGGTACAAGGACAGCGGCCAAGCAAATTAATATCTTATATATTATGTTGTTCGCCATAAAAATTCGCTGTTTACACAAAAATACTATAATTTTTGTATATTTGTAAGAATTGCGCATTTTGAGAACAATTAAAAACACTAATAGATTATGAAAAAGATTATTCTTGCAATCTCGGCGCTGGCCCTTTCAGCAGGGCTGTACGCTCAGGATCTTGCCACAGCCACAGCTACTTACAATAGCGGTGCCGAAGCTCTTACAATGGGTAACAAAACTGGTGCCCTCGAGTATTTCCAGAAAGCCCTCACTATGGCTGAAAGCATCGGTGATGAAGGTGCGGACGTTGTAGCCAACTGCAAAAACGCCATTCCTTCAGTCATGCTCTCCATCGGCAAGGAACTTTACAACAACAAGGATTTCGACGGTGCCGTGGCCAAGATGAAAGAGGCTGCCGCAAAAGCAAAAGAATATGGCAATGAGGATATCTCCGCAGAAATTGAGGACCTTCTTCCTAAAGTTCTCGTAACCAAGGCAAAAGACGCCGCTGACGCAGCTTTCAAGGCTAAAGATATCGCAGGTGCCATAGCAGGTTACAAGGAAGTGCTCGCCGCTGATTCCACCAACGCAGTGTCAGCTCTCCGTCTCGGACAGCTTCTCAGCGGAAGCAACCTCGAAGAAGCAGAAAAATATCTCAACATAGCAGCAGCCAACGGCCAGGAGTCCAATGCAAAGCAGGTTCTCGGAACCGCTTACCTCAAGAAGGCCGCAGCCCAGCTCAAAGGAGGCAAATATGCAGATGCAGTAGCTCTTGCTGAGAAAGCCAACGAGATCAAGTCCAACGCCCAGGCTCTCCTCATCGCAGGCCAGGCTTCCCAGAAACTCGGCAAGGACAGCAACGCTATCTCTTTCTTCGAGAAATATCTTGAGGCTGATCCTAATGCGAAGAACGCCAGCGCTATAGCATTCACAGTCGGCGCCCTCTTCCAGAAAGCAGGCAACAAGAGCAAAGCGCTTGAGTATTATCAGAAAGTCGCTTCCGATCCTCAGTTCGGAGCCCAGGCAAAGCAGCTTATCTCAGCTCTTTCAAAATAAACAACTGACCGGATGAGATTTCTGGAACTTCTTGCTCCGGCAAAAAATATTGACATCGGCATTGCGGCAATAGACTGCGGTGCCGATGCAGTATATATAGCCGGCCCTGCATTCGGCGCAAGGCAGGCTGCGGGAAACAGTGTAGAGGACATCCAAACACTGTGCGACTATGCCCACCGGTTCGGAGCCAGAGTGTTCATCACGCTCAACACTATTGTTTACGACAGTGAGCTTGAAGAGGTTTACTCCCTGATGCTCAAAGTGCAGGAAGCAGGTGCGGATGCCATCATTGTCCAGGACCTGGCACTTCTGCGGCTCGCCTGCGGAGGCCCGGCCGGGAATGGCCCGAAGGTTACAATCCCATTGCACGCCTCCACGCAATGCGCCATCCGGGACAAGGGCAAAGCCATTCTATACAGAGACGCAGGATTTTCAAGACTTGTCCTGGAAAGGGAGATGACTCTTGGGAGCATAAGGGAAATCAGTTCAGCAACCGGTTCCGAGATAGAGTTCTTCGTTCACGGGGCGCTGTGTGTCTGCTACAGCGGGCAATGTTATATGTCAGAAGCGCTCACAGGCAGGAGCGCCAACCGCGGGGAGTGCGTGCAGGCGTGCCGTTCGCTCTACGACCTGGCGGACGAGTCAGGAAAGATTCTTGTGCACAACAAGGCATTGCTCTCTCTCAAAGATTACAATCTCATGAAACGGGTCGGGGACCTTGCCATGGCAGGCGTCACTTCTTTCAAGATTGAAGGGAGACTGAAGAACATTTCATACGTTCGCAATGTGGTACGTGCTTACTCCCAGGCACTTGACACGTTCATAGCATCAGCTCCGGACAAGTTCAGGAGGGCCTCGCACGGGATTGTCCAGGGAGGCTTCACTCCGGATCCCGGTAAAACTTTCAACCGGGGATATACTGAGCTTTATCTCGATGGGAGCAGGGGGAAATGGGCAAGTATGGACGCCCCGAAAGGCATGGGCGAGCCTGTCGGCAAAGTTCAGTCTGTCCGGCGCACCGGCAGGGGCACTATGGAACTGAAGCTGGACCTGAACAAGGCAGGTGCCGCATCGCCGCCCAGAAACGGGGACGGATTCGCTTTCATCGGGAAGAACTCCTCAATTACCGGATTCAGAGGAGACGTGTGCGCCGGAAATGTCATCAGCTGCCAGCCGGTCAGCGGATTGCAGCCCGGTATGACTCTATACCGCAACATCAGCACCGGGTTCGAGAAATCTATGGAATCCGGTAAATGTCAAAGACTTATTCCTGTAAATGTAGATATATCCATATCTTATAAAAGCGGAGAGGGTTACGTCCTGAACTGTTCCGCAATCTCACAGGACAACAGGACAGTGGCCGGGACATTTGCCTGCGGGGAGGAAGAGGCTTCAAACCAGGAGCGGATGGAGGCGGTGTTCAGGGCGCAGATAGGCAAGTCCGCAGGAGTGTATCTGTTCTCTGTCAGGGATATCCGCAGGGAAACACTCCCATTTGTGAGTCCGGCGTTCCTCAATGAGGTCCGAAGGACACTGGCCGGCCTGCTGGACGGCATTCCTTGCAATATGACGCCTCTTGCGAATTCCCGTTTTACGGAACGCACCGGACATTCCGCGTCTGCAGAAATGATTGACGGTCAATCTCTTGACTACCGGTTCAATGTGGCAAACCACCTGGCTGAAGAAGTCTATGGGGACTTCGGCGCCGCATCCTGCGACAGGGCATACGAGATAGCCCACCAGGCAGGTGCTGAACTGATGCGTACCAGATACTGCATCCGGTATGAACTGGGTATGTGTCCGGCACATCAGGCCAAAGGAAAGAGGACAGGGCCACTTTTCCTGCTCAACAACGGACGGAGGTTCGCCCTGCATTTCGATTGCGCGCACTGCGAGATGAGCATTACGGCAGATTAAGAAAAAATCAGGGCTTATATGTATAATTATTAAAGAATTATACATATCTTTGTCCGGGACATAATGATTGACACTAAAACCAGATATTGTGATGAAGAAACTTTCAGGGAAAGCCATTGCAACTTCAGCTGCCGCAGCTATACTGCTGTTTTCAGCGCATACTTCCGAAGGCCAGGAAAAAGGATTCGGACTCTCAGCCTTCCATTTTGAGACCAGGCTGGGCTACGAAGCCGCATTTCCGGGAATGGATT
The DNA here is from genome assembly GCA_051870055.1 of Candidatus Cryptobacteroides sp. Lineage (GTDB taxonomy): Bacteria > Bacteroidota > Bacteroidia > Bacteroidales > UBA932 > Cryptobacteroides. Next base: position 40,568 of record JBJEBM010000090.1, read on the forward strand.
TCAATGACGAGACGTCAGGATTCCGCGGAAGCTATCTGAATCTTAGGCTTGACGGACAGATCTGCGAAGGCCTGACCTACAGCTACCGCCAGCGTTTCAACAAACTTGCAGAAAGGACATTTTTCGATGCGACCGACTGGATTCATCTTGACTGGAGGGCGGCAGACCGGTTCACTCTTTCAGCAGGCAAGCAGGTGGTGGCGATTGGAGGTTACGAATACGACCGTGCCCCTATTGACCTGTATTACTGCTCGGAGTTCTGGAACAACATAGCCTGCTATCAGATAGGAGTTTCCGGAACAATCAAGGCATCTTCCAACGACAACCTTCTTCTCCAGCTCTGCAATTCACCAATGCGGGGATATATCACTGACAAGTCCGGCAGGAACTGCGGCAACTCGAAAATCGCATTGAACCTGATGTGGTACGGCAACCACGGTTTTTATGAATCAATGTGGTCCGCCAACGCTTTCCAGAACACCACTGACAGCTGGATGTATTATATCGCGCTTGGCAACAGGTTCAATCTCACAGACTGGCTGAGACTTGACATTGACCTGATGGACCGTCTCGGGCGCGGTAGCGGTTTCATCGGTGACTTTTCAATTATGAGTGAACTGTCGGCCGCTCCTGCTGACGGGTTGAGGATTCACGCGAAGTTCACCTGGGACAGAAATAAAAAATGCGACGGGGACTGGCTTGTGATGCGCGGGACAAACGTAAGGAGCATCTCCGGCGGAGTGGAATATTCTCCTGTCAAGAAAGCACGTGAAGCCGTAAAACTTTTTGCGGCAGCTGGCTACAGTTTCGGCAAGTGCACCGGAGTACTCGGGGACAGGGATCTCAACATTCAGGCCGGACTGAAATTCAGGCTCGACATCCTCGAAGGTGCAAAAGCCCTCCTCCGGCACAGGGGAACGGAATGACCCAAATACATAAAAAGCGAACAATCAACCAATTATATATTCTATGAAAAGAAAGTTCAGTCTTCCGAACGGCATTGTCTGCCTGCTCGTGATTCTTGTCATTTTCGGCTATCTCGCATCAGTGATGGGCCTGTCGAATATGCTGAATACAATGATGCATACAGCCCACGACCTGCTTATCAACACGGTGTTCTACATTATGGCGATCTGCGTGCTCACCGGAGCACTCGCCAAGATTTTCATCGACTTCGGAGTGGTGGACTTGTTCCAGAAACTTTTAAGGCCGATTATGAAGCCGCTGTTCAATCTTCCGGGCGTGGCCTCTCTCGGAGCTGTTATGACTTTCCTGAGCGACAATCCCGCCATCATTTCTCTTGCCCAGGACCGGAAATTCGCCAAATATTTCAAAAAGTACCAGCTGATATCACTCACAAATTTCGGCACTGCATTCGGTATGGGCCTGATTGTGATCGTGTTTATGATAGGACAGGGGTATTTCCTCGCCCCACTTGTGGGCCTCGGCGGAGCTATGATCGGATGCATTATTTCCACCCGCCTGATGCAATATTTTGTCTGCAAAGACCATCCGGATTTCAGGGACGAGGACGCAATAACGGAAGCGCACGCCCATCATAATGCTGACGGGGCAGAAAGCGAAGCTGAAGAAGATGGCAGTTCGGAAACAGGTTTCGTGAAGGTTCTGAACGCTCTTCTTGACGGAGGAAAATCCGGTGTGGATATAGGACTGGCAATTATCCCGGGAGTGCTTGTAATATCCACGTTCGTGATGATGATAACTTTCGGAGGGAGCACAATCACCGGCGCTGACGGGAATGCCGTGACGGCTTTCACAGGTGCGGCGTATGAGGGAACAAGGCTTCTGCCGTGGCTCGCGGGTAAGATTGATTTCGTGTTCCAATGGCTTTTCGGATTCCACGCACCTGAGCTTATTGCCTTCCCTATCACTGCGCTCGGAGCCGTTGGCGCCGCTCTCGGCCTAATTCCTGAATTCGTGCAGCAGGGCATCATTGACGGCAACGCCATAGCTGTCTTCACTGCAATGGGAATGTGCTGGAGCGGATATCTTTCAACTCATACAGCAATGCTGGACTCCCTCGGGTTCCGCAACCTGCTCTCCAGGGCATTCATAAGCCATTTCATCGGCGGCATCGGTGCGGGCGTCTGCGCTCATTGGCTTTATGTCGGCATTGTTGCCCTCGCTGGGCTTTTGTAATGAGAAGTGCAAAATAAATTTGCGAATTAGAAATTAATTCGTAAATTTGCAGTCCTTAAATACTGAAGCGCCTATTGATAGGCAATGGAGAGGTGGTAGAGTGGTCGATTACGGCAGTCTTGAAAACTGTTGAGCTGAAA
>JBJEBM010000091.1:0-42276 GCA_051870055.1 Candidatus Cryptobacteroides sp.
GCGGTCTTGATTTTTATTCAACTGGCGTAAAATCGAAAGATTTTATGTAAGTTTGTATGTTTAAACCATACGAAAACAAATATGAATAATAAGAAGTTCAGACTCTGGAACAGGATTGTGGCCGCGGCGGTGACAGCAATAGCCGCATTCACATACCTGTCAACCATCGAGCCGTCAGCCTCGTTCTGGGATTGCGGAGAATTCATTGCGTCATCCTACAAGCTGGAAGTGGGCCACCCTCCCGGAAACCCTGTATTCCAGTTGATTGCAAGATTCTTCACAATGTTCACGGACGGTAGCGGGGCAGCAGTCGCAGTGAATGCGATGAGCGCCTTGTGCTCCGCCCTTACCATTTTCCTGCTGTATCTCACAATTGTTTTCTTTGCGAAAAGGATGGTGGGCAGGTCCGCTGACGGACAATACAGCTGCGGACAGGCCGTTGTCATTTTCGGAAGCGCGGCTGTAGGAGCCTTGGCATACTGCTTCTCCGACACGTTCTGGTTTTCCGCGGTGGAAGGCGAGGTCTATGCGATGTCATCATTGTTCACCGCGCTTGTGGTCTGGGCTATGACCAAATGGTACGAGCAGGCTGACGAGCCGTACGCAAACCGCTGGATCATACTGATTTCCTTCCTCATGGGGCTTTCCATAGGAGTGCATCTCCTGAACCTTCTTGCAATTCCGGTCCTGGTCTTCCTGTTCTATTACAGGAGGCGTGAGGACGGGCATTATACGTTCTGGGAGTATGTGAAGATAATGCTTGTCTCAGTGGTGATTCTGGGTCTGCTGGTCTTCATCATAATCCCTTATCTTCCGAAAGTGGCCGCTTATGTGGACCTGTTCTTCGTGAACACCCTCGGTCTGCCTTACAATACCGGAGCTGCATTCTTCATGCTGGCGCTGATAGCAGGATGTTTCTGGGGAGCGTTCTGGACTTACCGGAAGGGCAAAGTCGTATGGAACACATTGATACTCAGCCTCACTACAATCGTCATCGGCTTCTCCGTATTCGCCGTGGTGATAATTCGTTCCAATGTGATGCCGCCGACAAACGAGTACCAGCCGGACAATGCGTTCACCCTCGTCCGCTATCTGTCACGCGAACAGTACGGTTCAACGCCTCTGCTCTACGGACAATATTACGGCGCCCCATATTCTCTCTCAAGCGGGAAATACTGGGCTCCTCTCAACGGAAAATACAAACACGTGGACACTCCTGCCGATCCGGAGTACGATTCCTCAGGCAAAATGCTTTTCCCGAGAATGTGGAACGGCGGAGACCAGAAATATATCAGATTCTACGAGTCTTACACCGGAGGAAAGGGCAGGACGATACCCGGGGCAGACTACAAAAAGCCTTCTTTCTGGGCGAATATGAAATTCTTCTTCGATTTCCAGCTCAACTGGATGTACTGGAGATACTTTATGTGGAATTTCGCCGGCCGCCAGAACGATATCCACAGCCCGAGCCCGGGGGAGATATTCTACGGTAACTGGGAATGCGGAATCAAATTCATTGACAGCATCCGCCTCGGAGACCAGGGCAACGCCCCGGAGGTACTGGCCGAAAACAAGGGAAAGAACCACTATTATCTTCTGCCTCTGATACTTGGCGTGATTGGAATATTCTTCCAGTTCGAAAGGGACAAGAGAGGATGCTGGCTGACCTTCCTGCTGTTCTTTATGACAGGCATAGCCATTGTGCTGTACCTCAACCAGCCGCCTTATCAGGTGAGGGAGAGGGATTACGCCTATGCAGGCTCATTCTATGCGTTCTGCATCTGGATAGGTCTTGCGGTGATGGGCCTTTATGAGTGGCTCGGAGGAAAGCTCAAGGACAAATACCCTGCAGCCACAGCCGGAGTGTTCACAGCCGCCTGTCTCTTCGTTCCCGCGCTTATGGCACAGCAGAACTGGGACGACCACGACAGGAGCAACCGCCGCACAGCAGTGGAAATGGCCACTAATTACCTCAATTCAGTAGGAGAGCAGGGCATCCTGATAACCCACGGGGACAACGACACATTCCCTCTCTGGTATGCCCAGGAGGTGGAAGGAATCCGTACCGACGTGCGTATCTGCAACACTTCCCTGCTCGGCACAGACTGGCATATAGGCCAGATGAAATGGGCCTGCAACAAATCTAAACCTCTCGACCTGACCATATCTCCGGAGCAGTACCTCTACGGCACGAATGACGCTGTATATGTCTATGACACAAGGGATCAGGTGATTCCTATCAAGGATGTGATGAGAGTGTTCAAGCACCCTGACGCCAAGCTGATGCTTGAGAGCGGCAAGGCTGTGGACTACATCGTGTCAAGGAAAATCAGCATTCCTGTCAACAAGGAAAACGCACTGAAATCGGGCATTGTTCCGCCTGAATTCGCTGACCTCATCCAGGACGAGATAATCATCCAGATGCCGTCCAAGAAGTCATATATCACCAAGCCGGAGCTGTTCATGCTCGACCTCCTTTCGAATTACCAGTGGGACAGGCCGATAAATATGCTCAGCCAGGGAGGCGAGATAAACATCGGACTGAAGGACTACCTGATGTACGAGGGATTCTCCAGCAAGCTCGTTCCGTTCAAGAACAAGATTGGAACAACTGACGCCGGCATCGTGGATGCGGACGGCCTTTACGACAAGATGATGAACGTTTACAAGTGGGATGCCCTCAGGCGTAATGACTACGACGTTGACTATCAGAACTACTATACATTCCTCGGGGTGCTGCCCCAGAGGGAGCTGTTTGTGACAACCGCAAACTCCCTGTTGAAAAACGGAGACAAGGAGCGGGCTCTCACCATTCTCGACAAATGCCAGGAATCTCTTCCGGAAGACGTATGGCCGCTTGAGTCGATTCCTCTCGGATTCACGACGAACGACTATATGGTAATCAACATGATAGCCGGCTATTACAAGGCGGGAGCTCCGGACAAGGCAGCCGAACTCGGAAGGAAACTCGGAAACGGCCTGCTTGAGTCCGTAAGATTCTACCTTGATTTCTACGATTATGCGAACCAGGAGTGCGAAACTGCCATACAGTTCATCTACTATCTCGTGGACGAGCTGGAGAAGGGAGGAGACACCGAAGTATCAACGATGCTGAAGGGCAATCTGCTGGCTTTGCTGAAAGAGGCAAGCGGAAACACTGGAGAAGTAGAAGAGGAGCAGTAGTATGAAGAACATCAGGAATTTCTGCATCATCGCACACATCGACCACGGCAAGAGCACACTTGCCGACAGGCTCATCGAGTTGACACAGACACTCGGCTCAAGGGAGATGGAAAACCAGGTGCTGGACGATATGGACCTTGAAAAGGAGAAAGGGATCACCATCAAGAGCCACGCCATCCAGATGGAGTACAATTACAAGGGGGAGAAATATATCCTGAACCTTATTGACACTCCGGGCCATGTGGACTTCTCTTACGAGGTTTCCAGGTCAATCGCCTCCTGCGAGGGAGCCCTGCTGGTGGTGGACGCGTCACAGGGTGTCCAGGCGCAGACCATTTCCAATCTCTACCAGGCCATCGAGCACGGGCTTGAGATTATTCCTGTACTGAACAAGATTGATATGGACTCGGCCCGGCCGGAAGTCGTGACCGACGAGGTATGTGACCTGCTTGGATGCAGCCCGGAGGAGGTTTACAAGGTGTCCGCCCGCACCGGCGAAGGTGTCCCGGCAATCCTGGATGCGATAGTGGAGAAAATCCCCGCCCCGCAGGGCGACCCGGAAGCACCTCTCCAGGCATTGATTTTCGACTCCGTATTCAATTCATTCAGAGGCATTATTGCATATTTCAAGATAAAGAACGGCACTCTGAGGAGCGGAGACAGGGTGAAGTTCTTCAACACCGGCCAGGAATACACAGCCGACGAGGTCGGGGTGCTGAAAATGAAGATGTGTCCGACGCAGGAGGTCACCTGCGGCAATGTGGGCTACATCATCTCGGGCATCAAGACCGCAGCCGAAGTGAAGGTCGGAGACACCATAACCCATATAGACAAGCCTTGCAGCGAGGCAATCGCAGGTTTCGAGGAAGTGAAGCCGATGCTGTTCGCCGGAATGTATCCGGTGCAGGCCGACAAATACGAGGAGCTCCGCTCAACACTTGAGAAATTCCAGCTCAATGACGCCTCGTTCGTATATGAGCCTGAATCTTCGCTTGCCTTGGGATTCGGCTTCCGTTGCGGTTTTCTCGGTCTTCTCCATCTGGAGATTGTCCAGGAGAGGCTCTTCAGGGAATTCAATATGGACGTCATCACCACCGTCCCGAACGTATCGTACAAGGTTTACACAACCAAGGGCGAATGCATTGACGTCCACAACCCGTCAGGCCTGCCGGCTCCAACCCTCATCGACCGGATAGAGGAGCCTTACATCAGGGCCCAGATTATCACGAACACCGAGTTCTACGGCCCGATAATGAAGCTCTGCCTGGAAAAACGCGGCACACTTATGGGCGAGCACTACATCACCGCGGACAGGGTCGAGCTGACTTACGAGATGCCGCTGTCAGAGATAGTGTTCGACTTCTACGACAAGCTCAAATCCATCTCAAAAGGCTATGCATCATTTGATTACCACGTGATGGGCTATCGTGCGGCCAAGCTTGTGAAACTGGACATCCTCCTCAACGGAGATCCGGCCGACGCACTGTCATCGCTCATCCACGAGGACCACGCATATGATTTCGGAAGAAAAATCTGTCTCAAGCTTAAAGACCTGATTCCGAGGCAGCAGTTCGACATCGCCATCCAGGCCGCCATCGGCGCCAAAATCATAGCCAGGGAAACAGTCCGCCAGGTGCGCAAGGACGTGACCGCCAAATGTTATGGAGGCGACGTTACCCGAAAGAGGAAACTGCTTGAGAAACAGAAAGAAGGAAAGAAGAGGATGAGGCAGATAGGCACCGTGCAGGTTCCGCAGAGCGCATTTATGGCCGTCCTCAAACTCGACTCTTAAGCAAAACGGAATTATGCAGCAGAAAGCCGCCATACTCCTGACAGTGCACAACCGGAGAGAAAAGACTCTGGAATGCCTGAAAGTCTGCTACCAGCAGATTGACGCGATGAAATCCGAGGGCGAGTACGCCTTCAAGGTCTATATGGTCGATGACGGAAGCACTGACGGAACCTCCGAGGCTGTAAAAGAGACATTCCCGCAGACTGTGATAATCAGGGGCAGCGGCGGGTTGTTCTGGAACCAGGGAATGCGGCTCGCCTGGGAAAAGGCCAGCGAAGACACTCCGGATTTCTATCTGTGGATCAATGACGATACAGTGCTGTACGAAGGCGCGCTTGCCTGCCTTATGGAGACATCTTCTTTCCTGAGACACAGGGCGATAGTGGTCGGCACAGCCGAGTCGGCAGATGGAAGGCTCAGCTATGGCGGACGTACCAAATACGGAAAGATAGTCGAGCCGGATACCACACTTCCTGTCACCTGCCAGACCTTCAACGGGAATCTTGTGCTCATTCCCCATTATGTTTTCAGACTCGTAGGGAATCTGGACGAGCATTACCAGCACAGCTTCGGCGACTACGATTACGGTGTGCGCGCCGGCCGGCTGAATATTGTCCGCGTGGTCGCTCCAGGGGTGCTCTGCAGATGCGACCGCAATCCTGGCGTGCCGAAATGGAAAAACAGGCAATATCCTCTGTCAGAGAGAATTGCAAGCCTGAGAGGGCCCAAGGGCAGGCCTCCCAAAGAGCAGTTCCTGTATGACTGCCGCAGCCGGAGCATAGTATTCGCTATAGTGCATTACTGTTCGATTTTCCTCCAGGTTCTTTTCCCAAGAAAATACAATGAAAATGAATAAAATATCATTTTATATCAATTCAATGAGGCTGAGGACATTGCCTCTTTCCCTCGCCGGAGTGGTGCTTGGAATAATGCTGGCCGCTTCGGATTACCGTGTCAGCTGGGCGGTGATACTGCTGATTCTGCTCACAACTGTATGCCTCCAGATTCTGTGCAACATATGCAACGAGCTCGGAGACACCCTCAGCGGAGTGGACGGCGAAGGACGCTCAGGTCCAATGTATTCGCTCGGAGAAGGCGGGCTTACTGTCAAGGAAATGAAATGGTTCATCGGCGTTATGGTCGTATGCTGCATTGTAAGCGGACTGCTGATGATCAGGGCTTCTTTCGGGACGCTGCTGGACCTTGAACCAATCTGCCTTATGATGCTCGGAGCAGCGGCGATAAGCGGGGCGATAAAATACACCCTCGGACGCAACCCTTACGGTTACAGGGGATTGGGGGACATTTCGGTTTTCATATTTTTCGGAATCGTCTCCGTGCTGGGCTCTTACTTCGTCGCGGCGAGGGCTCTTCCGACCTGGATAATGTTTCTTCCGGCCTGCTCTATCGGATTATTCAGTGTAGGAGTATTGAATGTCAACAACATACGTGATATGAAATCCGATGAGGGACTGAGAATGACAGTGCCTCTGCGCATAGGGGAGAAACGTGCGAAGATATATCATACGGCACTTGTCGTCGGAGGATGGCTCTGCCTGCTTGTATTCAATCTCCTGCGTTTCCCGGACCCGTGGCATTATCTCGGCTTCATAACATTGCCGCTGTACATTTTGCATCTCCGCGGCGTATGGACACGGTCCGGAAGCAGCCTGGACCCGATGCTGCCGCTGCTGGTAATGTCCACGTTTGCCCTGGCGCTGCTCACCGGTCTCGGCTATTTAGTCTTCCTTCTCGGTCAATAACTTTTAAAACAACATAGCGGTATGACCATTGAATATCCCGGAACATTCTGGAAAGATTACGAGCTGGTGGATTCCGGCGAAGGCGAGAAACTGGAAAGATTCGGCAACTATTACATAATCCGCCCTGAACCCAAAGCATTGTGGAACAAAACACTGACCACGGAGCAATGGGAACGCGCGGCACATACCCGCTTCCGTCCCGGCGCCGGATTCGGGAAAGCCGGCAAAGAGGACAGCGGCACCTGGGAAAGGCTCAAACGCTCTGATGACCAATGGTATATAAAATACAACGGAGCACAGAAAGGACTCAATTTCACATTGCGCCTCGGCCTCACCTCATTCAAACACGTTGGCGTTTTCCCGGAGCAGGCTTCCAACTGGGAATACATCTACCGGGAGACCTCCAGGCTCGTCAACAATACGCCTGACGGAAGCCAGAGGCCAAAAGTGCTGAACCTCTTCGCATACACCGGAGCCGCCTCCCTTGCTGCCAAGGCAGCGGGCGCTGACGTGACGCATCTCGACTCGGTCAGGCAGGTAGTCACCTGGGCCCGCGGAAATATGGAGAACAGCCATCTTGACGGCATCCGTTGGGTCATTGAAGACGCCATGAAATTCGCCCGCAGGGAAGCCCGCAGAGGTAATACCTACCAAGGCATCATACTTGACCCCCCGGCTTACGGGCACGGCCCCGACGGGGAGAAATGGAAACTGGACGAATGCCTCTTCGATATGATGAAATGCGTCAGCTCGATACTTGCCCCGAAAGACAGCTTTATGGTGCTGAACCTGTATTCCAACGGGTTCTCCCCGCTGCTTGGAGAAACTGTGGTCAAAGAGGCCTTCGGAGACATCGCCCAGCTTGAATCCGGAGAGCTTGCCCTGAAAGACAGAACCGGCAAAGCACTGCCACTCAGCATATTCGTCAGGCTCGGCAGATAATGACTATAATTAAAGACCTATGCCACGCAAAGAGAAAATCCGCGAGATGTTTGACGGCATCGCGACAGACTACGACAGACTGAACCACATTATGTCCCTGGACATTGACAAGACCTGGCGCAGGCGGGCGCTGAAGCGGATTTTCAATGCGCAGGCGGGCAAACCTTTGGAAATCCTGGACATTGCCTGCGGGACTGGCGACTTTTCCATCGCCATTGCCAGGGAAATGCTCAGGAGAAACGGAGAAGGACGTTCCCGTGAACTCACAGGCCACATCACCGGAGTTGACCTGTCAGACGGGATGCTTGAGGTAATGCGGGGAAAATTGGAGGCAGAGGGGCTGAATGACATTATTTCCTGTGAGACAGGAGATTGCGAAAATCTATGTTTCAGCGGTGACAGCTTTGACAGGGTGACAGTCGCATTCGGAGTCAGGAATTTCGAGAACAGGGAAAAAGGCCTGAAAGAAATCCTGCGCGTGCTCAAACCAGGAGGCCGGCTCGTAATCCTGGAACTCTCCGTGCCGTCAAATGCTTTCTTCCGCTGGCTGTTCAATCTGTATTTCCTTAATATCCTGCCAGTTATAGGAGGAAAAGTATCCGGTGACCGGGCCGCCTACAAATACCTCCCGGCTTCAGTCCTGAATTTCCCGGGAAAGAAAGAATTCATGGGCACATTGAAAGAATGCGGGTTCATCAACGTTGTCCACAAAGCATTCACACTCGGAGTGTGCCGTATGTACACAGGGGAGAAGCCCTCTACTCAACCCTGAAAGTCACTAAAAGGCCCTTGTGGTCAGAAGGCCAAACACCGGCAGGAAGCAGGAACGGATCCTCAGAAGTCTCTTTCTCGCGTCTTGACTCCACCACGCTGCCATCAGGTCCGAATATGACGGCATCCACAAGTTTGAGAGATGGGTCAGGATAATAGAAAATGTAGTCAATCCTTTCACGCTCATCACTTTTCGGAGCCCAGGCAAGCTGGCCCATAGTCGCAAGCGGGGTGTCCGCCGGAATTGTGAAGCCCGGATGCGTCACCGGATCCGGATAAACGGTCCTGTATGTGTCAACAAAACCGGCATTGTCCAGAAGGGTTGTCACAGTCCAAGGGACAATCATTCCGCGATGGCCATATAAGTCCTTTGTCTCCCTGGTCCAGTCAAGGTGAGAAGGCTCGTTCAAATCGCCTCCCAAAACGACGAAACGACCGGCCTCAATATCCTTCCGGGCACATTCGATGAAATTGCGCACAGCATCATCCCTCAGCGAAGAGTCATTCACCGCAAGCACTTCTCCTACAGTATCCGGATAAGGAATCTCCTCCCAGGTGGAACCGTGATAGCCGTAAACATTGTAATAAGCACAGTTCAAATAATCCAGATGCGCGGTATATACAGCTATCTCCCGGCCTTTCACCGTGCTTGTCATACGGTAAACGCTTCCGTGGTCATCATTCAGCGGAAAGACTGTCAATGAATCAGTTATAGGATAACGGCTGAGCAGTCCGGAATCATAGCTCAAGAACGAATAATAAGTCTCGCCTTTCTCCCTGAGAGACTCCGTGATTCTGTCGCAGAAACGGGTCCCGTTGTAATTGCGGACCTCGCTGAAAGTTACGAAATCAGGCTTGAGACGGACGATCTCATCCACGATGGATTCATATCCTCCCGGAATCACAGTGCCTTCCTGCCAGATATTCCATTGGAGTACAGTGAATTCCGCCGCCTGCTTATTCTCGGAGCAGGAGATTATGAGCGGCAATGCAAGGAGCTGGGCCACTTTGAGCCCGATTTTGGCTATATTATTCATATACAGTACATTAACAATAATCTTACAGGGAACGCACCGCCTCCTCAACTTTGGCGGAGAGGGTCTCGTGAAGGCCAGCGTCAGTAATCCCTGAAAGGACCGGGGCTATGAACGAGATCATCTGGAGCACACGGGCTTCCTTCTCCGGAATACCTCTTGAGCGCATATAGAACTGCTCATCCTCATTGAGCTGCCCGACCGTTGCGCCGTGAGAGCACTTGACATCATCGGCATAAATCTCAAGCTGCGGCCGGGTCTCGGCGCGGGCATTCTCCGACACTACCAGATTGTGGTTGGTCTGATAGGCCTCGGTCTTCTGGGCATCCGGAGCCACCACTATCCTGCCGAAGAAATCCGCTTTCGACGAGCCTGCGGCGATTCCGTTGAACAACTGATAGGAAACACATTCCGGAACACGGTGACGGATGTCCGTACGGATAGAGACTTTGTCCTCCCCTCCGCAGACATAGAGGCCGCTGACCCTGATCTCAGCCCCACGTCCAATGATATCCACCGCAACATTAACATCCACGCTCACTCCAGGCAGCACGAGAATGACAATCTCCGCCCTGGAACCAGCCTCTGCCACAATGTTGGAGAACGGGAGGCCATCGGCCAGCGAATCCGGACTAATAATGTATGTTTCCGTAAACATTTGGCCTTCAGATATTTCAAGGGTATCGCCATTATGCGGGACAGGGCGTTCCACATAATGTCCGGCATCCACCCCGGGAGACGGGTCAAGCCGGGAAAGTATTTCGCTGTCCAACTGTCTCATCTCATCAGAATATGTCGTAACCCTTTTCCTCAATCCTGTCAACGAGTTCCCTGCCGGCCGTCTCTACAATGCGTCCGTCTTTCAGGACGTGCACGATATCCGGCACTATGTAGTCAAGCAGACGCTTGTAGTGGGTGATGACAACCGCAGACTTCTCCGGAGTATGGAGGGACCTGACACCTTCAGCAACAATACGGAGAGCATCCACATCGAGTCCACTGTCCGTCTCATCGAGAATGGCCAGCACCGGATCGAGCATCGCCATCTGGAAAATCTCGTTCCTTTTCTTCTCGCCGCCGGAGAATCCTACATTGACTTCCCTCTTCGCAAACTCGGGACGCATCTGGACAAACGCCATCTTCTCCTTCATAAGTTTCAGGAAATCACCGGCTTTCATCGGTTCCTCCCCTTGCGCCTTACGTCTGGCGTTGATGGCTGTCTTCATAAAATTCGTTATCGTCACTCCCGGAATCTCGACAGGGTACTGGAACGACATAAAGATGCCGGCCCAGGCTCTCTCCTCAGGGGACATTGCGAGCAAGTCCTGCCCCATAAACGTGACTGCCCCTTCCGTTACTGTATATAAAGGCTTGCCTGTCAGGACGGAAGACAGCGTGCTCTTGCCGGCGCCGTTCGGTCCCATCACGGCGTGAATCTCCCCTTTCCGTATCGTCAGGTCTATTCCCTTCAATATTTCCCTGTCCCCGACAGATGCGTGAAGCCCGCTGATCTGCAGCAATATATCATTCGCCATAAGTAGTATAATGAGTTTCAATCATACAAAGATAGCACAAATATCGGTTCTATCTGACAAGATTGCCCTGGAAATCGACATCGAAGGAATTGAACGGGTCGAGGAGGGCGTCAATCAGGACGAGGTACTGGCCGCGGGTAATTGCCGTTTCAGGTGAGAGACCTGACAGTCCGGCTGAACCGAGGGCGTCCTGCCAGGAATCTGATGCATCGGCAGAAATAGAAGCTACAATGGAGCGCAGGTCTTCTGCGGTGACATTGCCCTCGCCAATGCGGACCGGTTCAATCCCGTAATAATCATACAGATCCTTCACATCTGCCCAATCCATAAGATCTTCTGAATGCAGGTCTGTGATATTGGACCATCCGACATTTTTGCCCTCGCCTTTGAGAATGCCTGTCGAGCCAATCCTCTGATATGCCTTGAAAAAAGGGCTGGTGACAGGAACGTCTATGTACGGCTGGAGATAGCATCCGGACTCCAAAAGGTCATTCTGCACGTCCCTGATACTGACTTCTGACGGATGGATGTTCTTTTTCACCGCTTCAGCGGCAAGCGCACCTGCCGCCTGGCCTATCTGGAGGACAACCGGCTGGAGTCTTGTCGAGCCGTTGGCGATATTGGACACGGAGATTGATTTCTCCGCAACTATAAGATCCTCAACATCCTGCGGGACAAGCGCGCCCAATGGAAGCCCGAATGACGGAACCGGCCAGAAATAAAGGTTTGGCAATTGCTCCTCTCCAATGTAACGGGTGTGATGATGGTCAACAGGATAGTCCCCCACAGCGATATTCGTTCTGTAAAGAGTATAGTCATACGGCCTGGATATATGATTGAAATTGAATCTCACCTTGCCGTGGATTCTGCGGCTCTCCCTGTGATATGGGATGAACGGGAGAAGGTCTTCGGTAGGATATTCGTCGTCAGCAAGCCCGAGATTGTTCATACCAAGCTGGTGCTGAAGGAAATACACAAAGCAGAGAGTGAACTGTTTCGCCTTCTTGAGGGCTTCCGCACGCTCCCCGGGGGTCATTTCTATCAGGTTGACATAATAATCATTGCCCTCAACAGGCCAGTTGATCATATATTTTCCGTTCGGAAGTTTGCCATAGGTTATCATCATCTCCCGGGACCAGACACGGTCCGGTTCTTTCGGGTTGATGCACATCGGATTGTCGCAGCAGCAGGCGAACAGAGTGGAGTCGTAGCCGGCCGGCCTGTCCATCGTAACATCCCTGCCATAGTCTTTGAGAATTGCCACATAAGTCAGGTCCTGGACAATGTTGTTCGCCTGTTCCGGAGCTATCGGCTCATCTGTCACCGAACGGCTTTCCATTCCGATGTCATATTTCACTCCGCAGGTCTTGGCAACATCTCCGAGCTCAGTAGCGTCAATCAGTATTTTCGCATTGACAGTCAGTGTTTTGCCATTCCGGCCAGCGATAATCTTCCATTCCCCGCCAGCAGTTCTGGCGATTTCTTTTACAGACGTCTCCTTCCATATCGTGAGGGTCTCCTGTTCAGCGCACATCTCGTGGAATATCCTGTTGCCGACTGACGGTTCAAACTGGACATTGCTGACCCAGCCGGTCTTAAGGGAATCGAGACCTCCATAATAGTCCGCAAGCCTGCTTTTGAATTCTCCCCAGAGGCCTCCGGCAAGATTGTAGCAGCCGTCCGTCGCACTCACGCCTGCAGATGTCAGCATACCACCCAGCCATGGAAGTTCCTCAATGATAAGGACATCCATACCCATAGAACTTGCCTGGACACCTGCGGTGACGCCACTTGCACCTCCACCGACAATGACAATATCAAAATCCTTGTCACAATTTGAACAGGAAAATAATATCAATGAGAGGAAAGCGGCAGCCGCATATTCAAAAACGGATCTCATATCTCTATGTTTCGCAATATCAATCAAATACCGGCTATGCGTTCTTTCTGTAAAGGCGGGACCAGGTAATGAGAGACCAGACTCCGTTGATGAGATACAGGGAGCAGACTATCGGCATAAAGACGTGTCCGACAGATATATGCAGTATCAGCTGGGAGATATTGACCAGCAGCCAGGCTATCCAGCAGTCCCACTTTTTCAGAGCCGACAGCAGCTGGGCGACCAAAATGAGGATTGTCACGCAGGCGTCCAGATACGGCACCGGATCAGATGGGAATTTCCCCGGGAAGACAGCATTTCCAATCAGGCTGATTATCCATCCCCAGACTCCGGCCAGAAGGAAAATCGCAGCCACAGCGAACACCCTGCCTTTCCAGTCCAGCATCGTCACCTTCAGCGCCGAGCTGTCATCCGAACTTGTCTCCCCTGCCTTCGGATGAGTCCAGCGGTAATGCCCCAACACATTGATGCCCAAAGATATAGGCTGCAGAATCAGATTTGCGTAAAGGTTCTTGTTCCAGAACATCAGCAGAAGCAGGAGCGAGTAAACATAGCCCACCCAGAAATTGTATTTGCTGTTCCTGCCCGCAAGGAAAACGCAGGTCAGGCCGGCTATGGAGGTGAGCAGGTCAATGAGAAGCACCGGCGTATCCCCGCCGATTGTGAACAAAATATAATTAATCCAGTCCATCCGTTTAAAAATCTTTCAAATAATATTCATCCCAAATCAAGCAAAATTAAGAATAATTAAGTAATTTAGCGAATTCTGATAACCGATTAAACTAATGAAAAGAAAAATCTTTCTCCTCGCTCTGGCAGCGGTCCTCCTTTCTTGCCAGAACGAATCGACAAGGATGTCCCTTTCCGGCGAATGGGGAGTATATCTTGACAGCCTCAATATCTTTTCCGCCGACTCCATTGACCGCTATTCATTTGACAGAATAGAACTTCCCGGCACAACTGACGATGCAGGCCTTGGATTCGCGAACAAGCTGAAGCCAGCATTGGAAAAACCGCAAATGCTGCATCTCACGAGGAAGCACAGCTATGTCGGAGCCGCTTATTATACAAGAAAAGTGTCGATACCAGCCTCCTGGAGCGGGAAGAACATTATTATGCATCTTGAAAGGATAATCTGGGAAAGCGAGGTCTGGGTGGACGGAGTCAATGTAGGACAAAAACAGGAAAGCCTTACTGTTCCCCACCGGTTCGACCTGACGGATTACTGCAGGCCGGGAACTGAGCATCAGATAGTTGTCAAGATAGACAACCGGAAAAAATACGATAATTCAGACAGGGACCTGGCCCATTCATACACCGATGACACACAGGTGAAATGGAACGGCATCTTGGGAGATATGTACATTGAAGCCCTGCCGGAACTCAGAATCACGGATGTCAGGCTGTATCCGGATGCGGAGAAACGGGAAGTGACAGCCATAGTTGAGTTCAATCCGGCAACAGACAAGGAATGCCATCCGATATTGTCCGTCAAGATCAAGGGTATTTCCGACAGGCACACTTACGTAAAATCTGAAAGCATAATAGATGGCGGGACGGGATCTTTCAGGGCCACTTTCAGCCTCGGACAGGATGCCCCGCTTTGGGATGAATTCAACCCGTATCTGTATTCCGTTGAGACAGAATTGGTTTCCGGGTATGGAAACTCATCGGCGAAAGAGAATTTCGGACTGCGGACCATTTCCGGGGACGGGAACGTTATGCTCCTCAACGGTTCTCCTATGTTCCTGAGAGGCACTTTGGAATGCTGCGTATTCCCGGATTCCGGCACGCCTCCTACGGAAAAAGACGGGTGGTACAAAGTATTCCGAACAGCCTCGGAATACGGACTGAACCATCTCCGTTTCCATTCCTGGTGCCCGCCTGAGGCAGCCTTCGAGGCCGCGGATGAACTTGGATTCTACCTGCAGGTTGAGCTTCCGGTCTGGACCGGCAATCTTGGGTTGCACAAGCCTACTGCGGATTTCATTGAAAATGAGGCGGAACGAATTATTGGAGAATATGGCAACCATCCTTCATTCTGTCTTTTGAGCATTGGCAATGAACTGAAGGGAAACTTTGATTTCATTACAGGTCTGGTGTCAAGGCTGAAAAACGAAGACTCCAGACATCTTTATACGTCAACATCTTTCTCATTCCAGCAGGGTCACGGGACACAGCCGGAGCCTGTTGATGACTTTTACATTACCCAGTGGACAAATGACGGGTGGGTACGCGGCCAGGGAGTATTCAACCAGCTCCCTCCTTCATTCGACAAAGATTACAATTCAGCCACCGCCAATATTGATGTACCGCTGGTAACACACGAAATAGGACAGTATTCAGTATATCCCGACCTGCGAGAAATAGAAAAATACAAGGGCACTCTCCTTCCGCTGAACTTCATTGCCATAAAAGAGGATCTGGAGAAAAAAGGCCTGCTCCACAAGGCGGATGACTATCTGGAATCCTCCGGAAAACTCGCCGCCATTCTATACAAGGAGGAGATAGAGAGAGCGCTCAAGACGAAAGGCATCAGCGGATTCCAACTGCTTGATTTACACGATTTTCCAGGACAGGGAACAGCACTTGTGGGACTTCTGGACGCATTCTGGGACAGCAAGGGAATCATCACTGGGGAGGAATTCAGGAAATTCTGCTCGCCGGTCGTCCCTCTGCTCAGTTTCCCGAAAGCCGTATATACCAATGATGAGAGATTCACTGCCAGGATTGAGCTGTCCAATTATTCAGATATCGATTTGAATGGCAGGTCAATCTCCTGGACAGTGTCTTCTCCGGGGAAAATCCTGACATCGGGCTCGGCAGAACTGGCTGATATACGCAAGGGTCTCAACCAGTCTGCCGGTGTGATAGATGTGGCTTTATGCGACATTGAAGAAGCCACCCAATTGAATATAAACCTGTCCATTGACGGCACTTCTTATTCGAACAATTGGAAGATATGGGTTTATCCCGCCAGTCTGGACATAGAGTTCGGCAAGGTGAGATACACCAAAAGCTTTGAGGAAGCACTGGCCCTTCTTCAAAGCGGCGAGACTGTGCTGTTCAATCCAGACTGGAAGAGCATATCCGGCATAGAAGGCAAATTCGTACCGGTGTTCTGGAGTCCTGTCCACTTCCCAAACCAGGCCGGAACAATGGGAGTCCTGTGCAATCCGGCACATCCGGCATTGAAAGAATTTCCGACCGAAGGACATACCGACTGGCAATGGTGGGATCTGAACATCAACTCCACAACATTGGTGGTGGACTCGCTCAAAGGAGGTGCCCCTATTGTGGAAATGATTGACAATTTCCTGAAAAACAGAAGATTGGCTTCCCTGTATGAGGGAAAATCCGGAAACGGGAAACTGATGATAGCGACTTTCGACCTGTATAATGACCTGGACCGCAGGCCTGTGGCCAGGCAGATGCTGTACTCGGTCCTCAAATATATGAACAGCCCGGAATTCAACCCGGACGAAATGAACGGATTTGAAGAGATTGGCCCTGTTTTCGGAAATGTTGACAACACAAAACAATCCGCAACCGGAATCTACCGGGCGCCGATTAATGTATCCATCTAACCCACAGAGCCTTCGAGAGAAACCTGAAGCAGTTTCTGGGCCTCTACCGCGAACTCCATCGGCAGTTTGCTGAGCACTTCGCGCGCATATCCGTTGACAATCAGGCCGACAGCATCCTCCGGACCGATTCCCCTCTGGTTGCAGTAGAACAGCTGGTCGTCACTGATTTTGGATGTAGTGGCCTCGTGCTCCACAACGGCTGTCGCATTGTCGCTCCGCACGTCCGGGAAAGTGTGCGCCCCGCATTGTGAACCGATGAGAAGGCTGTCGCACTGGGAGAAATTCCTCGCACCGGAAGCGCCCGGAAGCATTCTAACCAGACCACGGTAGCTGTTCTGGCTGTGCCCTGCGGAAATGCCTTTGCTGACAATCCGGCTGCGGGTATTCCTGCCGACGTGGACCATTTTCGTGCCCGTGTCCGCCTGCTGGTAATTGTTGGTGACAGCCACGGAATAGAACTCGGATGAAGAATTGTCCCCTTTGAGAATAGTGCTCGGATATTTCCAGGTGATGGCCGAGCCTGTCTCCACCTGGGTCCAGGAAAGATGAGCCCCTTCATAACATATTCCCCTCTTGGTCACGAGGTTAAGAATTCCGCCACGACCCTGGGCATCGCCCGGATACCAGTTCTGGACCGTGCTGTATTTGACATCGGCATCTTTCAGCGCCACAATCTCGACCACCGCGGCGTGAAGCTGGTTCTCGTCCCTCATCGGAGCGGTGCAGCCTTCCATATAGCTCACATACGAGCCCTCGTCCGCCACAATCAGGGTGCGCTCGAACTGGCCTGTTCCCTTTGCATTGATCCTGAAATAGCTGGAGAGCTCCATCGGGCATCTGACCCCTTTCGGAATATAGCAGAAAGAACCGTCGCTGAAAACTGCAGAGTTCAATGCGGCGAAATAATTGTCTCCGGAAGGGACCACAGTTGCCAGGTATTTCCGCACAAGGTCAGGATGTTCTTTGACCGCCTCGCTGAACGAACAGAAGATTATTCCCCTGTCCGCCAATTCTTTGCGGAATGTGGTGGCCACAGAAACCGAGTCGAAGACAGCATCCACCGCAGCGACTCCTGCAAGCACGTCCCTCTCTTTTATAGGAATGCCGAGCTTGTCAAATGTCTCTGCCAATTTCGGATCTATTTCTTTAGGCCTGTCGGCATCCTTTTTGGGCGCCGCATAATATATAATATCCTGATAATCAATGTTAGGCATATCCAGATGCGCCCATTCGGGGGCTTTCATCCCCTGCCATTTGCGGAATGCGTCAAGGCGGAAATCCAAAAGCCATTGAGGCTCCCCTTTCCGCCCGGAGATAATTCTCACTATATCCTCATTCAGGCCCTTCGGTATGAAGTCCTGTTCGACATCGGTCACAAACCCCTCTTTATATTCTTTCCGAGTGATGTCCCTGAGCAGTTCCTTTTCTCCGTTGATATCCATAATTTCAAATACGTTTCATCAAATCAGCCAGCACTATGGCAGTCATTGCCTCCACCACCGGCGGTGTGCGCAGCGCGAAACAGGCATCGTGCCTGCCGGGAATCTCAAGCTCCGCCATCTGTCCTGTCGCGAAATTGAATGTCTTCTGCGGCTTGCTGATGCTGGAAGTCGGCTTGAACGCCACCCGGAAAACTATCGGATTGCCGTTGGTGATTCCTCCATTCACCCCGCCGGCCCCGTTCCGGGACGGATGGACACTGAGATGCAGGTTCATATCACCGTGACGGCTGTCCACCACGTCAAACGGGTCGTTGTGCTCCGAGCCCTTCATCCTGGCAGCCCTGAATCCGTCTCCAAATTCTATTCCCCGGACTCCGGGAATCGAGAAAATGGCGTGGGAGAGAAGCGATTCCACCGAATCGAAGAACGGCTCGCCGAGACCGGCAGGCACTGAAGTGGTGACACATTCGACCACTCCGCCAATGGAATCACGCTCTTTTATAGCCTCGCCGATGACATCTTTCCATATTGTGGACGGCGGAAGGCTGTCCGGCTCAACTCCATTCAAATCAGCCTCAGCCAGCGATTCAAGAGCATCCTCACGGGAAACCCCGCCGACTTCAATAAGCCTGGCGGTTATGCCGCAGACGCACATTTTCTTGGCCACGACCCCGGCGGCCACTATAGGAAGAGTGAGCCTCCCGGAAAAATGTCCTCCTCCGCGCGGATCATTGAAATCCATCCACTTGATGCTGGCCGTATAGTCAGCGTGGCCCGGCCTCGGTATGTCGTTGAACAGCTTGTAGTCTCCGGATTTTGTATTCCGGTTTCTGAAAATGATGGCCAGCGGCGCACCTGTGGTGAAGCCGTTGTAAACGCCGCTCAGAAGTTCCGGAACATCCGCCTCAATACGGGGAGTGGTACCTTTCGGGCCGCTCTTTCTGCGGAGAATGTCCGCCGTGAAATCATCAACGCAGAGAGGAATGCCCGGCTGGACGCCGTCCAGGACAACGCCAATCGCCTCTCCGTGTGACTCTCCGAAGATGGAGACCCTGAATTTTCTGCCGAAAGAATCCATAAGCTGTCAATTTAATCTGCCGAACAATTCGGAAAACGTCGGAAATGACTTCGCAACGCACTCTGTATCATCTATTTCAATAGGGCTGTCAGCTCCGAGTTCCGCCACCCGCAAAGCCATCACCATCCGATGGTCGTGATGCGAAGTGAACTTGCCTCCTTTGAGCAGGTTGCCGGTCAGAAGACGCTGCTGGAGGGAATGGCCTTCCACTATCAGCCTATCTCCCGAGATTTTGGCATTCACCCGCATCGCGGTAAGCATATCAAGTATCGCGCGGCCCCTGTCGCTTTCTTTGTTCGCCAGTCTTCCGACACCGGCAATCCGGCTCGTACCCTGGCAGAAAGCGGCGAGCACTGATATTATCGGGAACAGGTCCGGGCAGTTGCCCGCATCCACATCGAAGGCCGTGAGAGGAGCTCTCTGTACGTGCACAGTCCCCTTGGAGTCGTCATCCCCCATCTGGGACAGGCTTGCTCCGGTCTCCATAAGGATGTCCATTACCGACAAATCCGCCTGCAAAGACTTGGTATCCAGCCCTGTAAGCTCAACCCGGCCGAATACCGCCCCGGCCACCAGGAAATTCGCAGCAGAACTCCAGTCGCCCTCAATGTCCATTTTTGCGGACTTGTAGGACTGCCCTCCCTTGATATGGAATGTGATTCCAGTGCAGTCATTCCAGTCTTTCGATTCGGCGAAGTCTTCCCCGCCCTCCATATCGCACCACACCTTCACTCCGAACGCTTTCATAACATCCATTGTGATAAAGAGATACGGAATGCTTTTAGGATTTGTAAGCTCTATGACAGTGTCTTCCTGAAGAAGAGGAAGAGCCATCAGAAGTCCGGATACAATCTGTGAGCCGCCCGCTCCGGAGATTTCAGCCTGTCCTGCCTGAAGCCTGCCACGAACATCGAGCGGAACAAAAACTTCAGCCGGAGGATCTTGTTCCTTCGCCGGGTCCGGCTGTCTGGCGGCACGCTCCCCAGCCTGGACAAGTCTAACCCCAAAGGCCGACATTATTTCTTCAGCCCCCTTCAAAGGCCTGTTGGTCAATGTTTTCTCTCCTGTGATACGCACATTCCCGTTCCCGAGAACAGACATCAGAGGTATCATCATCCTGGTCAGCAATCCGGACTCCCCTGTATGCAGGGAATCTATTGACAGCGAACCTTCTCCAGCCCCGATTCCCTTGATTGTCAATGCGGAACCGTCCTTGGCGACATTGCCGGAATCATAAGCGAGCCCGACAGTGACCTCTGCGCCAAGTGCCCTGGCCACGGAAATTGCTGATTCATTGTCCCCGCAAGGCGAATAACCGCGAAGGACAGTGACTCCGTCAGCAAGGGCAGCCGCCACGATAGCCCGCTGTGCGAAACTTTTCGACGCAGGCATCTGCACCGGCGACAAATCCGGATATCCAAGGAAATGCCTTCCGCCATATACATATTCACGGACTGTGTCTGTTGTCATCTGCCCGGGTGCGGCCGCATCTTCCTCTGTCAAAGCGGCATACGTATATGGGGCGCCTTTGGCGAGGCATTCTGTACGGCTGCTTTTTCCAGCCTCACCCATTGAAAATGCAATGAGTTTGCCCGGTTCGAAATGGTCATAAAGGGAAAGGGTTCTCGATGCATCTTCAGCGTTTCCGGCTGTCGTGACAATCTTGGCAATATCCGCTCCGAGGGCAAAACACTTCTCTGTCAATGCTTTGAGAGCCTCCACCGAGTCTGTGCCAGCAAAATCGTGGTATGACCTCACGAGCACGGTTCCACATCCGCGAGTCTCCCTGCGTATTCTTTTTGACATCATCGGAGGCGCCTCGATTTCCAGATCAGCATAAGCCGCTCCTGCGTGGATGGCTGTTATCAGCATCGATTCGGCTTTCTGGGACGCCCTGGTATCAAGTTTCCTCTCATCAGTCTCTGTCCCTGCCAACGAGGCCCGCACTTCTGAAACACGGCAGGTGGCCACCAAAGGGACATCGGAAGAGGAAAACAGTTCCTCCACCTCGTCCTGCGTCAGCGGACATCTGTCAATGCGGATTTCGGCCATTTCAATGCGCCCGGAATCCAGCAGTTCGAATATCTCGTCAAGTTTCCTATTCTGTATCGACGTGCAAATCATTGTCAAACTTTTGGCTTAATTTGCAAATATAGCACTAAAAGTTGGCAATCCGCACTTCCTCAAGCCTGTTCTTCATTTCCTCAACCTTCTCAGGATATTCAGCAGCGACATTGCCCTGCTCGCCGGAATCTTCCGTCAGATGATAAAGCTGGGGATCAAGGGAGTACCCTGACTCTATGGAAGTGAGCCTGAAGAACTTCTTTCCCTTCGAAGGCTCGATATATTTCCATTCGGCATCCCGGATCTCAAGAGAACGGTTCAGAGCCATTGACACTACAAAATCCCTGTCGGTTTCGTTCTTTCCAAGCCAGGTGAGGTGGCTGTCCCGTGAATCGGACGCCATTCCGTCAGGCACTTCCACTCCGGTCAGTGCAGCCATCGACGCAACGAAATCTATTTGTGAAACAAGGGCATTGCTGGTACTCTTATGTTTCATTCCCTCAGGAAGATACACAATGAACGGGACTGTATTACCGGCCTCGAAAGCACTATATTTTCCACCTCTGAAAGGTCCTCCGGGCCTGTGGTCACCACAGAGTTCCATCGCCCTGTCCTGATAGCCGTCATCAAGTACCGGCCCGTTGTCGGAGGTGAGAATCACTATGGTGTTCTTGTCCAGGCCCTGCTCCCGGAGAGCTGACATCACCTGGCCGACTGTCCAGTCAAACTGAAGGATAGCCTCTCCCCTGAGTCCCATGGGGCTCTTGCCGCGGAATCTGTCGTGAGGATAGCGAGGAACGTGTATATCGTTGGTACATAAATACATAAAGAAAGGGGAATCCTTATGTTCCTTTATAAAATCAACAGCATGTACCGTAATCGAGTCAGCTATGTTCTCGTCTTTCCAGAGGGCTTTTCCGCCACCTTTCATATAACCGATTCTGCCAATTCCGTTAACGACTGTCATATCGTGCCCGTGGCTGTGGACAAGTTTCGTCAGAAGTTCCGGATTGGTGGAGGCAAGCGGCTCTCCTTCAAATGGTTTGTCATACCTGACTTCTATCGGGGCCTCCGGATCCCAGTTGTCCACTTTCCCGTTCTCGATGAACACGCAAGGGACACGGTCGGCTGTCGCAGCCATAATATAATGATAGTCAAAGCCGAGATCTTTCGGGGTCATATCCAGTTCCCCGTTCCAGTCCTGCATTGCCGTCTCGCTTCCGAGACCGAGATGCCATTTGCCGAAAGCTCCGGTCGCATATCCCGCATCGTGGAACACATCTGCCAGTGTATATTGCTCCGGCCGGATTATCATTCCCGCATTTCCAGCGGCGATATCCGTTCCAGTCCTGCGGAAAGGGTATGAACCAGTAAGCAGGGCATATCTTGAAGGCGTACTCGTGGAGGCGCAGCAATGCGCATTGGTAAACCTGATTCCGGCTGAAGCAAGTGCGTCAACATTGGGAGTGCTGACTCTCTCCGCACCATAGCAGGACAAATCCCCGTAACCCAGGTCGTCCGCAAGAATCACTATCACATTCGGTTTCTCAGGCATTTTGCCGCAGGACTGGGCAGCAGCGATTACGGCAGCCGCTCCAAGAACAGATTTGATTGGAATATTGGCCATATTTACAAGTATTATTGTTTCATATATTCGAGCATCTGATTGACTGCCAGGTCTTCCACACGGACATCTCCGATTGAGGAAATGAGGACGAAATGCACAAGTGAGCCTTCGGCCTTCTTGTCATTGAACATAGCGGAGGAAAGATCATCAAGGGAATACGGGCATTTGGCCGGAAGGCCGGCGGCCTGAAAATCTCCCGAAAGGCGTTTTTCAAGTCCCTTGCTTCCATAAAGGCCTTCTGACAGCCTTGCGGCAAGGATAATTCCCATCGCAACGGCCTCGCCGTGGGTTATGTCGTCACTATGTTTTCTTGCCTCCCACTCGATGGCGTGTGCGAATGTATGGCCGAGATTCAGTTTGCGGCGTTCCCCGTTCTCGAACTCGTCACGTTCCACCACCCCGGCCTTGACCAATGCTGCAGCGTTTACAAGTTCCTGCAATTCCGGCATATGGGACAATATAGCAGCCTGACGGTCATTCTTTTTTCTTATGGCAGCAAGGATGGAGACTGCTTTTTCGTAATTTTCGGAGGAATTGTCAATGATGAATGTTTTCAGCAATTCAGCAGCACCTGAGATAAAATCCCTATACGGCAATGTAGCAAGCACTTCCGAACACTCAAAAGTGAATTCAGGCTGTCTGATGACCCCGAGGATATTCTTGAAGTCATCCAGATTGACGCCGTTTTTACCGCCAACTGCGGCATCCACCTGGGCAAGAAAAGTTGTAGGCATATAAGCAAACCGAATTCCTCTTTTGTATATCGATGCGGCGAAACCGGCCATATCGGTCGTGATGCCGCCACCTATTGCAAACAGCATAGCCTTCCGGTCGGCAAGTCTGTCCATCAGCCAGCCGCAGATTTCGAGAACTGTGGTGATTGTCTTGTTCTTTTCCGTGGCATCAATCAGCATTGTGCCCCTGCAATTCGAGAACGGTTCCAGGGCCTGTTCAACTCTTTCAGCAAATGGGGCGGTGTTGCGGTCGGCGACAATGTAAACTGACGGACAGGCAGACAGCCAGGTCACCGCATCTTCGACTTTACGGCCAGGGCGGATTACGCACAACGGCCTTTTATCTTTCTCTATTTCAGACATTCTACACATAATTCATTTTTCTTCCAGATACAAACTTACGGAAAAATCTTGCTATTTCAAGCTAATTATAATATATTTGCAACTCTGATTCCATTCCGTTGGCAGGCTGTTGATACGGGAAGCCTACGGAGAAATGCCCGAATGGCGGAATTGGTAGACGCGTTGGACTCAAAATCCAATGTCCTTAAAAAGACGTGCCGGTTCGAGCCCGGCTTTGGGCACTGAAAGGGCGGGTGTTTTCTAAGTTATTAGAATTTCCCGCCCTTTTTCTTTACTCTTCTTTCTATCCGGCAGCTTGGTTCATCGCCTCCCAGTTTTGTCCACCAATCGGCGCTGGTCTGTGGGACAACTCCGCAATTCAGGTTCATCCACCAAAACCGGCATCTCGGTGGACAAAATGACTTCATCAGCAGGTTCGTCCACCAGGACAGGCCTTTCCGTGGACAAAAAGTCATTTTTCTCATAATTTTTGTCACAATACTCATAACTACGCATTGTGCCGGAGGCTAACTTTGCCATTGTCAGTTTCGACCGGACAGGCAGGGCTGGAGCTCAGGACTGGACTGACGTGCCGGGATGGCTGACACGGGGGGGGTGCTCGGGCTGGGCTGCTCGGACACGCAGGACGCCTGCTGAAGCGTTGAGGATGGGGCGGCCGTGACCCAGGCGGTCAATTTGAGGGCATCGGACACGCAGATACGCCTTGTGGAACGCACGCCAATGGTTTCCGTGTCCCACAAAACCGGAGCAGGCAACGAAGCGGCACTGCCCTGGACGGCAAAGAATGTTGCATGAAGACAAATGAAAAATAAGTATTATTCAAAACAATATTGAAAATGAAAACATTGACAAAATTTACGGTCATCGCATTGGCAATCAGCGCAATGGCAGCCTGCAGCAAGGATGACGGCCCTGAAACAGGGGGGGGGTGACAACAAGGTGACTGAACGCCCGGAAAGCATTATGAAACCTTTGGCTGACGCCGGGTATGTACTTACGGAAGTCAGCGTTGATGACGGGCAACGTTATACTTTCGAATATGACGAAAACGACCAATGTGTCAAGTTCAGCAACGGTAAGCTTACATATACTTATGATCCTGAGGAAGGGGTGTTCAAGTCGGAAGATTACAGACTCAGTCTGAACAAGTCCGGTTTTGCTGACAGTGGACATGGTATGACAAACCGTTCATATTTCGATCGTTTGGCTATGGAGAATAATTATGACCAGTCAATGAGATATCGGTGGAAAGACGACGAAATCAATAATATAACTTCATTATACTATGCTGAAGACAGGGTTGTAATAGGTTCGTATTTATATTCATATATCAATCCACGGAAATCCAACAAGTACAAGATGTGGACTTATGCTACGTTTATGCCTTGTTTGCCTACCGGAGGTTATTATTTTGCGACGAGTTTCCTGGGATTTGCGGGACTGCTTGGCATAGGTTCGGAATATCTTCCTGATAATATGATATTTACAGAAACAAGGAGCAATAACAAGGGAGAGTCCAGCATATATTCCAATGAATATGCTTTCTCGTATGACATCTCAGAAGATGGCAGGGTCCTGAAAGAAATCTGCGAGAGCAAGTATGGCACCAAATATACCGTCACCTACACATACGGCCCGTCCAGCAAGAAGAAATAGTCAGGCATTGAAGACTTTGCGCACGTCGTCAGCATATCGGCTGGCGTATGCTTTTGCGGTGCAACGCCGGACGAGATGAAGTCCGCTGCGCGGCCTTTTTCTCTCCTCCTTGCCGGAGAGGCCCTTGCAATATTGTGAAGCTGCGGCTGGCGCCGCACCGCTTCAATGACAAGAAGGACACCCTGCAAGCAAGCTTGCGGTGCAACGCCGGACGAGATGAAGTCCGCTGCGCGGCCTTTTTCTCTCCTCCTTGCCGGAGAGGCCCTTGCAATATTGTGAAGCTGCGGCTGGCGCCGCACCGCTTCAATGATAAGAAGGACACCCTGCAAGCAAGCTTGCGGTGCCCTTCTTATCATTGAAGCCCAGCGCTTTGCGCTGAGCTTCACAATATTGCGGAGAGGACGAGATTCGAACTCGTGATACGCGTATTTGCGTATGACGGTTTAGCAAACCGTTGGTTTCAGCCACTCACCCACCTCTCCGGAACCGTTTTCCGGCGGCAAGCATGATACCGATCCGCCAAATAGGATTGCAAATATAAAACGAATTTTCAACAATAGCAAAAATTCGCGGCGAAATATCACTTCTTCTTCACCGGTTCGAGGTGGAGCATAATGTAAGTGCCCTGTCCGAACTCCTCCCGGAGCCGCTTCTCAATTCGGACGGAATGGGCGTGTGCCTCTTCAAGAGTGGAGTCTCCCGGGAACCTGATATGCATCTCAATGGCTATCTTGTTGCCGAGTTTCCTTGTCCGGAGATTATGGATATCGCTGACCTGGTCCTCAGCAAGAGTAATCTCCCTGATACGTTCCTCAGTCTCGGCAGGAAGACTCTTCTCAAGAAGTTCACCAAGGGATTCCCCAAGGAGTTTCGCGGCAGTGATAATGATGAACACGCTGACAACCACGGCCGCCACAGGGTCCAGCACCGTCCATTTGTCTCCAAGCAGGATAGCTCCGCCGATACCCACAGCCGTGCCGACCGAGGACAACGCATCGCTCCTGTGATGCCAGGCATTGGCCTCCACAGCGCTTGAATCCACCTCTTTGGCGACTTTGTGAGTAATCCTGTAAACAAACTCTTTCAGGACAATGCTCACGAGCGCCGCAGCAAGAGCTATTATTCCGGGGCTCTGGAGACTTCCTCCACGGATGACCGTCAGAATCTTGGCAATACCGTCGTAGCCAATCATTAATCCCACACCGGCCAAAGCCAGCCCGATGGCGGTCGTCGCCAAAGTCTCATATTTTCCGTGGCCGTAATCGTGGTCCTCGTCCGCCGGCTTCGTGCTGATCCTGACGAAAACAAGAACCACAAGGTCAGTCAGGAAATCACTCAGCGAGTGCACGGCATCCGCAATCATCGCAGCCGAATTGCCAAGGACACCGGCAATGAACTTGAATGCAAGAAGAATCACATTCACGATGCCGCCAAGAATTGTCACCCGGTAAATTTTCTGTTCTCTTTTCATACGCAATTTCTATAATCCCAATTCCTCAACAATGCGGTGCATACCGGCATAACGGTCAAGAGTCCAGAGAATGTAGCGGATATCCACGCAGACACATTTATTGTAATCAGGGGTGTAATACAAGTCGCTTGCAAGAGACTCCTTGTTCCCGTCAAAGGCAAGGCCAATCAGGCGGCCTTCCGCATCAAGCACAGGGCTTCCGGAGTTCCCTCCTGTTATATCGTTGTCAGTCAAGAAATTGACAGGTATCTTTGCGCACTTTCCGCACCATCTTCCCCAGTCTCTGTTATGAATCAGTCCCATAAACTTGTCCGAAGGCCTGTAGTCCCGGTTGGACGGGCAGTATTTCTCCTCAATCCCGGTGCTGGAACTCTGCCAGGAACATTCCACTCCGTCACGGGGCGAGAGAGTGCCCACCGTGCCATACGATATTCTCATTGTGGAATTGGCATCCGGATATTGAGGGATGCAACGTTCCTCCCTCATCTCGTACAATGCATAAGTATATTCTTTCTGGAGTTCAAGGATTTTAGAACGGTGCTCCTGATTGTTTTCCGCCTTGTTGAACGCAAGAATACCAACATCCGTCAGCAACTTGCGAAGCCGGTCCTCCTCGAACTGGCTTTCTTCAGTGAACTTGGCCGCATTCTCGGTAGAGGTGACGTAGCTGCCCTCCCATACATAATCGACCATTGAGTCGAAATCATTGCCGAAACGCTCCAGCAACTCTTTCTGGTAAGGCCCGAAAAATGACGGATCAACATTGCTGAAATATTGTTCCACCGCATAGCGGAGCAATTCTTTCTCCACCCGGGGATCAGTCTCCTTCAGCCCCCGTTCAAGATGCTTTTTCATCGCATCGTAGCCGGCCCTCGTGGAGTTCATCCGCATTATCGTGCGGCTGATGATGGTTCCGCGGAACATTGTCTCGCGGTAATATGCTTTGTTAATCTCCACATTCTCAGAGGCTTTATATCTTTCCCGGAGTTCGTTGAGCAAATCACCCCATTTCGCTTTCCTGTCGGGAGACGCCTCTATCCACGACTGGAGTTCAGCCTCTTCTGCGGCCTTGGA
The DNA here is from genome assembly GCA_051870055.1 of Candidatus Cryptobacteroides sp. Classification (GTDB taxonomy): domain Bacteria; phylum Bacteroidota; class Bacteroidia; order Bacteroidales; family UBA932; genus Cryptobacteroides. The sequence goes on from JBJEBM010000091.1 coordinate 28,017, forward strand.
ACGTATTGCCCCGAAACGCTTCAGGCAGGCCTCCTCGCCTTCCTGCATTTCCCCGACATTGCTCAGCCCGAAATAAATATCCGAATATTTGAGCCAGATGTCAGGATCAGAGTCCATCCACTTCTTCATTATGGCCATTTGCCTGATACGCAGTTTGTTGGCTATCGGCAACGCCACCCTTTCCTCATAGTCAGTCTCCATTGAGGAAGAATAGCGGTTGGTCCGCCCGGGATATCCGATGACCATCGTGAAATCGCCAGGCTTGTAGCCTTCAAGCGAAATCTCGAGTTTGCGGACCGGACGGAGAGGGACATTCTCCGGAGAATAATCTGCCGGCGAGCCGTCAGGAGCGGTATAAATGCGGTACATTGCAAAATCGCATTTCTGCTGGGGCCATTCCCAGTTGTCCACATCGCCTCCGAAAGCCGCCACACTGACAGGAGGGGCAGCCACGAGGCGCAGGTCTGTATATATCTGATAAAGAGCAATATAGTACTTCTCCCCGCTCCACATCGAGCTGAGGAAAGCCTCCAGTCCGGTGTCTTCTGAATATTTCTTCTCCAGCACATAACTGAGTTTGCGCATTCCGAAAGGCTTGCCTTCCGACTTGAGTTCCTCTTTCAGGGCCTCTGTCTCAGCAGTGACATCTATAACCCGTTTCAGGAAGAACACCTCCTTGTCCGGAATCGGTTTCTCATCTTCCCGGAGTGCGGCCCAGTAACCTTCTTCCAGATAATTGTGTTCCGGGGTGCTCATCGAAAAGATATCACTGTATGCGCAATGATGGTTTGTTATCATCAGGCCTTCATCTGAGATGATGCTTCCCGTGCAGTAGAAGCCGAGCGAGACAACCGCGTCAGAGACCGTGCTACCGGGAGCGTCCGCATTGTAAATCTCTCCGGCGGACAGCCTCAATCCCCGCTCCTGCATTTTCTTTTCAAGAGCGGAGTTGATATCCTGAATCAGCCACATTCCCTCGTCCGCCGATGCGGGGAGAATGGAGAAGACAGCAAACAACAATATGGCGGATAAGTAGTTACGCATTTCTATTCATTTGACAAATCGTACTCCAGCGCAGAGCCTTCAAACGGAACCACTTTGCCCTGGACACTGAACTTGAACCGAGCGTCTTCCTCACGTACATCGTCAGCCTTGTAAGTGATAGTCCATTTCTCCATATTGATAAGCTCCCAGATTTTTTCGGCAGTCATCGGAGAGGCGAAACGTATCATTATGGCCGGCGTGAGATTCTTGTCCAGATTGGTGTAAATGCCGATAATGCCATCGTGGCGTGAAAGGTGATTGGACAGGAACGGCATATTTCTCAATACGATAGGCTTCTCATAGTTGGCGTCCGGGATTTCATATACGAACTGCGGACTGCCGGCGAACTCGTCCAGGCGTTTCTTGAACTGTGCCTTGAACGGCGTGAAGAATCTGCGGATGAACATCTCTGTTGACATATAGCTCTCTCCGTCCTCAAGCGCTACAAACTTATAGTTCACCGGGGTAAGCTTCGTTCCGCCTCCGTGGACAGGCATCTCAAGTTCCTTCTTGTTGACAACCTGCTTGAACCAGTCCTTGTCAAGATTCTCGGACGGGTCCATATACACCCTCACTACAAGCGGGCAGGCAAACTCCGACTCCAGTCCATATATCTTCTTGTCTGTCAACCTCATCTGCAGGCCGAGATAATTCAGGTCGAGCTTGTCGTACATATTCTCGGTGCGTATTGTCACAACCTTGACACTGTCAACTGTCTGCACATCAGGAGTATTGACCCTGAATTTGGATGGTGTGAAAACACTTTCCTGAATCTTCTCCGGAGTCGTCACTGCAGGGTCATAAGTTATCACTACCCTGTGATGGGCCACAAATGTCTTGACTCCGTGGACACCAGGGATTTTCTCGAGTTTCGCCTTGAAAGCCATAGAACTGCCGTAGCACTTCACGGAACGGAGATTCTCCATCTCCATTGTCTTGAGCGTTGACGGATCAACAAGCTGATTCACAGTGCCATCCTCGAGTGTCTCCTCTATGCCCCAGGTTACATTGATGGTCGGAAGTTCGACCTTGTTGCCGAAATGTATTCCCAAAGCCACTAAAGCCACCGCCAGCAACGCAGGCAGCACTTTCATGAAGCAGCTTGGCTTCTGTTTCCTGCAAATGCCTGTGTAAACAGCTTTTGTAGGGCAGGATGCGGTGCACTCGCCGCACAATGTACAATCCACCGCTCTCAGGGGACCGCCTTGAGCCCTTGCCACGTCGATGCCGAAAGGACAGGCCGTCGTGCAATGTCCGCAATGGATGCACTTCTCGCTGTTTTTCATTATATGGACAATCTGGAAGCGTGGCCGTCCGCATAATATCTCAAGCAGATATCCGGCAAGGCAGAACAGTCCGAGCAGAACCCACCAGGGGATATTGACCCCGACAAGTCCGAGCACATAATAAAATGCGAACAGAGCCACAATCCAAACCCAGAACCTGAGCGAGTTGGATATTGCGCCGAGAGGGCATAAATACTTGCACCAGAATGATTTCATCAGGAATCCGCAAACAATCACAAGAAGGACTGTTATGATGGACATCCAGAGGGTTATCTCGCCTTTGAAACCTGTGGCGACGGCGTAATACGGATCAAGATTCTTGCAGAACAGTTCGCTCGCAGTGGCCGTCATATAGAACACCCAGAAAAGAATCACATACTTGACGATTCTCAGAAGCACATCGGCGACGGAGCCGTTCTGAATTTCAATTCCTTTGATTCCAATTGTCCTGCGAAGTTTGGTGAGCAGGTCCTGGACTGTGCCGAGAGGGCAGATATAGCCGCAGAAAAGCTTGCTGAAAAGCACGACTGCGGCGGCAAGGACAATTCCCATCATTATCTGCATTGTGGTCATACTGCAAGGCAATGAGCCATTTACGAGATAAGTGACAAGGGCCTGAAGTCCGCCCATAGGGCAATGGGCTTCAGGATTGGCAGGCTCGTCCCCGGAAATCACTCCCGTGAGGAAAAGCACCAGGGTCGCAAGCACTCCCCATTGGAGCAAGTACTTGGGCCAGTTCGTCAAGATTGTCGGTTTCTTTGCCATAATCAATTCTTTTGTTCCAATTTCACAATATTAGGAAAATTTTCCGAATAATCAGACAACAGATATTAAAAACGCCACCGGTGCAATCCTATTGAGCATCCAATGGCGTTTTAGACTATATTTCAGGTGTCCGGAGAGCTATTCCTCTATTTTCCTGACATCAATATTCAGTTCGTCAAGCTGGGTCTGGTCAATCTGCGAAGGAGAATCAATCATCACGTCGCGGCCCTTGTTGTTCTTAGGGAATGCGATATAATCCCTGATGGAATCGCATCCGCCGAACAGGGCGCAGACACGGTCGAAGCCGAAAGCAAGTCCTCCGTGTGGCGGAGCGCCGAACTTGAACGCATTGATAATGAAGCCGAACTTGTAGGCAGCCTCCTCCTTGCTGATTCCGAGGACTTCGAACATTCTCTCCTGCATTGCGGCCTCGTGAATACGGATTGAGCCACCGCCGAGTTCTGTGCCGTTGAGGACGAAATCGTAGGCGTTGGCACAGACTTTCTCAAGGTCTTCTTTCCTGTCGCTGTAGAACAGGTCAAGATGTTCAGGCTTCGGTGCCGTGAACGGATGGTGCATTGCATAGAAGCGCTGTGTCTCGTCATCCCATTCAAGCAGCGGAAAGTCCACAATCCACAGCGGGGCGAACACCTTCGGGTCCCTGAGTCCGAGACGGTTGCCCAACTCGATACGGAGGACGCCAAGCATATTCTGGGCCTTCCTTCTCGGGCCGCACATCACCAGTACCAGGTCTCCTGCAACAGCTCCTGAAGCCTCCGCCATAGCTTTTACCTGGTCAGGCGTGAAGAATTTGTCAACAGAAGACTTGAGAGTGCCGTCCGCATTGTACTTGATGTAAACCAGGCCTTTGGCACCCACCTGAGGGCGTTTCACCCATTCGGTGAGCTCGTCAATCTGCTTGCGGGTATAGTCAGCCGCGCCGCTTACTGCAATGGCGCCGACATATTCCACTGAGTCAAACACCGAGAATCCATACCCCTGGGCGAGGGATGTGATGTCGTGGATGGTCATCCCGAAGCGGACATCAGGCTTGTCGCTGCCATACTTGTCCATCGCGTCAGCCCATTTCATACGCGGAAGCGGATTTGGTACATCCACCCCAAGCACATTCTTGAACAGGTCACGCATCATTTCCTCAAATGTTCCGAGCACGTCCTCCTGCTCCACGAATGACATCTCGCAGTCAATCTGGGTAAACTCAGGCTGGCGGTCGGCACGGAGGTCCTCGTCACGGAAGCAGCGAACAATCTGGAAATACCTGTCATAGCCGGCAACCATAAGCAGCTGCTTGAATGTCTGGGGAGACTGCGGCAATGCGTAGAACTCTCCCGGATTCATTCTGGAAGGCACGACGAAATCCCTCGCCCCCTCCGGAGTGGATTTGATGAGATATGGGGTTTCAATCTCCATAAACCCTTTACTGTCAAGGAAGTTGCGCACTTCGTGGGCTATCTTGTGACGAAGCGTCAGGGCGTTCTTCAAAGGATTTCTCCTGAGGTCGAGATACCTGTACCTGGCACGGATATCCTCCCCGCCGTCGCTCTCATCCTCAATAGTGAAAGGCGGTGTGACTGAAGCATTCAGGACGTTGATTGAGCTGAGTCTTATCTCAATGTCACCGGTGTCCATTTTCGGATTCTTACTCTGGCGTTCCACCACTTCTCCTTCAACCTGGATAACGAATTCACGGCCAAGGGAATTGGCTGTATTCACAAGTTCCTCCGGAGCGTCCGCCTCTACAACGAGCTGGGTGATTCCATAACGGTCACGGAGATCGATGAAGGTCATTCCGCCGAGTTTCCTGGATTTCTGCACCCAGCCTGACAGAATCACCTTTTTGCCCACATCTGAAATGCGGAGCTCTCCGCAGGTGTCAGTTCTGTAAAATGTGTTGAACATAATATCGTAAATAAATTATTTCCTGAACAAACACGCAAATTTAGCAATTTCCCGTTAACTTGGATAATTTTTGCTATCTTTGAAACCCTCAACAAGCAAGAATATATGGAAGTACGGGCAAAAAAGGCTCTCGGGCAGCATTTTCTGACTGACCAGAGTATCGCCAAGTCGATAGTGGCGGCGCTGGAGCTGCCGGATGACAGGACGTCAAGTGTGCTGGAGATAGGACCGGGGATGGGTGTTCTGTCACAATACCTTCTCACCCTTCCGGAAGCTGATTTGAGAATGGTTGAGATTGACAATGAGTCCGTTGACTATCTCAACAGTCATTTTCCATCGGCCGCCGGCAGGGTTATTTACGGGGATTTCCTGAAGATTGACATAGACTCCCTGTTTCCCGGTGATTTCAATGTGATTGGCAATTTCCCATACAATATCTCCTCCCAGATTTTCTTCCGCATCCTCGATTTCAAAGAGCGGGTTCCGCAGGTGGTATGTATGATTCAGAAAGAGGTGGCCGAGCGCATCGCCGAGAAACCCGGCAGCAAGACATACGGCATTCTTTCCGTGTTGCTCCAGGCCTGGTATGACATTGAGTATCTGTTCACTGTAGGTTCAGGAGCATTCGCCCCGCCACCGAAAGTGCAGTCCGCCGTCATCCGGCTGAAAAGGAATTCGAGAACTTCATTGGGATGTGACGAGGCAATGTTCAAAAGCATTGTCAAGACATCTTTCGGCCAGCGGCGAAAGACATTGCGGAACTCATTGAAGCCATTGGTTGCGGCAAAGGCGTCCAGAGAGGGCTGGGACGCGGACCGGATTGCGGAATTCACAGCATCCCCGGTATTCGAACTGCGCCCGGAACGGCTTGGCGTCGAGGACTTCATCGACCTGACCCGCCAGATTCAATAAGTTGCTTTGTCACCAAACAGGGCGCTTCGTGGACAAAAAGTTCAAAGGCCGGCCTTGCGGACGTAGTTGACAAGCTCCACGGCGTTGTTGATGCCGAGCTTGCGGTAAAGATTGTTCTTATGAGTCTCCACAGTGCGCTGTGAAATACCCAGCCGGTCAGCAATCTCCTTGCTCAGAAGCCCGTCCGCGGACAGTTTGGCAATCTCCACCTCACGTGAAGTAAGATTTATCTTCGGCATCTCCCCGACAGCTGAAGCGAGCGAGAGAATCTCCTCTTTTACTGATCTGGAAACATTGGAACCGGCCAGGGCTAAAAGCCTGTCCTTTTCAAGAGCCTCCCTGACCAGCATCGCATTCTTCTCTTCAAGAAGCCTCGCAGCACGGCGGCGGTAAACAGCCAGCACGGCTGACAGGCAGCACAGAATGACCAGCAGCACGGCTCCGGCCGCTCCATAACGGAGTGTCCGCCGCTGGTCCGCAATGGTCTGCTCCTTCTTGAGTGTCTCATACTGAACATTGAATCTGGCAAGCTGCTCGGCAGTCCTGTCAGAATTGAGTTTCTCCTGAAGTCCGCAATATTTCTCAAGATGGTCGAGAGAATGCGGAATGTCCGTATTGCGATACAGCCGGTAAAGCCCTTTGTGCCCGCGGGAGGCAATATACGAATTGCCCAGTTTCTCACTGAGCTCCAGACATTTCACAAACGCCTCCCCAGCAGAGCGAAGATCACCGTTCTTCAATGCAATCTCTCCTATCTGGGCATTGGCGATGGCGAGCGAATTCAGATTGCGGGCGCTGTCAAGAACCGGAACTGCGGCCTTCAGGTCCCGCATCGCCGCATCATCCCGGTGAAGTTCTTTCAAGGCCGCGGCCCTCTGGCAACGCCGGACAGCCGCCTTCGCCGTCCTGCCTGCGAGACTGTCAAGAAGAAATGCCTCCCCGGAATACTCCAGGGCCTGCTGATAATCCTCCAGCCTCAGGGCAATCTCGGACGCCATTCCGAGCCTAATAGCCAGATAATCATCCCTTCCGAGCGGTCTCTCCACCTCTAGCGCCTCATCTATATATTTCTTGGCAATGTCAAACTGGCCTGATGTCAGATAGAATCCGGCCACATTGTTCAGCGACGAACTGATATTCTCCCTGTTGCCGAGTTTGCGGTCAAGTTCAAGCCCGAGACGGGCATTGTGTATAGCCTCCTCAAGATTTCCCTCCCTCTGGTCCAGCACGCTCAGCTGGCTGTAGCAGTCAGAAAGCAAAGCCTCGGAACCGGAAGCAGTCCGAATCGCCCTGTTCACATAAAAGCGGGAGATGGCGGGCAGACTTTGATAATACGCCCATTCGCCCAACAGATAATCCGCCCCGGCTTCCACATTGCGGGGATAGTCAGTCCGGGCCTCCTCAACAAATCCGGCCCTAACCGAATCAATCCTGCTGCGGGTGAAGCCGTCTGAAAAAAGGGAGTCCGGAGGCACAATGAAACGTTCTTTCCCGTTGACTGACGGGACGAGGATAAGCATCAAGGTCAGGCTGAGAAGTTTGATTTTCATAAAATATTGGCTGGCATTTCTACGTAAATATACTTAGAATAGTCCAAATCGCCAAGAGCAAGGCTGAAAATTCCCTGTTTTGTTGGTAATTTTGATTTGGGGTAAATATAAGTGAATCATTTCGGATAGTCAAGATGAAAAAACTGATTCTATTATTGTCTTTTGCGGCCGCTGTGTTCACTGCGTGCCGGTCAGAGAAAACGGAACAGTATTCCGGCGAACTGCGAAAACAAATTGACAGCATTGTATATGCCAACAAAAACATCGACTCCCTTGAAATTCTGCTTTCGGAATGGGAGGAGTCGGACAATGTTTTGGGCGTGATGGTATCTTGCCGCGAACTCGGCAAATGCCTCCGTGACGCAAGCCGGTTCTCGGATGCGATAGACACCCACAAGAAAGGCCTTGCCGCTGCCGAACGGCTCCGCGACACAGTCCAGATTGTCCAGGCGCTGAACAACATCGGCACAGATTACCGCCGGATAGGCATCCTTGACGAAGCATCATCATTTCATTATCAAGCACTTACATATTGCGACAAATACAGTGACCAGACCGGCAGGACGGCCCTGAAGAACAGGGTGGTATCCCTCAACGGCATCGGAAACGTCTATCTGACAATGGGCAACGGCGACGAGGCGGAGGACATTTTCCGTCAGGCCCTGAAAGGTGAGCAGGCATTGAAAAGTCCTCTCGGGCAAGCCATCAATTACGCCAATATAGGGTCTATCCTCGAATCCCGCGGGCAGGTGGACTCCGCCCGGGTATGTTATCAGAAGTCATTGGAATTCAATACAGAAGCTGGTTCAGCACTTGGGATTTCACTCTGCCACGCCCACTTCGGAAGACTTGCCGAGAATGCCGGAGACTATGATACAGCCGTTGACGAATACAGGCAGGCCTACGACATAATGGACGGCGAGAGCGACATTTGGCATTGGCTTGAATCCTGCCTTTCCCTCGCAAGGGTCGAGATGGCGAGGAACAACCTCCGGCAGGCCAGCATATACCTGGACCGGGCAAAAAGCGAATCCGAAAAGATCAGTTCCCTCGAACCTTTGGCCGAGGCCTACAGGCTTGAGTACCTTCTGAACAAAAAGAAGGGAGACTGCCATATGGCTCTTGAGTGTTATATCCGCAGCCGCGACTATGCCGACAGCGTGACCAACGAGAAGAATCTCACGCACTTGCAGAACGTCAGGGTGAGATACGAGAGGGAGAGGAAACAGGCGGAAATCGACCTTTTGAACAGCACCTGGCAGGCGGAACGGAAGAACCGCAACGCCCTCCTCGGAGCTTCCCTTGCGGCACTGTTCCTCACCATCATCGCAATACTCGTACTGACCTACGCCGTGATTCTGAGAAACCGCAACCAGAAGATCCTGAAGGATCTGGAAAAAATGCGGACAAATTTCTTCACGAACATCACCCACGAATTCCGCACTCCGCTGACAGTTATCCAGTCAGCAGCACAGGACATCGGGCGGAACACAAAGGACGAAAACATATTGCAGGACACGAAAGACATCCTGCGGCACGGCAAAGGCCTGCTGAGCCTGATAAACCAGATTCTCGATATTGCCAAAATGACCTCCGGACAAAGCATGATGGAAACTCCTGAATGGAAACACGGAGACATAGTAGGCTTCATATCAATGATTTGCGAAAGCCACAAACCATTTGCGGCATCCCGTGGAGTGAACATCTGGTACGGTCCGAAAGAAGACGAGATCGAGATGGATTTCATCCCGGACTATATGCAGAAGACCGTGTCCAACCTGCTCTCGAATGCGATAAAATTCTCCGCCAAAGGGGACGACATCCTGATAACGAGCAAACTCTCGGACGACGGGGAAACCGTCCAGATACTCATCAGCGACAAAGGCATCGGAATGACCAGGGAACAGGTTTCCAACATCTTCAAGCCGTTCTACCAGGCTCCTGGAGACAGCCGGAACATCGGCACCGGCATCGGGCTCTCACTTGTCAAGCTGTCAGTGGAGGCAATGAACGGCAAGATTGACGTGCACAGCTCGCCGGGACAGGGCTCCGTCTTCATAATAAGAATGCCTGTGAAATATGGCGGGGAAGTGACAGGAAAACTCGATATGGCCGAGTACAATGTCTCCATCGACACCGGGGACAATGTTACCGTGGTCAATGAGGATATTGTCAATGACGAGAACGCCACCAGGATATTAATCATAGAGGACACCCCGGAGGTGGCGAGATGGCAGATGAAGCAGCTCGCCCCGGAGTACAATTTCTATTTCGCCACAAACGGACGGAACGGCCTTGAAAAAGCGGAAGAACTTGTCCCTGACCTTATTATCACAGATATAATGATGCCCGAGATGGACGGATTCGAAGTATGCCGCCGGATCAGGTCGTCAGAGGTCCTGGGCCATATCCCTGTGATAATGGTTACGGCGAAGGCCACGCACGAGGACAGGATGCGCGGCCTGGAGGCAGGCGCCGACGCCTATCTGGAGAAACCGTTCCACGCCGACGAACTGGCCGTGAGAGTGGCCAAACTGCTCGAACAGAGAGCCAGTCTTCACGCGAAATGGGCCGCAGACCTCAAAAACGGCAATCCTGTCGAGGATACGGCCATCCCGGAGAGCAGCAGGGAGTTCGTATGCCGTTTCACCGACATTGTGAACGAGGCCATTGTAAACGGAAATCTCGATTTCACGAGAATTGCCTCCGATATGTGCATTACCAGGACGCAACTCAACAGGAAAATCAAGGCAATCACCGGCTACACCACCACAGAATACGTTCTGCAGATACGTATCAGCAAAGCCAAGGTACTTCTTGAGAAGAGCAATATGCGTGTCGGAGACGTTGCGCAGAGTTGCGGATTCGAGGATGTAGCCTACTTCAGTTCTGTTTTCAAGAAAACGACCGGAGTGACTCCGACAAAGTGGAAAAACCGCTCTGGAGACTGAAAAAAGTCATTTCTCTCATAATTTTTGTCACAATTCTCATAACTTCGGATAGTCTCCGAGGCTAATTTTGCGGATAGAAACGGGCGGCTCGCGAACGTCCGTTCGGAAGAATTTGCAAACTATTAAAACAAAAGCATTATGAAAAAATTTCTTTCCATCATTTCCGCAATTGCAGTCCTCTCCGGACTTTGCTCATGCGAAGAACTCGATCCTACATCCCTCAGCGGAGACTCACTTCCTATCAAGGTGACCGTGGCCGGTCATTGCAGGTTCGTTGCCAAGGACAAGTCCGGCGTGAATATGAATCCTGAAATCGTGACAGTCGGCACACCTGTCGAGATTCTCTACGGTGTTCCGGGAGCTGACAGCAAAGTGGAGTATGCTGTAAAGACCGTGAAGGTCAACAATGAGGGCTACTTCGAGACTGAAATCGGATGCCCTGCAGGCAAGACTCTCTCAGTGAAAGTACAGGCCACTTTCAGGGGCGAATCCTATGCCAAGGACAGCAACAAGAGCTCCTACACTATGGTTGAGACTGTTTTCTACGGGACAGTCACCGAGAGCCTTTCTGCCGGCGATGCTGGTTATTTCGACCTCAAGCTCCATCCTCATGCCTATCTCGGACAGGAAGATCTCGTCCAGCCGTAAGCTTTCTCTGTCATTTCGACCGAGTGAAACGAGTGAAGAAATCTACCTCCGTTCCATAATACTTTAAGTTTCGCAAGTGCGAAACAACCTTATATAGAGGCCGATCGGCCGACAGAAAGTCCCTTTCCCGGGGTCGGGAGCGGAAAAGCAAAAGTCCAGTGGCCTTTTGCAGCGAGCAGCCCGGAGGGACGGTAGGGATTTAGGAATAGGGTAGCGTGGACAATACTCGTGGGGGGCAGCACTTGCTCGCACAGCACGGAAAAGCCACTGAATGTTAAGCACTAGCGACTTGCGAAACTTGACTTGTATAGCAAAATCAATCACCAAATCCGAACAAAATGAAAAAGACTATAATATTGTCAATAATCGCCCTGGTCCTCCCTGTCCTCGCACAGGCACAGGAGAAGACCTACTTTGTGCCGAAAAAGGGCGACTGGTCAGTCGGCGTCACATTCAACGCCGCCAGCCTCGGCCACAAACTCAGCATGCAGCCCAAGACCGGAGACTTCGCCGGCCAGTTCATCGAGGACCTCGCTTCCAATCCGAAGCAGATGTTCATCCTCTCACAGGACCCGGTGGCTGCTTTCAGGGTAAAATACCAGATGTCCTCCAGATGGGCGTTCAGGGCATCCCTCGGTATCAACGGAAGCCTCATCAACTACAGGGAGTATGTCCGTGACGACTATGCCTGGACCCTGGATCCTGACACCGAGAACAAGGTCATCGACCGCGTGAGACACAATATGAACAGCGTTTCCCTCCTGCTCGGAATGGAAGGCAAGAAAGGCGACAGATGCGTGCGGTTCGTTTACGGATTCGACCTTATGTACACTATCGCCGGCGGCAGGATGAAATTCGACTATGGCAACGAGATGACAGACCTCAACCACGTCCCGTCCTCAATGCCTATGACTTCATCGATGAAAGAAGGCTCGGTGAATGATTTCCAGAGCACTCTCGGCATTGCCTACGGCCGTCCTACGGAGAGATACAACTCAGGCTACATCCACGGCATCGGCCTCTCATTCGATATGGGTATCGAGATTTTTCTCGCTGAAAGAGTATCCCTCGGAGCCACAATGAACTTCACCCCGATAATGTACACCTTCCAGCCGCAGACATACACCATCTACGAGGGATTCTCCACCAACACCGGCAAGGTCGAGAAATACAACGGCCTCGTCAGCCCTGGCAGTGACGCCTTCCTCTACGGTACCGAGAATATCGGTCTCCGGCTTTCAATAAACTATTACTTTTAATATCCAGACTAAATGAAAAAATTCATATATCTGCTGGCAGCCGTGGTGCTGTCAGTATCCTGCGATGAGATAGCGGACCAGATGGCCACAGTGCCGACATTCTTCATCCCGGAGATTATGTACAACGGCCAGACTTTCCAGGTCACCCGTTTCGCAACCTGCAAATATCAGTTCTCCACTGACTCCAAGTACCTGACAATCACCGAGACATCCGACGGCAAGTTCATTGCCAAGGCTGACGGGGCTTGGGTGAGCGAGACTTCAGTCAAGACTGTTCCGGTGAAAGTAACGGCAGTGAATCCTGACGACAGCTCCATTGACCCTCAAGTGGAGGAGACAGTCCTCATTGACTGGGGACTGAAGCTGTATGAGGGCGATGCGGTGGTTTCCAATACCGAACTCATTGCCGGAAAAACATACAGGCTGGAGATGATTGCAGCCAACACCGGGCTCAAGATTGAGACAATCCTGGGCGGCGCTACCGACAAGGCCAACCCGCAGGCTCTTGAGTGGACATTCGCCGCTGACAAGGTCCAGGAGGTGAGCAGGACGGCCACTACATTGGAGTTCAAGCCGATTGCTACAGGCATCTTCGGAATTGCGGCCTCACTGGGCGAATACAAGGTCAATATGGCCGGAAATGCTCATTAATAGAGCCTCCTTTCCTGGACAGTTTTTAGAGGAATAATATAAAGACAATAATATGAGTATCAAGAGTCTATCAATAAGTCTGATGATCGCGGCCGCCCTGATGGCATCAACCCCGGCATCAGCCCAGCTCAAGAATTTCCTCAACAAGGCCAAAGACGCCGTAGAGAAGGCGGAAAAGACTGTTGAGCAGAAGCCGGCAGGAACCCAGACGGCAAGGGCCGCCCTTCCGATATCCGGCAAGAACTACTACGTCAATGCGGCGACCGGCTCGAACCGCAATGACGGACTCTCCAAGGCCACAGCCGTCAAGGACCTCCAGAAGGCCGTTGACCTCGCTGAGGACGGTGCCGTCATCAATGTCGCAGAGGGCAATTATCTTGGTACTCTCGACCAGGGTTTCGTCCTCGTGAAGAAGTACCTCTCCATCGTGGGAGGCTGGAACAGTGATTTCTCCGAGCGCAATCCCCTGAAACACATCACTTCCATCCGCCCGGGAGCGGAGCAGGTAGGCACCAGCGGTAGCCACGCCAGCCTTGAGGTTTACGTAAGGGGCAACCGCAACGGAGTCGTACTCATTGACGGTATCGCATTCGACAAGGGCCAGTACAACAGCTACTGCGGCTATGCCCCTGACGATGCCCGCACCGGTTCTCCTGAAGGCTGCGAGACAGGACGTCTCCTCATCGAGGGCGAGAATCCTCCTGTCCCGAAAGTCGGCGGAGCCCCTATAGGCAAGCCGCTCCTCCGCGGAGAGATTGAGGGCCAGGTGACAATCCGCAACTGCACATTCGTTAACGGCTATCATTTCGCAATTGAAATGGGCTGTGTAGCAGGACATTACGATGTCTATAACAATGTCTTCGTAGCCAACCGTATGTCAGCCTGCGAAATCCGCGGAATGAATCCTGACCACAGCCTCTGCTCCCTTGATTTCCACGACAATACAGTCCTCTTCACCTGGTGCCGCACCAAGGTGCAGGAAAGCATGGGCGTCGGATTCAGGTTCATGACCGGCCTCAAGAAAGTGAGGGTTTACAACAATATCTTCGGCTGCTCCAACCTCGGAGCCATCGAGCGCACCTTCGTTGACAGCAATGCCGCCAGGGAGGCTGAGCGCATAACTTCGGCCACCAACAACCTGTTCTTCATGAACAGAAACAATATGACCGAGAAGGCAGCCGACCTCGTGCTCCCTTCAGGCGGCGGAAAATGGCTCTTTCTCGCAGCCTCGCAGTTCGAGGATGCCGAGCAGCTCAAGGAGTATGAGGGCAACA
>JBJEBM010000092.1:0-15240 GCA_051870055.1 Candidatus Cryptobacteroides sp.
TTTGCAGAGTAGAGAAACAAATCATATCCTGTATGTCTGAAAAAGGAACACTGCTTGTCGCGGATGACAACAAAAGCATTCTCGCATCTGTCAAACTTCTGATGGAAAGCGAGTTCGACCATATCATAACCGTCTCCAATCCAGCCGAGATACCGGCGGCGTTGCGGGAAGGCAAGCCGGACGTCGTGCTGCTCGATATGAACTACCGCAGCGGAATCAACAATGGAAACGAAGGCATATACTGGCTGTCGGAAATCAGAAGGCTCAAACCCGGGACACAAGTCGTGCTCTTCACTGCGTATGCGGATATCGAGCTGGCCGTCAGAGGAATACAGGAAGGGGCCTCGGACTTCATAGTAAAGCCTTTCGACAACAATGTAATGAAAGAGAAGCTTCTCGCCGCATACAGGAAAAGCACCGGAAAATCCAGACAGGCTTCCCAATCCAACGGAAAGACTATGTTCTGGGGCTCAAGCAGGCAGATGACGTCCCTGAAAAGCATCGTTGAAAAAGTGGCTTCCACTGATGCCAACATATTGATTACCGGAGAAAACGGAACCGGCAAGGAAATGCTCGCCACGGCTGTCCACGAACTTTCCGCAAGGTCATCCGGGCCGATGGTGACAGTGGATATGGGAGCCATAACGGAGACATTGTTCGAAAGCGAACTGTTCGGGCACGTCAAAGGAGCCTTCACAGACGCAAGAGCCGACCGTGAAGGCAAGTTCCAGGCCGCTGAAGGCGGGACATTGTTCCTGGACGAGATTGGGAACCTGTCATACTCGCTTCAGGCAAAGCTTCTGACCGCAATACAGCGGAAAAGCGTTGTCCGGGTCGGAGACAACAAGCCTATTCCAGTGAATGTCAGACTGATATGCGCCACTAACAAAAATCTTGACCAGATGGTTTCACAGGGCCAGTTCAGAGAAGACCTGCTGTACAGAATCAACACCATCCGCCTGGAGATGCCGCCTCTCAGGGACAGGAAAGAGGACATTGTGCCCCTCGCCGGCATTTTCCTGAAAAAATATGGAGACCTGTATGGAAAGCAGCAGGTCGAATTCTCGGAAGAGGCCCGCCAGAAGCTGGTTTCACAGACCTGGCAGGGCAATGTCAGGGAACTTGAGCACGCTGTGGAAAAAGCCGTGATACTGAGCGACTCATCCATCATCGGCCCGGAAGATATCGAGAGCGGGCACAGACATTCTTCAGCGCCTGATCCTGCGAACGGCGGCACACTTGAAGATATGGAATGCCGGATGATTGCCAATGCGATTTCAGAATGCTCCGGGAATCTGTCGCTTGTAGCATCCCGCCTCGGGATAACCCGCCAGACCCTGTACAACAAAATAAAAAAATACGGGCTATGAGATTCGCAGGCGGCATATTGAGATTCAAACTCATACTCCTTGCACTTTCCACCTCAGTCAGCGCAGCCGCGGCCGCAGTTTGCGCTACCCGGGAGATGTGGCCTGCCGCCGGAGCCTCAGGTGTGATATGGATAATCTGCTGCTGCATTCTGTTCAAGTTTTACGGAAAGAACGGGAAGAAGATTTCCTATATGTTCGACGCGATGGACAATGATGACTTCTCATTCACATTCGACACTAAGAATGTAGCCGGTACTGACCTTGTGGTCAACCAATATCTCAACAGAATAAAAATGATTCTTCAAAGATATGCTTCGGAAGCAAGAGAAAGGGAGAAGTTCTATGAGACAACACTTGATTCCGTGGACACTGGCATCATTGTCGTGAATGAGAAAGGCGCTGTCCTCCAGAAAAACGGCAAGGCATTGGAACTCACAGGATTGAATGTCCTTACCCACATCGCGCAGCTGAAGCGTGTCGATTCAGGACTGGCATCTCTCATAGCAGGCATCGCCCCAGGTGAGCGAAAGAGGATTACTTTCCAGACCGAGACAGGAAGCCGCAGCCTGTCCGTTGCCGGCACATCAGCCGCGATAAAGCAGGAGCCTGTCCGGATAATTGCACTGAACGACATCGACAAC
Organism: Candidatus Cryptobacteroides sp.; assembly: GCA_051870055.1. Lineage (GTDB taxonomy): Bacteria > Bacteroidota > Bacteroidia > Bacteroidales > UBA932 > Cryptobacteroides. The sequence goes on from JBJEBM010000092.1 coordinate 2,012, forward strand.
GAATTGAGCGAGAACGAACTGGACTCCTGGTTGAAGCTCATCAGGGTCCTGACTCACGAGATTATGAACAGCATCACCCCTATCACATCCCTGAGCGGCACCCTGCTTGACAAAGTGGAGAAAGGCAGCCAGGTCAGGGACGGCATTGAGGTAATTCACAAGACCGGATGCGACCTTATCAGTTTTGTGGAGAATTACAGGAAATTCACCCACGTTCCGACACCGGAACCTACAATATTCTATATCAGGGAGACAGCCTCAAGAGCTATGGCTTTGGCATCCCAGCAGGACGGAGCAGGACGGTTATCATTCCATCTGGACATTGAACCGGACGACCTGATGGTCTATGCGGACGAGAAACTGATTTCCAGGGTACTGACCAACCTTCTCAAGAACGCAGTACAGGCGTCGGAAGATTCAGGAAAAGGCAGGAACATATGGATATCAGCCCGTAATGGAGCCGACGACAAAGTCATTGTGGATGTCTCAAACGATGGTCCAGAGATTCCTGACGATGTCGCCGCACATATTTTTGTCCCGTTTTTCACCACAAAAAAGAACGGAAGCGGCATAGGACTGTCCCTCTCAAGACAGATAATGCGGCTAAGCGGAGGATCGCTGACTCTCAGGACTGACAAAGAAAAAGGCATCACATCTTTCCGTATGACTTTTGACTGACAATCATTGTCATTTAAAGATTTTTTATTTATTTTTGCACAATAGTATGATTCAATTTCAGACGTACGATGCTTGAAGATTTAAAAAAGAATATCGAACGGATTATCGCTCTGTATGAGAACGAACGCAGGCAGAAAGAAATCCTGCAGTCGGAGCTTCTGAAGAAAGATGCTGAAATTGAATCGTGCAGGAAGCAGATTGCGGATCTGGAAAGACAAGTGGACAATCTCAAGTTGACAGAGGCTTTCACGGCTCCGGCCGGAGGAGGCTCTGCGGCAAGGGAGAAAATCGATAAGATGATCTCCAGTATTGACAGATGCATCTCCTTATTAGAGAAATAGTTATGAGCCAGAAAATGAGCATTGCGATCGGGGGAAAGAAATACACGCTCACCGCAGATTCACCCGAACAGGAAAACGCTTACAGAGTAGCGGCGTATTCCGTGAACAAGATGCTGTCCGTATATACGGCCAAGTTTCCAGGTAAGGATATGGATGAGATTCTTTCATTCGTGGCTTTGAACGAAGGTATCGGAGCCATAATGATGAAGAAAAAACTTGAGGCTGTCGAGAAAGAGTTACAGACACTTAAGAACCAGATAGATACTTATTTAGACAATATTGACAATCAGCCGCCGGCCGAGATTCGCTGAAAACAACACGTTCTACGGAACCGGGTGTTCTCGAGCCGTGGATGCGCGGGCCTAAGTACCTTCAGGGGATTCCGCATAGCGGGACGTAGGATTGCTGAACCGGCACGGAGCTCAAATCTTATCATTTAAGATTTTCTGACAGACTGGCTGACGGCTTTGTCGATATTGAACCATACAGAATCCGGCAGATCAGCTTCAATTGCAGGCTGTCCGCCGGATTTTTGTGTCCGCCCGGAAAATACCTGAAAGATGTGTAACTGAAACTATAATAATATATATAATTGAAATGGGTGCATTAATATTGATTGGGACCGCAGTGGCAGCAGCCGCATTCGGAATCGCAGTGTACATAGCGGTCCACCGCATTATAATGAAAGGCCGCAGGGACAGCATCATCGAGAAAGCTGAACTTGAAGCCGAGAATATCAAGAAAGAGAAAATTCTGCAGGCCAAGGAGAAATTTCTCCAGCTCAAAAGCGAGCACGAGCAGCAGGTGAACGAGAAAAACGCACAGCTGAAAGACGCCGAGAACAGGCTCAGGCAGAAAGAGAACAACCTCAACCAGCAGAACAAGGAACTCCAGAGGAAGATTTCCGAACTGGACAACGCAAAAGCAAGTGTCCAGGCTCAGAAAGATGCCCTCGAAAAGAAGGCTGAGGAGTACGAAGTGCTCAGGCAGGAAGCCAACAAGCAGATTGAGAGCATTGCCGGACTTTCTGCTGCTGAAGCCAAGAACATCCTGATGGAAAATATGAAAGCCGAGGCAAGAAGCGAGGCCCAGGCTTACATCAACGACACGATGGATGACGCCAGGCTGAACGCCGCCAAAGAGGCCAAGAGAATAGTGATAACCACCATCCAGCGCACTGCCACAGAAACGGCCATTGAAAACGCCGTCACCACATTCCCGATTGAGAACGACGAAATCAAAGGCCGCATCATCGGAAGGGAAGGAAGGAACATCAGGGCCCTTGAGGCAGCTACAGGTGTGGAGATTGTGGTGGACGACACACCGGACGCAATTCTCCTCTCCGCATTCGACCCTGTCAGGAGAGAGGTGGCAAGGCTTGCCCTGCACCAGCTTGTAATTGACGGAAGAATCCATCCGGCACGTATCGAGGAAGTCGTGGCGAAAGTTCAGAAACAGCTTGAGGATGAGATACTTGAAACCGGAAAGAGAACTTGCATCGACCTTGGCATCCACGGTATGAACATCGAGCTCGTGAAACTTATCGGCCGTATGAAATACCGTTCTTCTTATGGCCAGAATCTTCTCCAGCACTCCCGCGAGGTTGCGAACATCTGTGCGATTATGGCATCCGAGCTCGGGCTCAATCCAAAGGTCGCAAAACGCGCAGGTCTTCTCCACGATATCGGAAAAGTATCGGAGGACGATCCTGAACTGCCTCACGCACTGCTCGGTATGAAGCTGGCTGAACAGTATAAGGAAAGACCTGAAATCTGCAACGCGGTCGGAGCGCACCACGAGGAGACCGAGATGACATCACTGATCTCACCTATCGTGATGGTTGGAGACGCAATCTCCGGAGCACGCCCTGGAGCCCGCCGCGAGGTGATTGAGTCTTACATCAAGAGGCTCAAAGGTATGGAAGACTTGGCAGCAGCATATCCTGGAGTGACAAAGAGTTACGCAATCCAGGCAGGCCGCGAGCTGAGAGTGATTGTCGGAGCCGAGGAAGTCAGCGATGAGCAGGCAGCACAGCTTTCTTCAGACATCGCCCAGAAGATACAGAACGAGATGACCTACCCGGGACAGGTGAAAATCACAGTCATCAGGGAGACCAGGTCAGTTGCTTACGCAAAATAGAACCATCTCAATATGAACAGAATACTGAGAACATTCTTAGCAGTCACCGCACTCCTCGGGGGTGCGTTGTCTGTCTGCGCCCAGGAGCCTGAAAGCACAGTAGCCTGGAACATTTCAATCAAAGACGGAGGAAAAGGCAGCTATGAGGTCATTTTCAGCGGCAGCATAGCTGACGGACTTCACACCTACAGTGTCACTGACAGCACCAGCCCTACTGAAATCACATTTGGTGATTCAGGGAACATCACTCTTGACGGAGGGCTTTACGAACCTGCAGCACCGAAAGACGAGGATGGCAGCAAGGTGTTCTACAAAAGAATCGTAATTGTACAGAAAGTCAAAGCAGGACAGGACACTGACACATTGAAAGGAGAGATATGCTGGATAAGCTGCACTGAAAACGCCTGCAACTCACCTGAATATTATGAATTCGCAGTGGAGATTCCGGGAGCCGGAGCAGCTGTCCTGGCAGAAGGCGGAGAGTCAGTAAGCCAGACAGCATTGACAGAAGAAGAGGAAAAAGCCGGAGGCTCGATATGGGGACTTATCCTTGAGGCCATCCTTTGGGGATTCGCCATGCTCCTGACTCCGTGCGTGTTCCCGATGGTGCCGATGACTATATCCTTCTTTATGAAGGGTTCATCTACACCGGCCGCAGGAAGATTCAAGGCATTTATGTACGGCCTGTTCATAGTACTGCTTTATACAGTGCCGATATCCGCTATTATCGGCATCACCTGGATTGTGGGCGGAGATGCTGTCACAGCGGACATCTTCAACTGGCTTGCCACACACTGGCTGCCTAACATCATCTTCTTCATTGTGTTTATGGTGTTCGCTGCTTCATTCTTCGGCGCATTCGAGATAACCCTGCCGTCATCGCTCGTGAACAAGAGCGACCAAAACTCCGACAGAGGAGGACTTGCGGGCATCTTCTTTATGGCCTTGACACTTGTGCTCGTGTCGTTCTCCTGCACAGGTCCGATTGTCGGTTCTGTCCTTATCAAATCCACACAGGGCGAATTCTGGACACCTATGGTGACAATGCTGGCATTCTCAATCGCCTTCGCATTGCCGTTCACCATCTTCGCAATGTTCCCTTCACTTCTCAAGAAACTCAAGAGCGGAAGCTGGCTGAACTCCGTGAAAGTCGTTCTCGGATTCATAGAGGTAGCTTTGGGATTCAAGTTCCTGAGTGTGGCCGACCAGACTTACCACTGGGGTATTCTCGACAGGGAGATATATCTTGCAATCTGGATAGTGACATTCACCCTGCTCGGTCTTTATCTGCTCGGGAAGATAAGATTCGAGGCGGACAGCAAAGTGGAGCATATCGGAGTGTTCAGGCTGATACTTGTCATTGTGGACTTCACATTCGTAGTATATCTTATCCCAGGGATGTTCGGTGCTCCTCTGAAAGCGCTGTCAGGCTATCTGCCGCCTATTGAAACCCAGGATTTCGTTGTATGGAACGGTGACAGGCCTACATCGTCACTCTCCGTTGACTCTGAACGGAGCACAAATGAATTCGGGCTCGAACTGCCGCTCGGACTCACCGGATATTTTTCTGTAGAAGAAGGTCTCGAGGCGGCAAGGAAAAGCGGGAAACCAGTCTTTGTGGACATCACGGGTCACGGATGCGTGAACTGCAGGGAAATGGAGCAGAGAGTCTGGAGCGACCCGGAGGTTCTCAACCTGCTGAGAAACGAATTTGAAATCGTGGCCCTGTACACCGATGACAAGACCAAACTGCCTGAGGACAAGTGGGTAACTACGGAAAGCGGGAAAGTACTCAAAGATCTCGGAAGAGTCAATTCCTATTACGTGAGAAACACATTCGGGGTGAATGCGCAGCCTAATTACACCATTCTGTCCGCCGACGGGACACAACTCGTGCCGGTAAGGGGATACAACCTGGATGTCAAAGGGTTTGTGGCATTCCTCCAGAAAGGAATAGATGCAAACAGGAATTAACGTGTAATCGGACGGTGACGGGACTGCAGGTAAGCCTTGCGGTTCCGTTCCAGTTCCGGAAGCTCTTCTTCAGGAAGAGCGAAGTCGCGGAAACGTTCCCAAATATACTCGACAGCCTGTTGCGACGGATGAAGCATATCTTCCGCATAAAAGCGGTAGTCACGCAGTTCATCCATCATTATTTCATATGCGGGAAAGTACTGGCACACAGACGGAAATGCCTCGCATACAGCATCCTCCGCAAGAAGCAGGACACTCTTGCTGGACTGGTTTCCGTGTGCCCCGTCCTTGAAATGCCTGATAGGGCTCACCGTGAAGATAAAGCGCTTCGGTTTTATCCCCCTGGAGGAGATACCTTCGGACGAGTATCTGGAAACCATTGACTTCAGCAATGCCACAACCTGCCCGAGAGGCAGGCGCTCCCTGGAGAATTCGGATGCGTTCCTTTTGAGGCAATTTGAAACAATCTCTCCAGTCTCCAGATACCTGAATGTCCAGGCCGTGCCAAGAGTGACAATAATTGTATCCGCATCCCTGAAAAAAGCGGAGGCCTCTTCGAGTGCCTTGTTTGCATCACGTAGGAACTCCTCTTCAGCAGAACGTGCAGCAGCCGTATGATGGCTGAACGAGCAGACCAGCTCCGAACCTGCACCCATCTTCACGCACTCGTCTTTTGAGAACGGCACAGCCGAGGCAAGACGATGCACCGAATTGCATACAGACACCGGATTGTACAATGCACCAAACGGATTCACACATACATTGAACCCCATCCGGGACATAATCTCCCCTATATTGTCAGAGAAACAGCTGCCAAGCAGCATTATCTTGTCTTTCAACGAGATACAGACCTCGCTACGGCCGGTCTCGACAGGAGTCTGAAGTTTGAGCATTATATCAGAAACCGGTATAAGTCCAAGGAGTGATGGCCCTGAGCTCATCTTTCACACTGTCAGGGACCGACAGTGTATTGATGAAATTCTCCATTGTTTCCTCATCAATCCCCGCACCTGTACGGGTGAGAGCTTTCAGCGTCTCGTAAGGATTTGGGTAGCCCTCCCTTCTGAGAATGGTCTGCACCGCCTCGGCGATAACAGCCCAGTTGCGCTCAAGATCAGCACGGAGCGCAGCCTCATTGAGAATCAGCTTTCCAAGGCCCTTGCTGAGAGAAGCGAAGGCAATAAGTCCATAAGCCACAGGCATTCCGACATTTCTCAACACAGTCGAGTCAGTAAGGTCGCGCTGAAGTCTTGAAATAGGAAGTTTCATTGAAAGGAATGTCAGCACCGCATCTGCCATACCGAGATTGCCCTCTGCGTTTTCGAAATCAATCGGATTGACTTTGTGAGGCATCGCTGACGAGCCCACTTCGTTCTTGTTCACCTTCTGGCGGAAATACTCCATTGAAATATAAGTCCAGATATCCCTGCTGAAATCGATGAGGATTGTATTTATACGCCTGAGGCAGTCGAAGATGGATGCGAGATTGTCATAATGCTCTATCTGCGTGGTCGGGAACGAGCGGCTGAGCCCCAATGAGGAAATGAACTCGTTTCCGAATGACACCCAGTCGATGTCAGGATAAGCCACCTTGTGCGCATTCATATTTCCGGTAGCGCCTCCGAATTTGGCAGGGTATGCCAGAAGGGAGAACTGCCTGAGCTGCTCCTCAAGCCTTGCCTGGTAAACCTTGAACTCTTTTCCAAGTCTGGTCGGGGAAGCCGGCTGGCCGTGAGTCCTTGCAAGCATCGGAATATCCTTCCACTGCTCCGCCATCGCGGTAACCGTGCCCAGAACTTCCTTGAGAGCAGGCATATACACATTCTCAAGAGCCTCCTTCAGCATCAACGGCTGGGCGGTATTGTTTATATCCTGCGATGTAAGTCCGAAATGCACAAATTCAGACCACTTCTCAAGTCCCAATTCTTTGAAACGGCGCTTGATGAAATACTCCACCGCCTTGACATCGTGATTGGTAGTGCGCTCTATCTCTTTCACCTCCATTGCCTGCTCCGGTGTCAGCTCCGTGTAGATTCTGCGCATTTCCGGAAATTTTGACTTGTGCAGTTCCTCAAGCTGGGGCAGCGGAATGTCACAGAGAGCGATAAAATACTCGATTTCCACGCGGATACGGTAGCGAATCAACGCATATTCACTGAAATACGGCCTGAGGGCCTCTGTTTTGGAGGCGTATCTTCCGTCAACAGGTGATACTGCCAATAAAGAGTGGGTGTCCATCTTGTTCGTAATAGTTTAAGAAATGCAAATATAGACAATTATGGCGAATTAGGCAATTAAAGCGAGGCCGGAGATTCGAGAGTACGGTACAGGGCTACCGTCCTGACGGCTTCCGCCACATCGTGTACCCGGAGGATGTCCGCACCTTCACACAGAGCCTTGTAATGCAACACCTGGGTGGCAGGAAGCGATTCCTCGGGCGTAATGTCAAAACGCCTGTAAATCAAACTTTTACGAGACACTCCCACTAATATTTTCCTACCTGTTCCGGTAAATTTCCCAAGCTCCCGCAGCAGTTGGTAATTCTGTTCCACAGTCTTTGCGAAACCGAACCCCGGATCAAGTATCCAGTCTTTGACTCCGGCATCTTCAGACTTTCTTGCAAAGTCCCTGAAATAAGCTGAAATATCCTCCGTAACATTGTCGTAATCAGTAAGAGACTGCATATTGGCCGGATTGCCCCTCATATGCATAGCGACATAAGTCAGTCCGAGTTTTCCTACTGTACGGAGCATTTCCCCCGGAACTGCGGACCCTGACATACCATTACCGGCTGTCACATCGTTCACAATAAAGTCCCCTATCAGGTCATAGACCTTCCTAACCACCGAAGGCCAGTATGTGTCAACGGAAATTTTAACCTTCGGAAACTCACTGCGGACTGCCTGCAGCGCAGGTTCAAGCCGGCGCCATTCCTCGTCTTCCCCCACCGCAGTCGAGCCGGGCCTCGTTGAGCACGCTCCTATATCCAGGATGGCAGCACCAGCTGAAACCATTGCAGACGCACGCCCGAGCACTTTCGCCATATCGTCATTGCCGTTCACGTCCAGGCACCTGCTTTCCGGGAAATATGAATTGTCAGTGAGGTTGATTATTCCCATCACCTCAATTTCTCTGTCAACCTTCATCATAATCACAATTTTTTTGCAAACTTACCAAACTACCGGCGAAGAAGCGAGAAAAATTCGATATATTTGTACAATTTAACAACATTTTTATGCTGATAGTTATTGAAGGGCTTGACGGTTCAGGCAAATCCACACAGGTGAAAAGGCTCAGGTCTTACCTCGAAAGCCTTGGCAAGCCATTGAAATACATACATTTTCCACGTTATGACGCTCCAGTTTACGGAGATCTGATAGGCCGTTTCCTGCGAGGCGGATTCGGTTCCATCGACACTGTGCACCCGCAGCTTGTCGCGCTTCTGTATGCCGAAGACAGACACGGGGCTGTCCCGATGATGAAAGAAGTTCTGGACAACGGAGGGATTGTGCTTCTTGACAGATATGTGTACTCCAACATCGCATACCAGTGCGCAAAAGTCAAATCCGGGACAGAGAGAGAAGAACTCAGAAAATGGATTCAGGACACCGAGTACGGGGAATTCGGGCTGCCCGTTCCTGACCTCAACATTTTCCTTGACGTGCCTATCGGCTTCGTGGAGAAGAAACTCGAATCTCCAAGGAAAGGAGGGGACAGGGATTATCTTGAAGGGAAAAGCGACATCCACGAGGCTGACATCGAATTCCAGAAACGCGTGAGAGATGTTTACAGGCAGCAATGCGGGATTGACAGGAACTTCATCCGCATAGACTGCTCCGACGAGAACGGACAGATGCTGCCTCCTGACAGGATTTTCAGCGCAATCTTGTCCGCCGTGGACTCAGCTATGAATATGAAAATGTAAGACTGTATGTTAAAAGAAGTCACTAGGAGGCTCTGCGCCAAGATAATAGGATTTGTATTCTTCATAGCCGGAACTTTGAAGCTGATGGACACGGTCGGAACATCACTGATTATCAAAGAGTACCTGAATTTTCTCCATCTCGGTTTCCTTTCAGGGATTTCCATGGTGGCCGGGGAGGCATTCGCACTGATAGAGACATTCTGCGGCATCTGCCTCGTCACTGGCGTGTTCCGCAAAGTGACAGCCTGGGCGGTGTCCATCCTGCTCGGAGGGTTCACGCTGCTGACCCTCGTTTTATGGATATTCAACCCGAGTATGGACTGCGGATGTTTTGGTGAGGCAATCCACCTCACTCATTTCCAGTCTTTTGCAAAGAACATAATACTATGTGCTTTAGCAGCCGCGGCGTTCATCCCTTTCGGGAACTATGGAAAGCCGTCAAAGAAGAAGTACACCACATTCGGACTTATCGGAGCGGCCTCGTTGCTCTTCGCACTGTACTCCCTCATATACATTCCAATGCTTGAACTGACGCCGTTCAACCTGTCATCCAGACTTGCCGCCGCAGCTGAAATACCTGACATAGAGGAGGATGAATACATTTCCACATTCATTTACGAGAAAAACGGAAAGCGGGGGGCATTCACCCTGAACAAACTTCCTGACTCCACGTGGACCTTTGTGGAGACAAAGACTATAAGGAAAGAGGACAACATCGTGGAAACAGGGTATCCGGAGCTGTCTTTCAGGGACTTGGAAGGAAACTACAGGGACACGCTTGCAGTCAAAGGCAATGTACTCGTGTTCTCAATCAACCGTCCTGACAGAATCAGGACAAGGAAATGGAACAGCATCCACAATACAGTAATTGCCGCAGGGGAAGCAGGTTTCAGCACATTGCTGCTCACCGCCGGCGACTATGAGGCTCTGGCCCGCTCGTTAAACAGGGCCGGTGTTTCCGAGGAAGTCTCCGGAGAGCTTGTAAAAAGAAGCTATATAGCTGATTACAGGACTCTTATATCCCTGAACAGATCAAATGGAGGAGCTGTGTATTTCAATGACGGCAATCTCATCGAGAAATGGGCTGCAGCCGCATATCCGGAAAGCAAGGAACTCGGAAGGCTTATCCGCCAGGACAGCACGGAGGTGATGCTGAAGGCGGACAGCAAGGGACGCCTGTCATTCCAGGCGTATATGCTTTATACGTTGTCGATATTGTTGTTAATATAAATATTACGAAATTTTTAATATTATGAAAGGAGTATATATTTTTCTGGCAAACGGCTTTGAGGAGACCGAGGCAATAGCCCCGCTCGACATTCTGCGCCGCGGTGGAGTCGATGTGAAGACCGTATCCATCCATTTTGACAAATTCATTACTGGCGCGCATAAAGTAACTGTTGCGGCCGATATGACTTACGGTGAGTTCAAGGCCAACGTCGAACTGGACGGCACAGACAAGAACGACGTTATGATTTTCCCCGGAGGAATGCCCGGAACCAGGAATCTCGCCGAGAATGCTGAAATCATCAACTTTATGAGACTGCATTACGCCGAAGGCGGATCAATTGCAGCCATCTGCGCTGCTCCCGGACTGGTCGTGTCACAGTTGCCAAGCCTTGAGGGCATTCATTTCACCTGCTACGACGGATTCGAGGACGGTCCGATAGCAAGGGGAGGCATATATGAGCAGAAACCTGCCGTTGCCGACGGAAATGTCATCACGGGAAGAGGCCCCGGGTGCGCAGTGGAGTTCGGACTTGCGATTCTCGGACACCTGAAAGGAGAAGAGGTCGCTGAAGAAGTGCGCAAATCCCTGATGCTCTAAGATATACAAGTCCGGAGCAAAACCGCTCAAATATTTACTTTCGGATGATTTCCCTGTCGATACGGCGGGGAATTCTTGTCATTATCTCATAAGGAATGGTTCCGAGAATGTCCGCGAGTTCGGACACTGTAGGGTCCTCCCCGAAAATCGTTACCGTGTCACCCACCTCGGCCTCCACTCCGGTGATGTCTATCATACACATATCCATACAGATATTGCCGATTGTCGGGACTCTGTGGCCGTTCAGGGAGAATGAAGCATTGCCGCATCCAAGACGCCTGTCAATTCCGTCCGCATAACCTACTGGAATAGTGGCAATCACAGTGCCGTCCGGAGAAATCTTGCCGTGGCGTCCATAGCCAACCGTGCCGTCCTCAGGAGAAAGCCGCTTTATCTGGAGAATCTTGCATTTCATCGATGCCACGGGCGAGAGCCTGACGCCGGGAAGCGAACTGATTCCATAGATTCCGATGCCCAGCCGCACCATATCGTGCTGGTATTTTGCGAACCTCTCGATTCCCGCCGAGTTCAGGATATGCAGCATCGGTCTGTAACCCAGAGATTTGATCAATATTTCAGCATTGGTCTCGAACATTCTTATCTGTCCCAAGGTGAAGTCGTCGGACGCAGGATCCTCCGCAGCGGCAAGATGTGAATAAATGGACTTGACCCTGACATTTTTGCAGGTCTTCATAAAATCTGTCAGTCCGTCCAGCTCAGAAGTCATAAATCCCAGCCGGTGCATACCTGTGTCAAGCTTGATGTGCACAGGATAGTCAGTCACTCCCCTGCTTGCGAGAACCTCTGAAAAAGCCTTCAGGGCATACAGGTTCGGGATGCCCGGCTCAAGCCTGAAATCGATGATTTCATTGAAATAATCAGTCCCCGCGGTCAGGACAAGTATCGGAAGGCTGATACCGGAACGTCTCAATTCCATTCCCTCAACAGGATGCGCAACAGCCAGATAGTCAGCACCTTCTTTCTGCATCATCGAAGCGAATTCCACAGCCCCGTGACCATACGCATTCGCCTTCACCAGCACAAGAAGCTTGGTGGAGGGTTCAAGAAGCGACCTGAAATATCTGTAGTTGTCACGGCAGGCTCCAAGTCTGAGCTCAAGCCGCGAGAAATCATTTTCCTTCAGCATATCTGTTCCACGTCACAAAAGGAATGCAAAATTACTATTTTTTCTCGACAATATATGCTATTTTTGTTCTGGTCTGCTATTTGATGATAGTGTGCCGGCCCGGAGGATGCGGGCGACAGATTTTATAGAAACTTTTAAAACTCAGACAATGAATATCTGGATTATTATGATTCTGGTGATGATAGCCAGTTTCATCGTTCAGCAGATGCTAATGAGCAGATTCAACAAATACTCCAAACTTTCCACCGGCTCAGGTCTTACAGGAGAGCAGGTAGCGAGGAAAATGCTCGCAGACAATGGAATCAGGGACGTTCAGGTGACCTGTGTAAAAGGCACATTGACAGACCATTACAACCCTGCAACCAAGACTGTGAACCTCAGTGAGGCGGTTTATTACAGCAATTCCGTGGCAGCCGCAGCGGTAGCAGCCCACGAGTGCGGGCACGTTGTCCAGCACGCAGAAGGCTATGCTCCTCTCCGTCTGAGGTCAGCCCTCGTTCCGGTTGTTAGTTTCGCCAACAACACAGTCCAGTGGATTCTCCTTCTCGGAGTCCTGTTCATCAATGTTTTCCCTGGACTTCTATGGCTCGGCATTGCCCTTTTCGCTATGACGACCCTGTTCAGCGTCGTCACTCTTCCGGTGGAAATCAATGCCAGCAGCCGTGCAGTGAACTGGCTCGAGACAGCCGGGATAACGAATTACGAGACCCGGCCGATGGCCATTGACGCTCTGAAATGGGCGGCTTACACATACGTAATAGCAGCCATAGGCTCTGTAGCCACACTTCTATATTATATAGGAATCGCCAGGAGAGACTGATGGAAGGGCTTGATGAAAAATTCATGAGAGAGGCCATCCGCGAGGCGGAACTGGCAGGCAGCGAGGACGAGATTCCTATCGGAGCCGTTGTAACGTTCGGTGGAAGAGTCATCGCCAAAGGGCACAATATGACTGAAAGGCTTCACGATCCCACGGCCCACGCAGAGATGATAGCTTTGACTGCGGCCACCGAGGCAATGGGGAGCAAGTATCTGAATGACTGCACATTGTACGTCACTGTAGAGCCTTGTCCCATGTGTGCTGCGGCCTGCGCCTGGGCCCAGATAGGAAGGGTTGTATATGGGGCGCTTGACCCGAAACGCGGCTACACTCTGTTCTCCCCTTCTCTTTTACATCCCAAAACAGAAGTCGCCGCA
>JBJEBM010000092.1:15340-41548 GCA_051870055.1 Candidatus Cryptobacteroides sp.
CTTCTCTTTTACATCCCAAAACAGAAGTCGCCGCAGGTATCCTTGCGGACACTTGCGGCGGACTTGTGTCAGACTTCTTCAAGTCAAAGCGCTGATTCAGAAAATATATCCTACACCGAGCTGGAATCTGCTGCGGTGCGTTGAATCATCCTCAAGGTCAGACGTCCTGTTGACGATACCATAGTCATATCCGAGACGGACCCTGAGATGGTCCAGGATCTCGCAATACACACCGAGTCCGAGCAGAAGATCGAATCGCGCATATTTGGCGTCACCTTCATTGACTTTCTTGAAGTAATCGTAATAGTCAAGCGAAGTGCTTCCGGATTTCAGCTTTGATGCAAGGCCGAAACTGAACGTAGGGGCGGCATAGGCACCGAGACTGACAACCCTTCCCACATCATAACCATAATTGAACCTTACAGGAATGTCCAGATAATGCTCGTTCCATCTGCTCTCAACTCCGGCAAGCTGTTCCATATTCTCCGTGACAAATTCATACTGGAGTCCCGGCGTGATACTGAAATGATTGAGGATTGAGAACGTATAGTCTCCGAGAAGATAGACTCCGTCCATTGCAACCGTCTGGCTGACAGAGCTAACCTTTTCAATCAAACCGGAATGGGCATAGCCGCCCTCAATGCAGAACTGCGCTTTCGCAACTGTCGGAAGGACTGCCGCAACAATCGCGACAACAAGGAATTTTTTCATCATTGTTATAAATAAAAGTTATTATAATTCATTATCCGGCGTTATCTTTTCATTCACGGGCACTTCAGGATGAAGGAGACGGGATGCGGCCATAGCGCAGTTTATGCCGTCGATGGCCGATGATACTATGCCTCCGGAATAGCCTGCACCCTCTCCGCAAGGGAAAAGGCCGGGCACCTGGGGGCATTGCAATGTCTCCGGATTACGGACAATCCTGACAGGCGATGAAGTTCTTGACTCCACACCGAGAAGAAGGGCATCTTCCGTGTAGTAGCCACGCATCTTGTTGTTCACCAAAGGGAAAGCTTTCTGGAGGCGGCTGGCCACGATATCAGGCAGGAGCTCGTGAAGCGGAGCGGAAACCACACCCGGACGATAAGAAGTCTCCGGAAGAGTCCCGGACATCTGTTCCTCGCAGAAATCCACCATCCTCTGTGCGGGAGCGCACATACTGTTCACATTGCCGTCGGCATCAGGAGTAGCGTGCGCCGCTGAATAATCGAACATTTTCTTCTCCACATCTTCTTGGAATCTCAGCAGGGAGAATGCGCCGTATTTTTTATATTCTTCCGGGACATCGTCAGGCTCGATTGAAACCACGACTCCGGCATTTGCCCATCTTGAATTGCGGGCGGAATTGGACATTCCGTTGAGCACAGTCGCCCCGGCCTCTGTGGAAGAAGGCACAAGAATGCCGCCCGGACACATACAGAAAGAGAACACTCCCCTCTCATCCACCTGCTCCACAAATGAATACTCGGCAGCAGGCATACCAGGCTCCCACTGTCCTCTGTAACGTATCTTGTTGATAAGAGACTGTGGATGCTCCACTCTGACGCCGAGGGCGAAGCCTTTGGCCTGGAGTTCCCAGCCTTTGCTGTCGAAGAGTTCGTAAATATCCTTGGCGGAATGGCCTGTGGCTAAAATGACGGCCTTCGCCCTGTATGTTACATTGTCACCTGAGACCCCGTCAAGGGCTGTCACAGTGAATGTGCCGTCCTCAGAGCGCTCTATATCAGTGACTTTCGTCTGGAAGTGGCATTCCCCGCCATGCTCAAGTATGCACTCCCTGATGGAAGACACAAGCCTTGGCAGTTTGTCTGTTCCGATATGCGGATGGGCGTCAATGAGTATGGAAGGATCAGCCCCGAAATTCACGAACTGATAGAGCACCTCCCGGTTGTCACCGCGCTTGGATGAACGGGTGAAAAGCTTTCCGTCAGAAAAAGTTCCGGCTCCTCCCTCTCCGTAACAGTAATTCGAATCAGGATTGACAACTCCGTTTCTCGACAGGCGGGCGATGTCCGGCTTCCTGCCGCTCACATCCTTGCCACGCTCCAGCATCACCGGTTTGAGACCGAGAGTCAGGAGTTTCAACGATGCGAACATACCTGCAGGCCCGGAACCTACTACAATAACCGGTTCCGCCTCGGCAACATCTTTATATTCAGGCAGATGATATTCCTCATACTTTTCATATTTCTTGTACGCCTCAATTCTGTAACGCACAGTCACGTCCCCCCTCGCATCTATGGAGCGGTGCACAATATGGCAATGCGCATCAGCATTGACCATCGTAGGCTGATAAGATTTAGTCGGGTCGATGACATTGATGACCGCATTTTTCCTAAGATGCAGCGCTTCGGCTGCCGCTGTACGTATGTCGTCCAGCCTCGGTTCTCTGCCAATCCGGCAGGAAACTTCAAATTCCACCATATAAAATTCTCAATTAATTTCTACTAAAAATCAGCCATTCTCGACACAGGCGCTACATCCAACGGCGTCCTCTCACCTTGCAGATAGTGATAATAACCGGAAATGGCAATCATCGCCGCATTGTCCGTAGTGAACTTGAACTCAGGAAGATAGGTATTCCAGCAACGTTTCTTTCCCTCGGCGGTGATTCTGTCCCTGAGCCCGCTGTTGGCCGAGACTCCTCCACCAATGGTTATCTCCTTTATTCCGGTCTGCTTCGCAGCCTTTATCAATTTATCCATCAATATGTCTATCAAGGCTTTCTGGAAGCTTGCGCAGATATCCTCCTTGTTTTTCTCCATAAATTCGGGATCCTTGGCCATCTCGTCACGGACAAAGTACAGAAGCGAGGTCTTGATGCCACTGAAACTGTAGTCAAGTCCCGGGATATGCGGTTTTGCGAACTTGAACCGGTCAGGGTCGCCAAGTTTGGCCAGCCTGTCGATGACAGGACCTCCGGGATATCCGAGGCCCATCATTTTTGAGCATTTGTCGAAAGCTTCGCCCACGGCGTCATCTATTGTCTGTCCGAGAATCTCATAGTCCAAAGGACTGTTCACCTTGACTATCTGTGAGTTGCCTCCTGACACAAGGAGACAGAGATACGGAAACTCCGGATGCCGGTTTTCCTGGCCGTACTGTTTGATGAAACCTGCCAGGATGTGGCCCTGAAGATGGTTGACCATAATGATGGGAATATCCAGGGACACGCTCAGCGCTTTGGCGAACGATGTGCCGACAAGCAGTGAACCGAGAAGACCCGGACCTCTCGTGAAAGCGATAGCCGTCAAGTTGGAAGCCTTCACACCTGCCTTTGCAAGTGCCTGGCTCACAACCGGAACAATATTCTGCTCATGGGCTCTTGACGCAAGCTCGGGCACCACCCCTCCAAAGTCCTTATGCACCTGCTGGCTCGCTATCACATTGGACAGCAGATATCCGTCCCTGATGACAGCCGCGGAAGTGTCGTCGCAGGATGACTCGATTCCAAGAATTATATCCGAATGTTCCATATCTCAAAAAGCTACTGTCCCTACAGGACATCAATCCTGCAAAGTTAACAAATTAGACTGTAAATCTTGCGGTTCATTCCTCATTATTTATTACTTTTGTAAAGTTTAAATAACCATTTGTAAAGTTTAAATTATCCTGAAGACTGTCAAAATATTGTACCTTGCGGGCATAGCGGCAGTGTCGATTGTCATCGGCGCCGCTATTGCCGTGCAGGCCCCGGGGGTGCAGACAAGGCTGGCAAAGAAAGCCATTTCTATTATAGCTGACAAGATTGACGGTCGAATAGAAGTCGGCAGAATTCACGCCAATCCATTCAAGGCATTGGTTCTCAGGGATGTAGCCATCATCGACAACTACCCTTACATAGACACATCGGGACATCAGGCCTGCGACACCCTGTTCAGGGCCAAATACATCACAGCCACATTCGGGCTCAGGAACCTTATCGGCAGCTCCGGATTCAGCCTTTCCACGGCCACAGTCAGGGATGCGATGATGTACCTGTCCATAGAGCCTGGCACAGACAGTTCCAGTGCAAACAATCTCAAACGCATATTCCGTCTCAAGAAAAGGACTGAGGAAAAAGAACGGAGCGACAAAGACGTTTTCTCAATTTCCAAAGTCAGAATCGAGAATATGTCGTTCATAATGGACAATTTCCGCAAAGATCCGTCCAGATTCGCCGACGGCATCAACTGGTTCGATATGGATGTCAGCGGGATAAACGTCAGCGGACGGCAGCTGAAAATGAAGGGGGCGGTAATGTCCGGAATATGCGACAGCCTTTCATTCAAAGAAAAGAGCGGGTATTCCTGCAAACGGATTTCCGGCAGGGCAAGTGTAGGCAACGGGGTCACCGATATTCAGGACCTGCGCATCACAGATCCTTGGTCCGACATCAGAATGCCAAGGCTGACAATGGCTTATGAGAATACGGGTTCCTGGTCGGAATTCGTTTCGGAAGTCCGGATGGACGGAAATATTGAGCGGAGCCAAATCTCTTTGGAGACACTCGGTTATTTCGCCCCGTCACTGAAAGGAAAGACAATGGAAGCGGAAATCGAAGGCCACGTGGAAGGATTCGTAAACGATATGAATCTGGATGACATTGACATCAAGGCTTCCGGGCTTTCCGGGAATCTGAGCGGTTCGGTCAAGGGGCTGCCTGATACCGGAAAGATGAGAATATCGGCATCAGTCCGCCGCCTGGGATTCACATCTGAAGGACTTGAGCACTTCATTAAAGGATGGGCACCTTCCACAAACCTGCAGTTAGGCAGATTCTGCAAAGGAGAATGGCTGAACTTTTCCGGAAGACTGAACGGCAGACTTGACAATTTCTCCGTCATCGGCTCTCTTGGAGGACAAGTCGGCAAGGTCGGCACAAACCTGAGAATCAAGAACATGGTCAACAAATGCAGGCCAATGGACATCGGCGGGGAAATAAGCGCCGAGAATCTCGATGTCAGGAAAGTGCTCGGAAGCGGACCTGTAGGAGAATGCAGCCTGCGGGCCGGGGCGACCGCCACTGTAGGCCGCGACACCACCGGAATCAGCATAGATTCATTGTTCGTGGACAGGCTCAACCTGAACGACTACGATTATTCCGGGATAGCGGCTGCCGGCCAGTTCAGCGGAAACACATTCGACGGAAGGATAGTGTGCAGCGACCCGAACCTGAATTTTCTCTTCCAGGGAATCTTCACATTCTCCACACGGACAAGGAACGCCATCTACCAGTTCTACGCCAATCTCGGATATGCTGACCTTCACGCACTGAACATTGACAAGAGAGGCACCTCCAGAATGAGCCTGAGGACCCAGGCCAATTTCAGGAGAATAAGCGGTGAAGACATTATCGGAAATATTGACATTCAGAACATTGTACTCGAAGACGAGCACGGAAAACACAACGTCGGGGACATCGGAATCGCATCCGTCTCCAACAACGACATCAACCGTGTGAAGTTCTCGTCCAGTTTTGCCGACGCCTCGTACGCCGGAAGCAGATTCCTCGCCAGTTTCATCAGGGATGTGCAGGCCGCGACGTCCATGAAAGCCCTGCCGTCCCTCTACACCGGAGAGCAATGCGCCTGGGAAGACAACCACTACGACCTGAGGGTGGATTTCCACGACAGCCGCGACATCCTGTCATTCTTCGCCCCGGGGACGTACATCGCCGACAGCACTTCCCTCAAATTGAAAGTCAGCCGGGACGGCGACTTCAACGCAAGGCTCAAATCCGGACGCATCGCATATAAGGACAAATATATCAAAAACATAGACCTGTCCCTGAAGAACCCGGGAGAGAGCCTTGAGGCGGAGCTTTCCGCAGGAGAAGTATATGCAAGCCCTGTCATGATGAACAATGCCGGATTGAGCATTGACGCGAAAAACGACTCGTTGGGAGTGAGATACAGCTATGACAATTCAGCAGGAAAACCGGACGGAAACAAAGGAACGCTGAGTCTGGCAGGAAGGATATCAAGAGAAAACGGGGGCCCGCTCGGCATTGAGGCCGGAATACTGCCGTCATCCATAATGTTCAATTCGAGGAAATGGGATATCTCCTCCAATGATATGTTCTACCGCGACGCATCCGCCAAGATCGGGCGTCTTGACCTGAAGAGTCCGGGCCAGTCCATAAGAGTGGAGGGAGGATGGGCCGCAAGCAGGAGCGACACCCTGAACCTGGTCCTTGACAGATTCGACCTTGGAATCATCAACAGCCTGACATCCAAAGATATGGGCATCGGCGGGAAAGTCACGGGAAGAGCTCTTTTGGTTTCACCGACCGAAGAGAGTGCCGGAATACTCCTGAACCTGCTGTCCGATTCCACAGCTTTTGCCGGAAGAGATATAGGCACATTGAGACTTGCGAGTGTATGGGAAGAGGAGGCAGGCAAATTCAACATTGTCTGCCGCAACATTCTGGAGGGCAGGCAGACAATCAACCTCGCAGGCAACTATTATCCGAAGACCAAAGGCATTGAGGGAGAGGTGGCGCTTTCAGGCACCGACCTTGGCTATGCGGCACCGTTCCTGAATTCCATTTTCTCAAGTGTCGGCGGTGAGGTTTCAGGCAGAGTCGGATTCAGCGGCACAGTGACATCTCCGGAAGTGGAGAGCACTGATTTGAAACTGGATAAGGCTCGGCTCAAGGTGGCTTTCACCGGCGTGGAATACACTGCTTCAGGGCCAGTGCAGCTGAACTCATCCGGAGTCAGGTTTGACAATGTCGCAATATCAGACCGGTACAATGCCGCAGGAACAGTCACCGGAAGTATCGGGTGGAATCATTTCAAAGATATGAATTTCGACACCCGCCTGAATTTCAGGGACATGCTCGTCCTGGACACGGCGGAGGGAGACAATCCGACATTCTACGGAAATCTTTACGCCTCAGGTGATATGGCCATAACCGGACCTCTCAATTCCCTGATGCTGAGCGCTACGGCGAAAACCGCAAAAACCGGCTCACTTCATATCCCTATTGGAGGCTCGGAATCGGCAAGCGTATCGAATCTACTGACTTTCAAGGAAATCGAAAAGATTCAGATAATCGACCCGTACGAAGAGCTGATGAAGAAACTCAAGACCAAAGAGAAAAAGCCGAATGATCTCGGCGTGCGGCTGAAAGTCACGGCTACTCCGGAAGTCGAGGCTGACATAGAAATTGACAAAGCCTCCGGGAATGTGCTTTCCGGAAGAGGAAACGGCCTGCTGGATCTTGACATAAGGCCGAGCCGCGGAGTGTTCAACATCAACGGCAACTACAACATCACCCAGGGAAACTACCATTTCGTGGCACTTGGAATCGCAAAAAGGGATTTCAGCATACAGGACGGAAGCTCCATACGTTTCAACGGCGACATTATGGACAGCGACCTGGACATCGACGCCATTTACAAGACAAAAGCCTCGGTGGGAACCCTGATAGCCGACACTACATCGACATCCACAAGAAGGCTGGTCGAATGCCAGATTTCCATAAGCGACAAGATACGCAATCCGAGATTGGGATTCTCGATAAATATCCCGGACCTCGATCCTACGACACAGGCCCGTGTGGAAAGCGCCCTCAACACCCAGGACAAGGTCCAGAAACAGCTGCTGGCCCTGCTCATAACAAACAGTTTCATCCCTGACGAGCAGTCCGGAGTGACCAACAGGACGTCCTCCACCCTGTATTCCAATGTTACCGAGATTATGGCCGGGCAGTTGAACAACATTCTCCAGAAACTCGACATTCCGGTTGACTTCGGATTTGATTATCAACAGAATATGAGTGGTACCGACATATTCGACGTCGCGCTGTCCACCGCCCTGTTCAACAACAGGGTCATCGTGAACGGAACACTCGGAAACCGGCAGTTCGACACCGGAAGCTCAGGCAGCGAGTTTGTGGGAGACCTGGACATAGACGTGAAACTCACCAAGTCAGGAGCCCTTAGACTCAATCTGTTCTCGCACTCCGCCGACCAGTACACGAATTATCTCGACAATTCACAGCGGAACGGACTCGGACTCACATACCAGAAAGAATATGACCGCACAGGTGATTTCTTCAGGAACCTTTTCAAGGGAAGGAAGAAACGCCAGGAGGCCGAGGCGGCAAGACAGCAGGAGCTTATGAACCAGGAAAGGGTGAAAATCATCATCGGCCCTGCCGAGCCGCAAAACAATAAAAAGAAGAAAAATGCAAGAAAACCTTAAAGGAAGACTGTTTCTGATACCATCCCCTCTCGGGGACAATGAGCCTAAGGAAGTGATTCCGGAAGGAGTACTGGCGCTGTTGCCAAAAATCACGACATACGTCGTGGAAGCCACCCGCACAGCCAGGCGGTACTTGTCAGCCGCCGGGCTTAAAGGCCATATCCAGGACCTTGAATTCCACGAACTCAACGAACACACAAGCCCGAAGGAAGTGGAAGCCCTGCTGCCGCTTTTCAACGACAGGCGGGATGTCGGGCTCATAACCGAGGCCGGGCTTCCGGCAGTGGCCGATCCGGGCTCCCAGCTGGTAAGGCTTTGCCATAGACACGGGATTGAGGTGGTTCCGATGTCGGGTCCCTCCTCATTGATGCTAGCACTTATGGCCTCCGGGCTGAACGGACAGTCCTTCGCTTTCCTTGGTTATCTGCCTGCCAAGACTGACGAGAGGAGACAGGCACTGAAAAGCATAGAGAAACATTCCTCAACCGCCAGGCAGACAAAGATATTCATTGAGACTCCTTACCGGAACGACTCGCTTTTGGCTGACATCCTGAGTATATGCCTGCCGTCCACCGAACTATGCATCGCGGCTGACATCACTATGCCGGATGCATTCATCCGCACGCGGACAGTCGGGGAATGGAAACGGGACGTGCCGTCAATAGGGAAACGGCCCTGCGTTTTTCTGATTCTTGCACGTTGACATTATGAAAGCAGCATACATAACACTCGGATGCAAGCTGAATTACGCTGAGACATCCACATACGAAAGAGGATTCATAAATGCCGGCTATGAAACCGTAGAATGGACGGAAGACGCTGACCTGTACCTGATTAACACCTGTTCGGTAACAAGCCAGTCGGACAAGAAATCCAGAAATATCATACGAAAGATCCACAAGCTGCATCCCGGAGCGGCCATCGTCGTCACCGGATGTTACGCCCAACTGAAACGGAAAGAAGTCGAGGCCATAGACGGCGTAAGCATAGTATTCGGGGCCGACCAGAAAAGCGGGCTGGTTACGGAAACACTTGAATATCTGCGCGGCGGATTGAAAGCCAGGGCTGACTGGCCTGACACCATGGCCGGGCTTGCCAGGGAGGCATCCGGAGAGACCTTCGCAGCCTACTCCGGAGGTGAAGAGCGGACAAGGGCGTTCCTGAAAGTGCAGGACGGATGCGACAACTTCTGCGCATACTGCACAGTTCCTTTCGCACGCGGGAGAAGCCGCAGCATCAGCATTGAGGAGGCTATGCGCAATGCGGAAAAAATCGCCGCTTCCGGAATAAAGGAAATTGTGATAACGGGAGTCAACACAGGAGATTTCGGAAGGAACACCGGGGAAAGTTTCCTGGAACTGCTGAAGCGGCTGAACGATGTGGAAGGCATTGAGAGATACCGCATTTCATCAATCGAACCGAATCTCCTGACAACAGAAATAATTGACTGGATAGCTTCCGGAACCAAGTTCCTGCCGCATTTCCATATTCCGCTCCAAAGCGGGAGCGACACTATTCTCAAAGATGTCGGAAGGCATTACGACACAGCATTCTTCGCCGAAAAAATCGATTACATCCGTAAAAAAATGGACCCCGCTCCGGATGAGCTGAACCCGGACGGGACCCGGAAGCCGTCGGTATTTTTCGGCATAGACGTCATCGCCGGGCTGCCCGGAGAGACTGACGAACTGTTTATGGAGACCTACAACTTCCTGAAAGACAGAATCAGACCGGCTTTCATCCATATTTTCCCCTACTCTAAAAGGCCGGGCACAAGGTCAGCTGCAAGAAAAGACCAGGTACAGGACTGCGTCAAGACAAAGAGGGTGGAAATGCTGGAGAATCTCTGCGCAGAACTGCATTCTGAATTCATCAGGGCCAATGCAGGAGTGCGGGAGAAGGTTCTTTTCGAAGATGACTGCAATGACGGAATGATGGGAGGCTACACCGGCAACTATATAAGAGTGGAAAGACCGTGGGACCCGGAGCTTGCAGGAAAGATTGTGGAGGTGGTGTTATGAATGCAAAACTGACTTTTCTCGGAACAGGGACTTCCCAGGGAGTGCCAATCATCGGCTGCGGATGTCCTGTATGCAGAAGCAATGAGCAAAAAGACAAACGGTTGCGTTCTTCAGCCCTTGTTGAATACGGAGGCCTGAAGATTCTGATAGATGCAGGTCCGGATTTCAGGTCGCAGATGCTCGGACAGAATGTGTCGCATCTGGACGCGATACTCCTGACACACGACCACAGAGACCATACCGGAGGTCTGGACGATGTGAGATCCCTGAACTATATAGACCAGAGGGCTGCCGAGATTTATTGCGAGCCAAGGGTGCTCGACTCATTGAAAGAAAGTTACAGCTACGTGTTCGCCAAGAACAAATATCCCGGCGCTCCTGAGTGGCAGATTCACCTTATAAGTGAGGAACCGTTTATCGTGGAGCCGGCCGACGGGGAGAGGAAACTGGTCTGGGTGCACGACAAAGGCTATTGTTATATGAATACTGACGGCTCCCTGTCACCGGCGAATGACAGGGAATACCGATATGCGGACAGGGTGTCTCCTTCCGGCAGAGGAGTGGAGATCATTCCGGTCAGGGGGATGCACGACACAATGCCGGTTCTCGGTTTCCGTTTCGGAAATATCGCATATCTGACCGATATGAGCAGTATCCCTGAGACGGAGTTCGCCAAGCTGAAAGGCCTTGAGCACGTGACCCTCAACACTGTAGGATACAAGCCTCACCACTCGCATTTCTCATTGTATCAAGCAATTGAAACAGCAAGAAAAATCGGGGCGAAGCATACGTGGCTGACACATCTGTCGCACGCTTTTCCTTCTTTCCCCGAATTTGAAGCACAGCTTGCAGGACTCGCCCCTGACCTGTCGATCAGACCCGCCTGGGACGGCCTGACAATCAATGACTGAGCATCAGTGATTTACAATACTGAACTTGCCGTCAAGGCCGAAAAGACAAGCCTCGACTTTGGCCATAAGTCCGAATCTGTATATCAGGTCTATGCCTGTGAATCTGTTGCGCATAAACGGAATGCACCTGAATGTATCACGAAGACGCAGCCTTGAGACACCTATATGTTCAGGCTGGTAAGGAGCACCTACCCTGCGCAGGCAGTCCTGGGCCTCATCGAAAGGTATGATCTGATTCTTTATTTTCATTCTCAGCTCAGGCCAGTTTCTCACGGCAGCCTCCAGTTGGGCACGGAGTTCATCCTTGCCCACATATTTGCCCTTGCTCTCGACAAGCCCTCTTGCCAGATGCCCCGGCTTCCCGAAAAACAGTTTCCTGATGTGGCTTTCCATATCCTCCCAGGCAGGCCAGCTCTGCACACATTTGTCAATGTCCACAGATTCAAGGTCGTAGTCAGCGAGGAACTCGAGGCAGGCCGTGGAGACAAGTGTACCGACAGCCACCTTGAATCCGTGTGATACGTGCTTGCCGTTGACGCTGAGCCCTTCCATATCCCAGAAATGGCTGAACTGGTGGTCAGTACCGGAAGCAGGACGGCTTGAAGAAATTGCCTGCATCGCGAACCCGCTCATTATCAATCCGTCAGCCAACATTCCGGTAGCTGCGACATCACCGGCGGCAACAGCGTCCGGGTCAGACAGGGCGCGCCTGAGATTCTTCTGCACGAGTCCGAAAGCGAAATCGTCAACCGGCTCGCTTCCGACAGCGTCAGCTATCATCCAGTCAGCCCCGGCAGGCACTTTGGCCATCAGGTCGGCATATCCTGAAGCGGACATTCCTGCAGGCGCTTTCGCAGCCACGGCAGGGTCCAGAACCATTCCGAGAGGAGCAGGACAATCGAATGTCTGCTTGTTTCCCTCGTATGTGACAGAAGCTCCGTACGCTGTATAACCGTCCATCGACGCTGCGGTGCCCACAATAATATAACGCCTTCCCAAATGGCTGGAAACAAGTTTGACAAGGTCATTTATAACTCCGGAGCCCACAGCCACAGCCACTACATTCCTGTCCTTCAGAAATGCCTCAAGACGTTCCACATAACTCCATTCCGCATAAAGTTCCGGATCATCGAAAATGAACGGTGGATGCACTGCTATACCGCTGGATGCGAGCGCATTGTATACAGTCTCCCCGGCTGCCTTGAAAGTATTCACATCCGCAACGACAATCGCCGTTTCACCGGGAAAAAGCTCCTTGAACATATCCGGAACTTTCAGCATTGCCCCCTCTCCAAACTCGAGAGCCTTTGTGTCTCTGGCTCTTTTCAAAGCCTCCTCAATTTCGTTCATCTTCTTTATAATTTCAATTTGTTTCACTTTTCATCCAACCCTGCAGCTTCGTATGTCACAAATATAATACTATTTTCATTTTAGCCCAAAAAATCATTGAAAAAAATTCAAAATGAAAATATTAAACGTATAAATATTAAAAAGAAATACATAAAACATTTTTATGGAAATTTTCAAATAATGATTATTTTTGTGTCCTAATACCCAACACTACAGGTTATGATCAGCATTGCGGAAAGACATAAGTTCATCAAGGAACAACTTGCAAAGAACGGTTTCATCAGAGTCCAGGACATCGCCGACCAATTGGGAGTCACCGGAGCGACTATCCGGAAAGACCTCAGGATACTTGAAAGCCAGAACGTTCTGTACAGGACTCACGGCAGCGCGTCACCGGTCAAACCGCACGTCATGGATGTCAGCATACACGAGAAGAGCATCCAGCATACATCCGAAAAACAGGCAATCGCCCTCGCAGCCCAGAAACTTATCCAGCCTGACGATGCGGTAATCCTTGCATCCGGTTCGACCGTGACCGCATTCGCTGACATACTTAAGCCTGTGGACACCATCAACATTGTCACCCCTTCAGTGGGCATTGCAGTGATTATGAACGAGAAAGACAATGTCAAGTTGCTGCTTTTGGGAGGCGAGATGTACAAGAACTCCCTTTCCGTACGCGGAGGTTATGCGGAAGCCGGCCTTATCAACGTAAGCTGCTCGAAGATTTTCATCGGATGCGACGGCATTGACCTGGCATCCGGAGTCACCTGCGCCACAATCGAGGAGGCAAGGCTCACGAATGCGATGATGAAAGTATGTTCCAAGACTGTCGTACTGGCGGATTCTTCCAAATTCGGGAGAAGAGGGTTCGGCAGAATCGGCTCAATAGAGGACATCGACATCATCATCACCGATCCCGGAATTCCTGATTCCATCAGGGAAAAGATAGAGGAGGCCGGCGTGCATATCATCATCGCCTGATATATTGAAACATATCTGTATCGTTTTTCATAAAAAAGTTCTTGGAATTGCAATATCAATCCTTTAGATTTGCGCCAGAACTTAACAGATTTATGAAGACGGTTTCTTCTTTTGTAAAAGACAACATACCATTCACATAAACAGCCATCGAGGGTGACAGGACGCCACCCCCCCCGGGATATTTTTTGCAACATACGAAACATCAAAACAAATTCAGTGCAATGAAAAAAATCGAGGCGGTCATCCGTCGGACAAAGTTCGAGGAGACCAAAGAGGCTCTGATTGAAAACGGCGTGGAATGGTTCTCATACGTCGAAGTCAGAGGAGCGGGACATTCGCGGAACCGCAGGGCATACCGCGGAGTAATCTACGAGACCGACATTATCGAAAGGGTGATGCTAATCCTGATTGTCCGGGACGAATTGTGCGAGACAGCTCTCGACACCATCTTCAAGCACGCCAGAACAGGCGAAATCGGGGACGGAAGAGTCTGGGTATCAGACATTGACCATTATTACAGCATCCGCACCGGAAGATGCGACGAGAACATCAACCACAAAAGGACAGCCGAAGAGATAGCCGCAGGAAAAGGCAACGGCGCCGGAGACTGACACACTTGTATAACGAACGACAAAAGACATAAAAATGAACGAGACAATAGACCTGCTGTCCAACGTTGACAGCCTCATATCATCTGTTGACACCATCTGGGTGCTGCTGGCCTCAATATTGATTTTTATGATGCAGCTCGGATTCGCCACCGTGGAAGCCGGATTCACCAGGGCAAAGAACACAGCGAACATCCTGATGAAAAACCTGCTGGATTTCTGTTTCGGGAGCCTTCTGTTCTACCTCCTCGGATTCAGGCTGATGTTCGGTGCCGACGCTGTGGCCGGCCTGCTTGCTAATCCGTTCGTGCCGGGAGACTGCATTCCTGACAATATTCCCCAGACCGCTTTCATAATTTTCCAGACAATGTTCTGCGCAACAACAGCCACGATAGTGTCCGGAGCGATGGCCGAGAGGACGGAATTCAGCGCCTATCTCGCATATTGCATTCTTATATCGGCAGTCGTATATCCCGTTGCCGGGCATTGGACCTGGGGCGGAGGATGGCTGTACAAGCTTGGTTTCCACGACTTTGCCGGATCAGCCATCGTGCATTCTCTCGGAGGATGGACAGCTCTCGTGGGAGCGGCGGCAGTAGGGCCGAGAATCGGCAAATATGTCAACGGCAAGCCGCGCGCCATTCTTGGACACAACCTTACATTCGCAACCATAGGAGTCTTCCTGCTGTGGGCCGGATGGTTCGGATTCAATCCCGGAAGCACTGTCGGAATCGCTTCAGCAGATTTGCAGATGACCGCATCCATCGCATTTATGAACACCAACCTCGCAGCGGCCGCCGGCGCTGTATCCGGTCTGCTTATGTCCTGGACACTTTACGGGAAACCTTCTCTTTCACTGTCTCTTAACGGAGTACTTGCCGGACTGGTAGGCATCACTGCAGGATGCGATGCTGTTTCCGCCACAGGAGCAATCTGCATAGGTGTCATCTGCGGAGTAATGATGGTATTGGCAGTCCATTTCTTCGACGCTGTAGTAAAAATCGACGACCCTGTAGGAGCGATATCCGTCCACGGAGTCTGCGGAACCCTTGGCACCATCCTTACCGGACTGTTTGCAGTGGATGGCGGACTGTTCTATGGCGGAGGATTCAGAATGGCAGGTGTCCAGACGGCCGGAGCTTTGGCATACGCATTCTGGGGCATTGCCTGCGGGCTGATTGTCTTCTCGGCAGTGAACAAAACAATAGGTCTCCGTGTCGATGCGCGTATCGAGGAAGACGGACTCGATTACTACGAACACGGAGAGACCTCTTACAACAGTTAACTTATTCTATTTCCCTGATTTGTATTCCTCGCGGACTTCATCCATAATCTTGGCGGCTTTTTCATATCCGTCGGCCGGAGCATTCCACATGGACGCGATTACAATAGAGCCGACAATGCCGATAATGACGGACACGAGGAATACAGAATCCCATCCGTAATGGTCAGCGAGGAAACCGAACACGAGGCCGGAGACAGTAGTGCTGGCATATCCGAAAATTCCGAGAATGCCATTTGCCGTGGCGCAGGCGTGCTTGGTGGCCTGGTTGGAAGCCGCAATTCCAAGGAGTGCCTGCGGTCCATAAACGAAGAAACTTGAAAGACAGAGGAATACGACTGCAAGCCAGTTCGCTCCAGCAGGAGTTTTCCAGAACAGGAAGAATGAAATGGTGGCGCCTATTGTGCAAAGGAGACAGGTCCTGTGCGCGCGGCTCTTCATAAACTTGTCAGTAAACCATCCGGCAAGCAGCATACCGGCGATTCCTCCTATCAGCTCCGAAGCCGCCACAACTGTGCCGGCCGTGGCAATCTCCATTCCCTTGAACTGGGTCAGGAAAGTGGCTCCCCAGTCGAGGATGGTGAAACGAACCACGT
Source organism: Candidatus Cryptobacteroides sp. (assembly GCA_051870055.1). Lineage (GTDB taxonomy): Bacteria > Bacteroidota > Bacteroidia > Bacteroidales > UBA932 > Cryptobacteroides. Next base: position 31,289 of record JBJEBM010000092.1, read on the forward strand.
AGATGCAGAAATTGGAGACTGCAAGAATCCAGATAATCGGATTCCTGAAAACCAGTTTGTTGACAAATGCCTTGAAAGCCTTGCCGGTCAGGTCTATGCCCGGTTCCTCATCCTTTTTGGACACTGTATCGCCATCCATTTCCTCAATTTCCGGAAGGCCCACTGATGAAGGGGTGTCCCTCAGGGAGAAATACAGGGCGAAGGCGCCCACAAGAGCGATGGCGGCAGGCACGGCGAAGCAAAGCTGCCAGGCGCTGTAACCGTAATGGTTCAATATAAACCCGCAGATGACACTGATCAGACCGGCTCCGATAGAGTGGGAGGCGTTCCAGATGGACTGTTTGGTGGCCAGCTCGTCCGGACGGATCCAGTGGGCCATCAGGCTCATGCAAGGAGGCACTCCCATTCCCTGGAAATATCCGTTCAGGACCCAGAGCGAACCAATGATATATACTAGAGTCATTGTGGCTTTTCCCTCAGTGTCAAGCACATTGACGAAGGAGTTCATTGAAGGGCTGAAACAGATTGCGAAATTGGTCAGCGCCGACAGTATCAGTCCGAGTGTCATCAGTTTCCTGCGGCTGAAACGGTCAGCGAGGAATCCGTTGACAAACCTGGAGAAGCCGTAGATGATTCCGTTCAATGTAAGGAAAAGTCCCAACTGGACTTTGGAGATGCCGAGAGTCTCCTCCATAGCCGGCATAACAACACTGAAATGCTTGCGCACGAAATAATACAGCGCATATCCTATCATCAGTACAATCAAGGTGCGCCACTGCCAGTAATTATACTTCTTCGCAGTCTGTGAATCCATAATATTGAATCAATTTAATTTATTTCACTTAGAAAAGAAACGAAAAGTAAAAGTTTCAAATCCTGTCATTAATTACCGTATGCAAAAATACAATTTTTATATGAACCGTCAAAAAAGAATATCGGCAACTTCTGTAAAAGACGAGGCCCTGAAGAGTCCCGGATGGTCATATTCATCTATAATCTCGTGCTGCCACGTCATCTCGGCCGGGATGTACACTCCCCTGCCACCTATTTTCAGGACAGGGTCAATGTCGGACTTGAAAGAGTTGCCAACCATCAGCATTTCAGAAGCGTCAATCCCGAGCCTCCGGCAAAGATCAGCATAGACTTCCGGCTCTTTTTCAGCCACAATGTCCACAAGGTCGAAATACTGCATAAGTCCGGACCGGTCCAGTTTACCCCTCTGCTCAATCAGGTCGCCTTTCGTGAGGACGGCTGTCTTGAAACGGCCGGATTCCCTGATGCGCCTCAACGTCTCCGGAACCCCCGGCATCGGCACCGCCGGATTTCTCATTATCTCCCGTCCGGCCTGCTCGATCCTGATAATCTGGCCGGCCGTTACACGTCCCCCGCTCACCCGGACAGCCGTCTCGATCATTGAAAGGCAGAAAGCCTTCGAGCCATAACCCAGTTCAGCCATATTGGACATTTCGGTACTATACAGCTCGGCAGCAAGGGCATCCCGGTCGCCAAACTCAGAAAGAATGTCATAAAACTGACGTTCGGCCGCCCTGAAGAGGGGTTCATTGACCCATAGTGTGTCATCCGCATCGAAGATGACAGCCCTTATTTTTTCAATTCCAGATTTCATAGGGCGCAAAGTTACCACTTTTTTAAAAAAATTCTTGGATAACAGAAAAAGTATTCCTAAATTGCACTCAGTAATCAACAACAAAACGAACGATGATATATTCTAACAACAATTGGTGGTGGCACTTATTACAGCTCAAAGAGTCGTAGTAGGTCAGCACCATTGTATGTTCAACAGCATAAGGTCCTTGCCGCAACTGCGACAGGGACTTTTTCTTATACAGTATTTTCAAACTTTTAAATCCATATTATTATGAGCGACAAAATCCCTTACAAAATCTATCTCGAAGAGAATGAGATTCCGAAACAATGGTACAATGTCAGGGCCGATATGAAAAACAAGCCGGCTCCACTTCTGAATCCAGGCACAGGCAAGCCTCTGGGCCTTGAAGAACTCAGTCCCATATTCTGCGAAGAGCTCTGCAAGCAGGAACTTGACAACGACACCGCATATTTCGACATACCGGATGAGATACAGGCTTTCTACAAAATGTACAGGCCTTCCCCTCTCGACAGGGCATATTTTCTTGAGAAGGCGCTCGGCACGCCCGCTCATATTTATTATAAATTCGAGGGCAACAACACATCCGGAAGCCATAAACTGAATTCCGCCATTGCCCAGGCCTATTATGCGAAGAAACAGGGCCTGAAGGGTGTCACCACCGAGACCGGAGCAGGACAGTGGGGAACCGCAATGAGTATGGCCTGCGCTTATTTCGGACTTGACTGCCAGGTATTTATGGTCAAGTGTTCTTACGAGCAGAAACCTTTCAGGCGCGAGGTGATGAGGACCTACGGAGCCAAAGTGACACCTTCTCCGAGCATGACCACGAATGTCGGAAGAAAGTTGCTTGAGGAATTCCCGGACACTTCCGGAAGCCTCGGTTGCGCAATATCCGAGGCCGTTGAGGCGGCCACCACACAGGAAGGATACCGTTATGTTCTCGGTTCTGTGCTGAACCAGGTCCTTCTGCACCAGACTGTCATCGGGCTTGAGACCAAGGCGGCACTGGACAAATACGGCATAAAACCCGACATCATCATCGGTTGCGCAGGTGGCGGTTCCAATCTCGGAGGACTCGTCAGCCCGTTCGTCGGAGAAATGCTGCGCGGCGAGGCCGACTACAGAATCATTGCCGTCGAGCCGGCATCCTGCCCGAGCTTCACCAGGGGCAAATTTGCCTACGATTTCTGCGATACCGGAATGATCTGTCCGTTGGCGAAAATGTACACTCTTGGAAGCCAGTTCATTCCATCGGCCAACCACGCCGGAGGGCTCAGATTCCACGGAATGAGCACTATCCTTTCACAGCTTTATCATGACGGCATTATCGAGGCAAGGGCTGTCGAGCAGACTTCAGTGTTCGAGGCTGCGGAACTGTTCGCCAGGGTGGAGGGCACACTTCCGGCTCCTGAAAGCAGCCATGCGATAAGGGCGGCCATGGACGAGGCTTTGAAATGCAAGGAGACAGGGGAAGAGAAAACAATCGTGTTCGGCCTGACCGGAACCGGATATTTCGATCTCAAGGCTTATGAAAGTTTCAACGACGGAACAATGACTGACGTCATTCCGACGGACAGCCAGATTGCCGAGAGTCTCGCAAGGCTCCCGAAAGTTGAATAAAATATAATTATTCCGCGACGGGCTTCTGTGACGGGGTGTCACCCAGTATGGAGAGACATTCCGCCAGGGAGGTCCGCCAGTGCGGAATTGAGACACCGAATGTTTTTTTGACAAGAGTTTTGTCAAGAACGGAATAATGCGGACGGCGCACTTTGGACGGGAATTCAGCACTGTGGCACGGCCTCACATCGCACTTTCTTCCGCTCATCCCGCATATCTCAAGGGCAAAATCATACCAGGAGCAGACTCCTTCACCAGTGAAATGATAGATGCCCTGACGGTCCAGCATCCCTTTTTCCAGGACCCTGACTATCAATGCCGCCAGATCTCCGGCATAAGTCGGGGAACCTACCTGGTCAAAAACCACATCAAGATGTTCTTTCTCTCCGGAGGCCTTCAATATTGTCTTCACGAAATTGCGCCCGTTGGCGGAATAGAGCCAGGCTGTCCTGAAAATGATGTAGCGGCAGCCTGAATTCACGACAGCCCTCTCACCGGCAAGTTTGGTAACTCCGTAAACGCTTGACGGAGAGGTCTCGTCCGTTTCAGAATAAGGCACACAGGCATCGCCGCTGAAAACGTAGTCAGTGGAAATATGGATCATCACTGCATCGCACTCCCTGGCAGCCTCCGCAAGGGCGGCGACAGCAATGTGGTTAAGCAGGTCGGCGGTCTCAGGATTTCCCTCGGCCTTCTCGACATCCGTATAGGCTGCGCAGTTCACGACAGCGTCCACCCTGGAGCTTCTCATAAACGCCATAACTGCGTCTTCATCAGTAATATCCAGATGCACAGTCTCCAATCCCGGCAGATCGTTGACGTCAGTGAAAATATATTTGCATGCAGATTTCCCCTGCTTGCCGGAAAACCGTCCCGCCGCTTTTCTAATCTCTATGCCGAGCTGGCCGTTCGAGCCCGTAACCAATACTGTTCTGGACATAATAAAAAATTATTCTCTGAATTTTCAGCAAATATAAGTTATTTTCACTATTTTTGGGAATGACCAAATCATATAAATATGGCAAACTTCATAACCAAACATCCTTCGGCTGCGGTCCTGATGGGAATGGCGGCTATTTCCTGCTCTCAAAAAGAGAAACAGCAGCCATACAACATTGTGTATATTATGACCGACGACCATACAGCCCAGATGATGAGCTGCTATGACCACAGGTATATCGACACTCCGAATCTCGACCGCATCGCAGCAGACGGTGTGAGATTCACCAACAGTTTCGTGGCAAATTCACTGAGCGGTCCGAGCAGGGCCTGCATGATCACCGGAAAACATTCCTGCGGCAATCATTTCTACGACAACACCCACTGCGTCTTCGACGCGAGCCAGCAGACATTCCCGAAACTGCTCCAGAAAGCCGGCTACCAGACAGCCCTCATAGGGAAATGGCACCTTGAGAGTCTGCCTACCGGATTCGACTTCTGGCAGATTGTTCCTGGCCAGGGGGATTATTACAATCCGGATTTCATCACAATGCAGAACGACACCATCCGGAAACAGGGTTACCTCACCGACCTCATCACGGACGATGCTATAGACTGGATTGACGGAAGGGACAAGAGCAAACCGTTCTGTATACTCGTGCATCACAAGGCTATCCACAGGGACTGGCTGGCAGACACCACGCACCTGTCCCTATACGAGGACAGGACGATTCCGGTTCCGGAGACATTCTACGATGACTATGAAGGACGTCCTGCAGCAGCCGCGCAGGAAATGAGTATCGACAAGGACCTCGACCTTGTATATGACCTGAAAGTCCAGACCCCGGGACGGAAATCACGGCTCAGCAACCTGTACTACCATTACATCAACCGGATGAATCCTGACGAGAGGGCGGCCTGGGACAAGTTCTACGACAAGGTGGCCGAGGATTTCGAGAGCCGGAACCTGCAGGGACGGGAACTGGCAGAGTGGAAATTCGACCGCTATATGAAGGATTATATGAAAGTGGTCCATTCTCTCGACGAGAACGTCGGCAGGCTGCTTGACTATCTGGAGAAAGAGGGCCTGCTCAAGAACACTCTGGTGGTCTATACTTCTGACCAGGGATTCTATATGGGCGAGCACGGATGGTTCGACAAGAGGTTCATGTATGAGGAATCTTTCCGCACCCCATTGATTATGAGGCTTCCTGACGGATTTGACAGGCGCGGCGACATTGACGAGATGGTCCAGAATATCGATTATGCCCCGACTTTCCTGGAACTTGCAGGAGTGGAAGTGCCTGAGGACATCCACGGTGTCTCGCTCATGCCTCTTCTCCGGGGAGAGCACCCTGAGGACTGGAGAAAATCATTGTACTACCACTTCTATGAATATCCCGCCGAGCATATGGTGAAACGCCATTATGGTGTGAGGACTGAGAGATACAAACTGATACATTTCTACAACGACATAGATTTCTGGGAGTTCTATGACCTTCAGGAAGACCCTCACGAACTGCACAACCTGTACGGTGACCCTGCTTACGCGGAGCAGATAGCCGAGACTAAAGCCGAGCTCCTCCGTCTCCAGGAACAGTATGACGACCCGATAAGGCGGATTCCGGGAACTGAGCTCTGACCTACGCGGCCCACCACCGCCAGGTATTTCAATGCCGGAATTGCCAGGGCCAATGCTATTAATGCTGACAGGATTTGTTTCATAGTCAATATAAAAGGTAATAATTCAATGGAAAGTATTCCGTCAGATTTCTTGTAAGACTTGTATCCTTCTTGCCGGCAGGAATGGAACTAAATCTCTTCCCAAGATACTACTTTGCCATCTGATGTCTGCATCGACTGCTCCCCTCCGTAAATTACTGTCTTGCGACCAGAATCAGCACCGGAGAGTTTGCTCCAATAGTTTAGCCCTTTGAAATATTCTTTGGAAAAGGTGGCTCCTGACTTGATTTCACAGGCACACTGGCAATCCGCTTCCGTTTGAATCAGATCCACTTCATTGCCTGCGCTATCACGCCAAAACGAGAGCGCGGGTTCCTGTCCGCGGTTATAGTCCCGTTTGAGAAATTCGTTTATAACCATATTCTCAAACAACCCTCCTCGCAGGTAATGAGAATCGAGTTGTGATTCATTTCTTATCTCCAATAGGGAACAAGCCAAGCCCGTATCATAGAAATAGAGTTTTGGGGATTTAACGAGACGCTTGGAGAAGTTGTTGTAGTCGGGACGGAGGAAATGAATGATATAACTCTCCTCCAAAATCGAAAGCCAAGCATCAACTGTCGGAGCGGTCACACCACATTCGACGGCCAAGGAAGCCTTATTCAGCAACTGGCCTATACGCCCTGCGCACAATTTGATCAGTCGGCGAAACTTTGAAAGATCTCCTATATCTTTCATCTGCCGGACATCACGTTCTATATATGTCTTGATGTAACTCGGATAATAGTCCGTAGGGTTAATACTCCGGTCATAAATACCAGGATAAGCCCCATAGAATATCTCCCTGTTGATTGGTTCAGGCAAAATGCCCGCATTACGCATCTCTTCATGGGAGAACGGCAACAAAGTCAAAATACCGGATCGGCCGGCAAGAGACTGATCTACGGCATCCATCAGTTCAGTATTTTGTGAACCAGTAAGAATATACATTCCCATTCGATGCTCCCGGTCCGTGTGCGTTTGAAGATAGGAAAGCAATGTAGGAACACGCTGAACCTCATCAATAATCGTATTGGACGGGTAGGTGGCGATAAAGCCACGCGGATCCTCTATCGCGAACTCCCGGTTATCAAGATCCTCCAATGACACACGCTTATAATCCGGGAAAGTCATACAGGCAAGAGTTGATTTACCGGACTGTCGCGGTCCGGTAATGGTCACAAAAGGATACTTTGTTGCTAGCTGGAGCAACTTGGGTTGTTGGGTTCGCTCTATCATAATCTACATCTATGTAATTTATGCAAAAATAAAATTTAATTTTATAATTGCAAAATAGGAGCTATGTCTCTCGTAGATGCCCTCACAAAATTTATATCAACGAATGAAGCAGACAGCTGTCCCGGTGATGTTGTAAACGTGACGGATAAGTATCAATAAAGCCCGAAAAGTTTGGCCAATTCAAAAAATATAACTAAATTTGCAGTCCTTTTTGCGGGGATTCCGCAGGAAGTAATTGATTTACTAACATTTATTATTAAAAGTATGAAACAGTACGAGACCGTTTTCATTGCAACTCCCGTTTTGTCTGAGGCTCAGATGAAGGAAGCGGTTGCCAAGTACGTGAACTTCATCACCAAGAACGGAGGTGAGGTTGTGTACGAAGAGGACTGGGGACTCAAGCAGCTTGCTTACCCAATCCAGCACAAGACATCAGGATTCTATCACCTGATCGAGTTCAAAGCAGAGCCTTCGCTCATCGCATCACTCGAGACCCAGTATCACCGTGACGAGAGAATCATCAGATATCTCACAGTCGCTCTTGACAAAGACGCAGCAGCATATGCTGAGAAGAGAAGGGCTAACAAACAGGCAAAAGCAGCCGCACAGGCAGCCGAGGCCGAGAAATAAGGAGGACTGAATATGGCACAGACAAACAACGCACAGCAGAATAACGAAATCCGTTATCTGAACCCTCCGACAGTAGAGGTAAGAAAGAAAAAATACTGCCGTTTCAAGAGAGCGGGCATCAAATACGTTGATTACAAGGATCCTGAGTTCCTCAAGAAATTCCTTAACGAGCAGGGAAAAATCCTTCCTCGCCGCATCACCGGTACTTCTCTCAAATTCCAGAGAAAGGTTGCCCAGGCAGTCAAGAGAGCACGTTCACTTGCTCTTCTCCCATACGTAACAGACCTTCTTAAATAATTAGGAGACAGCTATATGGAAATCATTTTGAAGAAAGATGTGGCCAATCTCGGCCACGCAGATGATGTCGTAAAGGTAAAAGCCGGTTACGCTCTTAATTATCTCATCCCTCAGGGTTTTGCCATTCTCGCCACTGTATCTGCAAAGAAACAGCACGAGGAGACTCTCCGCCAGAGGGCTCACAAAGAGGCCAAACTCGTTGCAGACGCACAGGCACTCGCTGCCAAGATTGAGTCTGTACTCGTAAAAGTTAGCGCAAAAGTAAGCGAGAACGGCAAGATTTACGGTTCCGTAACTACCGCCCAGCTTGCTGAGGCCCTTGTAAACGCAGGTATCGAGGTTGACAAGAAAGATATCACCATCACCTCTGCCGAGGTAAAAGAGCTCGGTGTTTACGATGCCGAAGTTAAATGCTACAAGAGTGTCAAAGGCGCTTTCAAATTTGAAGTTGTCGCTGAATAAGCACAGTGATTCTGATAGATTGGCTGGCCGAGGGGTCAGCCAATTTTTGTTTATCGGGCCAAAATGCCTAACTTTGCATCCGGTATTATCAATAATTCCTAAACTTGTGGAACTGACAAATATTAAATCTATTTTATAATGTTCAAATCCTTTTACGGTTTCCAGATGGTGGAAACCTATCACGAGTGGAAGAAAAACCACAGGACCAAAGACAAGACTGTCTCCAGGTCAATCAAACTGTCCATTGCTACTCTTATTCCCTTGATTCTCTGGCTGCTGCCTACATCTGCCTTCGGCATTGAGGGACTGACTGTCATTGAGCAGAGGACTATCGCGATATTCGTATTCGCCATTCTTATGTGGGTATTCGAGGCAGTGCCTGCCTGGACCACTTCAATGGTTGTAGTTGTCCTGCTTCTATTTACTTCATCGAACAGCAGTCTCTGGTTTTTCCGTGAAGGATATGACCCGATGATATTGGGAACGGAAATCAACTACAAGTCCATTCTCCATTGCTTTGCAGACCCTATCATTATGCTGTTCATCGGCGGTTTCGTCCTTGCGATTGCCGCAACGAAAAGTGGACTGGACCTGCTCCTTGCCAAATCACTTCTGAAGCCTTTCGGAACACAGTCCCGCTACGTACTCCTCGGATTCATCCTTGTGACCGCTGTGTTCTCTATGTTCCTCAGCAACACGGCAACAGCGGCAATGATGCTGACTTTCCTGACTCCGGTTCTCAAGTCGCTGCCAGCTGACGGAAAAGGCAAGATTGCGCTTGCGCTTTCGATTCCTATCGCAGCCAACATCGGTGGCATCGGAACACCTATCGGAACACCTCCTAACGCCATCGCTCTCAAATATCTGAACGATCCGGCAGGAATGAATATGAACATCGGATTCGGTCAGTGGATGAGCTTCATGACTCCGTTCGCAATTATTCTCCTCATCATCGCGTGGTTAATCCTTCTCAAGATGTTCCCGTTCAAACAGAAGAAGATTGAACTTCAGATTGAAGGCGAGCATGAGAAGAGCTGGAGAGACATCGTGGTATATGTCACATTCGCAATCACTGTTCTCCTGTGGATGACGGACAAGTTCACAGGTGTGAACTCCAACGTAGTGGCTATGCTTCCTATCGGAGTATTCGCCATCACGGGAGTTCTCAGCAAGAGGGATCTTGAGGAAATCAACTGGAGTGTGCTCTGGATGGTGGCAGGAGGTTTCTCCCTCGGTGTAGCACTTCAGGAGACTGGTCTTGCAGGACATCTTATCGAGGCTATACCGTTCAACACCTGGCCGGCCGCTATCGTGGTAGTAGGCTCCGGGCTCATCTGCTACATTATGGCCAACTTCATATCGCATACCGCTACAGCCGCACTTCTTGTACCGATTCTTGCAGTTGTGGGACAGAGCATGTCCGGCAACCTCGCCCCTCTCGGCGGAGTTTCCACCCTGCTAATCGGAGTCGCAATCGGTTCTTCTCTCGCGATGATTCTGCCTATCTCCACACCTCCTAACGCCCTCGCTCACGCGACAGGTATGATTGAGCAGAAGGATATGGAGAAAATGGGTATCATTGTCGGAGTAATCGGGCTCCTTCTCGGCTACACGATGCTGATTTTCCTCGGTTCATCAGGAATTCTTTAGTATCTGACGTACTTATGTATAATCGAGTAGGAGGAAAACGAAGTAGTTTTCTTCCTACTTTCGTTTTCCGA
>JBJEBM010000093.1:0-8758 GCA_051870055.1 Candidatus Cryptobacteroides sp.
CGGTCTTGATTTTTATACAACTGGCGTAAAATCGAAAGATTTTATGTAAGTTTGTAGAATAGTAAAAAACTATATCAAGACAATGAAACTACGTTTGACATCGATTGCGATGGCGGCATTATTCTGCGCCTCCTGTTTTCCAACCAGAATTGTAACCGTGTCATCAGTGCACGACACCCCGTCATACAGCACAGTTGTCACTGTGCCAAAGACACACGTAAGCACAACGACCACACAGGTTTACGCCACTGAGCCTGACATATCGCTGTATCTTGACCTCCAGGCAGTTGCCGCGGCATTCGCACAGTCATCGAACATCAGGGAATTCGAATCCCTGCTCAACAATTCCTCCTATATGATATCCAATCTCGACCTGAACAGGGACGGCTATGTGGATTATCTGAGGGTGATGTCCGCTATGCAGGGATACAATCATGTTTTTGTTATCCAGGCAGTACTTGCACCGAACATTTACCAGGACGTTGCTACTGTCGTGGCTGAAGTTCCTGCTTTCGGAAATTATTATGTGGAAGTGATAGGTTCTTCCTACATCTACGGGCCGAACTACATCATCCGCCCGGTCTATTACACAAGGCCTGTCATTTTCAACTATATATGCAGGCACGACTACAGTCCATGGAAATCGCCTTGGTACTGGAACCATTATCCGACATATTACAAGCACCCGGCTCCGGTCCACGTGAACCATTACCACGCTTATGTGAATACGTTTATGAAGAACCACCGGTACTGCCACGAGGTACAGTATTACAGCCATTGCCATTATCCTGATTATCAGCGTCTCTGCACAACATTCAGCCGGGATGACTACGGAAGGCAGTATCCGGAGCGGTCGTTCACCGTGCGAAATGCCAATGTAGCTGTCCAGAATTCAGCAGTTGAGCGCGCCGAAAATGCAAGGAAGCAAGCCAATGCCTATGATGTAAGGGTGGCTTACGATGCGACCAAGAGAACCACGACATCATCCGCCACAAGGGGAAGTGCTGCCTCATCATCTTCCGGCGCTACGCGTGGGACATCCAATTCAGGCAACTCATCCAGCAGGAATATTTCCGGAACGGCATCATCCGGAAGCTCCGCATCAAGGGGCACCGCCTCATCCGGCAGCAGTTCCAGCGCCACGAGGACAAGCGGCACAAGCGCAACCCGCTCGTCCACCACATCAAGCCGCGTGCAATCTTCCGGAAGCAGTTCCACAAAGACGAGCACCACCTCCGCAACCGGTTCACAGTCAACCGTACGAAGGGGAAGCACGAGCAGCAGCTCATCATCCACACGCCGATAATATTCAAGAATCAGAATTATGAAAAAGATACTTGCACTCACTTTCATCGTACTTTCATTTATCCTCAGTTCCTGCGAGCAGGACTGCAACTGCCCGGCGGACTACCTTTCCATCAAAACCGTCATCGGAAATGTCAACGCCAACTCCTGGGCCTACTCCAACATTGACAACAACAATTACTTCAGCGCGACAATTCCTGTCCCTGAAATCACAAAAGACGTCCTCCGCAATGGAGTTGTAAAAGTTTACAGGGTATTCAATTACAACCAGGGTAACGAGACACATACCGAGCTGCCTTTCCTTCTCCAATGCGAATACATTGATGAAAACGGAGATGCGTACCCGTACACAACCGAGACAATGGCAGAGATATCAGTTGGCCAGGTGACCATCATCTACACCGATAGCGAATTCATTTACGAGCTTGACGAGACATTCATCCCGGAGACAATGACCTTCAGGATTGTTGTGATGTATTAGGCTATCGCTTTCAGACAAAATCTTTCCCTGATGGACAATATCAACGTAAAAAACATAATAGACGAAAAGTTTCCCCACTACAATGAACAGGGACGCGCTTTGTTGCTGAAAGCGTGGGAGATAGCGTCTTCAATACTGTCTCCGGATTCAAGGGACAACGGGCACCCGTTCATTGAGCATCCGTTGAACGTAGCCCTCATTGTATCCGATGAAATCGGGCTTCCGGCTGAATGCGCCGCAGCAGTATTCCTTCACGAGGCTCTGCGGAAACATCCCGATGCAGACATCAGGCAGGCCGAGTTCCCGGCAGAGGTATGCAAAATGGTTGACGGGCTCGACAAGATTGCGACAATCAAGCCGAAAGATACCAGACTTGAAGCCGAGAAATACAAGAAACTGATAGTCCAGTATTCGACTGACCCAAGGGTGACTGTCCTGAAAATCGCTGACAGGCTCGAAGTTATGCGGAATCTCGAGATTTTCCCCAAACTTTCAAGGGAGAGAAAGATTCTCGAGACATTGATGCTGTACATCCCGCTGGCCCACCAGCTCGGACTTTACAATATTAAAAGCGAACTTGAAGACATCTACTTCCGGTTTGCAGACCCTTCCCAGTACAGGCTTATCACCAACAAGCTCAAAGCCACTGAGAAAGACAGGGTCAAGCTCACCGAGGAATTCATCAGGCCGCTGGAGAAGAAACTCTCGGACGCAGGGATAAAATACAAATTGAAAATCCGCACCAAGACGGCATACTCCATTTACAAGAAAATGCAGAAACAGAAAGTGCCGTTCGAGGGTGTGTTCGACGTATTCGCAATCAGGTTCATCATTGACTGCGAGGAAGACTCCAACATAGAGAAAGATCTCTGCTGGAAAGTATATTCCTATGTGACAGAGGAATATGAGCCTGATACAAAAAGGCTCCGCGACTGGATTTCGAATCCGAAGCCAAACGGATACGAGTCTCTCCACATCACTGTGCGGAACCGCGACAACGCATATATTGAAGTGCAGATCAGGACGAAGAGGATGGACGACATTGCCGAGAACGGACACGCTGCCCACTGGTCTTACAAAGGGATCAAGCACGAGGAGACGATGGACAAATGGCTGACTTCCGTGAGGTACAACCTGGAGCACCAGCTGACTTCAGGAACCGATGACCTGCCGCAGCCTCCATCCAGGGAGATATTTGTATTCACACCGTCCGGAGAGCTGAGAATCCTGCCGACCGGTGCGTCAGTGCTGGATTTTGCGTTCAATATACACTCCAACCTCGGAATAAGCTGTACAGGCGCAAAAATAAACGGCAAGGTAGTGTCCATCAAGGAGAAACTCAAGACCGGGGACGTGGTGGAGATAATGAGGGGCAAGAACCAGAAACCTTCTCCTGACTGGGTGAATTTTGTCGTGTCGAGCAAAGCCAAGAACAAGATCCGCCAGGCTCTGAGCGAGGTTGAATACAAGAAGGCCGCAGAGGGGAAAGAACTCCTCGGACGCCGTCTGAAAAACTGGAAACTGGAGTTTCCGGACGACCAGATGGCCGAGCTGATGAAGAAACTGAAATATCCTACGGTGAACGCCTTCTTCGCGGCCGTGGGAGAAGGGACACTGGACATTGACCTGATAAAGACGTTCATTCTTGAGCACGACGAGATGCAGGCGAAAGCCATCGAGGCGGCAAAAGCTGCCGACCAGGCCGCAGCCGCAGAGTCGAGAAGCAGATGGGAGGGGCGTTCGGCCGCCACTGACGACATTCTCGTACTGAATGCCAAGGATTTGAAAGGGCTTGACTACAAAATGGCCAAATGCTGCAATCCGGTTTTCGGTGATGATGTATTCGGCTTCGTCACCCGCACTGACGGAATCAAGATTCACAGGATGACCTGCCCGAATGCTTCAAGGCTGCTGGACACCTATCCATACCGCATCCAGAAGGTAAAATGGGCGGAAACCCCGTCAAGCGGAACATTCATCACTTCGCTTAGGGTAATCACTGCGAATGAGCCATCAGTAATAAACCAGATAATGGACGTGGTCAACACATACAAGGCCTCTCTCAGGAAGTTCACTGTCACTGAAAATGAGAAAAAGGCACTGTATGACATCAATATGACTATATCGGTGTCATCGAATATGGAGCTTGACAAGGTGACCTCACAGCTTAAGCTGCTGAAGAGCACCGAGAAGATTGTCAGACTGTGACATTCTGTATTTCAGAGATTGAGAACGCCCCGGGCCTGCGGAAATGAAGGCAGGCCCAGCCGCCTCTGGATTTACGGGTTATGAACTGAAGGCCGCATTTTTCCGCCTCATTCCTGACATCAGGCACATCATCATCAAAGAATCCGCTGAGCAGCAGGACCCCTCCGGCCTTCAAAGACCTGGAGTATGTGCGCAAGTCCATTATGATGATGTTCCGGTGGATATTGGCCAGCAGCATATCGTATTTGCCGAGCTGGAGACGGGAGGCGTCTCCACAATAGGCCTCCACCTTCCGTCCTACCCTGTTGATATGGGCATTGTCAAATGCAGACTGAGCCGCAACTGCATCTATATCAATGGCATAAACTTTACTGGCTCCCATCTTCGCTGCAAGTATTCCGAGGACGGCTGTACCGCATCCCATATCCATCACTACCCGTCCTTTGACATTTTCAGGATACTCAAGGACTGACTCCAGCATCATATATGTTGTGTCGTGGTGGCCTGTACCGAAAGCCATCTCCGGGCGCAAGCGGATATTGTATCTTGTCCTCGGCTGTGAATTGTCATCCATCTGCTTGACTGTCACTGATTTTCCTACAACGATAGGCTTGAAGGAGCTTTCCCACTCAGCGTTCCAGTTGCGGAAAGGCACAGGAACCGCGATAAAAGACGCATTGAACGGGAGGCCTGACAGTACAAGCCGCAGAGCCCTCCTGTCATAGAGTTCTTTCTGTATATAACACTTGAGGTCAGACTCTCCCGCGACAAAAGAATCATACGGCAGCTCCGAGATCATCGCCTCCGCAATTTCAGCATTCTCCTCGGTGAACGGATCAATTTTCACAGTGACCTCAATATACTCGCTTGAATTCATACAGGATTTAAATTATTCTGATTCAACAGTTTCAGATTCGACAGCCTCGGCATTGCGCCTGGCCCTGCGTTCAGCTCTCCGCTCTTTTCGGGTCTGCTTTGCCGATGATTCAACAACAGCGTCTTCAACAGATTCATAATCCGATCCGTCAGGGACCGGGACAAGCCGCAATGAGTCAGGAGCCTCGGAAGCAACTCTCAACGAATCAAGCATCTTCTGCTCTGACACATCGAGAGAATCAAGCCCGGCTCCGGAATCATATCCTAATTCAGACTTGCGCACCTCCACCGCACCGGTAAGCTGGTTGTTCGACTGCACAGCCAAATCAACTCCTTTCGTGAAGATATTGTGGATGGAATTGACCAGATTCATCTGGACAGTGTCTATGACAGCCGAGAAAACAGGCACATTGGTGTTCTTGTATTTAGCTTTGCCAATTTTGAATTTCCACTTGTCGAAATTTCCGAAAAGATTGATTCCGAAACGGAACGGAAGCGGAGACTTGATTACTGACACGTGATAAGTGAATGTCTGGTCAAACTGCTGCAGTCCGCTCATAGCCAGGACATAACGGTCAACATTGAGAACGAACGGGAATATCTCAAGACGGTTGTCGCTTACAATTCCTGTCACAGACATATCCCCTACCTTACCGAATTTTTTGTCCTTGAACATCAGCATCTTGGCAAGTTTCCTGAATTCCGGGCTGTCCTCAAGGGCTACTTCACGGCCTTTGATTTTCAGCACCCCGTTCATAGTAGGGGTAAGAATGTTCATATTGGTGTCAAGGTCGGTAGTCGCCGCTATCTCGCAGTCCAGCTGGCCTTTGAATGAAGTGAGCATCGGCATTATCGTATCAACTACAGGGAAAAGCTGCACAACTTTGTCCGCGGTGATATCCGCAAGATTGAGGTCAAATCCGGTCTTGATGTCTTTCTTCGACTGCGTGGAATAGAATCCCTCGAAATAAATATCTCCCATATTGGACGTCGCAACAGTATTGGTAATCTGGAGACAACGGTTTTTCATCACAATGTCGGAAGCCATCCAGTCAATGTTGAGATCAGAATAGTTAATCTCATTGGCTTCAAGCGAAACTGTAGCCTCCACATTCGCCGGGACAACAATCAAAGCGAACGTGGAATCCGCTTCCATATCAACCTCATTAGCGGCAACTTCAGCCATAAATGATTCGTCATCAAGGCCTTGTTCGTTTATATAAGAACTTCCGGAAGGAACATATCTTGATCCTGCGCTGTAGGCGGCGAGCAGTTCATTGGCATCAATGCTGTTGGAAGTTATCTTCAAATCGAGTTTCATAGGAGCCCTTCCGGCTACAGCCTGGCGCAGGCCTGTAAGCTCTCCTTTTGCAGAAACATCGGATTTACCGGGAGCGAATGTCAGATTTTCCAGCACAACCTTCTCATTGTCAGCGGAGAATCTGAAATCCTCAATACGGTTTTTCAACGGGAAATATGGAGTGATGAGCATTCCGTCTTTGACAGCCAGACTTCCTTTCATATTCCATTCCCTAAGATATTTGGACAAGGTCCTGCTGAGTTCCTTGCTCAAGGTAATGTCATTGAAATCCGAAGAAGTGGTTTCAGCAATGCGTCTGCGTCCTGCAAAAGCTTTTCTGAAAAGCGAGTCTCTCGGCACTCCCGGATACACCCGCTGCAATGAATCCAGTATATGCTCACGTCTCTCGTTCCGCTCGAATGTGGTCATAACAGCTGAGGCCGTAAGCGCGGCATCTTTGAATCCGGCCTTGTTTTCCCCATATCGTCCGAAAACACGGGAAATATTGGCTGTCAGATTCATAAGAGGCGTCATCATCTCTCCCCTTGTCCTATAGGAATATTTGAATGTACCCTTCGTGCCAAGCGTTCCCAAAAACAGAGAATCGGCACCAGATACAAAAAGTTTGGAGATGTCAATCTGCCCAAGAACCGGATAGCGCTCCCGTCCATATGCTTCTGTATATGCTTTGCTTGCTGTCTGGGCCACCATTCCAAGTCCTGAGACCCGGACTTTCATCCCGTCTCCAATCTCGGCATAAAGGGAATCGATTCCAGCATTCATCGCAAGGATGCTCTCGCCAATCTTGATGCCAGTGTCAAGTTTGTTCTTCACGGTTGCAATACCGATTGACGGTGAGCCGGCCCACAGATAAATTGAATCTGACGGGGCGGAAAGCTCAAGTTCGTCAGTCCGTACATATCCGTCAAGAGCGGCCCTGTAAAATGACTGCTGTGTGAGCTGGGAAGATCTTACAGTGCCTTTCAATGCAGCGTCAAGCTGGCCCCGGACGGTGATTCCCAATGTGTCAGGAATGATTGCGGATAGGCTGTCAAGGCTTGCCTCTGCTTTGGCATTGACATGGAAAAGAGGATCATCACCTAAAAGATCACTTGCTGAACCGGTTGCATCCAGATCAACTCCGGCGAAAATAAAGCACATATCATCAAGAGCTACATCAAGCCTGCCGTTCTGGTCTGTGCTGGCATTGATGTCAAGCTGGACGCTTCCGTCAGGTATTCCAGGATATCTGACATACGAACGCGGAACAACAACCTCTGCAAGCAGTTCAGGAAGAGTGCCGCGGGAAGGATTGTAATATCCGTCACAAAGAGCTGTCATAGTCACTTCAGCGTTGGTCTGGAGATTCTCGGACTCAGGGAAGAAATTCTTGCCGAAGAAATGCACGAGATCATTGACAGAACAATTGTCTATCGCGGCCTCTGCTCTCACATAAGTGCTGTCCTGATACAATTTCACATCAGCTTCACCGGTCATAGTCAGAGTGGCGATATCGGCTTTGAGATTTCTCAGGGAAACTGAAGTGACATCCTCTTTCGGCAGGCCCATATCACCGTTGAGAGCGACAGGAATGATGAGCCGGCCATATGAATTCATTCCGGCAAAAGCCTTGGCTGATGCGTCAAAATGCATTGCGCCGTCATTCTCATCTATTGAGAAATGTTCCATAGACACAATGAGTGTATCCTTGGGAAGTCTTCCTGACAGAAAAAGGCTGTCAAGTCTGAATCCCAATTTATTTCGGGAGGTATTGCGGGTATGCAGGCGACCCTGGAAATTCATTTTAGAGAAAAACGCGGCTGTGAAAACAGTATCGGGACAGTCCGTATATACAACTGCAGGATGACCTGTCAATGCGATTCTGTTGACGGCAATCGGAGGCAGCACAGTAACGGAAGTATCCTCTGTCTCAGAAACGGAAATATTCTTAAGTACATTCCAGTTGGCTATTCCATCATCATAATAATGTGCGAAAATCCTTGGCCTGTCAAGCAAAGCCTCGTTAATATGAATCTGGCCAAAGATTGCAGACAGGTAATTGACAGAGAGTCTCAATCCGTCAAAGGAGGCAAGAGTGTCCACTCCTGAGCGCCCTCTTCCTGCGTGACGCAGTTTGCCGTCAATTCCAAGAGAATCATATAAGGCGTAACGGGAATGAGGATATGTAATCTTGACTCCGGAGATGTCAACAACAAGGTCAGGAAAACTGCGGAATACAGAAACGGACATTCCACCAATTTCCACATCAGCATCAACATATTCCTTGATGTATTTATCTGCCAAAGATTTAAGCACATCTGGCCTAAGGAGCACCTGGATTGCAATAAGTGCAATCAACCAAATACTTGCAAACACAGCCAATGTGATTTTCAACCAGCGGAATCTGCTTCTTGTTTTGGCAACTATAGTATTTGCTTCAGATGTATTCTTTTCCTTTTCCATTACAAATATGTCTATGGTGCAAATATAACAAAAAAAACGAGTCCACAATCAATTGATTATGGACTCGACAAAGAACGGCGGCTGCCTACTCTCCCAACTGGTGGGTCAGTACCATCGGCGTTCGC
>JBJEBM010000094.1:0-8664 GCA_051870055.1 Candidatus Cryptobacteroides sp.
AACTTGCAAAGGTTCTCAAGGAAGAGTACGGTATCGAGCCTGCAGCTGCAGCTGTCGCTGTAGCAGGTCCTGCAGCAGCCGCTGAGGCTGCTCCTGCAGAGCAGACTGAGTTCGATGTTATCCTCAAATCAGCCGGCGCTGCCAAGCTCGGTGTCATCAAGGCTGTGAAGGATCTCCTCGGTCTCGGACTTAAAGAGGCAAAAGACCTCGTTGACAAGGCTCCAGATGCAACTTTGAAAGAGAAAGTATCCAAGGCTGAAGCAGAGCAGATCAAATCTACTCTCGAAGAGGCTGGTGCAGAAGTTGAGGTTAAATAACTTCGCTTCTCCCCTTGATGGGAACGAAATCAGGTTTAGAGCCCTGGCTATAGGCTCTAAACCTTTTTGTCGTATTTAATTTTTCTCTATTTCAAAGGCAGAATATGTCAAATAAGACTTCAAACAAACGAATTAATTTCGCCACATCAAAAATTCTGGATTATCCGGATCTTCTTGAGGTGCAGCTGAAGTCGTTCAAGGACTTTTTCCAGCTTGACACCACTCCTGAGAACAGGAGGAATGAAGGCCTTTACCAGGTATTCCAGGAAATATTCCCAATCGAGGACACGAGGAACAATTACAAGCTCGAGTTCATCGACTATTTTGTCGAGCCGCCCCGTTATTCGATTGAAGAGTGTCTTGAGAGAGGACTGACGTACAACGTTCCTCTGAAGGCAAAACTCCGCCTTTCCTGCAGCGATCCGGAGCACGAGGATTTCGCGACGAGAGTACAGGATGTATATCTCGGCGACATTCCGTATATGACTCCGGCGGGCACATTCGTTATCAACGGATCAGAAAGAATCATTGTTTCACAGCTCCACAGGTCGCCTGGCGTTTTCTTCGACCAGACTCTCCACGCAAACGGAACCAAGCTTTACTCGGCCAGAATCATTCCTTTCAAAGGTTCCTGGATTGAGTTTGCGACCGACATCAACAATGTAATGTACGCCTACATCGACCGCAAGAAGAAATTGCCGGTGACAACATTGTTGAGAGCCATCGGATTTGACGCGGATAAAGACATTATAGACATCTTCGGCCTTGCGGAGGAAATCGAGGCTACGCCGGAGAACCTCAGCGCCAACGAAGGACGCAAACTCGCGGCAAAAGTCATCATAGCCTGGAACGAGGACTTCGTTGACGAGGATACAGGTGAGGTTATCCCTATCGAGAGAACCAAACCTATCGTCGAGCGTGGTGACATCATCAATGCAGAGACTATACAGAAACTTGCCGAGGCTGACGTCAAGACCGTCCTCCTCCAGAAGGATGAGGCAAGCGACAACGAGTACGCTATTATCTACAACACTCTGCAGAAAGATCCGACAAATACGGAAAAAGAAGCCGTCAACTACATCTACAAGCAGCTCAGAAATTCTGAACCGCCTGATGAGGCAACTGCAAGGGATGTCATTGACAAGCTCTTCTTCTCCGAAAAGAGATATGACCTCGGTATCGTCGGCCGTTACCGTCTGAACAAGAAGCTGAGTCTCAATATAGACCCGGCGCTTCGTGTTTTGACCAACACCGACATCATCGAGATTATCAAATACCTTATCCAGCTCATCAACTCCAAGGCAACTGTTGACGATATCGACCATCTGAGCAACAGGCGCGTAAGAACAGTGGGCGAGCAGCTCGCAAACCAGTTCAGCGTAGGCCTTTCCAGAATGGCTAGAACCATCCGCGAAAGGATGAATGTACGTGACAGCGAGCAGTTCTATCCGATAGACCTGATAAACTCCAAGACACTGTCTTCAGTTATCAACTCATTCTTCGGGACAAGCCAGCTCTCCCAGTTTATGGACCAGACCAATCCGCTTGCGGAGGTCACCCACAAACGCCGTCTCTCAGCCCTTGGCCCTGGTGGTCTTTCCAGGGACAGAGCAGGATTCGAGGTCAGGGACGTGCATTATACCCATTACGGAAGGCTCTGCCCGATCGAGTCTCCTGAGGGACCTAACATCGGACTCATATCGTCACTCTGCGTTTATGCCAAGATTGACGAACTCGGATTCATCGAGACTCCTTACCGCAAAGTTGAAAACGGAAAGGTTGATCTCAGCGACACCGGCTGGAAATTCATGAGCGCCGAGGAGGAGGAAGACCAGCTTGTCTCCCTCGCCAATGTCAAGATGGACGATGATGGTACAATCGAGGATGACAGAATCCAGTGCCGTCTTGAGGCTGACTTCCCGGTTGTCACCAGGGAGGAAGTGAAGTATATGGACGTGGCTCCTAACCAGATGGCTTCTGTGGCCGCTTCCCTCATTCCGTTCCTTGAGCACGACGACGCCCACCGCGCCCTGATGGGTGCGAACATGATGCGCCAGGCCGTTCCGCTTCTCAAACCACAGTCTCCTATTGTAGGAACCGGTCTTGAGGAGAGAGTCTGCATAGACTCCAGAACCCAGGTGATGGCTGAACGCCGTGGTGAAGTCGTCTATGTTGATGCCAATGAAATCCACGTCAAGTATGACAGGACTGAAGACGAGAAATTCGTCAGCTTCACTCCGGATATCACTGTTTATCACCTTCCTATCTACAGGAGGACCAACCAGAGCACCACAATCTGCCTCAAGCCTGTCGTAAGGAAGGGCGACATTGTGGAGAAAGGCCAGGTGATGACCGAGGGATATGCCACCCAGAACGGTGAGCTTGCTCTCGGGCGCAACCTGATGGTTGCCTTCATGCCTTGGAAGGGATACAACTATGAGGATGCTATCGTGCTGTCAGAGAAGATGGTGCGTTGGGACATCCTCACATCTGTACACGTTGATGAATTCGTGACCGAGGTCCGCGAGACAAAGCGCGGAATGGAGGAACTCACTTCCGATATTCCGAACGTCAGCGAGGACGCGACCAGGAATCTCGACGAGAACGGTGTTGTAAGAATCGGTGCCCACATTGACCCGGGTGACATTATGGTCGGCAAGATCACTCCTAAGGGAGAGAGCGATCCGTCTCCGGAGGAGAAACTCCTGAGGGCCATTTTCGGTGACAAGGCAGGCGATGTCAAGGACGCGTCTCTCAAGGCCAATCCTTCACTCAGCGGAACTGTCATCAAGACAGCTCTTTATGCCAAAGTCGCAAAAGAGGGCAACAGAAAAGGCGCCAAGGCTGAGCTCAAGGCCAAACTCGAAAGCATCGAGGAGGATTTCAACAAGAAGGCCGAGGCACTTTACCATAAGTTCTTCGAGAAACTTGCCGCTCTCGCAGAGGGCAAGGCAAGCGCCGGAATCAGCGACCTTTACGGTGTGGAGGTAATCCCTGCCGGCAAGGAGATAACAGTTGACCAGCTGAAGACTATTGATTACAACAATATCAATTCCAACAGGTGGACCGAGGACGAACACACCAACTGGATGATCCGCGAGCTTATCAACAACTACTGCATCTCGTTCAAGGAGGCAGCGGCTGCCAACAAAAGGGCTCAGGACAAGATCAAGATTGGTGACGAACTTTCCAACGGCGTTATGCAGCTTGCCAAGGTGTATATCGCCAAGAAGAGGAAGATCACTGTCGGCGACAAGATGGCCGGACGTCACGGTAACAAAGGTATTGTGGCCAAGATTGTCAGGGAGGAGGATATGCCGTTCCTTGAGGACGGAAGACCTGTTGACATTGTGCTCAACCCTCTCGGTGTGCCGTCCCGAATGAACCTCGGACAGATATACGAGACAGTTCTCGGATGGGCAGGACAGGTTCTCGGTGTCAAGTTCAGCACCCCTATCTTCGACGGAGCAAGCATTGACGAACTCTGC
The DNA here is from genome assembly GCA_051870055.1 of Candidatus Cryptobacteroides sp. GTDB lineage: Bacteria > Bacteroidota > Bacteroidia > Bacteroidales > UBA932 > Cryptobacteroides. The sequence continues at coordinate 3,806 of JBJEBM010000094.1, forward strand.
GAATACACAGACAAGGCAGGCCTTCCGAGATTCGGAAAGACGCATCTCAGGGATGGCGGCACAGGCGACTGGTTCGACCAGTACGCAACAGTGGGCGTCATCTATATGATCAAGCTCGGCCATATGGTTGACGACAAGATGCACGCCAGGTCTATCGGACCGTATTCTCTCATCACCCAGCAGCCTCTCGGCGGTAAAGCCCAGTTCGGAGGCCAGCGATTCGGAGAGATGGAGGTCTGGGCGCTTGAGGCGTTCGGCGCTGCAAATGCCCTGCAGGAGATTCTTACCGTCAAGTCAGATGACGTGACAGGAAGGAGCAAGACCTACGAGGCTATTGTCAAAGGCGAGCCTATGCCGACACCTGGCATACCTGAGTCCCTGAATGTGCTCCTGCACGAGCTCAGAGGTCTCGGACTGAAGGTGACACTTGATTAATTTGAGCCAATAGAATTGTTATACTATGCCTATTTTGAACAATAAAGACAATAAGGTAAGAAGCAATTTCCAGAGAATCAGTATCTCTCTGGCTTCTCCGGAGGACATCAGGGAGAGGTCCCACGGAGAGGTCCTGAAGCCGGAAACGGTCAATTACAGGACCTACAAGCCTGAGAGAGACGGACTCTTCTGCGAGAAGATTTTCGGACCTACCAAAGACTACGAGTGCTACTGCGGCAAGTACAAAAGGATCAGATACCGCGGAATCGTATGCGACAGGTGCGGAGTCGAAGTCACAGAGAAGAAAGTTCGCCGTGAGAGGATGGGCCACATCTCTCTCACAGTGCCTGTAGCTCATATCTGGTACTTCAAATCAGCGCCTAACAAGATTTCCGCAGTCCTCGGCATTCCTGCCAAGAAACTCGAGGCTGTCATATACTATGAGAAATACATCGTCATCAAGCCGGGAGACAGCGGTCTGAACAAACTTGATCTTCTCTCTGAGGACGAGTATCTCGCAGTTATTGACAAAATGCCTGAGAACGACAACCTTCCTGATGACGCTCCTGAGAAATTCATCGCCAAGATGGGTGCGGACGGAATCTATGATCTCCTGAAGGAGATTGACATTGACCAGCTTGCCAAATCACTCAGGGAGGCGATGGCCAATGAGACCGCCCAGCAGAGGAAAGCGGAGATCCTGAAGAGGCTCAGCGTTGTCAAATGGTTTGAGGAGTCGAAGGGCATCAACCGTCCTGAGTGGATGATTATGAAGGTCATTCCGGTCATTCCGCCGGATCTCAGGCCTCTCGTTCCGCTCGACGGAGGACGTTTCGCCACATCCGACCTCAATGACCTCTACAGAAGGGTCATCATCAGGAACAACCGTCTCAAGAGGCTTATCGAGATCAAGGCTCCTGAAGTCATTCTCAGGAATGAGAAGCGTATGCTCCAGGAGGCTGTTGATTCCCTCTTTGACAACTCCAAGAAGTCAAGCGCAGTGAAGAGTGAGTCCAACAGGGCTCTCAAATCTCTGTCTGACAGCTTGAAAGGTAAGCAGGGACGTTTCCGTCAGAACCTCCTTGGTAAACGTGTGGACTACTCCGCCCGTTCTGTCATCGTTGTAGGTCCTGAACTTCAGATGCACGAGTGCGGCCTTCCTAAATTCATGGCGTCCGAGCTTTACAAACCGTTCATCATCAGGAAACTGATTGAGAGGGGCATCGTGAAGACAGTCAAGTCCGCAAAGAAAATCGTGGACAGGAAAGACCCTGTTATCTGGGACATCCTCGAGAATGTGATGAAAGGTCATCCGGTTCTCCTGAACCGTGCGCCTACACTTCACAGGCTCGGTATCCAGGCTTTCCAGCCGCGTATGATCGAGGGCAAGGCCATCCAGCTCCACCCTCTTGCCTGCACCGCCTTCAACGCCGACTTCGACGGTGACCAGATGGCTGTCCACCTTCCTCTCAGCAATGCGGCTGTGATGGAGGCCCAGCTTCTTATGCTCGGTTCCCAGAACATCCTCAATCCTGCAAACGGAACTCCTATCACAGTGCCTTCACAGGATATGGTGCTCGGTCTTTACTATATCACCAAAGTGAAACCGGGTGCAAAGGGCCAGGGAATGAGTTTCTACGGACCAGAGGAGGTGATTGTCGCTCTCAACGAGGGCGCTGTCGAAATGCATGCCGAGATCAACGTAAGACTCCTCGTTGACAAGCAGGATCCTTCAAAGGGTACCCAGATGGTGAAGACCACACCTGGCCGTATCATCGTCAACCAGTATGTGCCTGAGGAAGTTCCATACGTGAATGAGGTGCTCGGAAAGAAAGCGCTCAGGAAAATCATCACCGAGGTCATCAAGAACACAGGTGTGGCGAGAACCGCCCACTTCCTTGACGACATCAAGAATCTCGGTTATGACAGGGCATTCAGGGCCGGTATCTCTTTCAACCTTGGCGATGTCCTCATTCCGGATGAGAAGTACACTCTCATCGACGAGGGCTACAGGCAGGTAGAGGATATCAAGAACAACTACGCTATGGGTTTCATCACCAATAACGAGCGTTATAACAAGGTGATTGACCTGTGGACTATCATAGACAACAAACTCACCGGAATTGTCGAGAAGCAGATTTCAGCTGACCAGCAGGGATTCAACCCTGTATATATGATGCTGGATTCTGGAGCCCGTGGTTCCACCCAGCAGATCAAACAGCTCTGCGGTATGCGAGGCCTTATGGCGAAACCGCAGAAATCCGGAGCTGCCGGAGCTGAGATTATCGAGAACCCGATTGTGTCCAACCTGAAGGAGGGAATGACAGTGCTCGAGTACTTCATCTCCACCCACGGTGCACGTAAGGGTCTGGCCGATACCGCTTTGAAGACTGCCGATGCAGGTTACCTCACAAGACGTCTAGTCGATGTGTCACACGATGTCATCATCAATGAGGAGGACTGCGGCACACTCCGCGGACTTATGGCTTCCGCCATCAAGAACAAGGACGATGTTGTCGAGTCTCTCGGAGAGAGGATTCTCGGCCGTACTTCCGTGCACGACATCTTCAACCCGATTACCGGCGAACTCATCATCAAGGCCGGCGAGGAAATCAGGGAGGCTACAGCCAGCTTGATTGACTCACTGCCGATTGAGCAGGTCGAGATCCGTTCAGTGCTTACCTGCGAGTCACGCAAGGGTGTCTGCGCCAAGTGCTACGGACGTAACCTTGCAACCAGCAGGATGGTCGAGAAGGGCGAGGTTGTCGGCGTCATCGCCGCACAGTCCATCGGTGAGCCTGGTACACAGCTTACCCTCCGTACCTTCCACGTCGGCGGTACAGCTTCCAGCACGGCCGCTGATTCCTCAATCGAGTCCAAGTACAACGGAAAACTCCAGTTCGAGGAGCTCAGGACCCTTGAAAGAGAGTCTGATACAGGAGAAAAAGAGGTGGTTGTTGTCAGCCGTATGACAGAGCTCAAGATCATCGACGAGAATACCGGCATTACCTTCTCAAGCTACGATGTGCCTTATGGCTCCGTGCTTTACAAGAAGGACGGTGACAATGTGAAGAAAGGCGACCTCATCTGCGAATGGGATCCGTACAACGCCATCACCATTGTCGAGACCACCGGTACTGTCCGCTTTGACAATATGATTGAGGGCTCTACCTTCAGGGAGGAAAGCGCCGACGAGTATTCCAACAACAAGGACAAAGTCATCATCGAGTCCAGGGACAAGACCAAGAACCCGTCAATTCTCATTATCGGCGAGGGCGGCGAGATTCTCAAGCAGTACAACCTGCCTGTAGGAGCCCACGTCACTGTCAGCGACGGTGAGAATGTGAAGATAGGTGAGGCCATCATCAAGATTCCTCGCGCCATCGGCAAGTCCAACGATATCACCGGAGGTCTCCCTCGAGTCACCGAACTCTTCGAGGCCAGAACTCCTTCAAGCCCTGCCATCATCTCCGAAATCAACGGAGAGGTCATTATGGGCAAGATCAAGAGGGGTAACCGCGAGATTATCGTCAAGAACAAGTCCGGTGTCGAGAAGCATTATCTTGTGCCTCTTACCAAACAGATTCTGGTTCAGGAGAATGACTACGTCAAAGCCGGCTCTCGTCTCTCTGACGGCGGCATCTCTCCTACCGACATCCTCAATGTGCTCGGTCCTGTCAAGGCCCAGGAGTACATCGTGAACGAGGTCCAGACGGTTTACCGTCTGCAGGGTGTGAAGATCAACGACAAGCATTTCGAAATCATCGTAAGGCAGATGATGAGAAAAGTCCAGATCAACGACCCGGGCGATACCGAGTTCCTGCCTGAGGAGCTTGTTGACAAGTGGCTGTTTATGGATACCAATGACGATATCTACGGCAAGTACTATGTCATAGAGCACGGCGATTCCCAGAGATATTCTGACGGCAATATCATCACAGCCCGTGAGATGAGGAGTGAGAATGCCTCTCTAGAAAGACAGGGCCTGAAGATGATGGCAGTCCGCGAGGCCAAGCCGGCAACAGCCAGCCAGGTTCTCCAGGGTATCACAAGAGCCGCCCTGAAGACAGACAGCTTCATCTCCGCCGCTTCATTCCAGGAGACAACCAAGGTGCTCAGCGAGGCAGCTATCCGCGGCCGTGTCGATGACCTTGAAGGCCTCAAGGAGAATGTCATCTGCGGTCACCTGATTCCTGCCGGTACAGGCCAGAAGGAATTCCAGGATATCGTGGTAAGCAGCAAGGAGGACTATCTCAAGGAAATGAACGACCTGTAGTCGTCTCATTATAAAAGAAACAGAGGGATTGAGCGAATATGCTTGATCCCTCTGTTTTATTTGTGCGAGCGAAGGGACTCGAACCCATACGCACGAAGGCACCAGATCCTAAGTCTGGCTTGGCTACCAATTACAACACGCTCGCAAA
>JBJEBM010000095.1:0-8613 GCA_051870055.1 Candidatus Cryptobacteroides sp.
AAAAATAAGCAACTTTTGTGACAATGCAAAACATTTTTCTGAAGTGCCAAAACAATAGAAGCCCGCATAATGCTATCGTTATGTAGGCTTTATCGTTAAGTTTTATCTATTTTTGCACTCCGAGGAAGTCGAGGCCGAGGTCGTTGATTAGGGCTTCTACTTGTTCCTGGTATTCAGGACTTATGTATTTGGCTGCTAAGAGGTAGGCTCTGGAGTGTTGTTTGATGTTCGGGTCGGGCGGGTTGACGAGGTAGCGGATTAGCCAGTCGGCGATGTCGATATGGTCGGCGCGGTCTTGAGCGGTGGCGTTTTGTTGGAGTAGTGGGCTTACTGTAATCTGCTGATTGGGCAGGTTGCTTAGTTTACGTGTCCATTCTTCGTGGGCGTCTATGTCGGGAAAGGCTATTACTTTGCGACCTTGGAGGACTTTGAGCTTTTCTCCGTTGAGTTGGGATTTGCCGCCGGTGGCGAGCCAGATGTATTTGGGCATCAGGCCGGAGCAGATTATGGCGGTTTTCTCGGATTCTACGAGGGCTATTGGTTTGTCGGGTTCTCCGGCGAGGAGATGTTCTCCGAAGAGGCATTGGGTGAGTTCCCAGTCGGGCGGGAGTTGGCCGGATTGCTTCATCAGGGAGTGGACCCAGGTGATGCGGCCTTTGGTGTTTTCGTCTTTGATTCGGTGGCCGGTTTCGGCATTATACTTCATCACCTTTCCCGTTCTGCATCTTCCTTTGATGTCTAATTGAAAAAAGATTGTGTCGCGGGATTTCGTAACGCCGATTTGGTAGCGGTCGATCAAGGTGTCAACCATTTCTGCGTCCATAATGGTGCGGAGAAAGGTAATGAGGTCGCTGTCTCGATTGTGACGGACGGAGCGAGTGACTATGTCTTGCGGTAGGAGACAGAGTTTCTTGGTGGCTGCTGGCTGGAGTTGCTTGATGGGCTTTGTGGATTGTGCCGGAAGGGATTCTCTCCAGTCTGCTTCAGGTTTGAGCCAAGGGTGGTTGCGGTAGTAGTCTTTAGGAGTATAGTGGTAGCCGCAGCTGCTTTCGTGGTCGCAGCGGCCTACGGTTTCGTGAAGGGGTGTGCCGTGTTCATCGACATAGAGTGTGAAGCAGCGCTTGCGTCCACACTGTGGACAGGTGTGACGGGATGCTATTCCTTTGTATTTCTGTAAGTTGTACATTGCTTTCGGTATTTTGTCCACGGTGTCCACGCTTTGTGAGGGCGTGGACTTGGTGGACGGTTGTGGACGGTGTGGACAGTTCAGAAGAGCGAGATGTCTTCGGCAGGCTTCGGGGTGTCCACGCTGTCCACTGTGGACACTGCGTCTTTGCCGTTTACCGTGGACAGGGACGAGGCTCTGGAAACTATCTTTCCTACGAGGGATTTGCTGACACCGAGGGTGGCTGCTATGTCGCGGTAGGATTTGCCTTCTTTGATTAGTTCGAGGATGTTGTTTTGCATCGTGTTGTTGTCCTGTTCGCTTGGTTCGCGGAGGTGGCTGTATTCGGATGCAAATTCTTTGAATACGAAGTGGACATAGCCTTCGGTCTTGACTATTTCATAGACTATGACATTGTCGGCTCCGTAACGGAATTCTCCGGCTCTGACTTTCAACTGTTTGACATAGCGCAAACGTTCGTCTTTGGCTGATTTGCCTATGGCGAATACGCTGTCAAAGAAGTTGTAGAGCTTTTTGGAGCCCGCAAGGTCGTTCTGGGTGATGGGACTTGAGAGCGCTCTTTTCGGGGTGTGGGCTATGATCAGGAGTGACCAGCCGTAGCGTTTCTTGAGGTTCATCAGTTTCATCATGAAGATGCCGGCATCTACGCCTTTGTCGCTGCTGTTGCAGAGGTAGGTGAGGTTGTCGATGATGGCGACTTTGCATCCGAGTTTGAGCATCGCTTCTTCGATGTGCTGGAGTATCTTTTCTTCGTAGTCTTTGACATCAAGGGCCATTGGGTTGATTTCGGCGCGGTAGAGACCTTCGGGAAATTGGTGGAGGATGTTGGTGTCCGTGTCGGTGTAGCGGAGTTGGAACTGTTTGTCGGAGAGTTCGCAATCGACTAATAGGACTTTCTGGATGACGGCGATTTCTTCTGCCATCTGGACTGCGTAGATGGATTTTCCGAGGTTGGAGTCGGAGAAGAGGCAGCATACTTCTCCTTCGTACCAGAGTTCGTGGTAGAGTGGCTCGGGATTGGGCCGGCGGCTTGCGTCCGTGAGCGTTACATTTGCGGTCTTGACAGTGAGCATTCCGATGTTGTCGGCTGAGGCTGCGCTGTCGATGGCTTCGCTGATTGCTTGGATGGGTTCAATATCCATTGTATTCCCTCCTATCAGTGCTGATAACGGAATACTTGTTTGGTTTCGATGGCTTCGTCAAGTTCATCGGCGTCCACGAGGGTTTTGCCTTCGATTTTGAGGATGTTGATTTTGCCTTTGCCCGCGAGCCGGTAGAAGGTTGTTGTGCCGATTTTGAGGTGCTGGCAGGCTTCTTCTCGGGTGTAGTAGCGTTTTTCTTTTTTGCGTTCCGCGGTCTCGATGTTCACTTCGTTTATCGCTTCAGCGATGATGGGCTTGAGGATGTCTTTGACGAACCCTCTAATCATATCTTTCTCTGACATAATTGGTAGTTTGTTTTAATTTATAATTATGCAGGAGTCGCGAAACCTCACTATCAGTTTGATAGCGATTGTAAAAATATAGCCAAAATGTGGAAATATGAAAAGATTTGGAATATATTTCTTGAATATTTTTCCTACTTTCGATTTGTAAGTATTTTAAAATTCAAGCGAAATTTCGCGCTTGTTTATTGGTGATTTATGCGTTTCTGTGCGTATGGGTGCGGTAGTTTCATTTGAAAAAACTTTCAATTTATTATAATGTTTTTCAACAAGTGTGATTACGGAATAATTTTTTGAGAAAAAACATATAAATCGTTAATTGAAATAGCATTATTTAAGTATTTGATTGTCATTTCCACATTTTATGGCGAAATTTGTAGAAGTGAATGAGTTACGATTTATAACTGAATTTTAAATTTAACCTATGATTGCACTTCCTTCTATTGCTTTCGGTGGATTCTCCGGTTCAGCCAAGGGTGTTACGGCTCGCTTTGTGGGCGGCCGTAGCATCCTTTCTGTTCGCAGTTATCCGTCCGGGCCGGTGTCTAATGCGCAGGTGGTGCGCAGGGCTTCGGTGTCGAGGATTACCAGGTCTTTCAAGTCGCTTTCTGATGTGCAGATTGAGGGCTGGCGCAAGCTGGCGGAGATTGCTTCGGGCAAATCGGTGTTCGGAAAGAGGGCGAAGCTTTCGGCAATCAATCTATTTGTGCGTCTGAATGTAAACAGGGCTATGGCGGGAGAGGGGCTGCTGTCTGATGCTCCTGCCTGTCTTGATGGTGTGCCCGGGGTTTCTTATGAGAGTCTTGTGGTTACTCCGTCAAGGATTGTTTTCTGCGGGATTGAGCATCAGGAGCTGCCGTTCAAGATGGTGGTGAAGATGTCTGGGTCGCAGAGTGCGGGTGTGAGCAATGGCTGGAGTAGGACGGTGATTATTTCTTCGGAGGTGGAGGATGATTGGGGCGAGGCTGATGTGACTACGCTTTATCTGAAGAAGTTGGGTGTTGCGCCTGTTCCGGGGCAGAAGGTGTTTGTGGAAAGTTATTGGCTGGATACCGGGACTGGGGTTGCCGGGGTCGCGTTCCGGGATTGTGCTGTGGTGGTGACTATGGATGAGGCTGTCGGGGCAGGTTTCCGGAGCAGGAAGAAGGTGACTTTGGAGGATACGGTGCCGGAGAAGTCGCACGTGTCGGCGTTCAATCTGGATTTTTCTACGGGTGCGCCGGTGGTGAATCACGAGGCTGTGCTTCTGGGGCATAGCAATGTGGCATCTTCGGAGATTGTTCTGGATGAGATGTTGGATGATGAACTTCTGGGGACTTCTATGTGCATAGGTCGTGGTGCCGGTGAGGATGGGAATATGAAGCCTCAATCTTATATCGTGTGGATGAAAAATTCCAGAGGTGAGACTATGCTTACTTACGGTCATCGTGGAGGGGATTATGTAAAGCCTACTGAGGTGTTCGGGCCTGGTGTTATCTATTAAACTGTTCTGGTTATGTTTTATTCTACGGGAAATAATTTCGGGACAGGTATCATCCTATTCAAGGATGTGCAGGAGAAGGATTATGTCGTTCTCAATGCGGTTTTCTCTTATGATACGGAGAACGCGGATTATCTTGCGGCGGATGTGCTGGAGATTTCCGTACCGTCTCTTTCTATCGGGCGCAGCACTGTTTCCGGTGTGGCGGTGACATTCAGGGACAGACCGTATTCTTACGGTTCTACGAGCAATTATGACGGTGGTACTTTTGCGAAGAGCTGGATCAAGGACGCGAATACTGTTTGTATTGAGAAGCTTGCGGCTCTGGAGGGTAAGGGTGAGATTACCGTGTATGTTCAGGCTTTGTATGCGCAGCTTGCCCGTCCGTCAAATGCGGTCAAGAGCGTGAAGCGGGATTTGAATGTGAAGTGCGAGGGGAATTATCTTAGTTTTAATAGCACGGATTCTTTCGTTGTCGTGAAGGAGCGATGGGTGTTTTTCCATTTGCTGGAAGCCAAGTGTTCTAAATACGCATATGAGAAACTTGACTGGGAGGCGTGGTTCAGAAATATGCCGGAGGATGTTGCAGCTGAGATTCCGATTTTCAGTGCTGACAATTATGAGGATCCGAAGTTTGGCGGGTTCTCGAAGTCCCGGATTGAGGAAGGATTCTGGTCTTTGCTTGCCGAGGACAGGGCTGCTGGTTTTTCCAATTCTTCAGCTGATGTTTTTTCTTTCGCTTTCCTGGTGAGGGACAGTGAGCCGGAGCCCGAGGTTGAGGGCCGTCTGCGGATTGAGGAGGAGGTCATCAAGGGTACCGGGTATGTCCAGATGACCGGATTTGATTTGGAGCTTGTACCGTCTCCGGCTTTGGCGGCTGTGAAGGGCAGGACCGGTCAGTATGGGAATAATTACGCTTATCTGTATCCTGAATCCGTTCCTGAGGGGATGCCGGCCTGTGGGTCGTATCTGCTTGCTTCGCTGCTCGGTGGGAAGGGGCTTGGAATCCAGTTTGTGAAAATGGAGGTCAAGAATCTTGACAGAAAGCCTGAAATTGATTTTGTCGGCATTTCTGGAGAAAGGAATCTGACTATTGATTTGGCGGACACTTCGGTGGCCGTGAACTTATAAATGATTGGGCGATGTTGAATGTTACTGCAACTAATTTCGGCGTTTCACCGGAGGATATCAGGGTCAGGTATTTCGGCTCGGATAGTCTTGTTGTTCTCGATGGGGAGTTTGTTGTGGATGCGGCGAATGAGGATTATGCTGCTGCGCGTTATCTGACTTTGAGTGTCGAGGATCTTCCTTTCGCGAAGAGCAGGGAGACTACGGGCTTTGCCTATATCGAGGTGGACGGAGTCAGGCATATCACTCTTGCGAAGTGCAGGATTACCGGCAGGAATACTGTCCGTATTGGCAAGATCAGTGAGTATGATTCCGTCGGGTCTTATACTGTGCGGCTTTGTTCTGCGTTTGTGCCTACCTGTGTGGTCGGGGATGTGGTTTTGTCCGAGGAAAGGTCGTTTGCTCCTGTTGCAAGTTGTGGGACTTTGCTTAATGCGAAGTGTTTCGGGGCGGAGTCTGCTGATTGGATGATGCTTTGTTTTATTGCGGAGGATTTGACTTTTGACGGGGATGTAGGGACTGTCGTTGCGGATTTGGAGGGTTTTCCTGATGATTTGTCGTTTGCGCTGCCGCTGATTTATAATGAGACTCTTTATGATGAACTTGGGAGCAGGTATATTCCGGCTTCGGTTTCCGGAGGGGTTTTGACTGTGAGGAAGGAGGATGTTCCGGAGACTGTTGTGAAGGTGGGAAAGTTCTTCAGTAGAATTTTTATTGTCAAGTGATTATGGATAACAATGGTATCACAAGGTTGCAGGGCGCTATTGCGATTGCGAGCTTCGTTGCCGGGGTTGGGATTGCAGTGGGATGTATCTTCTTTGTGCCGCCTCCGGGAGAGATTGCGAGTTCGGCGGTGAGCATTGTGAGTGAGCTGCTGATTTTGTGCGGTGCGATTCTCGGCGTGAAAGCGAGTTATGATACCAAGTTCCGGAAGTTCCAGAATGAACTTGACCAGAAAGTTGATAAACTTGAGTGACTTATGAAAAAACTATTCTTTATGTTTTCGGTGTTTGCGCTTGTCTCGTGCGGGACGGTGGGGAAGGTGGCCCGGAGTGACAGCAGCCGTGTGGAGGTGAGGACGGTGACGGAGTTTGTGCCGGATACGGTGTTTGTGGAGTTGCCGGTCATTGTGGAGAGGGTTCAGACTCTCGATACGGCTTCTGTGCTGGAGAACAGGTTTGCCAAGTCGGAGGCTTCGGTTTCGGGCGGTGTGCTGAGTCATTCGCTGGAGACCAAGCCTGTGAAGGAGCCGGTTGAGGTGGAGAGCAAGGTCATTTATCGGGATTCTCTTGTGTATGTGGACAGGTTTGTGACTGAGACTGTGGAGGTGGCAAGGCCGTTGTCGGGGTGGCAGCGGGTGCGGATGGGGCTGGGTTCCTCTTTTGTTGTTTTGATTGCTGCGGCAATATTATATTTTATTATCAAATTTTCTAACTACTTAAAATTCAAAACCTTATGAAGTACATTCCGAGTATTGCGTTTGAAGAGATGTCCGGTAGCGCCAAGGGCGTGACCGCGGCCAAGATGAAAGGTCGTAAGTACATCCGTAATCGTGGCTATGGCAGCGGTGTGCGCACAAGCGGCCAGGCCAAAGTGAAAAGTGTGTTCAAGATGCTCACCACGAAGTGGAAGAGCCTGAGCAATGAGCAGATTCTTGCGTGGAATAAGCTCGCCCTGAGCCAGCAGGGGCGTTCTGTGCTGGGCACCAGTGCTAAGATTTCAGGGGCGAACCTGTTCACCCGTCTGAATTACTGGGTTGTCGCTTGCGGTGGCGCGGTGATGACTCTTCCTCCTGACCTTGTGGGCGTGGAGTCTCCTTCTACGGCGACCATCACTCTTTCCAAGGATGCGTTCACCTTCAAACTTGACCAGGCTATCCACGACAACGGTGGCATCAATCTGGTGATCGAGGCTTCGGAGGGTCAGTCCAATGGTATCAGTAGGGCCTACAGCAAGGCTACGCAGATTAAGGTGGTCGAGGAGCCGGATGATTCGGCTATCGACATCAAGGCCGAATATGAGGCGAAGAACGGTGCTGTTACGGCTGCCGCTCCGAGGGTGTTCTTCCGTTATTTCTATGTGAACGCCACTACGGGCGAGAAGTCCGCTGTGATGATGGCGGAGGCGAAGCTGGCTGCTGAGGTGGTCGGCGGTTAGGCGGATGACCTTGATTGATGATTGGCCCGGCGGATTTTGCCTGCCGGGCCTTTTTTTCGTTTTCGGGCGGTTATGTAAATGAACTGACCATTTCTGCGGAGTTGCGGAAATGGTCTTTTGTTTATTGCTATGCCAGGTATTGTCTGATTCCTTCGATATGGAGGTTGATGATGGCCTGTGAGCCGGTGTCGGATTCGAGAAAGGCAAGGTCTTCGGGATTGTCCATAAAGAGGTTTTCGGTAAGGACTGCAGGGCAGAGGGTGTGACGGAGGATGTAGTAGTTTTCTTCGAGGTCTGGGTCTCCGTCAGTTTGGTCTTTTCTGATTTTGTGGCCGTGGAGGTATTTCTCGGCTGCGGCGTAGAGACAGGTGGCGAGAGTGTCGGCTTTGGTGTTTCCTTTTGTAGTGTATGCGCACCAGCCTCTTGCGGTCATCCATCTGCTGCCGTTTCCTGCTGCGTTGATGTGGATTGAGATTAGGAGTACATTGTCTGTTCCTTTTTCTTTGCAGACGGCGTTGGCTCTTCGGCAGCGTTCTCTGAGTGTGATGTCGTTCTGTTCGGGGACGAGGATTCTTGCGTCAAGGCCGAGGGCTGTGAGACGGTTGCGGGTTTCGATGGCGAGGTAGCGGTTGTAGGCGTATTCGCGGAAGTGGCCGTCCGGACTGCGTTTGCCGGGAGTGTCTGAGCCGTGGCCGGGGTCGAGTAGGATTGTTGTCATAATATCATTGGTTAAATTTGGTTTTCGGTTTGCAAATTGGAGATAATATGTGGAAATTCGAACGACTTAATGTGGGAACTTCATACTAATTCGCTTTATAGCAGTGGTAAAACCGGAATACCATTGGTAAAAACACATTTAGAGTATATAGAGGGCAACCTATATAAATGTGGGAACTATGTGGGAACTTTTTGAAAAAGAAAACCCTCACAGAGGACTGTGAGGGCGATTTTGGAGGTGCCTAGCGGAATCGAACCGCTGTAGCAGGTTTTGCAGACCTGTGCCTAACCGCTCGGCCAAAGCACCTTTTCCCATTTGGGATTGCAAAGATAAGCATTATTTTTCAAAACCAAAACTTTTTTATCTATATTTGGGCCGGCAAATCCGGAATGGCGCTATTGCCGTTGAACCAGGCGTAAATTTCGGAGCTGCACACGTGAAATAGAAGATATGAAACACCCATGACTTTTTCAAGCCGTCCACGAGAATGAAAATGGATA
>JBJEBM010000096.1:0-8593 GCA_051870055.1 Candidatus Cryptobacteroides sp.
CAGGGCGGTTTGGGGACTTTCACCCGTTAGAGTACGTTCGTGCTGGACGAACACATAAAAGGGCGGGGAGAGCAATTTCTGTTCTCCCCGCCCTTTTTTTAATCTTCCAGTCAATTACTCAGCCGGGCTGATGGCGCCCATAGGGCAAGCTCCTGCGCAAGTGCCGCAGTCAACGCAAAGATTAGGGTCAATGCGATATACATCACCCTCAGAGATAGCTCCTGAAGGGCACTCGCCGATGCAGGTGCCGCAAGCTACACAATCAGTTTCTGAAATTTTGTAAGCCATAATAATAAAATTTGTTGATGTCCTTCTTTTCCGGCACGGGACAAGTCCCGCAAACCGAAATACAAATTTATGCCAATTTAGTCAAATAACCAAACTATTCGTGCATTGGAAAGATTTTTGCAGGAAAGGCAGCGTTATGATTAGAAAAATGATACACATTGCAGCCGCGGTTACTGCGGTCTGCATTTCAGCTGTCTGCCATTCCCAGGTGAAAACAGACGGCAAGTCAGCCATCATAGAGGGAAAAGTGGAGTTTGACCGCACGATATGGGATTTCGGCGATGTTATGCAGAGCCAGGGTCCCCTGACCTGCACATTCTCCGTAAAGAACCTGTCATCCAGTCCGATAGTCATTTACAACGTGGTTTCATCCTGCGGATGCACCGGGGTGAAATGGACGAGAGAACCTGTTCCGGCAGGCGGGACCGGGAAAATCACAGCCACATATTCCAATGACGAAGGTCCATATCCTTTCGACAAGACACTCACCGCCTACATTTCCGGCATCAAGAAGCCTGTCGTATTGAGGCTCAGGGGAATAGTGCATTCGAAAAAGCTCTCGCTTGAAGAACTGTACCCTATCAGGAAAGGTAGCCTCGGGCTGAAAAAGACCGACATAAAGCTCGGCAATCTTTCGCAGGGCGGGCAGCGCGGTGACGCAGTCACAGTGGCGAACCTCGGGCAGGCTCCTATAAAAGTAACCTTCGAGGACATAACTCCAGGGATGTCAATATCCGTCTCCCCCAACCCCGTCCCGGCCGGAGAGACTGCCAGGATGACATATATTGTCACGGCAGACAGATCCAGATGGGGTAAGAATTATTATTACGCCACCCCCGTGGTCAACGGAAAGAAATACGAGCCGGTTGGGATATGGACTTTCACCAAAGAGGACTTCTCCGGATGGACATCGGAACAGATTGACAACGGAGCGCAGCCTATGTTCGACACCTCCACCTGCGACCTCGGGGAAATACACGGAGGAGCATTGGTAAAAGCCTCATTCACAGTAAAAAACCTCGGAGGAAGCCCGTTGGTCATATACAAAGCCGACCCTGATTCCAAAGCTGTCAGGGCCCGCCCCATACCGGCTGTACCCTCGGGCAGAAGCCTGACATTCTCAATGGATGTCGATACTGCCGGACTTCCCAAAGGCGAGAATGACATAGTAGTGATACTCACCACCAACAGCCCGTTGAGACCTATTGTAAACCTGCACATATCGGGCAAAATAATCTGACCTGAAACACTGACAGCCTATGTTCCAGATAATCCTTGAAGCACTCAAAGAGACGGCCGGCATCTGCGCCCTTGTCATCATAATGATGTCACTGATAGAATTGTTCAACGTCGGAACCCGTGGCCGGCTGTTCAACGGGCTTGAGAAGCGTCCGTTCGGGCAGATTGTCATTTCCTCGCTGCTTGGAGTGCTGCCCGGATGCATGGGCGGATTCGCGGGAGTGTCCCTATACTCTCACAGAATGGTAAGTTTCGGAGCCCTTGTCGCAATGCTCATAGCCACAACCGGCGACGAGTCCCTGCTGATGCTTTCCCTGTTTCCCGGAAAGGCCGCCGCGCTGTTCGCCGGGCTGCTCGTCCTCGCAATCGCGGCCGGAGCGCTGACAGACACTGCAGTCAGGGCAATGCAGAAGAAAGGGGAACTGCTGAAATTAGGTGGGGACAGAAAGGCCGACGACAATTACGAGATACATTCCTGCGACATTGAAGAATCTCACAGTCAGGAACATAGCCATCACAATGGCGCGGGTCACAATATTGTTCATTTTCTGAAGGAGCACATCTGGCACCACGTCATACGGAGGCATCTCCCATCGATTTTCGCCTGGACTTTCGGCGTGCTGCTGGCAGTCGGAATCCTGTCAATGTTCATTGACATAGAGTCGTGGATAAAGGGCAACACCGGGATAATGATTTTCATAGCCGTCCTCATAGGCTTTATACCGCAATCCGGTCCGCACATCATATTTGTGACAATGTTCGCCTCCGGAATGCTTCCGTTTCCGGTACTGTTAGCCAATTCCATATCACAGGACGGCCACGCCTGCCTGCCTCTTTTAGCGGAGAACAAGCGTAGTTTCGTATGGGCGAAGCTGCTCAAATCCGCAATCGCCCTTGCTGCGGGATTCATCGGGCTGGCGTTCTGAATCATAAAACAGGTATGGAGATTCCGGATTAATTTAGTACATTTGCACGTTTAGGATAATAGAGAATATGGCAGAAATGAATTATACCGATGCGAACATCAAGACGCTGGACTGGCACGCACATATCCGCCAGCGTCCGGGAATGTATATCGGAAGATTGGGAAACGGCAATAATGAAAGCGACGGCATCTATGTAATGGTGAAGGAAATCGTGGACAACTCCATAGATGAATTCGCTATGGGATTCGGAAAACAGATTGCCATAGATATCGTTGACAACAAGGTGTCAGTCAGGGATTTCGGACGTGGAATCCCGCTCGATTCAGTAGTCAAGGCCACCAACAACCTGAACACCGGCGGAAAATTCGACGATGCGGCTTTCAAGAAGTCCGTGGGCCTCAACGGAGTGGGCGCCAAGGCGGTGAACGCCCTGTCATCATCATTTTACATTGAATCATTCAGGAACGGGGAAAGTTCCTGGGCTTCATACGAGCGCGGAGTGCTGAAAGATTCAGGCCGCAAGACAGGATTGAACGAGAAGAACGGCACATTCGTGTCATTCGTTCCTGACAGGCAGCTGTTCGGGGACTACAATTACAATCTGGACTATGTCGAGACGATGATGAAGAACTACTCTTACCTCAAGAGAGGTCTCACATTGGTCTTCAACGGCACTCCATACAAGTCGGACAACGGACTGCTCGACCTTGTGAATGAGAGGCTTACAGAGGAGCCTATATATCCTCCGATACACCTTGAAGGAGCGGACATCGAGATTGTGCTCACCCACGGCAACAGCTACGGGGAGAATGTGGCTTCATTCGTCAACGGCCAGAATACCAGGGACGGAGGAACCCACCTCGCAGCCTACAGGGAGGCCATTGCCAAGACCCTGAAGGATTTCTTCAAGAAGAACTACGAGCCGCAGGACTGCCGCCAGGGCATTGTAGGAGCGATCAGCATCCAGATCCAGGAGCCTAATTTCGAGAACCAGACCAAGACTCTTCTCGGCTCAACCTATATGTGGGAGAAACCGTTGAAAGACGAGAACGGAGTTGAGGTTAAAGGCCCGGACGGAGCCATTGTGATAGACCGCGGCCCGACAGTCAGGTCATTCATCAACGACTTCATTTCCAAGCATCTGGACAATTACCTGCGTATGCATATGGACATTGTCCCGAAGCTTGAAGATAAGATAAAGGCCTCACAGCAGGAGAGAGAGGAGATTTCCGTAATCCAGAAAAAGACAAGGGAAAAGAACAAGAAGGCCAATGTCTATAACAAGAAGCTGAGAGACTGCCGTTACCATTTCTGCGACAGGCTTCCGGCATCCAAGGCCGAGGAGGGAGAGAAGTCCAGCATCTTCATCACTGAGGGCGACTCTGCGAGCGGAACCATCACTAAAGTCCGCAACGCCAACAACCAGGCCGTGTTCAGCCTCAGGGGCAAGCCGATAAACTGCTACAAGGAAAGCCACAAGAAAGTGGCCGAGAACGAGGAACTGAACCTCCTCATCTCCGCCCTCGGAGTGGAGGATGACCTCAAAAACTTGAGATACAACAATATAATTGTCGCCACCGATGCCGATGATGACGGGATGCACATCAGGATGCTCGTGCTTACTTTCTTTATGAAGTACTATCCTGAACTCATCAGAAGAGGCCACGTTTACATTCTGCAGACCCCGCTTTTCCGTGTCAGGAACAAGAAAGCCACCCGCTACTGCTACTCTGACGACGAGAAGACCGCAGCGATAAAAGAACTGAAGAACGGAGTGGAAATCACAAGGTTCAAAGGACTTGGGGAAATCTCGGCAAACGAGTTCGTGGACTTCATCGGGGAGAATATGCGTCTCGACCCGGTGAACCTTGCCAAGGACGAGTCCATCTCCAGCATTATGGAGTTCTATATGGGAGACAATACTATTGACAGACAGAACTTTATCCGAAGGAACCTCCGCAGCGAGGAGGAACTCGAGGATGTCAAAATATAAAAACAATGGGAGTTTGGAGCAAATTCTGCGGATTCGCCCTCAAGACAATGGGCTGGACTTATGACGACGGTCCGGCACCTGAGGACAAATGCATTATCCTCGGCGTACCGCATACATCATTCTGGGACTTTGTAGTCTCATATCTCTATTATACTCAATTCGAAGACCACAAGGCCTGCGTGATGATAAAAAAGGAGCTTTTTGTCGGTCCCCTCGGCTGGCTCCTGAGGAAGATGGGCGGCATTCCCGTTGACAGGAAGAATGCGGGCACATTGGTCAGAAGCCTTATCAAGGAAATGGAATCAGTTGACAAATTCCATCTTGCCATCGCTCCTGAAGGCACGAGAAAGGCCACTAAAAAATGGAAAACCGGTTACCATCTCATTGCGAAAGAGGTGGGTTGTCCCGTATATATGGGCTATTTTGACTGGAAGACAAAACACGTGAGCAGAGGCAGAAAGGTCGAGCTGACGGATGACGCAAGGGCTGATACAGACCGTATCCAGGCGCTGTATGAGGAAATGCACCTCGTAGGAAAACATCCAGAAGGATATGTAACACATTAGACCGGAAAATTATGAGCAAAGGGATATACCGGAAACTTACAACCAACAGGGAAAATTATATCACGACACTTGCGAAGCTGTTCGACTACTCCACCGCGGCATTCGGGAAACGCACTGCGCTCACTTATGTTGACGGCGGACAGAAATACACATACAGCCAGCTGAGGAACAAGAGCATCGAGCTTGCGCATATTTTCGCAAGATACGGACTCCGCGCTGGAGACCGCATTGCCATTCTCTCGCAGAATATGCCGAACTGGACAGTTTCCCTGTTCTCCATCACGGCATTCGGACGGGTAGCAGTGCCGATACTGCCGGATTCTTCGGAAAGCGAGGTTACCAACATCCTGAACCATTCGGAATGCAAGGCCATCTTCATTTCACAGAGGATGATGGACAAGCTGAATCCTGAAATCAAGGACAAGCTCACGCTCGTGTTCGACATCGAGACATTCGAGATAATCCACAAGGACGACAAGGCATTCACCTGCGAGGGATGGAGCAAAGAGCCTATGGCTGACGACCTTGCGATGATTATATATACTTCCGGCACTTCAGGCAAGGCCAAGGGAGTGATGCTCAGCCACAGGAACTTCTGCCACAACCTGGTGGAAGCCTGGCACGCCCAGAAGACGAACCAGAAAGACAGATGGCTCTCAATCCTGCCGATGTCCCACACTTACGAGCTGAGCCTCGGAGTGCTGTACCCGGCATACGTGGGGGCCTGTGTTTATTATATCAAGAAACTTCCTACGCCTACAGTGCTGATAGACGCGATGAAGAAAGTGCGGCCTACCATAATGCTGTCCGTACCGCTCATCATCGAGAAAGTCTATAATTCCAGTGTCGTGCCGACAATATCAAAGAGCCGGGTGCTGTCCTGGATGAAAGAGCACACTCCGAGGACATTGTATTTCCTCGTCGGGAGGATGCTTTACAAGACATTCGGCGGAAAGCTCAAGTTCTTCGGCAT
Source organism: Candidatus Cryptobacteroides sp. (assembly GCA_051870055.1). GTDB lineage: Bacteria > Bacteroidota > Bacteroidia > Bacteroidales > UBA932 > Cryptobacteroides. The sequence continues at coordinate 5,986 of JBJEBM010000096.1, forward strand.
CGGCGGCTCCAAGCTTGACCCTATGGTAGAGGACTTCCTGAAGAAAGCAAGATTCCCGTACGCCATCGGCTACGGTCTTACCGAGACCGCCCCTCTCATATGCAACGCCTGCGTCGGGAAAACCGCCGTCGGCTCAATCGGAGTACCTGCCTACAATGTGCAGGTGAAGCTTCAGAATGTCAACCCTGAGACCGGAGAGGGAGAGATTGTGGCCAAGGGAGACAATGTAATGCTCGGCTACTACAAAGACCCTGAGAGGACAAGGTCAGTGCTCACCGATGACGGATGGTTCAGGACCAACGACCTGGCCTGCATTGACTCCAAAGGGCGTTACTATATCAAAGGCAGGCTCAACAATATGATTCTCGGGCCATCCGGCGAGAATATCTACCCGGAGGAAATCGAGCAGGTGATAAATCATTTCGGAGGCGTTATGGAATCACTGGTGATGGAGCGGGACGGCAAACTCGTGGCGCTCGTGAAGTTCGATGACAATGTGCTCAACTGGGACCAGGCTTACGAGGACAAGTTCTTCGACAATCTCCAGGCCAAGAAGAAAGCCGTGCTCGACTATGTGAACAAGCACGTTGGCAAGTCCTCCAAAGTGAATACGGTCGAGATTGTCAAGGACAATTTCGAAAAGACCGCCACGCAGAAAATCCGCAGGTTCAAATACAAAGACGCCCACGGGGACGATGTGACTGCCGCCCAGCAGCAGGAAAAGTAATATTTTCATCACATCGATTCCTCTTTCTGATGACCGAAGAAAGTCAATTTTCGGACTTTACAAACTCACTGCTGTCCGGAGCACCAAGTTTTGCGGTTAATTATCCGCAGAATTTGCGGCCTATTAACCGAAAATAATTATATTTGCAGGAATAATAACGGGTTATGTACATTCATCAGACAGATAAATGGCCCCGCTTTACGTGGGATAGAGACCTCGTCGGAGCAAAACTTGCCAAGGTAAACAAGGCCGCAGGATTCATAGAGGGCCGCCTGGCTGCTATCGGCTTCGACGCTATGCAGCACGCTGCAGTGGAGGCCTTGACCCACGACATCGTGTCTTCTTCAGAGATTGAGGGAGTGCTTCTCAACTCCGCCCAGGTGCGTTCATCGGTGGCCAGGAGGATGGGAGTCCATATAATAGGGGAAGTCGAGTCTTCGCATTACGTGGAGGGTATTGTCGAGATGATGCTTGACGCAACCACCAAGTTCGCAGATCCGCTGACGGATGAACGGCTCTTCGGCTGGCACAACTGCCTCTTTCCCACAGGTAGAAGCGGTTTGGAGGTGATTGATGTGGGCAAGTACCGCAGCTGCCATATGAAGGTAGTGTCTGGCACAATGGGATGCGAGAAGATTCATTATGCCGCACCGGATGCGGAACTCGTTCCTGATGAAATGGGCAAGTTTCTGAAATGGTTCAACGCCGATACCACGCCAAAGGACTATGTGAAATCCGCTGTAGCACATTTCTGGTTCGTTTGCATTCACCCGTTCGACGACGGCAATGGCCGTATAGGTCGTGCAATTGCCGACATGGCACTCAGCCAAGCGGATAACTCCACGATGCGTTACTTCAGCATGTCCCGTCAGATAAACAAGGAGAAGAGAAAATACTACGACATACTTGAGAAAAGCCAGAAAGGATCTTGCGATTTGACTGCCTGGGTAGACTGGTATCTTGACTGCATGCTCCGGGCTATTGAGAATGCCGGCGAGATGCTGTCCTCGATCTTGAACAAGTCAATATTCTGGCAGACGCACTCGCAGGTCGCTATGAACGAGAGGCAGAACAAGGTGCTGAACATCTATCTTGACGGCTATATCGGCAAACTCACCGTCAAGAATTGGGCAAAGCAAGCGAAAGTTTCCGTGGATACGGCCGAGAGGGATGTAAAATATCTCGTTGAGAACGGCATTCTGGTTCCTGTGGATGGCAAAATCAGAAACGTCGCCTATGGCATTCAGATATCTAAGGGCAACGTCTATATCCCCGGGGCGTCTGACGAGGATATTTAATTGAACACCTGAGAGTTTCGTCATCAAACCGGGAGGACACATCGGGCAGAGCACTCCAAGGGAGATTGCCTATGCCCGCAGCCACGGGAAAATAGCGAACTCACTGCTCCTTTGCCTATCGTGTAAAAAGTTGTTTTCCGTATCCTGCTCTAATCTTTCCTCACTGTCCATATTCAATTATATATCGTCCGCTGTTCCATTGATGGCAGACTTGATGGCAAATAACGACCGACATTCGCAAAAATTGTCGGAGAAAATGTCGGAGAAAACATAGAGGAATCACTGAAAAAGACTCAGCGCATACCTTCAATCACATCCCACTCTACCTCAGGATGAGCAGATCTAAATTCTTTGCTGAGCATATATACAGCCTCTCCAATAATCTCTACATGCTTCACAAAGCCAAAGTAGATGATGGGATCATCGATATCTTCGGGTGCGTAATACTTTGCTCGGCTCTGTTCAATAGTATTTATGGCATCCAGAATATGCTGAAGGCGTTCCTTATCTCTAATTTGCTCTCTCATAGACTGTAGATAGTAACGTAGATTTCCCCCAGATAGTAATTGAAAAAGGGGCCACG
>JBJEBM010000097.1:0-8569 GCA_051870055.1 Candidatus Cryptobacteroides sp.
CATAATCATCTACTGTACATAAAAAGGTTTATGTATAGCTACACATAAGCCCTTGGAAACAAGCCGGCAGGACAGGTCCGCTGTAGTTCCGGACACATCCAGATCACCCGGCTCAAGAATCGCCAGAGTGCTTGATACAAACATAATCTGTTCTCCGTAAACACACCCGGATTCTGTAAGAGCGTAAGCCTTCACATAGAACTTGGTGTCTTTTTCAAGATCATTCATGCTTAGACTGAACTCTCCGTCAAGTTCGACAGGGGTTTTGATAAAATCGAATCTGTTGCCTTTGCTCCAGATAAAACCTTTCTCCGTGACTGCCGAAACATCACCGGACAACTGGCCTTCAATGGTTACCTCTGTCATATCAGTTGCCTCATTGTAGAAGACATCCGTGACCGGACAAGTCAGGACATTGAGGTTTGGGCTCTCTTCTTTATTGCAGGAATATACCGCAAGAAGAAGTGATAAAACAATAATTATTTTCCTCATATTTTATTAATTAATGGATGGTACAAAAGTAGGCAAATAGAACCAATAAGAATTTATAAATATTGTTCATCTAATTAGAAAAATTGGCATCCATAAAAATATCCAAACAATCTATTCCAGCTAATAAAGAGGTATTTATGAACAGCAATCGTTTTAATGTCAATTTTTATACAGTTATTTGCGAATTATAATAATTGTCCTGAAAACATTCCTAAAGCCATTGACACAATACCCCCAGGGCACATTCCGTGCTGATTATGAAAATAAAAATAGGTTATCTCAAAAGTTATTCATAACTTGCAATGTTAAACCAAAACAAGTTATGTCACTGAATAAAGTAATGCTGATCGGTAACGTTGGAAAAGACCCTGAAGTACGTTACCTTGAGACAAATCCGGTTCCACAGGGCAATGCCCCGAAAGTTGCCACATTCACTCTGGCGACATCTGAAAGATACAAGGACCGCAACGGCAATCTGCAGGAAAACACTGAATGGCACAATATTGTAGTGTGGCGCGGGCTTGCCGACACAGTGGAGAAATTCGTAAGGAAAGGCACGCAGCTCTATGTAGAAGGCAAACTCAGGACCCGTTCCTGGACAGACCAGACAGGAGCCAAGAAATACAGCACGGAAATAATAGCGGACACCATCCAGCTTCTCGGCAAAAGGGCAGACAATCCGGCTTCAGTTCCGGGCGCCGGCTATCCGCAGAATCCTGGTTACCCCCAGCAGGGATACCAGCAGGGCTCACCTTATTCACAGCCCGCTCCCCAGCCGGCCGTGACTCCTGAATATCCTGCCGCGTCGGGAGCGGAGACGGACGACCTTCCGTTCTGACACCTTATTCCAGATAATTCACAAAAGAAATAAAACCTAGAATTGTATGAAACTTGATGTAGTACTCGGACTCCAGTGGGGAGACGAAGGAAAAGGAAAAATCGTTGATGTCTTGGCTGGAAGATATCCGGCAGTGGCAAGATTCCAGGGTGGTCCGAACGCCGGCCATTCGCTTCACTTCAACGGTCACAGTTTCGTTGTAAGAAGCATTCCTTCAGGCATTTTCAGAGAAGGAGCCACCAACATCATAGGCAGCGGAGTTGTTCTTGACCCTGTAACCTTCAGGGAAGAGTGCGGAAATGTCGCAAAAATGGGAATCAACGCCAAGGAGCGTATCAGGATTTCCAAGAAGGCGCATCTCATCCTGCCTACCCACAAACTTCTCGATGCTGCCAACGAGGCCGCAGCGGGAAAGGGCAAGATCGGTTCAACGCTCAAGGGCATCGGACCGACATACACTGACAAGATAAGCCGTCACGGGCTCAGGGTCGGGGACATACTCGCTCCTGATTTCAAAGAGAGATTCGCAAAACTGAAAGCCAGGCATATCCAGCAGATAAAAGATCTGGACTACCAGTGCAACCCGGACGAGAATGAGGCAGAATGGATGGATGCCATAGAGTTCCTCAAAGAATTCAACCTCATTGACTGTGAATATTTTGTAAACGAATGGCTGGAAGAGAAACCGATGCTTGCGGAAGGTGCCCAGGGCTCTCTCCTCGACGTTGACTACGGTTCCTACCCGTTCGTGACATCTTCATCCACCACCATTGGAGGAGTCTGCACAGGCCTCGGAGTGGCCCCTTCAAAAGTTGGTCACGTTTACGGAATCTTCAAGGCTTACTGCACCAGAGTGGGCAGCGGACCGTTCCCTACCGAACTTTTCGACGAGACCGGAGAGAAAATCCGCAAAATCGGAAATGAGTTCGGTGCAGTGACAGGAAGACCTCGCAGGACAGGCTGGCTCGACCTTGTGGCATTGAAATACACTGTTATGATTGACGGTGTCACAGACTTGATAATGATGAAATCCGACTGTCTTGACAGTTTCGAGACCATCAAAGTCTGCACATCATATATTGTTGACGGAAAAGAGACTGACCAGTTCCCGTTCGACACGGCAGCAGAGATAACTCCTGTTTACACCGAGTTCAAGGGGTGGAACCAGGACCTGACCGGAATGCGCAAGGAAGAGGAGCTGCCTGAAGCATTCAAGGAGTATATCAAGTTCATGGAGGCCTATCTGAAAGTACCTATCAAGATCATATCCCTCGGTCCTGACCGCGAGGCCACTATCGAGAGGTAGCCTGACAAAATACAATGCGCTATTTGCCGCCAAGGGCGTGATACAGAGATATAACGCTGGATATCAGGTCGTAATGGTCCTGCGCATAATCCGTCTGGGCAGAAAGCAGGGACTGCTCGGCAGTCAGGACTTCAAGATAGGTGGTGGATGAATACTTCATAAGGTACTCAGTCTTCTCCACAGCCTCCTCAAGGGCAGCTATCTGCTGTGTCCTTGCCTCAATCCGGGCGCTTGCGCTCTGGAAGAGAGTCAGGGCGTTGTTCACCTCGGCTCCTGCGTCCAGGACAGCCTGCCTGTAATTCAGTTTGGCCTCCTCCTGCTGCGACTTCGCAATCTTCACCTTCGCGGCATTGACCCTGGCATTGAAAATCGGCTGGAAAAGCGATGCCGCGGTGGAGAGAATCAAACCTCCCGGATTCACTACAGCCCCGGCGCTGTTGGTCCATCCGGCCGCACCGCTGAGAGACAGAGAAGGCAGCATTGAGCCGCGGGCAGTATTGACAGCATAATAGGCAGCTGCCAAATTGCGCTCTGCCGCCCTGATGTCAGGTCTTCTCTCCAGCAGTGCCGCAGGAACGCCGGTTTTCAGTTGTTCAGGGAACTCCGCATCCTCCAGTCTCCCCCTCACAATTCCGTGCGGAGTCTCGCCCAAAGTGGAACAGAGAGAGTTCTCTATCTCCTTTATAGCCTGGGATATGGACTCCATTCCGGCCTTGACCTGCCAGTAAGCCCCTTTCATCTGGGCTATTGCGGTCTCATTGGCCATTCCGGCATCCTTCATTGCCTCAAGCACTTCCACACTTTTCAGGAATTTCAACGCCGTCGCTTCAGTCAGTTCAAGCTGGCGGTCAAGCATCAGCAGGGTGTAGTACTGCGACGCCACTGCCGCTATAAGACCGGTGACGGCGGCCTGTTCATAATCCTGCATCATTAGCCAGGTCTCTTTCGTCTGGCGTTTCTGATTCGTCGTTTTGCCGAAAATGTCCAATTCCCAGCTTGCGACGAGCGGAACAGAGTACGTCCAGGAAGCTCCGGTTTTCACTCCATTGTAATTATTGAAACCGCTCACTCCTCCCTCAGGTGCGAAATTGAAACTCGGAATATAGGCAAGACGGGCTGTCTTGAGCGAGATCCCGGCCTGCTCAGTATGCAGGCGGGCGGTCTTCAGATCTGTGTTGTTCTCAAGGCCTTTCTCTATAAGCGCCTGGAGATTGGCGTCGGTGAACAATTCCCGCCACCCGAAATCAGCGATACTGGACGTGTCATCGGTCGCATATTCCTCACCGAAAAGCGCTGTTTCTGCCCCTGTCCCGGCAGGGCGCTCATATTTCCTGTAAATGCCGCATCCCCCGACTACCGCGGCGCTCAATATTATTATGATGAATTTTCTCATAAAATCAAATGTTAAAATTTGACAATATTGTCTTTTTCGCCTTTGGCTTTTTTCATTTCCTGTATCTCGGCGATTTCTCCCTGGATCTGCCAGTCCCCTCTCTCGTTCTCCTCAGGCTTGATTTTTTCCTCGAGGAACTTGAAGACACAGAACAGGGAAGGAACCAGGAACAGGAGCACCAGTGTCCCGACAAGCATTCCGCCGACCGCTCCGGTTCCGAGAGATGAGTTTCCGTTGGCGCCGACCCCGGTGGAGAACATCAGAGGCAGCATTCCGAAAATCATAGTCAATGCGGTCATGAGGATAGGCCTCAGACGGACTTTCGCAGCACCTATCGCCGCCTGTGTCAGGCTCATGCCGGCCTTGCGGCGCTTGGTGGCGTATTCGGTGATGAGAATGGCCGTCTTGGCGAGGAGGCCGATAAGCATGATGATACCTGTCTGAAGGTAAATATTGTTCTCAAGCCCGAAGAATCTGGCAAAGAGGAAACTTCCCATAAGTCCGCAAGGTACTGAGATGATGACCGCGAGAGGTATCAGGGCGCTTTCATAGAACGCACAGAGAATCAAGTAGATAAGCAGAATGCAGATTCCGTAGATGATAAGAGCGTTGTTGCCCGTGCGACTCTCCTCCCTGGCAATTCCTGCAAACTCGAACCCGAATCCTCTCGGCAATGTCTGCGCGGCGACTTCATTCACGGCCTTGATGGCCTCTCCTGAAGAATAACCATCCGCAGCAGCTCCGTTCACGGCGATTGAATTGTACATATTGAACCTTGAAAGCGACTGGGTTCCATAGACTTTTGTCAGTTGGACAAACTCAGAGAGCGGGGCCATGGAGCCATTGTTCATCCTCACATAGCTCCTGTCCAGATCTGCCGGAGACATCCTGTACCGGGGGTCTGCCTGGATTGTGACACGGTAAACGTGTGAGAACCGGTTGATGTTGGAAACATACTGGCCGCCGAAATAGCCGCCGAGCGTGGAGAGAACCGTAGCTGGCGAGACTCCTGCGCGTTTGCATTTCACAGCATCCACATCCACCATATACTGAGGATATTTCGGGCTGAAAGAGGTGTAAGCCATCGCAATCTCGGGCCTCTGGTTCAGGGCAGCGATGAACTGCATCGCAACATTGTAGAAATCATTGACATCGCCGCCATTCTTGTCCTGGAGATGCAGTTCGAAACCGTTGGTCGTGCCGTATCCTGTGATGACAGGAGGAGCCATCGGAATAATCTGTGCATCCTTGATGTCGGCTGTGAGTGCCTTGATGCGGCCAATCACAGCACCCACTTTGCTGTCGTCATCCCGTCTGTACTTCCAATTCTTCAACCTTATGACAATCTGCGCGTTGGAAGAGCCCTGGCCGGAAAGCATCCCGTAGCCTGCGACGCTGGACCGCAAGTCGATCTCCGGAATCGACTCTATACGGCGGTTAACCTCTTTCAGGATTTCCTCGCTTCTTGTCAATGAGGTTCCTGGAGCCATAGAGATATCGACCATAATGGTTCCGAGGTCCTCGTCAGGCACAAGTCCTGTCTTGGTGTTGGCCATCAGGAAAACGAACAGGCCGGCGAAGACAATGACGGTCAGCCACATAGCCCATTTCTTGCGGATGAAGAAGAGGACACCGTACTTGTATTTCTCCACCACGGCCGAGAAGCCGGTGTCGAACACTTTCCTGAACCTGTTTGAGAAAGTGTCTTTCTCTTTGCCGTCCTCGTCAATGACCGGCTTCATTATCAATGCGCAGAGAGCCGGGGCAAGTGTCAGGGCATTGATGGCCGAGAGCCCCACAGCAACTGCCATAGTGATACCGAACTGGGTATAGAAAATTCCGGAAGTTCCTCCCATCATCGACACAGGGATGAACACGGCCATAAAGACGAGGGTCGATGTGACAATGGCTCCAGTGATGCCTCCCATAGCGTCATTAGCGGCGTGGTAGGATGACTTGTAGCCGGCATCGAATCTGGACTGCACGGCCTCTACCACGACGATAGAGTTGTCCACCACAGTTCCTATCGCAAGCACTAACGCAAAGAGTGTCAGAAGGTTGATAGTAAAGCCGGCAACCGCCATAAACGCGAACGTACCGACAAGGGAGACGATTATGGCAATGGAAGGAATCAATGTCGCCCTGAAGTCCTGAAGGAAGAAATATACGACGAGCACCACCAGTATGAATGCTATGATGAGAGATTTTAGCACCTCTTTCATCGAAGCGAAAAGGAAGTCATTCACACTCATCATCGTGTCAAGCCTGATGTCATCCGGAAGGTCTTTCCTTGCTTCGTCCAGCAGGGCATCAATCTCGTTGACGACTTCGGTGGCGTTGGAGCCGGCCACCTGGAACACCATTGTCTGGATGCCAGGATGGTCGTTTGTGCTGGAGCGGTATCCGTAAGACTCTGTTCCAAGTTCTATCCTGGCTACATCCTTGAGCCTGAGCACTTCGCCTGACGGCAATGCGTTTATGACTATTTCCCCGAACTCCTCCGGCGTCATTTTTCTTCCCTTGTATTTCATCACGTACTCGAAAGACGAGCCGGAGTTCTCTCCGAACGAGCCGGTCGCAGCCTCAATGTTCTGCTCCGCCAAAATTCCCGTGATGTCACTTGGAATCAGACAGTGCTGTGCCATTGCCGAAGGATTGAACCAGATACGCATACTGTACTGGTCAGAAAGCAGGGCCACGTCACCTACACCCTTGATTCGCTTGAGGTCAGGCTCGATGTTCAGCTTCATATAGTTGCCGAGGAACTTGGTGTCATACGTCCCGTTCGGGCTGTGCAGCGCAATGATTTTCAGCATACTGGTCTGCCTTTTGAGGACGGTCACACCGATTTTGGTCACTTCGGCCGGCAATGAGCCGGTGGCCATCGAGACACGGTTCATCACATTCACAGTAGCCATGTCCGGATCTGTTCCCTGACGGAAATAGACGCTTATCTGGATTGTTCCGCTGTTGGTGGAAGTGGACTTCATATAGTCCATATTCTCCACACCGTTAATGCTCTCCTCGAGAGGGGCGATGACAGATTTCTGGATTGTCTCGGCGCTCGCTCCCGGATAGGAGGTTATCACCATCACTGTAGGAGGCGCTATGTCAGGATACTGCTCAACAGGCAGGGTCGCAAGTCCGATAAGGCCAGCGAACAGAATGACAATGGAGATGACGGCCGAGAGTATCGGCCTGTCAATGAATGCCTTGAGTGTCATAGAGCCGCCTCCTTGATCCTAATCTCCTGGCCGTCTCTTACCATTCCGACTCCCTCAGCCAGGATAATGTCACCAGGCTCGAGTCCGGATTTGACGACATATTTCTTCCCGTCGTCTGTCAACATTGTGACAAGTCTGGTTGCGACAGCCTTCCCGTCAATCACCCTGTAGGCGAAAACCTGGTCCTGCAGTTCGAAAGTGGCTGAGCAAGGGATGATTATTACGTCATTCAGAGTCTCAGGAATTACAATGTTTCCGGAAGCCCCGCTGTGAAGAATGCCACCCGGATTCTTGAATACCGCTCTCACTGAAACACTTCCGGTGGACCTGTCAATGATGCCGCTGATGGTCTCGATATATCCTTTTTCGGAATAGATGGATCCGTCATTCAGCCTCAGTTCCGTTTCCGGCATATTCTCAAGTGCCTCATCCATCGACTTGTGGGTCTTGGTGAGCTCGAGCAGCCGATTCTCTGTCAATGAGAAATACACATACATCACCGAATTGTCGGACACTGTGGTAAGCGCCACCGGAATCGACGGGGAAACAAGAGCACCTTCCCTGTAAGGAAGGGTGCCGACCACTCCGTCAGCCGGGCTGAGGACCATCGTGTAGGTCATATTGTTCTGCGCAGTAACTTCCTGTGCGCGGGCCTGGGCGAGCTGGGCTTTGGCTGTGAGCAACTGGTTATAGCTGGTCTGGAGGTCATAGTCCGATATGACGCCCTTCTCGTGAAGTTTCACCCTGCTGTTGTAAAGCAGTTCCGATGTTGCGACTCCGGCTTCTGCTGCCTGCACATTGGCCCGGGCAATCTGGAGGGCGGCCTTGAACGGAACCTGGTCGATAACGAAAAGGGACTGCCCTTTCCGTACTTTCTGGCCTTCTTTCACGCATACTTTTGAGATTGTTCCGGAAACCTGGGGATAGATGGAGATATCCTGCCGGCCTTCGATAGAAGCCGGATATGTTTCGGACAATTCGATATTTTCCGATTTCAGAGTAATTGACTCATAGAGCTTTGAGTCCTGTTGTACTGACTGCCCGCTGTTGCAGGAGTACAATGTGATGCAGCCGCATATGATGGCCGCAAATGCTTTTGCTTTTCTTTCTGCCATTTGTTAAAGATCTTTTTCTGGTCAGCAAAAGTAGTCAATGAAGTTGAGGGATGGTGTTTCAAAAATCAATGAAAAATGGCCAAAAACAGAACTTATTTTCTGGCAGAATATTTTTTTACTATTTTTACCGAAATTTTTTGCGGGATAACAATATGAAACACCCATGACTTTTTCAAGCCGTCCACGAGAATGAAAATGGAT
>JBJEBM010000098.1:0-39730 GCA_051870055.1 Candidatus Cryptobacteroides sp.
AGAAATACGAGGCCGTAGTGGATTTCGGAGCCGATCACGCTGACAACCAGTTCAAGGTCACCGGAGAAGCCGGGTGGAACAACGGAAACTGGGGAGTTGCCAATGTAGCCGATCTGGAAACAGCGGAAAGAGCAAGCATCCAACTGGCTGACGGCAGCAATGACAATATCACCTGCTACACAGCGAACCGCTACTACAACTTCACATTCAGCAAGAGTTCTCTCGTGCTCACCAAAGTGAATGGATTCGACCAGGTAGGCATTATCGGTCTGAACGGCGACTGGGAAAACGACATAGTGATGACTCTTGACAGCAAGCAGCGCTTCTATGCGGACATCGATGTGGCTGCCAACACTGAATTCAAGTTCAGGCTTGACGGTACCTGGGGAACCAACTGGGGAGTTGATGGTATTATCAATGGAAACAACATTCCTATCGAGGCCGGCCAATACCGCATCTATCTTGACATCAACAACTACGACAAAGTGACATACTCTATCAGCGCTGAAGACTTCGGCAAAGAGGATGGAGGCAATGAAGGCGGTGAAATCGAAGATCCGCTTCCAGAAGGAGCCGAACCGGTGAATGTCATCTGTGCGGATCCGGGCTGGGACAACTCCAACCTTTATGGATGGGGAATGAAGACAGCATTCAATTGGCCGGGTCTTGAAATGAGCAAGGCCACACTTGGAGGCAAAGCCTATTGGTATTACACACTTGGTAAAGAGAACTGGGGCAGCACAGGCGTAGGACTAATTTTCAACAACGGTTCAGTCCAGACAGTCGACATTTCAGTAGCAACTCTGGATGGCGTCAAATGCTTTACTCTTGGAGAGATTGTTGATGGCAAGTATACTTACGCTGAAATGGCAGAATCAGAAAGGCCAGTTGTGAAAATCACTTACAAGAATGAGGCAGGATGGACTGCGGTAAGCCTTTACGGATGGGGAGAAGGATGCGACTTCTCACTTGGAGACTGGCCAGGCTCATCAATGACCAAAGAAGGAGAAGATATCTGGACATACAGCATCCCGGCCGAGAACATCGGCAAGAATGTCAAACTGATTTTCAACAACAACGGAGGTGGAGCACAGACAGTTGACCTCGGACCTTTCACATTGAACCAGGACTGGTATTTCGACAACAGCAACGCCACAATCAAGTAGTATTGTTGCATCTATACTGACTTGCGGGCCCTGACCGGCCCGCAAGCCGCCATTTTAAACATATCATTATAATGAAAAGATTACTGACTATATTGACTTCAGTCTCTCTGTCCTTTGCTTTCCTCTCCTGCACAGGTGAGGATAATCCGACAACAGACAACAGCATCACACTGTCCATCAATCCGCCAGCCCTTGTTTTCGGCGGAGACGCTTCCTCACAGGAAATAACAGTGAGCACCAATGCGAAAGAATGGACCGCAGAAATACCTGCTACCGTATCCTGGGTGTCACTCAGCCCTGTTTCCGGTAACGGCGATGCTTCAGTGAAAGTGTCTGTAGGAGGAAACGGCAATGCAATGCGCAGCACCACAATTTCATTCTCAGCCAAAGGAGCCAAAACCAAACTGTTGACAATTAGTCAGGAACCAGGCAACGGAGAGACTCCTCCAATAGGAACATCAGGTCTGTATGCAGATCCTGAAATCCCGGATGCTGACGCTGCCTGCACACTATATTACAAAGCAGGCAGTTCATCACCATTCTACGGCTTTTCCGGCGACCTGTATGCTCATATCGGAATCGTGGAGACCGAATGGGCCTTCGTACAGGCCGAATGGAACGTGAATCTTGACAAATGCAAATGGAAGAAGACCGGTGAAGACAATCTCTGGAAACTGGAAATCGCACCTGATATCAGACAGTGGTTCGGCAGCGGCGAGACTCCTGTCAGCAAGATCGGAGTAGTCGTAAGGAATGCGGACGGCACGAAACAGACTGCGGACCTGTTTGTAAAAGTACAGGACAACAAATACAGGTTCGAGCCGACAGACCCTGTCAAAGAGGCGACACCGTCCGGCTGCCATCACGGAATCAATTATAATTCAGACGGTTCCGTCACACTCGTTCTTTATGACAAAGACAAGAACGGAAAATCACACGACTACTGCTATGTCATCGGTGAATTCAACGGATGGAAACGCATTGATGAATATGCGATGAAGCGTGACGACTCAGCCGGATGCTGGTGGTACACATTCTCAGGCATTGACCCTGACAAAGAATATATGTTCCAGTACTACGCCGGTTTCAAGAACGGAGACGCCGTAAAACTGCACGATCCATACACCGAAACTGTATATGACGGCTATAATGACAAATACATTCCGTCATCAACATATCCTGATCTCCCTTCTTATCCTGAAGGGACAAGCGGACTTGTATCATCATTCAAAGTGAACCGCTCCTCATACAGCTGGTCAGTGCCTGATTACACTATAAGCGACCCTGACGACCTCATCATATACGAAATACATTTCAGGGATTTCACATCCTCTGGAGACATCAACGGTGCTTTGGAGAAACTCGACTATCTCAAAACACTCGGTGTCAATGCAGTAGAAGTGATGCCTATACAGGAATTCGAAGGCAATGACAGCTGGGGCTACAACCCGTGCTCATATTTCGCACTGGACAAGGCCTATGGCACAAAAGAGAATTACAAGATGTTCGTGGACGCCTGCCACACCGCAGGAATGGCTGTGATTGTGGATGTGGTATACAACCAGGCAACTGGAGCGCATCCCTATGCAAAACTTTACTGGAACTCGACCGCAAACAAGACCGCAGCCAACAACCCTTGGTTCAATGTGGACGCACCTCATCCATACAGCGTGTTCCACGACTGGAACCACGAATTCAATCTTACCCGGACTCACGTCAAGGAGAGTTTGAAGTATCTCATCGAGGAGTACAATATTGACGGATTCAGGTTCGATCTTACAAAAGGATTCACGAACAAAAGCAGCACAGAGAGCACTGCATCAAATTACGACCAGAGCCGTATTGACATATTGAAAGATTACAACACAGCTATACGTGAAGTCAAGAAGGATGCTGTGGTCATTTTGGAGCACTTCTGCGCACAGGATGAAGAAAAAGCGCTGGCACAGGCCGGGATGAAGGTCTGGAGGAATATGAACAACGCCTACTGCCAGACCGCTATGGGATTCTCTTCAGACAGTGACTTCTCAGGACTCTGGACAGGCTCAGCTATGCCGTTTGGCTCATATGTAGGATTTATGGAGAGCCACGATGAAGAGCGCACGGCATACAAATCAAAGACTTACGGTTCCACTTCAATCAAAGGGAGCGTAGCTGCGAGGATGCAGCGTGAGGCTCTCAACGCAGCATTCTTCCTCACTGTTCCAGGTCCGAAGATGCTTTGGCAGTTCCAGGAGCTCGGCTACGACATTTCCATCGAGGAGAATGGCAGGACCGGGAAAAAGCCTCTCCATTGGGAATATTTCGATGTAGCAGAAAGGAAAGCGCTGTACGACACATATTCAGGGCTGTTGAAGTTCAGGAAAGAAAACCCGGAATTCTTCAGAAGTGATGCTTCTTTCTCCTGGAAAGTAGGCACTTCCAACTGGAGCGGCGGTCGCACCATAACCTGCACAGCCGGGAGCAAGAGTTTCGTGGTAGTGGGCAACTTCGACACTTCGGAGCACTCGATCAGCGTATCGCTTCCTTCAGAAGGAAACTGGAAGAATTACAATGCCCCTGCAGAAACTTTCTCAGGCAACAGTGCGACCCTCACACTGCCATCCGGTGGCTGGGCATTGCTCGTAAACTTTTGACTTTAAACCAATAACACAATGAAATTCAATCACATATCATTAATATTTGCCATTGCGGGGGCATTGATGTCAGTGTCCTGTTCGGAGAAAAAGGCTGAGCAGGCTCATCCGGAATGGTCCTACGACGCGGTCATCTACGAGATGAACGTCAGGCAATATACACCTGAAGGGACTCTTGCTGCCGCTGCACAGCATCTGCCAAGGTTGAAAGAACTCGGAGTGGACGTGATCTGGCTTATGCCGATATACCCAATCGGAGTCAAGGAGCGCAAGGGCACACTCGGCTCATATTACGCAATATCAGACTATTGCGATGTGAATCCGGAGTTCGGAGAGCTCCCTGATTTCGACGCCTTCCTTGCTGAGGCGCACAAGAACGGGCTCAAAGTGATTCTCGACTGGGTGGCAAACCATACTTCCCCGGATGCGAAATGGATTGACGGAAAGCCTCTTGACTGGTATGAGAGGGATTCCCTCGGCAACACCATCGTGCAGTACGACTGGACCGACATCGCAGCCCTCAACTATGACAATGAGGATATGCGCCACGAGATGCGGGAGTCGATGCGTTTCTGGCTGAAGAGGGGCATTGACGGATTCCGCTGCGACATGGCTTGCGAAGTGCCTATGGACTTCTGGAAAAGCACCATAGACAGCCTCAGGAACGAATTCGGACACATCTATATGTTAGCTGAAGGTGAGGAGCCGAAGCTTCACAATGCTGGATTCGACGCCTCATATTCCTGGGAACTGCACCATATGCTCAATGCCATTGCCCAGGGCAGGTCAAATGCGGATTCGCTCAGAAACTATCTCGCACGCAATGTTGAGAACTACGGAACTGACGCATTCCGCCTGATGTTCACGTCAAACCACGACGAGAACTCTTGGGCTGGAACCGAGTTTGAGAGAATGGGTGACGCGGCCGAAGTTATGGCGGCCCTTACATTCACATTGCCGCAGGGCCAGCCGCTGATATATACCGGACAGGAAGTCGGTTTCGACCACCGGTTCCTCTTCTTCGAGAAGGACCCGATTGCAGGATGGGAGGAAAATGACTACACTGCAATGTACAGGGAGCTCTGCAAACTCCGCCATACACGCCCGGCATTGAGGCCCGGCAAGGAAGGAACCTATGAGTTTCTCCAGGCTGATGGCGTTAATGACAAAGTATTGGCTTTCAAGAGGATGAATGCCGGCGACACATTGACCTTCATCGCCAATCTCTCGGCTGGGCCAGTGAATGTCGTTGTCAAATCCGGGGACGGAGAGGAGATTCCTTGCGAACTCAATCCTTGGGGATATATAATGAAATAACATAAATTTGCACTAATATGAAACATCATCACATTATGGCATTGGCAATATCAGCTGCCTGCACTATGGCCTGTTCAGGACCGCAGTTCAATCCAGAGGCCGTGGCAGATGCTGACTCACAGCAAATTACAAGGGTGGAGCCGCTTTCCTGGTGGACAGGGATGAAGACCCCGCTCCAGCTTCTGGTACAGGGCCAGGAGATTTCCGGATATGAGGTCTCCATAGAAGGCGGCAAGGGTGTCAAGGCCACTGGCATACATAAGGCCGACAGCCCGAACTACCTCTTTGTTGACGTGAAGATTGACGCGTCCGCAAAGCCGGGCACATATTACATTGTGTTCAGCAGGGACGGACAGCAGGAATTCAAATATCCTTACCTCATCGAAGCTCGTCAGGAAGGCTCGGCTGAAAGGAAGAGCTTCACCACGGCAGATATGATTTATCTCATTATGCCTGACCGTTTTGTGGACGGGGACGAGAGCCTGGACGCCGTTCCGCGCAATATGGAGAGTGTTGACAAGGAGGCATTCTTCGGACGTCACGGCGGAGACATCGCCGGAATCCGCAGCCAGCTTGACTACCTTGCGGACCTCGGAGTGACCGCCATCTGGAACACCCCTCTCCTCGAGGACAATGAGCCGCATTCCTCATACCACGGATATGCCTGCTCGGACTACTACCACATCGACCGCCGTTTCGGCTCCAACGAGGATTACCGAAGCCTTGTGGCAGACTGCCACGGAAAGGGGATAAAGATGATAATGGACATTGTCACAAACCATTGCGGAGCAGCGCACTGGTGGATGGCGGACCTGCCGTTCAACGACTGGGTTCACGTATGGCCTGAATATACCCACAGCAACTGCGCTTTCTCAGCACAGAACGACCCTTATTGCTCCGACCTGGACAAGACCAATATGGAAGGCGGATGGTTCGACACCTCGATGCCGGATATGAACCTCGACAATCCTTACGTTCTCCAGTATTTCAAGCAGTGGGCAGTATGGTGGATTGAGTACGCCGGCCTCGACGGTCTCCGCGTTGACACATATCCTTACAATGAGAAATATCCTATGAGCGAGTGGTGCAAGAGCGTCCGCACCGAATACCCGAACATCAACATTGTAGGCGAGGTATGGACCTGCAACGTGCCTCAGCTGGCCTATTGGCAGGGCGGCAATCCGAACAAAGACGGCTTCAACAGCAACCTCCCTTGCATTATGGACTTCCCTCTCCAGGCAGCCATCTGCCAGGGAATGCCGCGCGACACCGTTCATTGGGACGAAGGGATGGTGAAGATTTACGACGCCATTGCCAATGACCTCTATTACAATGACATGTCCAATATGATGATTTTCCCGGGCAACCACGACACCGACCGCATTGCAGATGTGCTGAACCACAGTGTTCCGCGCCAGAAGATTGTTATGGCGATGATGGCCACGCTCAGGGGCATACCCCAGATTTTCTATGCCGACGAGCTGATGGGTGTCTCGAGGGACCGCAGCCAGGGACACGGAGGACTCCGCATCGACTTCCCTCTCGACTGGAAGAACGATCCTGTGGCTGTTGAAGTGCACGATTACACGAAGGCATTGTTCAACTGGCGCAAGACCGCAACGGCTGTCCACAATGGCAAGACCATCCATTTCCTCCGCAGGGACAATACTTACGCATATTTCCGTTACAATGAGGATGAGGTGGTGTTCGTGTTCATCAACAATTCCCGCAGGAATGAATTTGTTCCGTGGGCCGACTATGCTGAATTCACTGCTGCCGGGGCAACCCGCAGAGGGGCTGATTCTCCGGCTCTTGTAATCGGACAGAATGTAGTCACGGGTGAGGCAGTTGATTTCTCGGCTCCGGTGAAAGTCAGCCCAAGAAGTGCATTGGTAGTGGATTTCAAATTGAAATAATTATATGAAACTCAGACATTTGATTATAGCTGCGACGGCAGCTCTCACAGCCTGCACCCAAGCTGGAGTACAGACCGGAAACCTGACTGAGAAGGCGGTTCTCAGCTCTCCGGACGGAAACCTGAATATGAAATTCTGCCTGACGGAGAAAGGCGAGCCGGTTTACAGCCTGGATTACGGCGAGAAGAAGGTCATTCTCCCGAGCCGCCTCGGATATGAGCTGCGCGGTGTTCTCAAAGCGCAGAAAATCGTGTTCGGGGACAAGGATATCCAGAAAGTGGACGACGAGCCTTGCTGGTCATTCAGCGATGGTTTCGAGGTTGAAAACATTGAGACCGATTCATTCGATGAAGTCTGGAAGCCGGTATGGGGTGAGGAATCAGAAATTCGCAATAATTACAACGAGTTGGCAGTAAGCCTGGTGCAGACTGCTTCTGACAAAAGGATGATTGTAAGGTTCAGGCTTTTCAATGACGGACTGGGCTTCCGTTACGAGTTCCCTGAGCAGAAGAATATGGCATACTTCGTTATAAAGGACGAGAAGACCGAATTCGCCATGGCCGGGGACAATGAGGCCATCTGGATTCCGGCCGACTACGACACCCAGGAATACGAATACACAAAATGCAGGCTGTCAGAGATCAAGGGCATCTATGAGAATGTGTTCTGCGGGAACTCTTCGCAGACTCCTTTCTCCACAACCGGTGTCCAGACATCGTTGCAGATGAAGACCGCTGACGGCCTCTATATCAATATTCACGAGGCTGCATTGGTGGATTATTCCTGCATGCACCTGGTGCTCGACCCGAAGACATTGACCTTCACCTCGGCGCTCACTCCTGACGCTCAGGGATGGAAAGGCCGTATGCAGACACCTTGCAAGAGCCCGTGGAGGACAGTCCAGGTGGTTGACGATGCCTGCAAACAACTGGAGTCCAGACTTGTACTCAATCTCAACGAGCCTTGCGCCTATGAGGATGTCTCCTGGATTCATCCAACGAAATATGTCGGTGTATGGTGGGAAATGATCAGCGGAAAAGGCTCCTGGTCATATACTGACGAATGTCCTTCAGTTCATCTCGGCGAGACTGATTTCAGCAAATGCAAGCCGAACGGCACGCACAGTGCGAACAATGAGAATGTCCGCCGTTATATAGACTTTGCCGCCGAGCACGGCTTTGACCAGGTGCTGGTCGAGGGCTGGAATATCGGCTGGGAAGACTGGGCTAACTGCAACAAGGACTATGTCTTCGATTTCGTCACCCCTTATCCTGATTTTGACATCGAGGCTCTGAATGAATATGCTCATTCAAAAGGGGTCAAACTGCTGATGCATCACGAGACATCCTCATCAGTGCGTAATTATGAGCGCCATATGGAGGCGGCTTACGACCTGATGAACAAATACGGCTACGACGCCGTGAAGAGCGGTTATGTGGGCGACATCCTGCCTTACGGGGAGCATCATTACGGGCAGTGGATGAACAACCACTATCTCTATGCCGTTACCGAGGCCGCGAAGCATCACATCTTGGTGAACGCCCACGAGGCTGTAAGGCCAACCGGCCTTTGCAGGACTTATCCGAACCTGGTAGGCAACGAGTCCGCAAGGGGCACTGAGTACCAGGCGTTCGGCGGCACGCAGCCGATGCACGTGACTGTGCTGCCGTTCACCCGTCTGAACGGAGGTCCGATGGATTTCACCCCTGGAATCTTCGAGCAGGATCTCGGAAAGGCCACTGGAGGCAAAAACAACGGCCACGTGAACGCCACGATTGCCAACCAGCTGGCTCTCTACCTGACTATGTACTCCCCTCTCCAGATGGCCGCCGACTATCCGGAGCACTACGAGCAGTTTATGGACGCTTTCCAGTTCATCAAGGACGTGGAGATTGACTGGGAGAAGAGCAAGTATCTTTTAGCCGAGCCGGGCGACTATATTGTCGTGGCCCGCAAAGGCAAGAAGACCGGCCGCTGGTTCGCAGGCGGTGTGACTGACGAGGAGAAGCGGACTCTTGACGTGCCGCTGTCCTTCCTGGATGCCGGCAAAGAGTACGAAGCCGTTATTTACGCTGATGCAGAAGACGCTGACTACCAGACCAATCCGCAGGCATACACCATCACCCGCAGGACTGTAAAATCCGATGATGTACTGAAGATGACGATGGCCCGCGGCGGCGGTTTCGCCATCGAGTTCAGGGAACTGTAAATCTCTAGATCATAAATTTGAGAGGCTGGCCCAAAAGTCTGTCATATCGAGCAAAGCACTCAATGCGTAGTCGAGATATCTATTGAAAATCAATTTGTTATACAGATCTCTCCACTCGCTTCGCTCGGTCGAGATGACAAATAATAGGCTTTTGGGCCGGCCTTTTTACTACCTGCCGCGGCCGTAAATGAAGCTGGAGAGATAGCCGATAATGAAACACGACACGAGGCCTATGAAGCCGTACAGAATCGTGGATACATAGGAGAACCTGTTGCAGAACAGAAGCACGATGATACTGCATACAAAGCCGGTCAGAGCCGAGCGAGTGCCGATTCGCTTCGTGAAAATGCCCATCATGAACAGGCCTCCGAGTCCGCTGGTCAGCAGGCCGAGGAAGAAATTGAACGAATCCCACAGAGACGCGATGTCGAACGTAGCCAGGACAATCGCCATAACCACTCCGAATCCGCCGAGGAACACACCGGTCCACCTTGCGAAACGCATCTTGCCCGCATCATCCACACCTTTCCGGAAACGTGCGAAGAAATCCTCCGTCATCACCGTAGAGGTCGAATTGATATTGGCGGACAAAGTGGACATAGCGGCGGCGAAAATCGCGGCCACAAGCAGTCCGGCTATGCCCGTAGGCAACTCGCACATAATGAAATGCGGGAAAATGGAATCCGTATTGTTCATCCCGATATTCAGCAAGTCAGGATGCGACTTGAAGAACACGTAAAGTCCCGTTCCGATAGAGAAGAAGATGAACGTGATTGGCACACTGAGCAGGCCGTTCAGCCAGAGACTCTTCTTCGTGCTGGCAGTATCCTTGACAGTGATGTACCTCTGGACTACAGACTGGTCGCTCGTATAGGTGAGCAGCTGGTTGGCCACACCTCCGAGAATCGCCACCCAGAATACCGGACGGGTCCAGTCAAGAGAGAAATCCAGGATATTGAACTTGCTGTCATCCACAGCGATACGTACAACCTCGCCGAGGCCGCCGTCCACTCCGCAAATCAGATATACCAGAGAAATCAGAGCACCGCCGACAAGAATGAAGCCCTGGATGACATCACCCCAGACAACTGCCTCGATACCTCCCATCGTGCAATAAGCGATTGTCACAAGGCCCATCAGCAAAATGCAGAGATACACATCCAGGCCGGTCACAGCGTTGAGCGCCAGAGACGGCAGGAAAAGCACAATGGCCACCCTGGCGAACATGAACATACAGAAGAACGCCGATGCCAATGTCCTGACCACCGGGCTGAAACGCTGCTCGAGATACTCATAGGCCGAAGCCACATTGAGCTTCCTGAAGAACGGCAGATAGAAATGTATCACTATCGGGACAATGAGGAGAATTGCGATATTGAACACGAACATTCCCCAGTCCGCCATATAGGCCTTCGCCGGTATTGACAGGAAAGTGATGGCGCTCAGCGCAGTGGCGAAAATGCTGATGCCGGCAGCCCACCACGGAATCGAGCCGCCTCCCTTGAAGAAATGCTCAGTAGTCCTTGCCCTGCGTGAGAAATAAAGCCCGACGAGAAGCATTCCCAAAAGATAAATGACAATCACTGTGTAATTTATCCATCCGAAAGACCGGCTCTCGTCAATCGTTATCTCTACAACGTCCGAGGATCTCACACCGGGCCTCAACTCTCCTGAAGGCATCAGAAGATTGCCGCCAACCGGTACAAGAGAAGTGCAGACAGCCATCCCGGAAGGGTACTCCCCTATCTTCTCGATGGTGTTTGTAATTGTATGATAGGCATATACACCGGTATTGAATCCTTTGTGCGACGTAAAGGCATTCTCCAGCTCTGATTTAAGCGAATCCCTCTCCCCGACGCTCCCAGCGGCTGCAATCCTGCGTTCCAGGCTGTTACGCCTGAGCATTTCAATCCCGTTGTCACCGCCTGCAATGACAATATGGGCCGAGCCATAAGCTATAGCTCCGCAATACATCAGCTTCGATATTTCACCGACGGAGGAAAGGTCGAACTTTCTGTTCCAGGTATCGTGAGCCGGAAGATATTCCCAGATTGAAGACGAGATATAGCGGCTGTCTCCATCCATTCCCCTGCCGCCAATCAGATAGAGAGCGGCTTCTCTTCCATTATGCTGATACACAAGCGCTCCGCCCTCCTCAATCGGCTTGTCCGGACAGGCGGAAAGTTCTTTCCAGCTTTTGGATGAAGGGGTGAACGCAAACAGCCTGTTGCCAGTGGCTGATGTGCCGTGGACATAGATTTTCCCGGAACAGAGCGTAGCAGCCGAAGCCGAGAAACCGGCCGGCAGCGCTGCAATGGAATCGGCAGAGAAAGCAGTTCCGGAAGCCGTCACCGCTATCACGGCTGAAGAAGAGCGCCTCTCATTCCAGCCGCCGAAACAGTACATTGTCCTGCCATCCGATACAGAGCAGCCGTAAGCCAAAGGCTGCGGCAGATGGCATCCGGTATTTACAGACACATACTCCCCGTCCTTGCTGACAAGTTCGTAAATGTCACTGTAATAAGTCTTCACTCCTCCTCGCCACGGCATCTCATTCTCAAAGTCAGAGCCTCCTGCCATAATAACCCGGCCACCGATTTCGCCGGTAAAAGCGGCTGAAAGTCCGTTATGTCCGGTCTCAAGCCGTCCGGCTTTCTTTATTGTGCATTCAGTCGCCCGGATGGACGGTGCGGACAGGGACGCGACAATAACTAATATTGCCGACAGTCTCAGAGTATGTCTCATTATTCTATTGCTTGTTAAATGTCTTGTCCAGGATTGACTCCATATTGTCAAACTGGGTCTTCAGATGAAGCCTCATTCCAATCCTGAACGCATCGGCAGTCCCGGTGCGCAAAATATTGTACAGACTGATATGGGAGACCAGAGTCCTGGAATGATAATCGTTGTTTGTTTTCGGATAATACAGGGTGAACAGATGCCTGAGGATGTACTGGAAGTCCACAAGGCTCTTGTTCCCTGTCATTTCAAACAGGGTGGAATGGAAACGCACGTCCACATCGGTCAACTGCTTCGACAATTCGTAGCGCTCAGATGCGTCAGCGTCCCTGGCCATCCTGTCCCAGAGTTCGTCCTCTTCCCCCACTATTTTGTCGAGCTGGGCCATCTGGGACTCGGTCTTGTTCATAAAGACGAAGTCCGACATCCCGATCTCAAGCATAAGGCGGAGTTCGTACAAGTCACGGAGAGTGTCCCTGTCAAGCAGCCCGGAAGCCACAATCGACTTGAGCACCCCGAACACTTCCGGCGTCACCACCACAGAGCCTTTCTTGCGTTTCGTCTCGATGATGCCAACCGCCCTCAGGCGGCTGAGCGCCTCCCTGACCACAACTCTGCTGACGCCTAAAAGTTCCACGAATTCCTGTTCTTTTGGAAGGGCAGACTCTTTGTTGTTTGAAATATACTTCAGAATATCTCTCTGTGTCTGCTCCACCAAGGTAATATCCGCCTTCATATTTTTGCTCATTGTTTGTTAGTTAAGAAATCTGGAATTCCCCAGTTATGCAACACACAAAGTTACAATAAAAGCCGGAGACCGGGAAGCGATTCCGACACTTTCCGGCCTTCCGGCAACATCACATAACTAATTGTACAGTTGGTACAGAGCCTTTACCTCTTCAGCAGTGAAACCCTTCTTATATAGAACATAGTCATCCATCCAGCCCGTGAACATATTCTCCGGAGCCCATTCTCCGTTAGTGAGACGGAGGTTGCATCCGATGTAATATGGCAGTGTCAGAGTGTTCTTTTCATCCTTTCCGTTGGCCTCGACAAGTTTCTCGCCGTCGGCATAGATGCGGAGATCCTGCTTTCCGTTGTTCTTGAAATACACTATGCAGACGTGATGCCAGTTTCCATCGTCAAAGTGTGTAGCCGAAGCGCTGGAAGTGGCTGTGTTTCCGGACAAAGGAGAAGCCTCCGCCGTGCACCTGATGACTCCGCCGCTCTGGAAACGTGACCAGATCTGGTTCACCGGAGTGGTTCCCGGGCAGTTGCCCTGGGCGAAGATAGCGTTGTTGGCCGAGATTGAGCCAGGGAGCTTTGTCCATACGGAGAGGGTGAAATCCGAACCGTCAGGATAGACTGTCGAAAGGGCCGTAGGCATTGCAATCACGGCATATGACTGGCCTTTCGTGCCGCCAGGGAATTTAGCGGATGTTCCTCCGTTATTGCGAGGAGCCCCATAGGACAATTCGAACCCGCCTTTTGTCACAACAGAAGTGCCGAGTGCATTCGGGCCGTAGTCTTTGACAGAGCCGTCGAACGGGAGGAGGAATACAAGCTCGCTTGCTGGAAGCACGTGGACATAGCCCTCTTTCTCATCGAATGAGTCATATTTGTCATTGTAAGCCTTGAGCACAACCTTGTAAGAGCCTGCTGTTGAATATGTAACAACAGGATTCTGCTCTATGGAAGTGGCAGGCTCGCCGCCTTCGAATGTCCAGAGCCATTTCTGTGCATTGCCGGCGGAAGCATCCCTGAAGTTGACTTTGCCGCCTTCATAAGTGGTCGAGTTCTCGCAGCCGATTGCGGCGATGACAGCATAGCGGTCAAGCACGGTGAGAGCGTCGGCAACCTCTTTGGAGTCACTTGCCACAGGAGTGCTGATCTCAAGTTTCACGGAATATTCCCCTACCGGAATCTTCTGGTTGACATCATAATCCGTAATCACAACCGGGTCGCCCTCCTTAGGTGTGAGAGTCCATTTCACATTCTCAGGATAGCCTGTGGAAGTATTCTTGATGAATACAACCTCGTCGTCGAACAGAGGAGTTTTCTCAACCTCGAAATCAGCGGTCACTGATGAATGGTAGTCAATCTTCACATAAGCGCTCTTCTCAATCTCTGAAGAAGAATATTTGTTGGAAACGCGGAGTTTCACTGCATAAGTGCCCGGTTTCATCCATTTCACTTTCGGGCTGGAGAGCTGGGAAGTCTCAGGCTCGCCGCCCTCGAATGTCCAGTCCCAACGGCTCGGCATCCCGGGTGTCAGGTCGGTGAAGGTAATATCATCCCCGACAAGAGCCTCAGTGATGTCGCTCTCAAAAGCCGCTGCAAGTTCTTTTTGCGTGTCCTCGGCGCAGGCTGCCAGCATCAGGACACAGGACAGAGAGAGTATTTTAACTATATTTTTCATATTCTGTCAATTGTATGATTTATAAACAATTAGTCACTGCGACGGTCTCGAAGCTGATTCTGGCGTAAGAGCCGGTGTCTCCGTTCTCGTAGAACACTCCGACAGTATTGTCATCCAGCATAACCATATCCGAGTAGGCGGCATATCCTGCCCAGAGAGTGTAGCCGGCTGACCATTTGGCTCCGCCGTCAAGACTGGCCTTGACTGTAAGGTGTGTACGGTCGGTGGAAGCGCAGTTGCAGTGCAGGAGAACCTGCTTGCCGTTTCTTACAGTACTGGTCAGGCTGCCCTCGCATTTCGGATCAACGAGCTCGGTGCAGGACACTCCGGCAGTGAAGGTTTCTCCGCCGTCAGAGCTGTATGCAAGCAGACGGCATCCGGACTGGCGGCAGGAGATCAGAAGCCGTCCGTCCTCGAGTTCCTCGATGGTGCTCTCGTTTCCGCCTCGCACCTCTCCGCCTATCTTCCAGGTTTTGCCCTTGTCGTCGGAGTAAATCACGTGGGAGTATCCGGAGCCGTCGATCACGTTGTGGTCACAAGGCACGACAATACGGCCTTTATGCGCTCCGCGTTTGAGAATGATTGCGTGGCAAGGACCTGTGGCATACCATCCCCAGTCGGATTTCTTGGTAGTGGACGTGATCTCGACAGGCTTCTCCCAGGTGATTCCGTCATCATCTGACCAGGTGTAGAATACGCGTCTGGTGTCCTTTGTGGCGCCCGGATTGTTGAAATCGCCGGCTGACTTGCCGTCGGTCTCGTAGTTCCAAGTCATCAGGAGATGGATCCTTCCGGTTTCCGGGTCCACAACCGGACTTGGATTTCCGCAGGTATTGGTACCGTCATCCCAGATTGTGATAATCTTGCTCCAGGTCTTTCCTCCGTCAATGGAGCGCCTGCATATCATATTGATGTCACCGGTGTCAGAGCCGCTGTTCTTCCTGCCCTCGCAGAAAGCCACAAGCGTGCCTTCATTGGTTTTGACAATGGCAGGAATGCGGAAAGTATTGTAGGAATTGGTCTTGGCCGTGAATATGTGCGGTGCGTTCACATCCGCCACGAAGTCCTTGGAAGGGTCATCCGTCTTGTCTCCGAACGGAGGATTCACGGTCTCAACATATATGTCTCCGGAGCAGCCGAGCATCAGCGGCAAAGCTGCCACCAATGCCGCCATACGGCTCATTTTCAACATTCTATAAGTTCTCATATCCTTCAGTCTGAACAAGTTTGTGGTTAAGTGACATCTCCTGGACAGTGATTGCGAGATAGAGAGGGATGATCACTCCGTTCTCTTTCTTGGCGCGGAGATTCGGTACTACATCGTAAATGTCAATTACGCCCTCGCTGTGGAACCTGATAAGATCAGGCCATCTCTTGTTCTCAATCCAGAACTCCCTTGCGCGCTCATCGAGAATCTCGAGCTCGACAGACTTCTTGTCCGTGTCTCCGCTGTATGGCTTGAGACCGGCGCGTTTGCGTACGATATCGAGCTGCTCGATGGCCTTGTCAGTCTGGCCCAGGGCGGCATAAGCCTCGGCCTTGAAGAGAATCATCTCCGAATGCCTGTAGAGAACGATGTCATTGTCATATATCCTGTTGGTCTCGGTGGCGGTTCCGCTCATCTTCTTGTCGGAAGTGCCGAGCACATTGCCGGCAGCGTCAACAGCGACCACGTAGGCATTGGCTTTCCTGACGTCTCCAGGATATTTGGAGACAATTGCCTTGAACTCCTCGCTCGGAGCCCAGGTGCTTCTCGCACCGGCCTTTGCGTAAGGTATGTCGGCGATATTGGCGGCCTTCAGCACAAACTGGTCACGGAGTTTGAGGGTGGAGCTGTACTGGCCGGAAATCTCAGGATAGCCGAAATGAATTGACCAGATGATTTCAGGTCCGTTTCTCGTGCCGTAAATGAGGCTGTAGTCATCCTCGAGCGAAGTCTTGGCAGCTGCCAGGTCAGCGTATTTGATGACATTCCTGTAGTCCTCGTCATTGCCGCCGAGAACCTTGGCCTTCCAGAGATAGGCGTCAGCCATCAGGGCGTAGGTTCCAAGCTTGGAAGCCAGGCTCTTGTTGCCAAGCCAGGCATCTGAGGAATAGAGACTTACAGCAGTCTCGCAGTCTGAAAGCACCTGATTGAGCACGTCAATCTTCGGAGCTCTCGGCTGTTTCTCCTTCTCGGAGCCCTCGGTCGGCACGAGCTCAAGCGGAGAGTCACCGAAAGTGCGGACAAGGCAGAAATACATATAGGCCCTCATTGAATAGGCCTGGGCCACCAGATTGTTCTTCTCGCTTTCGATGGTGAATTTCACCTTGTCGGCGTTCTTTATCACCATATTGCAATGCTGGATGACAGTGTAGAAACTGCCCCAGGAAGAGCCGTTGGTGGATGTGAGGTTATGTGACCAGAGCGCGCTGGTTCCGAACTCGACACCAGCACTGAAATTGTCACTCCTGACCTCGAACCAGTTCAATGTGTTGAGAGTGCTCCTGAACTCGGTGTAAGTACCTGTCAGATAAGCCTCAACCTCAGATTTTGAATTCCAGAATCCGCTTCCGTAGATATTGGAAGGATTCTCTGTGTCGAGCAGGCCGCAGGAGGCAATGGCCATTGCTGCCGCCGCTGTATAAAATATTGATTTAAACTTTTTCATTGTCATTTCCTCCTTCAATTAAAACCCGATGTTCACACCAAAGTTGTACTCGCGAGGACGCGGATATATACCGTAGTCGTAAGCGGAATAAATCTCAGGAGTCATTCCGTCGTAACCGGTGATGTAGCCGATATTGTAAACTCCTGCGAAAATCTGGAGACTTGAGAGATGAATCTTCTTCATTATTCTCTCAGGCAGGTTGTAGGAGAGGGATATCTCCCTGAATGCCAGATAGTCACCCTTCTTGTAGAATGCGGAGTTGGAAGGCTGGCCAGTACCGCCGCCACCGATGGTGCTCTCATTCCTCATATAGTTCTTGATGATGTAGTCAGAGTCTGATTGAGGAGTGTAGCGAGGATAGAACGCATTCGGGTTCTCCTCTGTCCAGCAGTTAGTCATCGCATCCTTGAAAGTGTTGCAGTTGTTCCTGAAGCTACCGAGGGCGTAGGCCTTGAAACCGTTGGAGATTACGTGGCCGAGAGCATAGTCCATCACGATTCTGGCGGAGAAGTTCTTCCACTGGAATTCATTCGTGATACCTCCCTGCTTGTCAGGACGGATATAGCCCATGAACACCATATCCTTGACATCGATCATACCGTCATTGTTCCTGTCCTCGAAGATGGCGTCACCGGCAATCTTCTTCCTTCCGTTTGCAGCCACGTCGTATGGAGCGTTGGCGGCCTCTTCATCAGTCTGATATACACCGAGATAGTGGTATGCCCACCTTCCGGCGAAACGCTCGCCCTCGGCGAATCCGCCGACTTTCACCTCTTTGCCGGTCTTAGGGTCGTAAATGTAGTTACCGCCTACACGGTTCTTCTCCTCGCCGTTTTCAGGCAGGGAAACCACAATGGTCCTGTACCAGGAGAAGTTGGCGTTGATATTCCAGGAGAAGTTCCTCGTGCTTATCGGAGTCGCCTTGAGTTCAATCTCGATACCGTTGGTTCCGAGTGTTCCGTAGTTGCATTTGATAGAGCTGAAACCGGTCGAGCTCCAGAGTTTGTTGTCATACAGACGGTCGTATGTAGTCTTGTGGAAGTAGTCGAACACGATTCCGAGGCGGTCGTTGAAGAATCCGAGGTCGAAACCTGCGTCGATGGACTCAGTGGTCTCCCAGACGAGGTCGGCGTTCTTGAGCGTCGTGTTCAGGATACCTGTCTCGTTCAGATATGTCGTGCCAGTAATGGAGTACATACCCTGTGAGTTGGCAAGGGAGAGGCTGTTGTTGCCGGCGCGTCCCCAGCTGGCCCTTATCTTGAATTTGTTCCAGGCTTTCTTCACCGGAGCGAAGAAGGACTCTTTATGCATATTCCAGCCCACTGAAGCTCCCGGGAAAACGCCCCACTTGTGGTTCTCGGCGAATCTTGAGGAACCGTCGGCCCTGACGCTCACCGATGCGATGTATTTGTCATCGTAGCTGTAGGTAGCACGTCCGAAATAACTCAGCATTTTCTCCTGTGTCTTTGTGGAGGTGACTCTCTGTGTGGAGTCGGCCGATGCATTGAGAGTCGGAATGAGGTCAGTAGCCGCGCCCGAGCCGCTTCCGGAGAGGACGAACTCGTTGTCCTTTGTATATGAGGTTCCGACAACAGCGCCCACATTGTGCTTCTTCTTGAATTTCCTGTTGTAGCTCAGGAGAAGGTCGCCCTGGAGATGATTGTCATTCTGATGGGCGGCAGTGCCTTTCCTGATTTCGGTTCCAGTAGTCTCGTTGAGTTTCTCGAATGTCTCGGAAACGCCTTCAGTCATAGTGAAAAAGAGAGTCGGGGAAAGGGTAAGGCCCTCGATGCCGAACACATTCCACTCTGCTCCTACCTGGAAGCCGGTGCGGTAGTTGGTGTTGCGCCGGGTCAGATACTCATTCTCGTAGAGACGGTTTCTGAACGAGCCCATTGCCTCACCCGGAGCAGGCGAGCCGTCCTCATAGTAAAGCCTGTATGTAGGAGGCATGAAGATGGCTCTCTGGAGAGAGTTGGTGACATTGCTCATAGTGTTGTTGTCACCCACGTTGAGAGTGGCCTTGGCGTTCATCTTCCACTGGTCACTCATCTTGAACTGTCCGTTGAAATTGATGGAGTAGTTCTTGTACCAGGTTCCTCTCACGATACCGTCCTGGTTCAGGTGGCGGAGGCTGACGAAATATGTGGATTTGTCGGATCCTCCTGACACGCTGAGGTCGTAGTCGTGTTTCATAGCAGTCTGGTAAGTAGCTTTCTGCATATCATTGTCCTGGAAAATGAGCTTGCGGCCCGTCACAGGATCGACCATTGTCTGCCAGCCCCTGTTGTCAATGAGGTCAGCTACGAAATCAGCCCCGTATTTGTCGATATAGACATCCAGGAACTCTGTGGTGTTTCTCGAATCCCAGTCATTGCCGGTGGACATACCGAATGTTCCGGTGAGGAATTTCGCCCTGTCAGATTCGCTGGTTGCATATTTGTTTATCTGGGAACGGGTCAGGTACAGATACTCGCGCGCATTGAGGAACGGTATTCTCTGGGGCTGCTGGTCAATTCCGCAGGTATATTTGAAATTGACTTTCGCGCGGCCCTTGGAGCCGCTCTTTGTCTTTACGATAATGATACCGTTGGCAGCTTTCGCACCGTAGATGGCTGTGGATGCGGCATCCTTGAGCACCTCCATTGACTCGATGTCGGCAGGGTTCATATCCTGGATGCTGCGGAATCCCTGTGAAATCACACCGTCCACGATGATGAGCGGAGAGTCGGCATTCGGGCTGGTGGTTGTACCGCCACGGATGAACATGGACGCTGTGGAACCCGGCTGTCCGGAAGTAATCTGGAGATTGAGTCCAGGCACTTTTCCCTGAAGCTGGGCAAGCGCGTTCTGCTGCGGAGATTTCTCGAACTCCTTGGCGGACACTTTAGAAATGGATGTGGTGAGGAGGCTCCTTGTCTGTGTTCCATAACCGATTGACACAGCCTCTTCGAGGTAATTGGTGTCCTCATCGAGAACCACATTGATGACAGAGCTCCTGCCCACTTTCACTTCCTGGTCAAGCATTCCCATGAAGGCGAACACCAGGATGTCACCTTCTTTCGCATTGATTGAATAGTTTCCGTTGATATCGGCGCTGACGCCGGTCGTGGTACCTTTTATCTGCACTGACGCGCTCGGGAGAGGCTCCCCGTTGCCATCAGTGATTGTTCCAGTGATTCCGGACGCCCTCGTCTGTGCGAGGGTTGGCGACTGGAACGCAGCCAGCATTGTGAACACAGCCAGCAGGGCGGCAGTCACAATTTTAGTCCTTATTCTCATAATACTTTGGATATTAGTTTATTTAAATAATAGTGATCACTTTTTGAACTCCGATTTCGGAATAATGGTGAATACCATCGCATCGTAAGGACGGTCCTTGCCCCTCTCATAGAATACGGCTACATCACCATTCGGAAGCACAGCCATATCGGAATAAGCCGTGGCCTGGTCAGATACCTTGACTGACTTGGCCCAGGTGGCTCCGGAGTCATAGCTGACGCTGACGGACATGTCAGCCCTTTTCGAAGCATTCTTCGGATTGGAGAACAATATGGTCTTGGACAGTTTGCCCTTTGGAGCGTAATTGATTATGCTTCCCTCGCATACCGGCTCCGGCAAGCCCGGATCCATATAGAAATCCCCGAATGTCTCGCCTCCGTCTTCACTTATTGCTACCAGACGGAAAGGGGTGTTCTCCGTGCGGAGGGATTTGTTGCTGCACCTCATATTGAGCATCAGCCTGCCGTCCCGCAGTTCGGTGATTGTGGACTCGTTTCCGTATTTCACAATGCCTCCGATGCTCCAGGTCTCCCCGGCGTCGTCAGAGTATATGATATGGGAAAAGCCCTCACCATAACTGCTGTGGTCGCAAGGCACTACGATTCTGCCTTTATGCTGGCCTTTCTTGATCTGGAGAGCGTGGCAAGGTCCTGTCGCATACCACTGCCAGTCAGCACTTTTCGTCTCCGAAGTAATCTCCCTCGGCTTGCTCCAGGTGAGGCCTTCGTCGTCCGAATATGTCACGTACACCCTGCGGGTGTCGATGGACGTCCTGGCGTGTATGTTCTTCTCCGGGTCTTTTCCGTTGTTCCAGGTCATCGCGAGGATGATTCTGCCGGTCCTCTCGTCCACCACAGGGCTCGGATTGCCGCAGACATTCCCGGCGTCATCCCATACCGTTATCATCTCGCTCCAGGTCTTTCCTCCGTCGGTGGAACGCTTGAGCACCATATCGATGTCGCCGGTATCGCTGCCGCTGTTCTTCCTGGCTTCGGCAAACGCCAATATTGCACCGGATTTAGTCTGGGTCAATGCAGGAATCCTGAATGTGTGATAATTGTAGTCGCCTTTCTTGAAAAGGACCACCTCCCCGTCCTGGGCCTGCGCAGTGAATGCAAGACCAGCCGCCAGGGACATTGCGCACAGAGTGCGGATAATATCTTTTCTCATAGTTCAGTGTTATTTGAAACGACATTTGTATGTATCGAAGTCCGCCGACTTGATGTCCGCGAGGAATCTTCCGTATTCCTCATCAGTCAACGTGTGGAACGGCTTTCTCGCAGGGCCGAGGTCGAGTCCGGCCGCTTTCATAAAGGCCTTTCCTGCACCGTTGCCGTATTTTCCAAGGAAGGTGATGAGAATGTCTGCCTTGTACTGGAGGTCGGCCGCCTTTTTCATATCGCCGCTGCGGAACGCCTCGATTATCTCATTGTATATAGGCGCGTTGTATCCGTATGTACTGCCGATGAACGTGTCCGCTCCTATGGCCAGGGCCTCGAGAAGCATCTCGTCGCGTCCCCACATAATATTGTACTTGTGGTCTTTGTAATACAGGCAGAGCTGGTAGTCCATCATATTCTCGAAGGTGTATTTGATTCCCCCGAGATTCGGGATGAGCTCATCCATCTCCTTCAGCAGGTCATACATCGCGAAGTTCACATTCGTCAGACAAGGAATGTGGTAGTAGAAGAACGGCAGTTCCGGAACCGCCGCAGCGACTTCCGCAAGAGTCAAAGCCAGGTCGTGGCAGTTGGCAGCCTTCTGGTAATAAGGAGCCGTCATTGCGACAGCGTCCAGACCGGCAGCCCGTGCCTCCCTGGCAAGCTGGATGCATTCTCTCACCGATGTGCCTCCAAGGAAGCCGATGAGGGCGAAATTCTCGTCCGAATACTTTGCCCATTCTTTGTAAAGGGCGACCTTCTCGTCGAAAGTCAGGGCAGAACCCTCTCCGGTGGTACCGCTGACAAAGCAGCCGGTGACGCCGTTGTCCTTGTAAAATCTCTGCTGAAGCTCGACTTTTCCAAGATCCAGGTTTCCATTCTCGTCAAATCCCGTGAAGGGAGCGACAATCATACCTTTTATCCGTTTCATAATTGATTATATAGTTGTTATTGTCTTCGTGGCCGGCGGATTTGTCTGACATATTCAGTCAATCCGCACCAAAGGTATGAATTATTATAGTAATATGCAATATTTATTTTTGCATTTTTCGGGAATTTTGACAATTTTGCCCGACAATATCGGCTATTTTATATGATTTATTTTCAATTTAAATATGATTTAATGTCAACATTTGTTATATTTGCAGCATCATAATATAACACTATGGAAAGCCTTACATCACAATCTTTACGGGGCAACTGGGCGACACTCCTGCTCACTACAGACAAGGACGGCGCGATTGACTTCTCCAGACTGGCTGACGAGATTGACGTTCTCATCGGGTCCGGAGCGGACGGCATTTATTCAAACGGCACAGCCTGTGAATTCTACTCCCAATCGATGGAGGAGTTCATCAGGGCGAGCGAGATACTCGCTTCCAGATGCGGGCAGGCGGGCACTCCATTCCAGATAGGAGTATCTCACCCGTGCGCGCAGGAATCGCTTGCAAGGCTGTGGGCCATCAGGGACCTGAAACCAGGAGCGGTGCAGGTAATCCTGCCGGACTGGTTTCCGGTGAACGATGAGGCAGCAGTGACTTTTATGAAAACAATGGCGGAGGAGGCCGGAGGGATTCCGCTGGTGCTGTACAATCCGCCGCACGCCAAACGGGTTCTTGAGCCGAAAGGGTGGCAGATGCTGAAAGCGCAAGTGCCGGAACTGATCGGGGTGAAAGTATTTGACCGGAACTGCTCCGCAGAATGGTATGCGGAAATGCGGGCGAACAGCGAAGGCATCTCCGTATTCGTTCCCGGACATCATCTTGCCACCGGCATTAAAAACGGGGCGAAGGGAGCTTATTCCAATGTTGCCTGCATCAATCCAGCAGCAGCACAGAAATGGTCTGACACAATGAGTTATGATATGGAATCCGCCCTTGAACTGGAAGGCAGGATCCAGCTATTCATGAAGGAATGCATCGACCCGTTCATCGCAGCCGGATATCCCAACCACGCCTGCGACCGGTTTATGGCACTTGTAGGCGGCTGGGCCGACATAGGAGGGAAGATGAGGTGGCCGTACTCCTCTATCCCGGAGGACAATGTCGCCCGCGTCCGGGCAAGAGGCCACGACATTATCCCGGAATTTATTTGAATCACACATTATGGAAAAAGTTCTGAAAACCGCATTGTCAGTCGTAGCGGTTCTTTTGGCCCAGAATTCCGGGGCTGACGGCCCGAGAAAGAACGTACTGTTCATAATGGTGGACGATTTGAAGACATCATTAGGGTGCTATTCAGACAGTTACGCCATCACGCCCGCAATTGACGACCTTGCGCGCGACGGAATCCTGTACGAGAAAGCGTATTGCCAGCAGGCGCTGAGCGGGCCGTCGAGGGCATCAATTATGACCGGAATGAGGCCGGACAATAACGGAGTCACTGAACTTGAGACCTGGATGAGGGCGAGAATTCCGGACCTCGTCACATTGCCGCAGGCGTTCAGGCAAAGCGGCTACACGACCGTGAGTGTTGGGAAAACCTGCCACGGAAAGAAAAACACCCTGGATTCGCTGTCATGGAGCGCAGAGCCTTTGTGCTGGGAATATGGGAAGAATGACGAATATATGGTTCCGGAACACCGTACAGGCAAGAAATCAGTGAGTTACGAGTTCGTAGAGGAAGAAGACGACTATCTGGACATCCGCACGAGAAACGAGGCTATAACGCAGATGCGGATGCTGGCAGGGAAAGAAGAGCCGTTCTTTCTCGCCGTAGGTTTCCTGAAGCCGCACCTTCCGTTCTGCGCGCCTGAAAAATTCCTCAGGCTATACGATTCCGTTCATTTCCAGGCACAGGACACGGCAAGGATCGCAGGCGCTCCGGCCCTGGCCTATCACAACAGTGAGGAACTGCGGGGCTACACAGATATAGGAAAGCAGGATATTGATACAGAGAAGAACATCAACCTGAAGAAAGCATACTATGCCTGCGTGAGCTTCGCGGATGAGAATGCCGGAGCTCTTATTGACGAATTGAAGCGGCTCGGATTGTACGACAACACCGTGATAGTGCTCCTCGGAGACCAAGGATACCATACCGGAGAGTGCGGATTATGGTGCAAATCAACAAATTACGAAGCAGCTTGCCGTGCGCCGCTGATTATCCGCGACCCTGACGGACGGCACAATGCCAGATATTCCGGGCCTGTGGAATTTGTAGATATTTTTCCTACTCTCACGGAGATATGCGGAATTGGAACCCCGGCCGGGCTGGACGGAAAAGTCATAACATCCGGTGGAAAACGCAAATGCAGATACGCCGTCAGCCAGTTTCCCCGTCCTTACCCTGCCCTGCACAACGCTGCGAGAAGGACACATTGGGGTTATACCATCAGGAGCCCGAGGTTCAGATATGTGGAATGGTATGACAATCAAGGCAACCTGACCGACACCGAGCTTTACAGGATGGGCCGGGATTTCTTGGAGGAGCACAATATTTCCGGTGAAAGGCACAAGGCCGCCGGAAGAAAGCTGTCCCGGAAACTTGCCCCTTACATCGGATGTTTTGATGATTAACATAATTTGATATGAAAACTAAAGCACTTGTTATCACATTGATTGCTGCCGGGATTTTCAGCGGCAGCATTTCCGCCCAGAATACGGATGCGATAAAATACGTTGACGCCAAAGGACTTACAATCATCGGCAAAATAATGCCGACGGAAAATGTCTATCACAGAGTGGACACAGTTTATTACAAAGGATTTAACCGGACCGAGAATTTCCAGGTAAGGTGCGGCTCCGGCCTGGCAGTGCTGTTCAGGACCAACTCAACTTCCATCAAGGTCCTGGCGGAATACGGGGAGGCACGCAGGAGCACAGTGACTTCCGACCTCGCGCAGCTCGGATTCGACCTGTATATTAAGAAAGACGGCAGGTGGATGTTCGCGGCATCAGGTGTACGCAGCACATTGAACGACGGCGTCCCGATCAATCTTGTCAGCGATATGGACGGCAGGGAGAAAGAGTGCATGCTTTACCTGCCTATGTACAGCGAGATTCTCAAACTGGATATCGGCATCGACAACAGCGCGGAAATCAACGCAATGCCATCTCCGTTCAGGCACCGGATCGCCTTGTACGGTTCAAGCTACACCCAGGGAGCGTGCATAAGCCGCGCGGGAATGTCATATCCGATGCAGTTTGTAAGGAACACCGGAATCCAGCTCCTGAGTCTGGGTTGCGGCGGGTCGTGCAAGATGCAGGACCAGTTCACGCGGGTGCTGCAGGACTGCGAAGCGGATGCGATGGTGTTCGACTGCTTCTCCAACCCAAATGCCGACCTTATCCACAAACGCACGAAGGATTTCGTAATGAAAATAAGGGAGACGCACCCTGGCACTCCCCTGATTTTCATCTCGTCAGTTTACCGCGAGAACCGGAATTTCTCGTTGAAGAACGAGGCTTATGAAAGGGCCAAAATGGAAGCGGCAAGGGAAGAGATGGCCGAGATAACGAAGGCGGACAAAAATGTTTATTTCATTAATATCAAGGAGCTTACCGGAAACGACCACGAAACTTCCGTAGATGGTGTCCACCCTTCTGACCTGGGCTATCAGCGCTGGGCCAAAGCCATCGAGAAGCCTCTCCTGAAGATTCTCCGCAAATACGGAATAAAATAGCCCAAGCGATTTTGCAAGTTTGTAAATTAAATTAATTTGCAAAACAAGATTCATTTGCATATATTTGTAATACAAATAATATAATTATGAATACAGCATTGGCAAATAAAGAGAAAACGTTGACATCTTTCAGACTTAATACTCAATTACTTGAAAGATTGCGTTTCCTTGCGAAAAAGAGCAACAGAAGTCTTAACAATTACGTTGAGACGCTTCTTCTTGATGTGGTCTATCACGAGCCTAACGATGAAACAATTGAGGCGATAGCGGAAGCACGAAGCGGAAAGAATATGGATGCTTTTGACAGGAGGGATTTGGAGAAGTTGATATCATCGTTATAAATATGTATAGAATAGAGCAAAGCAGACAATTCAAAAAAGACTTAAAGAAATATCTGAATGACAAAAAGAAGTTGATTGCGCTGAATAACGTTATTCAGAATCTTGAGAGGTGACGGGCACCGTGCCGGATAATTACAAGCCTCACCCATTAAAAGGCAATTATGCTGACACTATGGAATGCCATATCCAAAGCGACTTTCTGCTGATATGGATTGATGAAGAGAATCAGGTAATAAGACTCGTAAGGATAGGAACGCATTCCGAATTATTCGGATAAGATTATATTAATGTATTGACCACAATGACTGACAAGGGGTTGCGGAACAGGCAGAGCATATTGGAGATATCCTGCGACGAGTATTTTCTCTCCGTGGAGGAACTGCTCCGCGAAGAGCGGACAGTAACAATCCCGGCGAGAGGAAAAAGCATGCTCCCTTTCATCCAGGACGGCGACCGGGTTGAGCTGGCAGTGGCAGAAGCCGGGAAACTGAAAAGAGGAGACATAGTGCTGGCCAGGACAACGAAAGGAATTATCCTGCACAGAATCATAAAAGCGGAGCGGGACGGCCGGTTCATCCTTATGGGAGACGGGAATCTATATTCGACAGAGTATTGCGAAGCTGAAGACATAGCGGGAACAGCTATGAAGGTCTGCCGTGGAGGAAAATGGACAGACTGCAGGAGCAGGAGTGCACGGATGAAAGCCGGACTCTGGATACTGCTCAGACCTGTCAGGAGACCTTTGCTCTTGATCTGGAAAAAATGTGGCCAGTCTCAAAGAAGTCATTAACACACTGAGAGTTATGAAAGCGGCAGATTGCATCAGCTGGTTATGGAGGATTTCCCGGGGCTGGAGAGGATACATACTCCTCGACACCCTCTGCGGCTGCGTCAGGGCCGCCTCGATGCTCAGTTTCATCTGGCTGAGCAAATACATCATTGACATAGCCACCGGAAATGCCACGGGCAGATTCAGAGTGCTCGTGCCCATTATGGCAGGCTGTATGCTGGTCCAGCTGATTCTCGGAGCCGTCAGGGCCAGGATAGAGACCCGCACCGAAATAAGACTCCGCAGCGAATTGAGATACAGGCTCTTCACCCACCTTATGGAAAGCCGGTGGACAGGCCGGGACTCGTTCCACACCGGAGACGTCATGAACCGGCTCGAAGAAGACGTGGCTGCCGTCACCGGACTTGTCTGCATATCCGTTCCTTCGGCCATAGTGACCTGCATCCAGCTTGCGGGCGCTTTCTATCTGCTTGCAAACCTGGACATCAGACTCGCCCTGATAGTGGCGGCACTGATGCCTGTCGCAATTTTGCTCAGCAAGGGATTCGTCAGGAGAATGCGAAATCTCACACGGGAAATAAGAGTCTCAGACAGCAAGGTCCAAAGCCACCTCCAGGAGAATCTCCAGCACAGGACCCTGATTTCCGCCCTCGAATACACATCAAGGACAGCCGACGAGCTTATGAATCTCCAGACAGACCTCCAGAACAAGGTGATGGACAGGACTGATTACTCCCTGTTCTCCAGATTTATGGTCCAGGCGGGATTCGCCGCAGGATATCTGGCCGTGATGCTCTGGGGAATCTACGGGCTGAGAAACGGAAGCATCTCTTTCGGCGTTATGGCGGCTTTCCTTCAACTGGTATCCCAGATCCAGAGGCCGATAGTGGACCTCAGCCGCCAGGTGCCCGGTTTCGTAAGAGTGCTCACAAGCATTGAACGGCTCTGCGAACTGACAGATATTCCTCTTGAGGAGCAGGGAGCGCCAGTGAGATTCGAGGAGACTCCCGGGGTCAGGTTTGAAAATGTAACATTCTCATATCCGGACGGAGACGCTCCGGTCCTTGACGGATTCAGCTACGATTTCATACCCGGCAGCATGACCGCAGTCGTAGGAGAGACCGGTGTCGGAAAGAGCACGATGACCCGTCTCATTCTTGCGCTTCTGCTGCCGGAAAGCGGCAAAATAACTATTTATGACAGGTGTTCTTCCGCCCAGGCTTCACCTATGACAAGATGCAATATCGTATATATTCCTCAGGGCAACACTCTGATATCAGGCACGGTCAGAGACAATCTCCTGCTCGGGAACCCGGATGCCCGGGAAGAAGAACTTCAGGAGGCTCTCCATACAGCAGCGGCCGATTTCGTTTTCAGTCTGCCCCAGGGTCTTGACACGGTATGCGGAGAACAGGGGGCCGGACTCAGCGAGGGCCAGGCCCAGAGAATAGCAATAGCGAGAGGACTGCTGAGGCCTGGCGGAGTGATGCTTCTTGACGAGCCGAC
Source organism: Candidatus Cryptobacteroides sp. (assembly GCA_051870055.1). GTDB lineage: Bacteria > Bacteroidota > Bacteroidia > Bacteroidales > UBA932 > Cryptobacteroides. Next base: position 28,757 of record JBJEBM010000098.1, read on the forward strand.
CTCCTCATTGGACAGCGAGACAGAACTCCTTATGCTCCAACGTCTTGGAAAAATTGCAGCCAACCGCACCGTCATTATCATCACACACCGGGAGGCCGTATGTGAACTGTGCAACAGCACTGTGCGCCTCGTCCGCTGAGCAACAAGCCAATCATAATCCTATAATACAGAATCCGGACCTATACCAAAAAGAGGATGTCCGGGACGATATCACATCATCTCCGGACACCTGCTCCAAATAATATGTTAAAGCAAAAGATATGCTTCGCTTCTATTCATCTGCCGCCAATCCAGTGTATCTGTAACCGTGGAAATGGTATATGAAACCATAATCATCGTCATCAAACACTGCGCAGAACTCAATGGCATCAGCCGGCATACCGCTCGGTGTCACAGCTCCGCCAGGAGTGATTTTTCCTCCGGTCACTGTCACTTTACAATCGTACATAACATTGTCCACAGCTCCATCAGAAGCAAAGGTCATTGCTTTAGGATCAGCATTCACCGGCGCCTGGAACTCCCAAAAATTACCGCAGTCTGAAACGAACATCTTGTCAGACTTATTATCCGCCGTGTTGAAAGTGGCGATGACAATCGTGCCGTAACCATAAGGATCCTCTCCATAGATGGCCTCACCGGTCTCATCAACGATATCGACAGTGACAGCCCACTCACCTGCCATATCAACAGTAGCAGTGTTCTCTATCTCGTCTTTTTTGCAGGAGGTCGCAAGTGCAGCCCCGAGCATCATTATAGCAATCAATAAACGTTTCATAGTCATTTTGTTACAGGGTTCAATACTACTGAGAAATCATAGCCGACGAATTTGCCTGAATAGCTTATAATACCAGTTGCAGGGTCATATTCACCGGATTCTATCTCAACCGGGTCTCCGAAATACCAGGCTCCCGTATCTCCATACTGGACTATGGAGTTCCCGTCGAGTGTCACATAAACCTCAGCGTGAAAATCATAGGTCGGTTCATATCCCGGATATCTTCCGTAGAAATAATATCCTGCCAGGCCATCGTCAATCATATATCCGCCATCACCAAGATCAGTCACGAAAATCGGAGCTCCAGAAAAATGTTTTCCCATCATATCAATGGTTCCGAAATAGAGATTGTCGAATGATTTCTCCCTGGCAACATACACCGTTCTGGAAGATGAGGAGGTGAAACCGAGTTCATTAGTTGCTGAGTAGACCACGGAATAAACGCCCGGGGTTGAAGTATCAACGTTCTGGCTGACTTTGATATCTGCCGTGATATCCTCACCGTTCAGTGTGGCCTCGCATCCGGCGTCAACATAAGTCTCACCTACATACACAACAGTCTCAGGCTCTCCGAGGACTGTGAAGACAGGATAATAAGTCACTCCTGTAAGTCCGGCCGTCTTGTCCTCGCAGGAAATGAGCGAGGCAGCGGCGAGAGCTGGCATCAAAAACGATAATATCTTGTTTTTCATATTGATAGTCAATTAAAATTCATTACTTTGCCCAGAACATAGGCGCATTGTCGCCCTTGTATTCAGGAGTGTTGCTGTTGCGTCCGGTAGAACTCTCGGCATAAGGGAAACGCTGGAGCACCTGACGGCTGTTCAGACCTGTATTGACAGTAATCGGCTCATATATAGTGCCCGGAATGTAGCCTGACGGATCATAAGTTCCGGTCTGCATATTGTAGAAGGTGCTGCCTTTCTGTGTGCCGTATTCAGGGTAACCGAGACGGCGGAGTTCGCACCAGGCCTCGAAATTGTTCACACCTGAAAGAGCGACCCATTTCTGGATGCCGAGATTCTTCTTGTAATCAGCATTGCTCCATGCGTATTTTGCGCCTGCGCCATAAACCGTCTCCGGGCCGGCTGCTCCTGCGGATGCGAATGATGCGTCCACAGCTGCCTCGTAATGAGCCTTCGCATCAGACATCGAGGATTTTTTCGCATAGTACTCGGAAAGGAAGAATTCTACTTCTGCCACAGTGACAAGATAGACTGGTGAATTGTATCTGATTGCAGGACGACACCAGGTGTTCATTCCGTGCTCCGACGCACTCTGGGAGAAGTTCGTTCCAGAAATGGCTCCAGTAAACGCTCCAGAACTGTTTGCATCGAAGAATTTCGGAAGGCGTGGGTCATCATAATCGGCCATTGTGCCCTGAAGCGCGAGATTCAGGCAGACATTCTTCTGCGGTGAGAAATATGAGCCGAACTCCTCTGAATAATAAGGATTCGCTTTCGCCGACTCATCAGCCCAGCATCCTGTCCAGGCCACGTCAGCCTCAGGGAAGTTGCCCTCTGCAACGAGTGCGTCAATATCGGAGCCGGAAGCGCCCATACGCATCATTATCTTGAGTTTGACAGCATTTGCGAATTTCACCCAGGCAGACGCTTTGTCTGAAGGGAAGAGGAAATTGGTGCAGACGGCCTCTGCTCCGCTGACCTTTGAAAGCGCCTCGTCAAGCTCCGCGAGCACTCCTTTGTAAACATCCTCGCCCTCGTCGTATTTCGGGGAAGGGTTGGAGGCGTCGGAAGCCTCGCTGTACGGAGTCTGCTCGTAGCAGTCAACAAGCACCTGATAGGTGAAGGCCTTGAGGACTGTAGCAGCCAGATAAGTTCCCCACTCCTCTTTTGAGGAAGCGTCCTTCCTGACAAATTCAAGATTGCCTATCACGCGGGTGTAAAGCTGTGTATAAGTACCGCTCGAACGTGTGGCGGACATCATAAAGTTACTGTAGTCCAGATAGTTGCTGGTACCGGTAAGCTGAGAATACTGCTGTGAGAAATATCCTCCGACAATACGGAGATAATCCCCGTAGCTCGCGGCCAGGTTCATTTCAGCTGCCGGGAACACCATCGCCGAGGTCATATTCTCAAGAGATGGCGAGTTAGGGTTCTGGTTGATGTCAAGATAATCCTTGCAGGAACTAAGTGAGCAGACAGCCGCTATAAATATCAATGATAATATCTTTCTCATAATGCAAAGTTTAGAATTTAATGTTGACATTGAAACCATAGATACGGCAAGAAGGGTTTGTGTAGAGTTCACCGAACGTTCCGGAAAGGTCAGTTCCGGTGGTGGTGGATTCAGGGTCCACATAGTAGTTGTCAGACGCTGTCCAGATGAACGCATTGTTCACGAATGCGGTGATTGCCAGGTCAGTGAGTCTGAGAGGCTTCAGCCATTTCTTCGGAAGACTCCAGGAGAGACTGATATTGCGGAGTTTCGCGAATGTCCTGTCAACAAGGTAAGCCTCGCCGCAGGAGCCCCATCCATAATTGTCAAAATAAGTCTGGTAACTTCCGTCAGTCATCATAATAGGAGTGGTGTTAGGGGCATAGCCGCCCTCGGTCTCCACAACTGAGTTAGGAATCACGAAAGGTCTCCTCTTGTTGTAGGTAGTCACGACACTGTTTCCGACGAACTGCATCAGGTTCTTTGTCCTGGAGAACATTGTTCCGCCATATCTGACATCGAGTGTGGCGCTGAGGGTGACTCCGTAAGCAGAGAAGGAGGTGGTGACACCGCCGGTCCACTTGTGGTTCATATCCTTGCCTGTGTATTCCACATTGGCAGTACGGACAGGCTGTCCGGCTGAATCCACAATCTGGCTGCCGTAGTACTCGCTGTTCTTGTCGGTAACATATTTTGGAAGGTATGTATAATAAACACCGAGAGGCTTGCCTTTTTCCGCATACATATACACGGCGTCATTACCTGCTGAGAAACTGTAAATTGTGACTTTGCCGCCTTCAAGGCTCTCAGGCATCGAGATTACTTTGTTGCGGTTGAGAGCGAAGTTCACATCCAGATCCCAGCGGAAGTTCCTTGTATGCACCGGAGTGGTGTTCAAAAGGAGCTCGACTCCGCGGTTGCGCACTTCACCGAAGTTTGTCACCATATAAGAATAGCCGGAGGCAGGGTCAACAGGAAGTGTGAAAATCTGATCCTTGGTGGTACGGGTATAGTAAGCCGCGTCAATTCCGAAACGTCCGTCGAAGAACTGGAGATTGAGACCGGCCTCAAGCTCGGTGGTCATTTCCGGCTTCAAATTGGAACTGCCGATAGTGGAAGATGCCTGGAAAGCATTGGTTCCGTTCATAGGGAAACCGATGATGCCACTCACATAGTAGCCATTGGCTCCGCCCTGGGTATAGCTTGCACTGGTCATATAAGCACCTGCGTCATTACCGGTCTTACCGTAGGCAAGTCTCGCCTTGCCGAAAGTGAGCACCTTGTTCTTGCAGAGCTCGGTGAACACCCAGCTGAGGGTAGCGCCCGGATAGAAATAATGGTTGTTACCGACAGGAAGTGTTGAAGACCAGTCATTTCTGGCTGTGAGATTGAGGAAGAGCATATTATTCCATCCTACGTTGATGTCACCAAAGAGACCAACGAGACGGCGTTTGAGCTGGCCCTCGGACAGGGTTGACTTGGTTGCTCCGTTGCTCAGATCCCAGAATCCGGTATGGAATGTGAGGTCATCGGTCTGGCCGTCCATATAGGTATAACCTCTCTCCCAGACATTGAGTCCGACAAGCACGTCAAGGTCAAGTTTGTCTATAAATGAATGCTTGTAAGAAGCCATCACATCGTGGTTGATGTCGTGAGAACGGTAATAGCGTGAGAACACCCAGCCGGCTCCGTTCATATTGGACGGGGCATAACCGTAATCTTCGTCAATAAGGGCGTCATCAAGGGCAATCTGGGGATAGCCGACCTTTCTGTCATAATCTGTGTAGTCGAAACCCATCCTGTATGTAACTGTCACATCCTTGTAAGGCTTGATGTCTGCCTGCACTTTTCCGAAAATCTGTTTCGAATCCGTGTGGTTGTAGTTGTTCTCGATAGCCCAGTAAGGGTTGGTTGTTCCATAAGGGGTGAAATACGCCTCCGGAGTATTGAACGCACTGGAGAGGTCTTTCAGGTCAACTATGGAGATATCCCTCGGCATCTCAAGGATACCGTCAATCACGGATGTTCCCTGGAAAGAGCCCACAACATCGGTCTTGGATGTCGCGAAGTTGAATGAAGAACTTACTTTCAGCCACTTGGCGGCATCATAAGACTGCCTTACAGCAATTGTGTTGCGCTTGTATGAGTCGGCATCTGTAGGTATGATACCATTGTCTGAAGTATATGAATAAGAAACATAGTATGACATTTTCCTGTCCGCGGACACACCGCTGAGGGCGATGTCGTGGTTGTGGGAAATGCCTATGTCGAAGAATTCCTTCACATTGTCCTTCACAGCACTGTAAGTATGATAGAGCTGGGAGTGATTCCATATAGGTCCGTAAACCTGGAGCGAGCCGTCGAAAGCAGGTCCCCAGGAACCGTTCTCGATGAAAGTCTGTGCGCCGTTCCAGCCCTGGCCGAAGTCATTCTGCATATCAGGAAGATTCATCACCTGACGCATCTGCATGCCGCCGTTGTATGTGACGGAGAAATTCCTTGCATCACTTTTTGAACCAGACTTTGTGGTAATCACAATCACGCCGTTTGAGGCGCGGCTTCCGTAAAGGGCAGTTGCGGCTGCTCCCTTGAGGACAGTCATCGACTCGATGTCGTCAGATGCGACGTTGGAGATACCACCACCGGAAATGTTATGTCCCTGGGTGGAGAAAGTCGTGTTCTGGAGCGGCACACCGTCTATTACATAGAGAGGCTGGTTGCTTCCGTTAATTGAACCGAATCCTCTTATAGTCACGGAATTCGAAGCGCCAGGATCAGAAGATGTAGCCTGGATCTGGAGACCGGCCACCTTACCTGAAAGGGAACTCATCGGGTTCGAGTTCCTAGCGGAGGCAATCTCTTCAGCACTCACTTTTGTAGCGGAATATCCGAGCGCTTTCTCTGAACGGGAGATACCGAGAGCTGTGACAATTGTTCCCTCAAGCTTCGTAACATCAGTGTGAAGAACGATGCGCATTGGGGAAGCGGAAATCACAACTTCCTCGGAACTCATACCGAGTAGGGAGACAGTAAGCTTCTCAGCACCCGCAGGCAGACTTGCGAATGTGAAGTTACCGTCCTGATCGGTAATCTCACCCACAGTCGTGCCGCTGACAAGCACGTACGCTCCCGGAAGAGGCTCGCCCTCGTCAGAAACCACAGTTCCTGACAATCTTGACGGTTGAGCCATCGCATAACCTAAACTCAAAAAGAGGAAGGCCATCAACAACAGAGATTTTTTCATAGTGTTACACAATAACTAGTTTAACATATATTGCAACATTAAAAAATATAACTGCAACGCAACCTATTTTTTAATAATTACTTCAAGTGCATTTCTTTCATCGACTTATGCAAATATCAAAAATGTGATTCAGAAAAACAATAGTTGTATATTTATGCAAATTTCAATATTTAAACGTTTTATATAAGCGATTGAAATTTAAATTGTAAAAATTCAAGGACTAAAAATAACAAATTAAAACTAAACCTTGGTAAAAATCGAGTGAATAATAATTTAAAAAATATTCAATTTTCTCCACAAATGATGTATATCAAAGTATTAAACGTTTAATAAAGGCGGGATAAAAGCAATATTCTGAAGTTAGAAACTGTAAGCCCCTGCGGCAGATATAATTTTCCACAGAAAAAAAGACCGGAAAGCGGCATAATACCTGACTTTCCGGTCAACACGTCTATTATTATATACCTTACATACCAGCTACAGCTTTGAAGCAAGGAATTTTCTGAGAGAGGCCTCATCCTTCACTTCCGGCGAGGCAGTGAGTCTTCCGTCAACAATGAAGTAAGACACAGGCAGGGCCTGCACATTGTAAGTCGCCACAGCAGGAGAAGATGTTCCCCTTCCGTCACACACATTTATCCAAGGAAGTTTCTGGTTTTTAACGACAGAGGCCCACGCAGCCTTGTCAGTGTCGATGCTGACGCTGTATATCTCCAGTCCCTTCGGATGGTAATCCCTGTAAACCGGCATCATCACGTCAGTATTGAAAAGTGTCTGCGCGGCATCGGCCGAACTCCAGAAATAAATCATAACCACTTTCGCGTCAATGGAGCTGAGCTTTACCTTAGCACCGTTCACATCAGTCAGCTCAAGTTCCGGATAGGCCGTCTCCTCAGCTGAGTTGAGACGCGAACTTAGGCTGAGAAGCTGCTGCCTGCGTGCAGCCTCCTTCTGAAGAGCCTTGACATATTTTGACTCTGGATAAACAGTCTTGAGGGAATCGCAGATGTTCTTGAAATGAATGGCGTCTGTCAACTGCCCGAACACCTGGAGATTCTCGCCGACCACCTGGTACAGAACAGGAATGGAAGTCAGCGAATGGGAATTGGTAAGAACATATTTGACTCTTCCGCGGTAATAATCGACATAGTCCTGGCTCATCTTCTTCCTGAGAGCCGCTGCCTCGTCCGATGAAGGATCAAGGTCCTGCAGTCGCGCAGATGAAGCAAGAAGCCTGTTCGAGAACTCAGCCTCATCTTTCTCGACTTCCATAAGTTTCAGGGTCTCGTCAGAACCGGTGACAGAATAAGTTCCGACAGTGTCCGATGTCACCTGGACCTTGTCTCCTGCCTGAAGAAGCAGGGAAGCCACCTTGGTGTCCTTGTAGAACAGATATATGAACTCAGGCTGTCCCTGTGCGACATCCACCTTGTATTTATAACGTCCGGCCGCATCAGTGGCAACAGTGTCAAGAATCTGATAGCGGTTGACATCGAGCAGTTTCACCACAACCTCTGAAGCTGGCGCTCCGGTAAGAACTCCCTCGATTCTGGCCGGATGCGAGCAGGAAGCAAGGAAAAACAACGAAGCGGCGGCAGCAATGCCTAAGAATCTACAATTTCTCATATTCTGCTAATATTGAATCTGCAATGTTTTTGAACTCGTCTTCTGTCAGCTTCAGTTTAGGTTTTCTGAAATCCACATCGCTCTCCTGCTGAAGCGGAATGAGGTGGATATGGGTGTGCGGCACCTCAAGTCCGAGCACACAGACTCCCACACGCTTGCAAGGCACGGCAGCCTGCACAGCCGTCGCCACCTTCTTCGCGAACGCGCAGAGTCCTGAATAGGTCTTGTCATCAAGATGGAAGATATAGTCATCCTCCACATTCTTAGGTATTACAAGAGTATGCCCTTTCACAAGGGGAGCGATATCAAGAAAAGCATAAAAGTCCTCATTTTCAGCGACTTTGTATGAAGGAATCTCTCCTCTGGCGATTTTTGTGAATATCGTGGCCATATTTCTACAATGTTATATCAAGAATCTTGAATTTCATTATTCCGGAAGGCACTTTGGCCTCGACTACATCGCCTTTTGAATGTCCGAGAAGCGCCTTGGCGATCGGAGTGGTGGAAGCAAGCTTGCCTTTCGAGAAGTCAGCCTCTGTCTCACCGACTATGGTGAACTCCATCACCTTGTTCATAGCCATATTCTCCACTTTCACCTTGTTCATCATCTGGACACGGTCAGTGCCTATCTGCGACTCGTCTATGACTTTCGCGTTTGCGACAAGGTTTTTAAGATTGGCTATTTTCAGCTCCAGAAGCGCCTGTGCTTCCCTGGCTGCATCATATTCTGCATTTTCTGACAAATCCCCTTTCTCTCTCGCCTCTGCTATTGCAGCGGAGATCACCGGACGCTGTGCAAGAGCCTCGGCAAGGTCTTTCTTGAGTTTATCCAGACCATCCTGGGTCATATAATGATTCTCTGCCATAATAAAGTATTAATTAATTTACATATACATTGCGAACAAATAATTAAAAAGGAGTCCTGCCATCTGACAGAACCCTGTTCGTTTATACAAAGATAGTGAAATTCAGATGAAAAAAAAATTTATTTTCCCGGCCCTGTTTCCTTGAACTTCGGTTCCATCAGGGCAGAGTAAACTATCATATCCTTCGGGTTAATCCGGAATACGTCCGGCTGGCCGCTCCCGTCCCCTAATTGCTCCTCTGGCACTGTTCCGGCCTGCGGGACAGGCTCCGGTATGGATATCATCTGGGCAGGAAGCGGTTCCACAACCGGCCTCACCGGCTCTGCAACCTCCACATCAGTCTCCTGAGGCCAGTCGAACTCTTCAGCCTCAACCTCCTCATCCAACTGGCCCGGATCAGGAAAGACAATCTCCGGAAATCTTCTTTTCGGTGCACCCTCACGTGCCAGCCTTTTCTTCTTGACAGTATAGTCAACAAAGCCTGCAGCCACAATACAGATGACTATGAAAATATCGAGAGCGCTCATATCGGTTCAATGTTATCAGCCGTCAGCAAAAATAACAATTTATATCAAGATTCCATACGGAACCTGACAAATTATAGACCCGGAAGGCCGCTGATAATGGACCGGCAACGCTCCCTGTCAATGGACAGCTGTCCGGAGAGTGCGTCCAGATCAGGGAATTTCACCTCGTCCCTTATCTTGCGGATGAAGGTCAGGCGGATGTCGAGTCCATATATATCTTCATCAAAATCAAATATATTAGTCTCGACAGTCATTGCGTTTCCGGTGCCGACAGTCGGGCGCACCCCGATATTGCACATTCCGTAGAACCTCCGGCCAACAGTCTCCACCGAGACAAGATACACACCAGCGCCGGGTATCATCTTGAGCGGCTCGTACAGCTGCATATTGGCGGTCGGGAATCCAAGAGTGCGTCCGAGCCTGTTGCCTGCCACCACCACGCCGTGAAGCTGGTAGTCATATCCGAGCATCGCGGAAGCCTCCTCTATCCTGCCGGCAGCCAGCAGGGAACGGATTTTGGTTGAACTTATCACCACTCCGTCCGGACCGCTGTAGCTCTCGGCGCGGATGACATCCAGACCGAGCCGTTCTGCGATCCCGGCAGTCTCTTCAGGAGTCCTCAAGTCCGAACCGATTCTGTTGTCATATCCAAGGAGGACTGCCGTCCCGCCGAAACGCTCCATTATGCAGTCCCTGAGATATTCCTCAGTGGTCAGCCTGCTGAAATCCCTGCAGAACGGTATCACCTGTATGTAATTGACTCCTATATCAGTAAGTATCCTCTTTTTCTCCTCCATCGTTGACAGAAGCCGGAGATTCCTGGCGTCGTCCTGCAGCACGTTGCGGGGATGCGGCCAGAACGTGACGACCATACTCCAGTCGCCACGTTCCCTGGCAGCCTCCACAAGCTGTTTCAAAACAAAACGGTGCCCGAGATGGACACCGTCAAAAAATCCGGTCGCTATAACCATCTTACAAGTCCAAAATCCTGTCTGTGAGGCAGAAGCGGATTCTTAGGATAGATTCTCGCTGCCACCTGATACATACCAGTGCGTTCAGGAAGGATTGATGCCTGATACTTCACGACTCCGTCATTGTTCTCGGCCACATTGAACTCACACCTGTCCTGGATATGGAGCCTGCCCTTGTTGTCGGTGACAGCGAAGAGCATCTCGACTCCGATGTCCTCAGGATTAAGGCTGCCGATATTGAGCACCACTTCAGCATTGAACATACTGTTAGGTGAAAGAGTATAGGAAGAATCCGGCTGAGTGTATGAGATAACCTCAATCGACGGCCATTCCCTGCGGACATTCTTCTTCCAGGCCGCTATCTCGCGGGCCATCCTGAAATTGTCGGAGATCATCTCATCAGCTCTTGCGGCCTGAGGAACATAATACTGGTTCACATAGTCAGTGAGCATTCTGTTCGTTGTGAAGTTGCAGGCAACCTGGGCCACAGTGTTCTTGATATATTCAATCCAGCCGGCTGAACGTCCGGTCTTCTTGTCAACATCATAGTAGAGAGGAGCTATCTCGTTCTCTATAGTCGTGTAGATTGTAGCGGAGTCAAGTTCGTTCTGATAGTTCTGGTCATCATAGGACCTTTCCTGTGGAAGAGCCCAGCCTGCGCCCTGCTTGTAACCCTCTACCCACCATCCGTCAAGCACAGAGAAGTGCATAACGCCGTTCATGGCAGCTTTCTCTCCGGAAGTTCCGGAAGCCTCCTGAGGTCTTGTAGGGTTGTTCATCCACACAT
>JBJEBM010000099.1:0-39570 GCA_051870055.1 Candidatus Cryptobacteroides sp.
TCACGTCAATCTTGTTATCTCCATTGATATCCTTGAACTTGAGGTCGCCCACCCATACAGTGTTGGCTTTGTTGAACACTCCGTCAGCAGGATATTTCTCAGCCCTTGGAGAGTTCTGGATATCCTCGAATGACTCATAGACGCCTTCCACAACATAACCGTAGAAGTTGTAGAGAGGCTGGCCGATTTCAGATACGCAGACAACGTCATTCCACTGGCCGTAGCCTATGAGGGCCGCATTCTCGGTTCCGCTGAGTGAAAGAAGTTTGTTGCGGTTGAATGAAATCTGGAAGTTGCTGTCCCACTGGAACTCACCTACGAACGGATGGGCATCGAGAGTGATTTCGAGACCCTTGTTGAGGATGCTTCCGTAGTTGCCCTTAGGCGCTTCGAGCCTGGATGAGCCGTTGCCCTGGGTTCCCATATATGAAGGAAGCTGCATTGACATAAGCATATCATCAGACCTCTTGTAGTATGCGTCCACCGTGAGGTTGAGTCTGTCCTGGAAGAAGCCGAGGTCGAGACCTACGTTGTACTGCTCCTGTTTCTCCCAACGGATGGATGTGTTAGGTATGTTTGCAGGACGGTAGCCCATACCGAGTCCGGAAGGCATCTGGCTGATGGCAGAGCCCCAGGCATAGCTGCCGATATTGGAGTTACCGGTCTGTCCCCAGCCGAAGCGGAGCTTACCGTTGCTGAACCATTTTTTTGCATTCTGGAGGAATTTCTCATTGGAGAATCTCCATGATACGGCTACTGAATGGAAACCTGCCCATCTGTTGTCAGGTCCGAAATTGGACGAGCCGTCATATCGATAGGTGTAGGTGGCGTAATAGCGGTTGTCGAAGTTGTAGGTCTCGCGGGTGAAGACGGAAGCCATTGAGCCGCTGCCGAAACCGGAACCGATTTTAGGGGTGCCTGTTCCGAGAGCCGGGCTGTGAACCTCGTTTGAAGGAAGGTTGGTTCCCTCTGCGGACACATACTCCCATCTTGACTCCCACATTTCCTGGCCGACCATCGCACTGATGTTATGTTTGCCGAAGGTGTTGTTGTAGGTCAGGTAGTTCTTGACCTGCCAGTAGGTATTGCGGTTATTCTGGATGCTGCTTCGGTTGCTCTTCCTGGACCAGGAACCGAGTGTCAGCGCCGGCTGGAACCTTTCACCTTTGGACCATCCGAAGTCGAAGCCGACCTCAGTACGCCATACGAGGTTCTTCAGAGGCTTGAAATTGACGAACGGGGTAATGTCGGCATAGATGTTACCTGTGAGTTTCTGACGTTTCAGGAGAATGTCATCTTCCATGGCGAGGGCCACCGGATTTGGATTGTTGTATCCCTCACGTACGGTTGAAGAATAGTTTCCGTCAACGTCATAGATAGGTATGTCAGGGATTGTTGACAATGAGTAATAGATGAGACCTTCGCTGGAGTCAGCGAGTTTGAGGTCATCGTTGGTATTTGCGAATGTGGCGCTGAGGCCGAGTTTGATCCAGCTCTTGAGCTGTGCGTCAAGGTTGGTGCGGACGCTGAAGCGGTCGAAGTTGGAGCCTATGATGGTACCTTCCTGATCCATATAGGAGCCTGATACATAGTACTGTACCTTGTCAGTTCCACCTGATGCGGAAAGCTGGTGCTGATGCTGGAGAGCGGTACGGAATATTGCGTCCTGCCAGTTTGTTCCCACTCCGAGAATAGAAGGGTCGGAATATACCGGATTCGGGTTGTAAATCTCGCCGACTGACACCAGGTCATTGTAGAACTGGGCATACTCGCGGAGATTCATCATATCTATGCGCTTTGTCTGCTGCGAGACGGCAAACATTCCGTCGTAAGAAATTTTAGCATCGCCTGACTTTCCGCGCTTTGTGGTGATGAGAACGACTCCGTTTGCTCCCTGCGCACCGTAGATTGCAGTAGCGGAGGCATCCTTGAGAATCTCCATACTGACGATGTCGGCAGGGTTGAGGGTGGACAGAGGGGAGATTGTGGAAACTTTGCCATTTCCGAGTGCGTCTCCGAGACCGAAATCGGAGCCCGAGTTTCCGCCGCCCTGGACAATGACTCCGTCAATCACATAAAGAGGCTCGGCATTGGCATTGATGGTAGCCTGGCCGCGCACGCGGATTGAAGAGGAGGATCCAGGAGCACCGGAAGTCGTAACTGCCTGGACACCAGCTGCACGTCCCTGAAGAGTCTGGTCGAGAGATGAAACAATTGTAGCCTTCAGGTCCTCTTCCTTCATTGAAACGGAAGCACCTGAAAGGTCGCTCTTCTTCATTGTACCGTATCCTACAACCACCACCTCGTCAAGGAACTCATTGTCCTCTGCGAGTTTGACGGTGAAATCGGTTCTGTCACCCACGGTGATTTCCTGGGTCGCATATCCAATAGAAGATATCACGATGACAGAGCCTTTAGACACATTAAGCGAGAAATGGCCGTCGATATCGGTCATTGTACCGTTAGTAGTGCCTTTTTCGACGACACTGGCTCCGATGACCGGACCGACCTGATCGGTCACAGTACCCGTGACAGGCACTTTCTGAGCCATCATCCCGACGCTGGCAAGCAGCGCCAAAAGACAGGTTAATAGTTTGATTTTCATATTGTTGATTGTTTATCGTTGTTGCATTATCAATTGTGCAGTTCTCTACGGTGCAAAATTAAGCAGGCATTGACTGACAAACAAATACTATTTTATCGAAAAATAGCAACATTTCTACATAACCGCAGCACCTCCGCTATAAGGCGGAATCACACTCCGCGGCTGCCTTGAAATGCTGTCCGGCACTATTTCAAGGCAATCAAATAGGCCATCCCTGTCAAGAAAACCGGTGTTTTTACGCAAAAACAATAAATCAATATTTAATTAGATTAAAAACTGATACTATTTTAACATATTTTAAACATTTAAACCCGAGGTGGCGCACATATCCGGATTATTGATAAATTTGCTGTCGAGAAACCAACTCTATTTATGATACGACTTTTGAAACTTTCCCTCTTCACAATCGCCGCGGTTGCGGCTGCAGGATGCCGGAAGAACTGTGTCACAGTGACTTATCCGGATGGAAAAACCAGGATTGAGGCTTATGGCGCAGACATATTCAGAGTAACGTCCGTACCCGCAGGATGTGATTTCCAGGACGGAATTTCCCTGATGAGAGACTATTCCGCCATGCCCGTGAGACTTCATACCTCACAGACGGATTCATCCGTCACAGTATATGCGCAAAAAGACGGCATCCGGGCCGAAATACGGAAAACGGACGGGGCAGTGTCGTTCTTCAGCCCTTCCGGAACGCTCCTGACTTCCGAGAGTTCAAGGAGTTTCAGCAGAATAGAGGCTGACGGGACCTCCGGCTGGACAGTCAGGCAGACTTTCAATTCTCCGGAAGACGAGGATTTCTTCGGTCTCGGCCAGCATCAGGCGGACGAATGGAATTACAAAGGGAAAAACGAGGAGTTGTACCAGTACAACACCAAGATTTCCATTCCTTTCATAGTGTCGTCACGAAAATACGGACTGCTGTGGGACAGCAACAGTTTCTGCAGATGGGGCGACCCGCGAGACTACGCACAGATAGGTGACGTTTTCAGATTGTACGACAGGAACGGCGACGAAGGCGCACTCTCGGGGACATACACATCAGCCGCGGGAAAACAGCTCGTGCGCCGGGAAACAGCTGTCAATCAGGAGTTTCTGGAAGTACCTGACTGCGACAAGGTCCAGAATGCGCCGGAATTTCCTTTCAACGGGGCGGAAGTGGTGTTCGAGGGGGAAATAGAGCCTTCGGAAAGCGGGCTTTTCAATTTTTATATCTACTACGCCGGATATACCAGAGTTTATATTGGCGGAAAGCCGATGACTCCTGAAATATGGAGAACAGCCTGGAATCCGAACGGGAGGAAGTTCTCCGTTGAGCTTGAAGAAGGGAAACGGGTGCCGATCCGCATAGACTGGAAACCTGACGGTGATGTGTCATACTGCGGGCTTCGTGTGCTGGGCCCGTCTGCCGATGAGGACAGGCAGAAGATGAGCTGGTGGGGAGAGATGCAGCAGCAGATTGACTACTACATTGCCGGAGGGGATAGCATTGACGAAGTCATCAGCGGTTACCGCACCCTGACCGGGAAGGCGCAGATAATGCCGAAATGGGCTCTCGGATATTGGCAGAGCCGCGAGAGATACAGGTCGCAGGAGGAAGTGCTATCCACCCTTAAAGAAATGAGGGACAGGCATATACCTGTGGACAACATCGTACAGGACTGGCAGTGGTGGAAAGACGGGGACTGGGGCAGCCATGAGTTCGACAGCGCCCGTTTTCCTGATCCGGAAGCCATGGTGGACTCGATTCACCGGATAGGAGGACGTTTTATGATTTCGGTCTGGCCGAAGTTCTACACTTCCACAGAGCATTTCAGGGAATTTGACGAAAACGGATGGATGTACCGCAAGGCCGTGACAGACAGCGTTGAAGACTGGCTCGGCTATCAGCAGTCATTCTATGACGCCTACAACGAAGGCGCGAGAAAACTGTTCTGGAGACAAATGGACGAGCACTTGGGAAATCTTGGCATAGACGCCTGGTGGATGGACGCAAGCGAGCCGAACATACACGACTGCACTGATATGGACTACAGGAAGGCCCTCTGCGGGCCGACCGCCCTCGGCTCCTCGACCGAATATTTCAACGCATATGCGCTGATGAACGCCAGGGCGATATATGAAGGGCAGAGGGAGACGTATCCGGACAGGAGGGTGTTCCTGCTGACCCGCAACGGATTCGCCGGGTTGCAGAGATATTCCACAGCTTCGTGGAGCGGCGACATCGGCACGAGATGGGAAGATATGAAAGCGCAGATCAGCGCCGGACTGAATTTCTCAATCAGCGGAATCCCGTTCTGGGGGCAGGACATCGGAGGCTTCAGTGTGGAAAACCGGTTTATGCGGGCCCAAAGCATTTATGAAAGCACCGGCATTGTCAATGAGGATATGAAAGAATGGAGGGAAATGCAGTCAAGATGGCACGAATGGGGAATCTTCTGCCCTCTGTACAGGGCGCACGGCCAATGGCCATTCAGGGAGCCTTACAATGTAGCCCCGGAAGAGGACGAGGCATACCTGGCAATATTGGCGGCGGACAGGCTAAGATACTCGTTGATGCCTTATATTTATTCACTTGCAGCGATGGTGCACTACAGTGACTATACCATAATGAGGCCGCTCGTGATGGACTTCACCGACGACCCGGAAGCCAGGGAGACAGGAGACCAGTTTATGTTCGGCAGCGCCCTGATGGTATGCCCGGTATATGAATACGGGGCCCGGAACAGAGAGGTTTACCTTCCGGAAGGAATCTGGTATGACTTCTTCACAGGAAGCAGGGCAGATGCGGGAAGATTCACCGCCGATGCGCCTTTCAGCCATATTCCGGTATTCGTCCGGGCCGGCGGCATTATTCCGGAAGGGCCTGACATTGAATTCACTGCGCAGGACGACGGCAGAGTTCTGACCCTGAATGTCTATACAGGCGCTGACGGAGAGTTCCGGATGTACGAAGACGACGGCCTGACATACGGCTACGAGCGGGGCGAGTGCGCCTGGTTCGACATAAACTGGGATGACGGCGGAAGACGCCTGACAATCGGAAACAGGCACGGGGCATTCCCGGGTATGGCCATCGAAAAAACCATTACTGTCAAGTTCATAAGCCCGGACGGAACGCAGGAAAAGACCCTGTCCTACAGCGGCAGGGAAACTGTGCTGACAGCAGATCAGGTTTTTCGCAATTGAACATTATTCCGGAGAAAGAATTATCTTTGTATAAAAATCACTCCGAATTATGACAAATCCAGTTACCGAAGCCATCAGGACCAGGCGCAGCATCCGCAAATACAGGGCGGAACAGATTAAAGACGAAGAACTTGTCACAGTGCTGGAAGCCGGAACTTACGCACCTACAGGCAGGAACAGGCAGGACCCGTTCATCGTAGCCGTCCAGAAACCGGAACTCATCGGCAGGCTTGTGAAGATGAATGCGGAAATAATGGGAACGGACCAGAATCCGTATTACGGAGCCCCGACAATAGTGCTTGTCTTCGCTCCGGAAGTAGCCCTGAACAAGAATTCCGTACAGGACGGCTCGCTGATTCTCGGCACAATGATGCTGGCAGCCCACTCTGTCGGACTGGCTTCCTGCTGGATCAACCGCGAAATGGAAATGTTCGCCACCGAAGAAGGCCGCAGCCTGATGGCTGAATTGGGCATTCCTGACAATTACATAGGCATCGGAGCGCTGTCCCTCGGCTATTCCGCCATTCCATTGCCAAAGCCTCTCCCGCGCAAGGAGAATTATTACAAAATAATCAAATAGGGATCCCATGGCTATAAGACTTGCACTGTCTAAAACAGAGAAACCGCTTTTCTGCGAGAGCAAATGGTGGGGCGATCCTGATATGCCGGCCGATATGGAGTATCCGATGATGAAAGTGGACGGGGAGAATGACTACCCGCTGACTTTTGTCTGCCAGATAAGATGCGAGGACATCGCCGGACTTGATAGGGAGAATCTGCTCCCGCACGACGGGATGCTGTATTTTTTCGCCGCGGTGGATGAATACGCCGGCTATGACTCACCGGTGCATCTCGGAATCGGAGAATGGCCAAAAGGCTCTGTGACAGTCAAATACACCAAGAGTATCAATATGGAGACCTTCCAGTCCTGCATAATGGTGGACGATGACGAGCAGCCCGTGACAGACCCGGCACTTGAAATATCGTTCTCTGAATGCGGAGACCTTGATGACGGGATAAAACTGCTCGGAAGACCATTTTTCGAGGAAATCAGGGAGCAGTATCCGGACAGGGTCAGCCTGCTCCAGATTGACGGGGACGAGGTCGCGGACATACGGTTCTATGACGAGGGAATGCTGAATCTGCTTGTCACGGAGACAGATATCAAAAAAGGCATCCTTAAGCGTCCTACAGCATATATGCACTCTCTATAATCCTTTTCTATGCAGGACAACCATCATAGCCATTCATCCGGAAAGAGCGCCAATGTAGCTTCCCCTGAGGACATATTGGCCGCACGCGGCATCCGGCCGACAGCAGTCAGGTTGCTTGTTCTCAATGAAATGATGTCATTCTCAGACACTTTCAGCCTGAACGACCTGGAGGAGAGGCTGGAGACCGTGGACAAATCGAGCATTTTCAGGACACTTGAGGCATTTACCAGCGGGCACATTATCCACGAAATCGACGACGGCAGCGGCTCAAGGAAATACTGCGTCTGCCATAATGACCACAATTGCGAAGCCGAAGAACTTCACTGCCATTTCTATTGCGAGAAATGCCAGAAGACATACTGTCTGGACAATATTCTCATACCTCCGGTAAAATGTCCGGAAGGATTTGAGGTTCATCAGGTTGAATACATAATGAAGGGTATCTGCCCAACCTGTTCGAGAAACGGGAGGGACACAGGATGAGGAAGATTGTGGTTGCCTGTGACTCGTTCAAGGGGTCACTGTCCTCCCGAGAGGCCAACAGGGCTGTCGCGGAAGGCATAAGGGAGGCGTCAGGCGACTGCGAAACCGTCTGCGTCGAAGTTGCGGACGGAGGTGAAGGCACTGCTGAAGTCCTGACAATGAGCCTCGGAGGAAAGCCGGTCAAGGCTTCTGTGCACGGTCCCCTGATGCGCCAGGTGGAAGCGGGATACGGAATCGCCGGAGATACCGCGATAATGGAAATGGCCGCGGCAAGCGGACTTGGACTTTTGTCGGAGAATGAACGGAATCCACTGATGACAAGTACTTTCGGAACCGGAGAAATGATTCTGGACGCTCTCGGCAAAGGATGCAGGAGATTCATTCTGGGGATTGGAGGAAGCGCCACGAATGACGGCGGCACAGGAATGCTCTCGGCTCTCGGATACCGCTTTCTCAATGCCTGCGGGGAGGTTCTCCCGTGTGCAGGAGGGTCGCTTCACCTGATAAGGTCAATAGACTGTTCCGGAGCCAATCCGTCACTTGCCGGATGTTCATTCAAAGTGGCCTGCGATGTCAGGGCCACGTTCTGCGGTCCTGATGGTGCTACTTATGTATTCGGTCACCAGAAAGGAGCATCGGATGAAGACATCGAGGTGCTGGAAAAAGGGATGGTCAATCTGGCTGAAATAATTGAACGCCAGACACGTATCGATATCAGCAAGATGCCGGGAGCCGGAGCTGCAGGCGGACTTGGAGGAGCATTGTACGCCTTCCTCGGGGCGGAACTTGTCCCGGGAGCCGACCTGGTGCTCGATACATTAGGATTCAGGGATACAATATCCGGAGCGGACCTGGTAATCACGGGGGAAGGATGTCTGGACTCACAGACTGCCATGGGAAAAGTACCGGCAGGAGTGCTGAGACGGTGCGTTGAGAAAGGAATTCCCTGCATTGCTGTGGGCGGCCGGCTGAAGGCAAGGGATACGCTCCTGGCCAGCGGATTCGCATCCTGCCACAGCATAACGCCGGACTGGATGGACGACAGCGCGGCGATGCGGCCGGAAACCGCATTCTCAAATCTCCGCCGCACAGTCCGGAAAATAATATCAGGGAATTGCAGCATAACTCATAAAACAGTTTGACGACTATGAGACACAGGTTTATCCCGGCAGCCATAGCTGTCCTCATATCATACTCATTGTCAGCCGGTTTCCCGGAATACAGATTTCATCCGGTTCCTGAGACATCCTACTATGGAGGTGTGCACAGCATCACCAAGGACAGCACCGGCAGGATGTGGTTCAGTGGAGCCGAGGCCGTATATACATTTGACGGAGAGTCATTCACCAAGATGGACAATCTCATCACCGCCAAGGACAGAAGGGCTTTCTGGAGTTTCGGCCAGCTGCTGATGGGAGGAAATGGCGGCAATCACCTTTACATAGCGTCAAACCAGGGACTGTTCCGCTTCAACCACCGTTCGGGAGACTTCGACTGCGTTCTAAAAGGAAACATCGGAGCTCTCCGGGGCACAGATGACGGTCGTATCTGGATAATAAGGGACGGCCGCATTGAGTCATTCAACGAGGAAGAAGCGCCTCAAACCACTGTATATCAGTTTCCTGACGGCGTAAACACATCTCCGTTCAGCCTTTCCCTCATCACCTGCGGGAAGAATATTTATGCGGGATTTGCCGACAAGCTTTTCAGACTGGACCCGGAAACCGGCAAATTCTCAGTATTCTCGGAAATCGGTGATTCAAAGACAGTTATCCAGGACATTGTGGAATACGGAAATTCAGTTTTTGTCCTGACCACCCTGTTCAGTCTCAGGGAACTTGACATCGTCGGAAACATTGTCAGAGAGTTCAAACTCCCCGGAACAGATGGCAAAGCCTCGGCCAAACAGCTGTATATGAGCCCGGAGGGCATCCTGTGGGTGGCCACCCAATATGGCCTGCTGCTCGTGGAGCCGGAATCCGGGGAAATGAAACTGCTCAAACGCAACCTGCAATACCCGTTCACATTGCCGAACAACAGCGTCTGGTCAATCTTCCCTGACCAGTCATCCGGGATCTGGATAGGCACATACGGAGGCAAAATCGCTCTTGCCACCTCATTCGACAGCGATGTGGAATACTATTTCAAGGCCGCGCCGGGCGGGCTGTCCAGCCCGATTGTCAGCTGCTTCACGGAAAGCCCCGGCGGTGAGATTCTTACGGGTACGGAAGGAGGCGGCATAACTATCTGGGACAGAAAGAATCAGAGGTTCTCCTACTACACGGCCCAGAACGGAAGCGGACTGCGTTCGAACCTTGTCAAGAAACTTCAGTATGACCGGGACGGAAACCTGTGGGCATCTTTCTTCAACTCAGGAGTCCAGATGCTTCCGAAAGGCGGAAAACATTTCACGACTCCGTCATTTTCAAGCGGGACAGCACAGTCTCCATTGAGCGTTTACGATTTTGCAATGGAGCCCGGGGAAGGTATGTGGCTCTCTGATCCGGATGCGTCGCTGGTATATGCGGATTTCCGCAAAGGGACTCTGGAGACGGTCATACCTGAAGGAGCTCCGGCCAATATCAGAGTAGAGGCGATTTACAAGGACGGAACCAGCCTCGTCCTGTTGACACATACCGGGGTCATAGTGATGGACACCCGCACCAGGCAGGTCCAGAGGACATACCGCATAAACGACTCCGAATCCGGGACATCGGCCAACAACCTGTGTTCCTACTGCATCGGCTCTGACGGGGACATCTGGTTCGGAACAAGAGGAGGAGGCGTGAACAGACTTTCAAGGAACGGCTCGTACAGTGCCCTCCGCGACGGTGCCGGACGAAGCCTCGAAGGGCGGAACGTATTCGGGATTTTGGAAGACAATGACAGCGGAAACATCTGGTTCAGCACGGACGAAGGGCTGTATTATTTTGACAGGCAGGACAGCACATTAGTAAAAGCCTCTCTCAACACGCCGAGCAACTGCGGAGCATTCTACGTCAGATCCTGCTTCAAGACTTCCAAAGGGGAAATGCTGTTCGGCGGCACTGACGGTTTCATTCTTTTCACCCCTTCCAAAATCAGGAAGAATCCATACCTGCCGGTCTGCCACATCAATTCCATCCTTGTGAACAATGTCCCGGTGCCTGCCGAAGACCTGTACAATACAAGGTCCGGGGAAAGGCTCCGCCTGAAACGCAGGGAGGACAATATTGAGATAGACTTCTATTGCGACAGCTACCTCGGAGCGGCCAACAACCGTTTCGCATACAAGATGGAAGGGCTGTCGGACACGTGGACAGAACTGCCTCAGGGACAGACAGCCATGACTTTCACCGGGCTCGCCCCGGGCAAATACACATTCCATCTCAAAGCCGCCAACAATGACGGAATCTGGAGCGGGAATGTGACCTCAGTTGATTTCACAGTGTCACCTTCCCCGTTCCTGTCCAAGGGAGCGCTTGCCGGATATGCGCTGTTCATTGTACTGCTTGCATATTTCTTCTGGAGATTCTTCACTGACAGAAAGATATACCGCCACGAGATTCTTCTGGAGCAGCAGAAAGAGCAGAATATGCGTGAGCTGACCCAGGCGAGAATCAATTTCTTCACGAACATCTCGCACGATTTGAAGACGCCCCTGACATTGATTGTCAACCCTTTGAAACAGCTGAAAAGCCATCTGCCGCAGGACTCGCCGGCTATGAAGTACGTGTCGATGATCGAGCGCAACACTTCCCGGATCCAGAGGATGATAAGCCAGCTGCTGCTTTTCAGGCAGATAGAAAGCCAGAAAATCACGCTTGACATGAAGAGCGGAGAGGTCATCTCATTCATTGACAGCATTTTCTCGCTGTTCGAAAGCTATGCCGACTCGAAGAATATTGATATGCAGTTCCACAGCGGCATCGAGTCGTTCTACGCCCTATTCGACCACGATGTGATAGAGAAGATATTCACAAACCTGTTTTCCAATGCGGTTAAATATACCGTTGACGGAGGAGTCATCAATATGGTTATCAGCAAGATGGACGGCAACCGGCTCGCATTCAGGCTCACCAACACATCGGAGGGCATTCCTGAAAGCAAGAAAGAGGCCATATTCGAGGCATTCAACAACAGCGCCGGCTTCAGGCCGCAGTTCGAGGACAGCACCGGTCTCGGCCTGGCGATTGTCAAGGAGCTTATCTCCACCCTGAAAGGCAGCATCGATATGGAATCCGGGGCGGGCATTGTCTCGTTCAATGTCACAATCCCGTTCACGCCTTGCGAAAAGACAGATGAAAGCATTGATACAGAGGATGCATACAGGTATGCCGAGAAAGAGATTGACAGCATCGTGTCCGAATCGGTGGAGGACGAATCCACAGGCAGGCAGCCGAGAAAGAAATACACCGTGGTTGTGATAGACGACGACCCTGATTTGCGCGGTTACATTGAAATGAACCTTTCCAGGCATTACAACGTATATACCGCGGCTGACGGGGCGGAGGGCCTTGCCAAAGTCGGCAAATTCTCTCCGCATATTGTGATAACAGACCTGATGATGGAAGGAACGGACGGATTCGGAGTCTGCCGTGCCCTGCGTTCTTCATTGAAAAGCAGTCACATACCGATTATCGCCCTGTCCGGAGCTGACAACGAGTCCGGGAACAGGCTCAAGGCACTTGAAAGCGGAGCAACCCTATTCATAGAGAAGCCTTTCGATATGGATTTCCTGCTGAAGCAGATGGAAAACATCATCCGCACCCAGGACGAGTTCAAAGAGTACTACAGCAAGAAATTCATTGTCGAGCCTTCGAAAGTCACAATCTCGTCCGTGGATGAGGAACTGCTGGCCAAGGCGATGAAGCATATCGAGCAGAATATCGACAACAACGACTACGACGTGGAGGAATTCGTCTCCGACATGGCCATCGGCCGCACTCTACTTTACCAGAAAATAAAGGGAATCACAGGAATGTCCATCAAGGAGTTCATTATGGACATCCGGCTCAAGCGTGCGGCCCAGCTCCTGAAAGAGTCGTCATACACAATCTCCGAAATCTCGGATATGACAGGGTTCGCAAACCAGAAGTACTTCAGCATCTGTTTCAAGAGGAGGTTCAGCCAGACACCGTCAGAATACAAGAAAGGCTGAGTCCGTTACCGGACACGAAAATGGCAGCACCCCCGGAGCGCAATTTATGTGCGGACGAGGGTGCGTTTTTGTACATCGGGCTGGAAAACAGGGCATCGAGGCCGGTTTCTGTACAAAAACGAACCATTTCTGAACAGAAAACGGAGGCCGGTTAAAACGAATTTATCCATTTTTGCAGCAAGACCTTGAGACCGTTGGGCGGCCATGGTTTGAAACACATAGATAACACGGACATAATCAAACTTATTCTCAATATGTTAATCGAAAAGACCAATAAACTGAAGAGCTTTCTATGGATGATAGCTTTTCTTATGATTGCATTGCCGGTCACAGGACAGCAGCGCAGAAGTGTCACCGGCACTGTGACTGACCAGACCGGCACACCACTCGCCGGAGTGGCAGTGCTCGCCAAAGAAAACGGCAAAGACATCAGCGCCATCACAGATGTGGACGGAAATTTCTCCATCAATGTAAGCGAAGGCGCATCACTTCTGTTCTCCTGCCTCGGCTACGATGACCGTACAGTGAAGGCTTCAGGACGCGACCTCGGCAAAGTCATACTTTCAGAAAGCGTTTTCTCGCTTGACGATGTTGTCGTGGTCGGTTACGGTTCGCAGAAGAAAAGCGACCTCACCGGCGGTCTTTCAGTAGTCAACGAGAAGACCCTCAAGATGGTGTCCACCTCCAACCTTATGGACAGGCTCATCGGCCAGGTGGCCGGCCTCTCCATCACCACAACTGATGAGAAGCCGGGCAGCAACCAGTCCCTGCTCATCCGCGGACAGAATTCCCTGTCAGCCACCAACTCACCTCTCATTGTCCTGGACGGCATCCCTTACGAGGGCTCTCTCTCGGACCTCGACCCTAATATCATCGCCAATATGACAGTCCTCAAAGACGCCTCATCCGTAGCCATTTACGGTTCACGAGGATCCAACGGCGTGATTCTTATCCAGACCAAGAACGGAGAGAAAGGCAAGGCCAGAGTAACCTACAAGACATCCCTCAGCATCGCGGAACCTATGCAGCGCATCCAGGTTATGGGACCGAACGAGTTCATCAAACTCAAACAGGACATCGGGCGTCTCGGCACCAAGAAATATTCCGGAGAGCAGCTCGACCCTATCGCCGGCAACATCATATCAGTCAGCGAGAAACAGAACTATGCAGCCGGCATCACCAACGACTGGCAGGACTATGTTTTCCGCACAGTCTTCGACATGGACCACCAGCTCAGCATCCAGGGCGGTGACGAGAACAGATCATATATGGCTTCCGTCTCCTATCTGGACAACGACGGTGTCGTTTACAACTCCAACTACAAGAGACTCAGCGTGTATGCCACATTGAACCAGACCCTCAACAACTGGCTCAAAGTCGGCCTCACCACCCAGTTCGTGAACAAGGACACCGGCGGAGTGACCCCGAACCTTGAGCACGCCATCAAGCAGAGCCCTTACGGAATCTACAAGGACGAGACAGGCGCATACTATGAGGAACCGATGGAGTACAGCAACCTCCCGAACCCTATGAAGAATGTCAACGCAGACGACGACAATGTCACCAGGAACCTGCTCGTGAACGGTTTCGTTGACATCACCCTCCCTGTCAAAGGCCTCACATTCCGGTCACAGCTCGGTTACAACTACCGCAGCAACTTCCACGGAACATATTATGGCAGAGATACTTCAGACGGAAAGAAAGTGAACGGGAAAGCCTCTGTCACCAACCAGCACAACACCGATATGACCTGGGAGAACGTGCTCAAATACGACAGGACATTCGGCGACCACCACATTGACCTCACCGGTCTCTTCTCAATGCAGAAAAAAGAGCAGAAGAGCACTGCACAGACCGGAGAAAGCTTTGTAAACGACGACTCTTCATTCTACAAGATGGACGGTGCCGAGAAGAACATCACCATCTCCTCCGGCTACTGGAAAGAGACTATGATTTCCTATATGTTCAGGGCCAACTACAACTGGCACAGCCGCTACTTCGTCACCATCACAGGCCGTGCCGACGGTGCATCAGTGTTCGGAGCGAACAACAAATACGGTTTCTTCCCGTCAGCAGCACTCGCCTGGAACATAGCGCAGGAGAATTTCATCCAGGACAATACTGAAGTTGTAGATATGCTCAAACTCCGTCTCTCTTACGGAGCAAACGGCAACAACGCCATCTCCCGCTACCAGACCCTCGACCGCCTCTATGCCACCAACGGCGTGAAATACATCTGGGGCGACTCGGGTTCAGCGGCCAATGCGGCATACCTCCCAAGCGACGGTGTCGGCAACCCTGACCTCAAATGGGAGACCACCTACACCGCCAACGTCGGAATCGACTTCTCGTTCTTCGGCAACAGGCTCGGCGGAAGCATCGACGCCTATGTGTCCAACACCAAGGACCTGCTGATGGCCAGGACCGTGCCTATCATGAACGGATATTCCAAGATCTGGGACAATATCGGACAGACCCGCAACAAGGGTGTCGAGATAACCCTCAACGGAAACCAGATACGCAACGAGAATTTCTCCTGGAGCACCGACCTCACATTCTTCCTCAACAGGGACAAGATCATTGACCTGCGCGGCGACAAAATCGACGACGTCACCAACAAATGGTTCATAGGCCAGCCGCTTTCAGTTTACTATGACTACAATATGATTGGCATCTGGCAGGAAGGCGACGAGTTCACCTTCATCAATGAAGATGGCAACGAAGTAGCCCACCAGACAGGAGCAGAGCCGGGCTCGGCAAAACTCGAGGACGTGAACGGAGACGGAGTAATCACCCAGGATGACCGCAAGATAATCGGAAGCACCAGGCCGAGCTTCACAATGTCAATGGCCAACAGATTCCAGTTCGGAAACTTCTACGCTTCCATCCTTATGAACGGAGTGTTCGGAAAATGGATGCAGGACAATGTGGCTAACATCAGTTCCTGGACATTCGGAACCGGCAACTACATCCACGGGGCGAAATACTGGACTCCGGAAGATCCGGATGCCGACATCGTATCCCCTGGATATGTAAATACCTTCTCCCACGGATTCTACAAGAAGCTCAATTACCTGAGCATCAAGAATATCACAATAGGTTACACCCTCCCGGCGAAAGCTGTGAAGAAGATGCACCTGAGCGGAGTGGACGTGAACTTCAGTGTCAACAACGTGCACACTTTCTCCAATATGAGGCAGATGCTGAACTACGACAACACCTGGTTCGCTTCCTATCCTACAGCCCGCTCATATATGCTCGGCATCACCATCAATTTCTAAAATGGACCGGACTGAAATATGATTAAAAAATTATCGGAAAATATGAAACAGATTAAAATATATTGCGCAGCGGTTGCGGTGATGGCCGCGTTCAGTTCCTGCAGTTCCTTCCTGGAGGAGGACCTGAAGAGTTCGCTCGCACCTGACAACACATACACCAGCTCAATGGGATTCGAGACCGGTACCACAGGCCTTTATTCCATAGCAAGATCCGAATACAACACCTGGGGTGAGAGCGGAGCCTACATCCACAACGGAGCCTGCCCTTACGAGGCTCTCCAGATCGGAACGGACATCTGCGACCAGAACGGAGCCAAAGACGGCTCGCTCACTCCTTTCGCAAACCTCACGATGAACTCCTCCACCCAGTTCGTGAAGACCTACTGGCAGTGGGCATACAATCTCATCGCCTCTGCAAATGAGATTCTCGAGTATTCAGAGAAGAACACCAACTGGGACTACCCTACCGACAAGGCCCTGTATCAGGCAGAAGCAAGATTCTTCAGGGCTTACGCCTACAGGACACTGATTTATCTTTACGGCGATGTACCTTATGTTGAGACCATCCAGAAACCGTTCGTACTGAACTTCACGAGAACACCAAAGGACGAAGTGCTCGGACACATTATCGACGACTTGACTTTCGCCACCGAGAATCTCCCTGAGAATCCTGACAATGTGAAGACCGGCAAACTCACCAAATGGGCTGCATATCACCTGCTCAGCGAGATGTATCTCCTGAAGAAGGACTACAGCGATGCCAAAACCTGCGCGAAGAAAGTGATTGACTGCGGATATTTCTCGCTTGTGAAAGAGCGTTACGGAGCAGCCAAGAGCGAACCTGGCGACGCATTCAGCGATATGTTCATCGAGAACAACCAGAACCGCTCCGCCGGCAACACCGAGAGCATCTGGGTTATGCAGTTCCAGTACAACACCGTGGGCGGCGGCACCAACTCCGACGACTGGACAAGAAGGGCTTGGAATCCCCAGTATTTCAATATCTCAGGCTTTGCCCTTGCCGACTCTCTCGGCGGACGCGGACTTGCGCAGATCAGCCCTATGAAATGGTGGATGGGAACCAAGAACACCAACGCCACTGACGGCAACGGGGGCACAATCGACGGAATCTTCGATGACGGCGATATGAGGAACTCCAACTACAATATCAAGAGGAACTGGTATTACAACAATCCTGATGAAGCTACCACTTTCGGCAAGAAGTGCAACATCACCGACGCCACCTGGTCCACCGGCCAGCTCTTCCCTGCCATCACAAAATTCTTCTTCGGCAAGAGCGAGAACCTGGCCCTCACCGGCAGCTACAAGGACAGGATGAAGTTCCGCCTGGCCGAGACCTACCTCCTTCTGGCTGAGGCCTGCCTCGGAGAGGGAGACGCCCAGGGCGCTGCTGACGCAGTGAACGTGGTCAGGAGAAGAGCAAAAGTCGCCGATGTCACAGCAGACAAAATGGACCTCGACTTCCTGCTCGACGAGCGCATCCGCGAACTGGTGGGAGAAGAGTGCAGAAGGTTCACCCTCGTCCGTACAGGCAAGCTTATCGACAGAGTGAAGAAATACAACACCGTCCAGAAGGATATCATCAAGGAGCATCACGTTCTCTGGCCGATTCCTCAGACCATCATCGACTCCAACAGAGATGTCGAATTCCCTCAGAATGAAGGATATTAATATTTTCTAAAATGACAAATACTATGAAATATAGAAGTTCAATTCTTTCCGTGCTCGGACTGGCAATCGCCGCCGGCTGTTCATACGACCCGGCTGAGCACGACATAACCCTCCCCGAGGAGACTCTCACTCTCCAGGAATCAAGTGCGGAGATAGTGCTTGACGAGGAGAATCTCCAGGACGACATCATCACATTCTCCTGGAGTCCCGCCAGGGACATGGGCGACGACTATGTAGTCACCTACACGACAAAACTGGACGTGGTCGGAAACAACTTCGGCTCGACCACCGTCATCAAGAACATCGAGGAGGACGGAGTATTCTCACGCAGCTTCACCTCAGAACAGATAAACAACTGGGCCAATGAGAGATGGAATCTTCCAGTAAACAAGCAGTTCATCCTGCAGTTCAGGGTGACAGTCGAGTTCGCCGGAGGCCCAACATTCGAGGCTCCTGAAGTAAGGACAACCACTGTAAACGTGACCCCTATCCACGTGGACATTTTCGACGCCGACAAGATTTCAATAGGCGGCACAGCCATCGCGGAGCAGACCGAGATAAAGAAGACGGTGGAGAATGACAATATCTACGCCTGGTACGGAGAGCTCGGAATCGGAGAACTTTCAATTCCTGTAGAGTTTGAAGGACTCGATTACTTCATCAAGCCTGCGGACGGGCAGACCGCGCTTCATCCTGCTGAAGCCCAGGATGTTGTAATGGACGAGGAGAAAGCCGTATGGAACATTCCGGCAGCCGGGTTCTACCGAATCATCGTGGATATGCAGAACAAGCAGGTGACCATCTACACTCCTGAAACAGATCTTCAGCCGTTCATCGCCACATTCCGTCCGAACGGAACAGAGGCCAATCCTGAGACTTCGATTCCTGTTACCGAGCTCTGGGCTTACGGTGCAGGTACAGGCTGGGGAGTGAGACAGCTGAACGTGGTGGCCAGTGCGGCCGACCCTCAGATTCTCACCTACACCGGAAGCTTCAGCGGCGGAGTCAAGTTCTGCATCGCCAAGAGCTTCACAGTGGATGGGGCTTCATACAACCAGAACAACTCCTACTGCTTCACCAACCCGCTGACCGCGGAGGGCAAACGCCAGAACCTCACCCTGACCGCCAACAAAGTCAGCGAACTCCACGGCGGAGCTGACAGTGAAACCAGAAACTCATACTACACAATGCCTTCAGGCACATATACTTACATATTCGACCTGAGGAACATGACAATTCTGGCCAAATCGGCTAAATAGACTTCATTATGAAAAGGACGAAATACAGCATCTGTCTGGGAATAGTTCTTTCACTGGGCTTTCTTTCCTTCCTCTGCTCCTGCTCGGACGAGGAAGGAGGGAGCGGCTCGGGAGACATTCCGGAGAACACGCTTGTGAAGCCGTCATACAGCAAGACGAGAATCATAAAGAACCCTCTCTGCGGCTGGGTGATGTACGGTTCAAGAAGCGCTGACGACACATACTGGGACACGGAATACTATGTCCAGGATCTTGGCAAGAACGTGAAAGTCAGGGACTACGCCTCAGCCTGCTATATCAGGACAAGCTGGTCTTCCCTCAACCCGCAGGACGGAGTATATGTATGGGAGCAGCCGGATTCAAGGCTTTACAAACTGATCAAGGGAGCTGAAGAAAGAGGCCTTCCGATTGCATTCAGGGTAGTTGTGGACGGACGTGACCAGGGCGCCAACACTCCTCAGTTTGTCTATGACGCCGGTGCGAAATATGCCGTAGAGAACAGCAAATACCCTGACCGCACCACCCCGATGCCCCAGGACCCTGTATTCCAGCAGTATTACGAGAAATTCGTTGAGGCTTTCGCCAAGGAATTCAACGACCCGGACAAGACCGCGTTCATCGACGGCTACGGTCTCGGCAAATGGGGAGAGGGACATACAGTGGCCTACGACCCGGACGACGTGAGCAAAGTAGATGAGAACACGGAGCAGTTGAAAGAAGAGGTGCTTGACTGGATAACAAAGCTTTACGCGAAGCATTTCACCAAAGTGCCTCTCGTCATCAACTACCACCACGTGCTCGCACATCCGACATCTTCCGGAACCACCGGAGAGATAAGCAACAAACTGGTATCGATAGCGGTCAGCAACGGATACTGCCTCCGTTCCGATGCATTCGGAATGAACAGCTATTACACCTCTTGGGAAAAAGCCTGCGCAGCAACCTGGAGATTCAAGAGGCCTATCATTATGGAAGGCGGATGGATTGTCGGACAGCACAGCTACTGGAACGACCCGGCCGGCTACAGGCAGGGACATCCGGAAGACGTCCGCCAGGGAGAATACGACGCCTCCAAAGAAGCCCACGTCAATATGATGGACTTCCGGGCCGGTGACGAGACAGGCTCCTGGTTCACAACTTCTTTCGGCCTTGTCGAGCAGTTCATCCAGGAGGGCGGATACAGAGTCTATCCTGACCAGGTGAGCGTCCCGGCAAAACTGAAAAGCGGAAGCGAGGTCCAGATTGCATCGAGATGGAGAAATATGGGATGGGGCTATCTGCCGAACAACATTCCTCAGTGGAATTACAAATACAAGGTGGCGTTCGCCCTTTTGGACGCTTCCGGAAAAGCCGTCAGGACCTATGTTGACGAAGCTTGCGAGCCATCAGAATGGATTGACAGCAAAGCCTTTCCATATACTTTCGAAACCGTTGTGGACGCTCCGGCCGGCAATTACACCTGGGCCGTAGCGATAGTGGACAGGACGAAAGACGACACTCCGGGCATCGAGCTCGCAGTAAACAATGAAATGACTGACGAAGGCTGGGTGAAAATCCTGCCGGTAGTGATTGAATGAGGATATTATGAGGTTATTTAGAATTTTCTTTATTGCAATCGCCTTATTGGCAGGAGGATGCACGGCCTCCATTGAAAAAGGGGCCGTGTATTTCCAGGAAGACACCGTCAAAGTGCTAAGGAATCCCCTGAGCGGCTGGGTGATGTATCTTGGACGTTCCTACGATGAGAATTTCTGGGAGCAGTACGGCTATGACAATATGCCGACTTCTGAGGGGACGGAAGTGAGAGTGTCTGACTATGCAGTCTGCGCATACATCAGGACAAGCTGGTCATCGCTGGAGCCCGAAGAAGGACATTATGCCTGGGACGACCCTGACTCCCGCCTTAACAGACTGCTCCAGAGCTGCCTCGCAAGGGATATGAGACTTGCGTTCAGGATTGTGGTGGACGGAAGAGACCAGGGACAGAACACTCCTCTTTACGTCAGGGAGGCCGGAGCGGAAGGCTTCACTTCCAGACTGGGAGAAAAAGAAGTGTTCACCCCTTATGCTGATGACCCGGTATTCCAGGAGAAATACTCTGCGTTCATCCATGCGCTCGCCACGTATTTCAATGATCCTGACAAAATGGAGTTCATCGATGCGTACGGTCTCGGCAAATGGGGAGAGGGGCATGCTGTCGTATATAAGGACAACGCCAACAAAATACCTGTGTTCGAATGGATTACCTCCCTGTACACAGAGTGTTTCACAAAGATCCCGCTGCTTGTGCATTACCACAGGGTGCTCGGGGACCCTAACCAGGACAGCTACGGCGAAGTCTCCCCGGACACAGAAGGAATGCTGGCTTCCTGCATTGAAAAAGGCTATTCTCTCAGGCACGACGCTTTCGGTATGACCGGATATTATGAGGACTGGGAGAAAGAATACGCCGCAAGATGGCGTTTCCGCAGGCCGATAGTAATGGAGGGAGGATGGATTACGGGAGCCCACCACAGATACTGGAGGGATCCGAGCGGAAAATACCGTGAGGGGCACAGCGAGGATGTGCGGCTCGGAGAGTTCGAGGCATCTGCAGAAGGCCACGTCAATATGATGGACTTCAGGATCAATGACGAGACACGCTCCTGGTTCGGAACAAGCTTCGACCTTGTGAAGAGATTCATCGCCGAAGGAGGGTACCGGCTTTATCCTGATATGGCAGCCGCCCCGTCATCAGTTAAGTCAGGCTCCAAGGCCACTGTCATTTCCAGATGGAACAATTCCGGATGGGGATATTGCCCGAACAACATCCCCCAGTGGAATTACAAATACAAGGTTGCGGCAGCTGTGCTCGATGAGAAGGGCAATCCTGTCAGACTGGCCGTGGACGAACAATCCGACCCTTCCAAATGGCTGAAAGGCAGCCCTTACACATCAAAAGTGAAAATCTCCACAGAAGGTCTCGCCCCTGGGACATACCGATGGGCTGCCGGAATCGTGGACACATCACGGGACAATATTGCCGGTCTTGAACTTGCCCTTCCGGGAACGGATATTGCAGGGGACGGCTGGGCCGTGATCAAGGCCTTCACTGTAAACTGATTATAACTGATTATTCAAGTTTCGCAGAGCGAAACAACTGCTTTTGAGGCCTTCAGGCCGAGGGTAAGTCCCTTTCCCGGGGAAAGGGATTTAGGATAAGGGTAGCGTAGACAAAAGAAGTGCGTTGGCCTTTGCCCGCATTGCGCGATAATCCCTCTGAAAAAACAATAATTTGCAACTTGCGAAACTTTAACTGATTGTATATGTTTTTTAGATTTCTTTCCGCAGCCCCGGCGCTGATATTGGCAGCCCTGGCTAGCGCTTGCCGCAGCTATGACATCACATTGGATGGACTGTCTGTCAAGAAAGAAAACAGTAAATACGCAGAGTTGTCAGGCGACACTCTGCGTATCGGCAATTCATTGATAGAGAGAACTTTCGTATGGAACGGAGGCAATCTTGTGAACGCCGCCATCACCGACAGGACTACGGGCAGGGTGTTCCGGAACATCTCCAGGGACGCATCAATGTCAGTAGGCACAGGCAACGGCCCGGGAGAGAACGGCAGTTTCGAACTGGAGACTGTACAATCTGACGGAATCCGTCCTGGACGTCTTGAGGCCACTGTCACCTGCACTGTGGACGGGACAGAGCTCAGGCGTGTGTTCAGGATTTACGATGAATGTCCGGCAATAGCCTGCGACAATTATGTCAAGGGAGCGGCTGCGGAAGAAATTGCGGTGAACATCAATGCTGCTGACAGAAAAAACATTGAGTCAACCGCGGATATGAAACAGGCAGGCAGGACCGGAAGCCGGCTTGAGACATTCACATTCGACGGCCTGCACTGGCAGACACGGACAGTGGAATTCTCGGATGTTACAGACTGGAACAACAATCTTGTGGCAGAACGGAATTTCATACCCTACCGGAAAACCGGCTATCGCGGCAACCTGCTGTTTGCCAGGGATTCCCGTGACGGAAACGGGTTTTTCATCCTCAAGGAGGCACCTTGTCCGGGAGCTCAGGTCGGCTACGGCGGAAGCGATTTCGTCTGCGAGTCCGGGACATTCACAGTCACAGGGACCGGAGCGATGGAAGAAGACTTGAAAAAGAATGGAATGGTAAGGCTTTATTCCTGTGTCACAGGTGTTTACGGGCAGGGAGAATTAGCTGCACTGACGGCCTTGCGGAATTACCAGAAACACATCAGGGAGCATCATCCGGACAGGGACGAGATGATAATGATGAACACCTGGGGAGACAGGAGCCAGGACTCCAAGGTGAACGAGCAGTTCTGCATTGCCGAGCTCGAAAAGGCAGCAAGGCTCGGAGTGACTCATTTCCAGATAGATGACGGCTGGCAGGAGGGCAAGAGCCCGAACTCGGCGGTCGCCAGGGGCTCCTTCAGGAACATCTGGGAGAACCCGCTCTACTGGACTCCGGCACGGGACAAATACCCGGATGGACTCAAACCGGTGGTGGACAAGGCTGAAGAGCTTGGAATAAAGCTTGGCCTGTGGTTCAACCCGAGCATCCAGAACGATTTCGAGGACTGGGAGAAAGACGCAGGAGCCATAATAAAGCTTTACCGGGATTACGGCATCAGGGTTTTCAAAATTGACGGGCTGTCGATTCCGGACAAACGCGCCGAGGAGAATCTCAGGAAGTTTTTTGACAAAGTGCTTGAAGAGACCGGCAATGAGGTGATATTCAATGTGGATGTCACGGCAGGACGCCGCGGCGGATACAATATGCTGAACGAGTACGGCAACATTTTCCTGGAGAACAGATATACCGACTGGAGGAACTATTACCCTTACTGGACTCTGAGAAATATCTGGCAATTGAGCCGGTATGTACCTGCGGAACGGATTCAGGTGGAGTTCCTCAACAAATGGAGAAACACGGACAAATACAAAGGCGATCCGTTCGCTCCGGCCGGATATTCTTTCGACTACATTTTCGCCACAGCTATGGCCGGGCAACCGTTAGCCTGGATGGAAGCCTCCAACCTGCCTGAAGAGGCATACGGAACAGCCACATTGATAAGGCAATACAAAGAAGTCGCAGCGGAGTTCCACGAAGGGATCATCCTGCCTGTCGGGGAAGAACCGTCAGGACGTTCCTGGACAGGTTTCCAGTCCATCTCTCCTGACGGGAAAACAGGATTCATCATTGTTTACAGGGAGAGGAATGATCGTGTCACTGCCGGCATTAGAACCTGGCTGCCGGAAAACTCCAAAGTGCTCTTCACGAAAATTCTCGGAGACGGGCGAAATTTCAGGACAATGACCGGGGAAGACGGCAGAGTGGTTTTCAGGCTTGACTCCCCTGATTCATTCGCAATGTACCGATACGACATCAGGCAACGTTAATACAGAATCGTAAAATATTGATTCCAATGTTTTTGACAGCTATACTCACATCACTTTCGCTGATCGCCGCACCGTACAACAGAGACGTACAGTCCCTTGACGGGCAGTGGTCAGCCATCATTGACCAATATGAGACCGGAACCGGCAAAGGCATCTATATCGACAAAAAACCGGAGGGCAAAACCGATTTCATCGAATTTTCCTGGGACGGAGCGATGAAGCTCGATGTCCCGGGAGACTGGAACCATCAGCGCCCGGAGCTTTGGTGGTACGAAGGAACAATCTGGTACTCAAGACATTTCAATACAGAAAAGGAACCATGCCGCAGAAAGCTGCTTTACTTCGCAGGAGTGAGCTGCCGCTGCGATATCTATCTGAACGGGCAGAAAGTCGCCACCCACGAAGGTGCATTCACTCCGTTCCAGGCTGACGTTACCGACATAATAAGTGATGGGGACAACTTCATCGCCGTCAGGGTCAACAACAACAGGCTCGCAAGCGCCATCCCGGCTATGTCTTTCGACTGGTGGAATTATGGCGGCATCACCCGGGAGGTAATGCTCGTATCCCTTCCTGAAACGTATATAGACACCTGGTTCATAAGGCTTTCCGGCAATTCCTCAAAGACCGTGGAGGCTGAAGTGCAGCTTTCCTCAAATGAAGCGGGGCGGAAAATCACAATCGAGATTCCTGAACTGGGAATCAGAAAGAGCGCATTGACCGGAGCTGACGGAAAAGCCTCGGCTGAATTCAAGGCTCCCGGGCTGAAACTGTGGTCGCCGGAAGAGCCTGTCCTATATTCAGTCAGGCTGTCCTGCGGGGAGGATTCTGTGGAAGACGAGATAGGATTCAGGCAGATTTCCACGGACGGTACCAAAGTGCTCCTGAACGGAAAGCCCGTATTCCTCAAATGCATATCTTTCCACGAGGAAATCGCGAAAGAAAGCCGCCGGGCCTGGTCCGGAAAAGATGCAGAGGAACTGACGAAAGAAGCGGCGGCATTGGGCTGCAATATGATAAGGCTTGCGCATTATCCACAGAATGAGCACATTGTGAGAATGGCGGAGAAAACGGGGCTGATGATCTGGGAGGAAATCCCGCTCTGGCAGGGAATCGACTTCACCAGCGAAGAGACCTACGGGAAAGCCGACAGATATCTTACCGAGATGATTGCAAGAGACCGGAACCGCTGCGCCATCTGTTTCTGGAGCATTTCAAACGAGACCAGGCCGGGCAAAGACAGGGACGCTTTCCTGACCAGGCTGCTCGCCCGCGGCAAGGAGCTCGACAGTTCCCGCCTGTTCACTTCCGCATTTGACGTGGCTTATTATATCAGGGAGGCCGGCGAGTTCCAGATGAAGGACAGTTTCGCTCCCCTGCTGGACGTGATTGGAATCAACAAGTATATGGGCTGGTACGCCCCGTGGCCGGACGAACCGGAAAATCTCCGGTGGAACGTATTTCCTGACAAGCCTCTAATAATCAGCGAATTCGGCTGCGAGGCAAAATACGGCAGATATGGAAACGCCGACACTGCATCGTCCTGGAGCGAGGATTACCAGGCTGAACTTTTCAAGAAAAATCTTGCAATGTTCAGGAATATTGACAATCTTGCAGGGATTTCTCCGTGGATATTGTATGACTTCCGGAGTCCGTACAGGCAACACCCTGCAAATCAGGATTTCTTCAACCGGAAAGGACTTCTTTCCGAAAATGGGGAACGGAAAAAGGCCTGGTACATCATCCACGACTATTACAATGGGAAATAATAAAATCGCATAATTCAGGTTTCGCAGAGCGAAACAACTGCTTTTGAGGCCTATAGGCCGAGGGTAAGTCCCTTTCCCGTGGAAAGGGATTTAGGAAAAGGGTAGCGTGGACAAAAAAAGTGCGTTGGCCTTTTCTCGCATTAAGCGATAACCCCTCTGAAAAACAATTATTTGCAACTTGATAAACTTAAATCGCATAATTATGAGACATCTGTTCAGAATCATCATCACATCAGTCGCTGCCGCCATCATCGCGGTCAACGTCACGGCCGGCAATCAGGGGAAGACCCTGAAGATACTGGCCATCGGAAACAGTTTCTCGCACGACGCCGTTGAACAAAATCTGTGGGAACTGTTCAATGCTGAAGGCATCGATGTCATCATCGGCAACCTCTACATACCGGGCTGCCCGCTTGAGAAGCATTACAACAATTCCGTCAGCGGGAAAGACGCATATTCCTACCGGAAAGTGGTGGAGGGCATACGTACAGAGACGAAAGGCGTGTCCCTTGAGAAAGGTCTGCTCGATGAAAAGTGGGACTATGTCTCATTACAGCAGTCCAGCGGCATTTCAGGCCTCTACGAGACATACGAGCCGTTCCTGAAAGATCTCATTGCATACATCGACAGGACATTGGGCCGCAAGCCGGTATATATGTTCCACCAGACGTGGGCATATTCGCAGGATTCAAACCACGGCTCCTTCCCGAAATACGACAGGGACCAGATGAAAATGTATTCTATGATTAACGCAGCTGTCCGCCAGGCGCTTGAGGACAACCCGTCAATCAAGATTCTGATTCCCAGCGGAACTGCCATCCAGAACGGACGCACTTCATACCTCGGTGACCGTTTCAACCGGGACGGGTACCATCTTGACCTGACCTTCGGCCGCTACACAGCAGCCTGCGCCTGGTTCAAGGCCATTTCCAAAAAAGACGTCAGGAAGAATCCGTACTACCCTCCGACAATTGACGAGAAAACAGCCAAGGTCTGCCGTGAGGCCGCGCACAATGCGGTCAGGAATCCATGGGCGGTGACTCCGATGAAAGGAGAATACACAGCACGGCCGGCTTATCTCGACCCGGCGGCTCCGGAGAGCGAGAGAGTGGAGGACCTGCTTTCACGGATGACTCTTCACGAGAAAGTGATGCAGCTGAACCAGTACACTCTCGGCAGGAACACGAACGTGAACAATATCGGCGAGGCCATCAAGGATGTACCAGGCGAAACCGGCTCCGTGATATATTTCGATGAAGACCCCCAGCTTCGCAACGCATTGCAGAAGAAAGCGGTGGAACATACGAGACTTGGTATCCCCCTGATTTACGGATATGATGTGATACACGGGTTCAGGACACTTTACCAGATTTCATTAGGACAGGCCTGCTCGTGGAATCCAGAACTCGTTGAAAAGGCCTGTTCAATGGCCGCCATGGAGGCGAGGCGTTCAGGAATCGACTGGACATTCTCCCCTATGATTGACGTGGCGAGGGACCCGAGGTGGGGACGTGTGGCCGAGGGTTATGGAGAGGACCCGTATACAAACGGCGTATTCGCGGAGGCGTCTGTAAGAGGCTACCAGGGCACTGACCTGACTTCGGACAGCACAGTGGCTTCTTGCCTGAAACATTATGTGGGTTATGGAGCGTCAGAGGCTGGAAGGGACTATGTTTATACCGAGATTTCAAGACAGGCTCTCTGGGACACGTACCTTTATCCTTACGAAAGGGGCATCAGGGCAGGAGCCCAGACTGTCATGAGCGCTTTCAATGACATCAGCGGCACACCGGCTTCCGCCAACAGATACACCCTGACTGAGATTCTCCGTGAGAAATGGGGCTTCGACGGGCTGGTGGTTTCCGACTGGGGTGCTGTGCAGCAGCTTATTAACCAGGGATATTGCGCCACTCTTGAAGAAGCCGGCAAAACCGCTCTTGAGGCGGGCGTGGATATGGATATGATGTCCCACAGCTATGACAAGTATCTTGAAGGGCTTGTGGAAAGTGGCAAACTATCCATCTCCGTGGTGGACGAGGCCGTCAGGAGAGTGCTCCGGGTGAAATTCCGTCTCGGGCTTTTCGAGAACCCATACACAGCTGAGGTTGACAAATCGGCACGCCTGCTGCTTCCGGAATCCCTAGAAGTGGCCGGCCAGCTTGCCGCAGAGTCAATGGTCCTGCTCAAGAATGAGAACAATACACTTCCTCTGGAAAACGTATCGAAAATTGCTGTGATAGGACCTTTGGCACAGAACAGCTGGGACCTGATGGGCAACTGGAAAGCCCACAGCCAGCCGGAGGACATTGACATTTTCCTGAACGGCATCGAGAGGGAATTCAAAGGCCGCGCAGAAGTCAGATATGCGAAAGGATGCGATGTGAGGGCTACAGATACCACGGGGTTCAGCGAAGCCGTCTCGCTTGCGGAATGGAGCGACGCAGTGGTGCTCTGTCTCGGGGAGATGCTGAACTGGAGCGGAGAGAACACGTCCCGCACGTCCATAGCCCTGCCTGCAGGACAGGAGGCTCTCGCCGCCGCTGTTAAACGGACCGGCAAGCCTGTCATCATCACATTGACCAACGGACGCCCATTGGAGCTCTGCCGTCTGGAGAAAGAGGCTGACGCCATAATAGAAACCTGGCAGCCGGGCACCAACGGAGCATCGGCATTGGCCGGCATAATCAGCGGAAGAATCAACCCTTCCGGCAGGCTGTCCATCACTTTCCCTTATTCCGGCGGACAGATTCCAATCTACTATGACCGGAGGAAGTCGGCAAGGCGCGGCGACCAGGGGCTTTACAAAGACATTACAAGCGAGCCGCTCTACTGGTTCGGCCACGGACTCAGCTACACGGAATATTCCTACAGCGAACTCAGGACATCTGCCACTGAAATCGGCGCTGACGAGAAGTTCACCG
This sequence comes from Candidatus Cryptobacteroides sp., assembly GCA_051870055.1. Classification (GTDB taxonomy): domain Bacteria; phylum Bacteroidota; class Bacteroidia; order Bacteroidales; family UBA932; genus Cryptobacteroides. Next base: position 28,977 of record JBJEBM010000099.1, read on the forward strand.
TGGAGGTGGATGTCACCAACACGGGCAGCAGGGACGGTCTTGAGACTGTACACTGGTTCATAAGCGACCCTTGGTGCTCGGTTGTGACCCGTCCTGAGAAAGAACTCAGGCATTTCTCGAAGCAGCACATAAAAGCCGGGGAAACAGTAACTTACAAGTTCGAAGTGGAGCCTGCCAGGGATCTGTCATTCATCACTTCAGAAGGAAAGAGGTTCGTCGAGCCGGGCGAATACCGCATTATGGCGGGCGGCAAGTCCGTCAGCATCCGGGTGAAGTAAATATTGTTCAAAAACGTTTGATTTATGTAAATATGTTTGTATATTTGTTCGAACATATAAAAATCAGACGTATATATGAAAATGGAATTGGACCACAACTCTTCAACACCTCTTCACCAGCAGGCGGAGGAGGTGTTGAGGAAAATGATACAGGAGGAGGATTACCGCAATGGCAAACTGCTGCCGAACGAGGTCGATCTCTCCAAACAGCTCAAGATTTCCCGGAACACTTTGAGACAGGCGATAAACAAACTCGTTTTCGAAGGCCTGCTGATAAGGAAGAAAGGCTACGGAACCTGCGTAGCGCCCCAGGACGTGATGAGCAACGCCAGCAACTGGATGAGTTTCTCCCAGGAGATGGCTGCACAGGGAATGAAAATCCAGAATTTCGAGCTTCACATCAGCTGGAAAGTGCCGCCCAAAGAGGCTGCGGAGTTCTTCAATTTCGAGACCGGAAAGAAGTTGCTATGCCTTGAGAGGCTTAGGGGGAAGCCCGATCTTCCGTTCGTTTTCTTCATATCTTTTTTCAATCCGGACATCCCTATGAGCGTGTCCGAAGATATGAGCAGGCCACTGTACGAGATTCTGCTGAAGAAATTCGGAATCAGGGTGAAGACTTCCAGAGAGCAGATATCGGCAAAAGGCGCGACCCCTGAACTCGCCGAGAAGTTGGGCATATCCGAAGGCGAACCGATACTGGTGAGGAAGCGCTTCGTATATGACGAGGACAATGTGCCGGTCGAGTACAATATCGGATATTACCGGGCCGACTCATTCACCTATTCCATAGAATGCACGAACAAATAATAACTTAATACCTCTCCTGAACTATGAGTAAAGACTTTGGCAAAGTACTTCCCGTCCTTTTCGGATTTTTTGTAATGGGATTCTGCGATGTCGTGGGCATTTCCACAAGCTATGTGAAACTTGATTTCAACCTGAGCGAGACATTGGCCGGATTCATTCCGTCGATGGTGTTCATCTGGTTCCTCCTGCTCTCAATTCCGGCCGCTATGGCTATGAACAAAGCGGGCAGAAAGAATATGGTGCAGATCAGCAACGTCATCACCGTCATCGGAATGCTGCTTCCGTTCATCAAATACAATTTCGCCACCTGCATGCTGGCATTCGCACTGCTCGGCATCGGCAACACGATTCTGCAGGTCTCACTCAACCCGCTGCTTACCAATGTGGTCAAAGGAGAGGCACTTACCAGTTCACTCACTGCCGGCCAGGTAGTGAAGGCCGTGTCATCATTCTGCGGACCGTTCATCGCCGCATTCGCTGCAGGCACTCTCGGCAACTGGAAATATCTGTTCCCTATCTTCGCGGCAGTGACGCTTATTTCAGCCCTCTGGCTACTTGCCACCCCTATCAGGGAAGAGGCTCCGGAAAATTCCGGCTCATCTCCGGGCGCGGTGTTCGGGCTCCTGAAAGACAGCCGGATACTGTTCCTGTTTCTCGGCATCTTCTTCATCGTGGGACTTGACGTAGGCGTGAACACAGTATCCCCTAAACTGCTCATTGAAAGAGCAGGCTGGGCTGTGGAGAAGGCAGGCCTCGGTTCAAGTGTTTACTTCGTATGCCGTACCGCAGGAGCCCTGCTCGGTTCAGTTCTCCTTGCAAGGATGAATGACATCAAATATTTCAGGTACAATATCCTGGGAGCAGCGATTGTGTTGATTCCGCTGTTCTTCTTGAAAGGCGCAGTTCCGATGCTGATAATGATCGGAGCAATCGGATTCCTTTGCTCAAGCGTGTTCTCGGTCATTTACTCCGCAGCCCTGAAAGCGCGTCCTGAGAAAGCAAACGAGATTTCAGGACTGATGATAACCGGAGTGTCCGGCGGCGCGGTTATTCCTCCGTGTATGGGAGCTCTCGCCGACCTGACCGGAAGCCAGGCCGGCTCGCTCATCATTATAGGAGTCTGCATCGTATATCTCGTATGGTGCTCCCTGCGGCTCAAGACCGCGTAATATAATCGTAAACGGTATCAGATACGGACCTTGACGCTATGGCGTCCCGGTCCGTATTCTTTACTCTCCGACTCTCCAGGAAGAGTCACAGTGGCAGTCGAGCCTTCCGGAACCGTGAAGTCCCACAGCCAGTCTTCACCCTCATATCTCCAGCTGCTCTCAATAATGCCTGCAGCTGAATTGTAACGGGCCTCAAGATGTCCAAGCCTTCTGTCCGGAACCGGTTTCATAATAATATGGCGGAATCCTGCGTCCTGAGGATCAGCGGCAATACCGGCGGCTGTCTCCCAAATCCACTCACATACGCAACCGTAAGCGTAATGGTTGAAACTGTTCATTCCTTTCGGTCCCATTCCTTTCTCCACGGTGTAACTGTTCCAGCGCTCCCATATTGTAGTGGCGCCATTGTCAACAGAATAGAGCCAGCTCGGATTCTTCCTCTGGAAAAGCAGTTCATAGGCCACATCGACCATTCCGTTGTCAGTAAGGGTCTGAAGCAGAATAGATGTACCGAGGAAGCCTGTCTGGAGGCATCCGTCATGATCAGCGAAATTCTGCCTGAGACGGCGCACCATATTGGCTTTGGCCTCACCATCAACCAGGTTGTTCTTGAGAGCGAACAGGGCAGGAGTCTGCATCGTGTTCAGTATATCCAGTTTGAAGTTTCCGTCATTGTCAAGGAAATTCTCCTTCAGATATTCCACAGCCTCTTCCCGGATTGTCTCATAAGCCCCGGCGTCACGGCCTGTAGCAGCGGCCATATCACGCATCATTCCGGCGTCAATAGCCCAATAGGAAGCGCAGAGATAGTTCCAGTAATGCAAAGTCTCCGGCCTGAGACGGTGTTTTCCGTCAGGTCCGACTTCCTTGATTCTTCCGGATGCGCTCTCAAGCGGCTCATAGCTCAACCAGTCAGCCCACTGGTAATTGTCGTTCTCAGCCTTCAATGCTTCGTGGCTGTATTTCGTCTCGGTTATATGATTGAAGAAGAGCGACATAGCATCCCAGTTCTCATTGACAATCTCTGTGTCTCCGAACTGTTTCCATACTGTCCATGGTACAATCACACCGGCATCAGCCCATCCCAGGCGCATCATATCGTTCGGGGCGGCACCGTACTGGGCAGCAGGAGCGACTCCAGGGAAGCCTCCAAGTTCCGACTGGGTGTCACGCATATCCCTCATCCATTTATGGAAGAACCGGCTGGTGTTCGCGAAGAATGTTCCGGTCTCGGAGAATACCTGGGTGTCCGCTGTCCAGCCAAGTCTCTCATCGCGCTGAGGGCAGTCTGTAGGAACTGACAGATAGTTTGAGCGCTGTCCCCATACAGTATTGGAAATAAGTTTGTTGACAAGTTCATTGCCGGTGGTTATCACTCCGGCCTCAAGTTCTTTGGAAATCGATGTCACCGGCACTGACAGCACGCTCTTGATGGTCACGTCCGAAGTCGCCGTCAATGAGATATAACGGTAGCCGAAGAATGTGCACATAGGGATGTATGTGACAAAGTCCTTGTCTCCGGCAAATGTGTAATCAAGCCTGACACCCACATCCTGGATGCGGAGATTTCTGCGGTGGACACTGCCCTGCGGACCGTCCATTCCACGGGAATAAGCTCCTTTGCCGTCATTGAGAATCTCTCCCGGAAGACATGTAAGTTTCACACCCTCAGCTGCTTTGAAGACAAAAGAAGGAACTGCGGCGCAATTCTGTCCAAAATCAATGACTAACTTTTCACCCTCTGAAAGAGTCATCGTCTCGCCATCGGAATATTCTCTCTCGACCACTACCGTGCCGTATTCATCTTCGGTTTCACCCTCGACATTCTTCCATACATAAGCAGCAACGGGTTTTAGCGCGAGATCGTGGCGGTGATATATTTCTGCTCCGTCCGTCGGGAGAATCTCACCATTGAACTCCCTGTTCACAATCGGAGTACCGAGTTTGTCCGCCGTCAGATATCCCGGCAGTTCACGGGCGTCATATTCCTCTCCGTCGAAGATGCCGGCATGTTTCACAGGGCCGGCGATTCCAGCTTTCCAGTTGAGGGTGTCAGTGCACATTACTTCCTTGCTGCCATCCTTGTATGTAATCTCAAGAACCGAGCGGAACGCGCACCTGCGCCCTACCATTCCGTCATTCCCCGGGGAGACAATCTTGTCAGCCCACCATCCCGGCGTGACCTGTGCGGCTATTACATTTTCCTCGCCTGATCTTTTCTTCAATGCGTCAGTTATGTCGTATGTGAATGACCTCTTGGTTTTCCGGGGATGGGTAAAGCCCGGCTTGAGCACCTCCTCGCCTATTGTCAATCCATTGACATACAGCTGATAGACTCCCAGTCCGGCAGTCATCCACCTGGCCGAGGCAACCTCCTTGCCGTTCTTGATTCCGCTGACGAACCAGCTCGCCCCGTCAGCCGCACGTATGCTTTTCAAACGTCCGCCCTCTATAACAGGCGCATCCGCAGCCGATATCCAGCAGGAGCCGCTCCAGGCGTCAGGGCCTTCTATCGGGTCTGTGAGTCTGCCGGCAATTCCGGCCTTGTCAGTACAGGAAACAACGAAAACAAGCAGCGCCAAGGCTGCGATTGACAGTCGGTTCATAATATTATTGATTATTGGTTGATAATTCTGCGGTTATTTCAGTTTTGTCTTGTACCTCGTGGATACTTTCCCATGGGAAATATTGAGCAACTTCTTGGAAATGATTTTCTTGCGGATAGGTGCAACGTGGTCGACGAACATATCCCCGTCAAGATGGGACATCTCGTGCTGAACCATACGGCAGGCGAATTTGTCAAACTTTTCCACCACCTTCTCGCCATCCTCATTGTAATACTCCACGGTGATTGCGGCAGGACGGCGGACATCGCAGTAAATACCGGGAATACTGAGGCATCCTTCCGAATATTCTGTTGTCTTCTCGCTTTCCTCGACAATCACAGGATTTATCATCGTCCTTTTGAAGTTCTCCAGATAGTCATAAACATCGACCATCCCGGTGCCGTCAACAATCAGCAGCCTCTTCCCCACCCCAATCTGGGGAGCGGCGAGGCCGCAGCCGTCTGAATGGGCAAGAGTGTCTTTCAAATCCTGTATAAGTGAGGCAAGACCTTCTTTATCAGAAAGATCCACCTCCTGTGCCCTTTCCCTGAGCACCTCCGAGCCATATAGATAAATCGGTTGTATCATTGTTGCAATAAATTAATTTCATAACACGGGATCACCGCCTGCGGCGTCCGGAATTCTTCACGGACATCGTATCCGGGACATTGCCTGACCTCATCGCCGTGACTATTCCTCCAGACAGATTGCCGCTCTCCCGGTCCAGATAGCTCTGGAGTATTATCGCGGCGCTTATCTTGTCCACAGATGCCTTGTCCTTGCGTTCCGATGCCTTCATTCCTCCATCAATCATGGCCCTGTGGGCAAGCACCGAAGTGAACCTCTCGTCCTCCAAAGTCACTGGAATACCGGGAAACACTTTTGCAAGCCTGTTGAGAAACGCGTCGACATCAGCCGCCGCCTCCGACGGACGCCCGTCCATATTGACCGGATAGCCGACAACAAAACGGACAATGGTCTCGGTTTCGGCATATTTTTTAAGATATTCTATTATCTTTGCATTCTGTACGGTTTCCAGGGCGGACGCAAAAATGCGGAGAGGGTCACTCACAGCCACACCGACTCTCTTTCTTCCGTAATCTATGCCGATTATTCTGTCCATATCTGTGCAAAGTTAAAAAAATACAAGAATATGTCCAAACAGGGACGCAGTCCAAAAATAGAGCATTTCCGTATTTCGCTCATTGACGATATGACCCACAAGCAGCTGTGGGTTATGAAATTCACACGCACCGGCCTGTTCGTCATAATAATCTCCACCATAACTGTGATAATGGCGGTGTCTTTCTCGCTGGTCGCCTTCACGCCGATCAGGACGTTCATCCCGGGTTATCCTGACGCGCACTCAAAGAGGGAGGCCATAAACAACGCACTGCGAATCGACTCCCTGCAGAACGTCATTTACACCTGGATGTTCTATACGGACAATCTAAGGAGAGTGATAGAGGGCGCCGACCCGGTGGCCATTGACAGCATAATACGCAACACTTCTGCAAGCGAGGCGGATGCTGCGGCAAGAGCATCGGCGGCCGGCCAGGATTCGGTCCTGAGGGACGCCGTGAGGAAAACCGAACAGTTCGGCCTCTCTACAGCCGCTGAAAGGAAACTTCCAATCGAGGGAATGCATTTCTTCACTCCGCTCAAAGGCGTTGTGTCTCAGGGATATGACCAGCTGCTCCATCCTTATATCGACATCACCGCACCGGCCAATTCGGTGGTGATGGCGGTGCTTGACGGGACTGTCATCAATGCAGGCTGGAGCGATGACTCTGGCTACACGATCCAGATCCAGCATTCGGACGACATTGTGTCAATATACAAGCACAACCAGAAACTCCTGAAAAAGACCGGGGACAAAGTCGTGGCCGGAGCCCCTGTAGCCCTGGTCGGGAACACCGGAGCACTGACGACAGGAGACCATCTGCATTTCGAGCTATGGTATAAAGGCGAGGCCGTGGACCCGACAAAATACATTAATTTCTGATGAAAATGACCAATAAAAGACATATTGCCATTCTCGGCTCGACCGGTTCCATCGGAAGACAGGCTCTCGATGTAGTCCGGCAGCATAAAGATATGTTCGAAGTGGAACTGCTCACAGCGAACAACAGCTCTGAAAAACTTATCGGGCAGGCACTTGAATTCAATCCCGGAGCAGTGGTGATATGCAACGGGGAGAAGTATCAGGAAGTGGCGGATATCCTTCAGCCTCAAGGTATTAAAGTATTCGCCGGAATGGACTCGGTATGCAGCCTGGTGGAAGCCGAAGGCATTGACATCGTGTTGACAGCATTGGTCGGATTCAGCGGTCTGCGTCCGACCGTGGCGGCAATCAAGGCGGGGAAAATCATCGCTCTTGCAAACAAGGAGACCCTTGTCGCCGGAGGCTCGGTGGTAATGCGGCTTGCCGAGAAATACAATGCACCGATTCTCCCTGTGGACTCGGAGCACTCCGCCATTTTCCAGTGTCTTCTCGCCGCCGGGGACAATGATTTCACAAAAATCCATCTCACGGCATCCGGAGGTCCGTTCCGCACGTGGGAGAAGTCCAGGATAGCGGAGGCCACCCGCAAAGAGGCGCTCCGGCATCCGCAATGGACAATGGGAGCGAAGATCACCATTGACTCGGCCACAATGATGAACAAGGGATTCGAGATGATCGAGGCCTGCTGGCTGTTCCACACAGGACCTGAGAAAATCAACATTGTCATACATCCTCAGTCAATTATCCACTCGATGGTGGAATTCGCAGACGGAGCAGTGCTCGCGCAACTTGGCCATCCGGATATGAGGGAGCCTATCCAGTTCGCTCTCAGCATACCACAGAGGCTCAGCCTTGACAACAGGAAACTCGATTTTGCCGAGCTGGGAAGTTTGACATTCGAAAAGCCTGACATTGACAGATTCCCTTGTCTTGGCCTGGCTTTTGACGCAATGCGGAAAGGCGGCAACATACCTTGCGCGATGAACGCCGCCAACGAAGCGGCCGTGGCTGCATTTCTCGAGGACAGGATACGTTTCTACGACATCCCGGACATCATCTCGAAATGCACAGCCGAAACCGGATTCATAGCCGAACCGACCCTTGAGGACATCATCGCCACCAACGACGAGGCATTCATCAGGGCCAAAGAAAGATGCAGTCTCGCAAACCGCTGAACAACAAGCATTTGCCGACAAAACAGTTTTATCAAGCAGAATCAGATGGTAGCATTGTCCAGAATATTCCAGTTAATCCTCGCCCTCTCGGTACTCATTGTCATTCACGAGATGGGACATTTTTTCTTCGCTCGTATTTTCGGTATCAGGGTTGACAAATTCTTTCTTTTCTTCGATGTTGGAGGAGTGAAACTGTTCAGCACCAGGACCACAAAATGGTTCACCCGCCTGTTCCCGAAAATGAAAGACTCCGAGACGGAGTACGGAATCGGCTGGCTTCCTCTCGGAGGATACTGCAAGATAAACGGAATGATTGACGAGTCGTTCGACCTTGAAATGATGAACACAGAGCCGAAACCGTGGGAGTTCAGGTCGAGGCCGGCCTGCCAGAGGCTTGCCGTGATGCTTGGCGGAGTGCTGTTCAACCTGCTGTTCGCCGTTATTATATATATATTTATGCTCGGAATCTGGGGCAATGAATATATCAGCAATGAGGGAAGCCGGATTTATGTCAACGAACTGGCCTATGATATGGGCTTCCGGACAGGTGACCATATCATCAGCTTCGATGACTACGAGCCGGAGGACTTCGGAGGTCTCCAGGCCGATTTGGCAAGACGCAATGTACGTATAGCCAAAGTATTGCGTGATGCGGACACAGTGGAGATATACATTGACCGGAATATGATCGGGCAGGTCCTGGAAAGTCCCGGGATGTTCTCTCTGGCACTGCCTTTTGTCATCGACTCCCTGTCTGCAGGTTCAGTCAATGCCGGTGCCGGACTTGCCAGGGGGGACAGGGTGATTGCCATCGACTCAGCCCAGGTGTCATTCATACAGGACGCCTGGAAAGTCCTTGGGGAGAAGACAGGAGACACTATCACTGCCGAAATAGTCAGGGGAGGTGACACTCTGGCCCGGCAACTTCAGGTGGACAGCGCCGGACATATAGGAGTGATTCTGCAGGTCCCGGGGCTTCAGAGACGGGACTATACTGCCCTGGAGGCCATCCCTGCCGGTGTCAAATACACATTCTCGACTGTGGCCGGATATCTGAGGGACTTGAAACTCGTGGCCACGCCGAGTACAGGAGCCTACAAGTCAGTAGGAAGTTTCGTCGCCATCGGACAGGCTATGCCTGCCAAATGGAACTGGCTGGTGTTCATCAACATACTAGCCCTGCTTTCAATAATGTTAGGAGTGATGAACCTGCTTCCGATACCGGCTCTTGACGGAGGGCACGCAGCGATTCTCCTGTACGAAATACTCACCGGGAAGAAGCCGGGAGACCGTTTCCTGCTTGCCGCACAGGCTGTCGGAATGGTTCTCCTTCTGATGCTGATGATACTTGCATTCGGCAATGACATAGGAAGACTGTTGAGATAGAATATTATAAATCAGATAGATATGCGCAAAAGAATTTTAATCCAGATTGCCGCTGCTGCTGTAGCCCTGACAGGATGCAAAAGCAATGGCACAATGCTCCCGAACGTCAGCGGACAGGCCGGGGAAATCATAGTGGCAATGGACCGCAACGAGTGGGAGGGAGTGCTCGGCAGCACCACCAGGGAACTGCTCGCCGCCGAATACCCGTGCCTGCCCCAGGTGGAGCCTATGTTCTCTCTCTCAAGTGTGCCGGCAACCGGATTTGCAGATTTGTTCAAGATGCACCGCAATATTCTGTTTTTCAATCTTTCCAGCACGGACAAGAGCGGAGTCATCTACCGGAATGACGTATGGGCGCACCCGCAGTGCGTGATACAGGTTACCGCTCCTGACAGCGATTCCGCAGCCACCATCCTCAGGGAAAACAGCGAACGCATCATCAACACCTTCGAGCAGGCGGAGAGAGACCGCATCATTGCCAATGCCAAGCTATACGAAGAGCACAGCATTCCGCCGGTCGTGAAGAAAATGACAGGAGGATCCCCTCATTTCCCGTCCGGCTACAAACTGAGAAAAGCCACGGACGACTTCATCTGGATAGCTGACGACAAGCAGTTCTCCACCCAGGGAGTGCTGATATACAAGTATCCGGCTGCCGAGAAAGAGAATTTCACAGAAGAGAACATCATCGCCCACAGGAACGAGTTCATGAAAAACAACGTGCCTGGGATGTTCGACAATACATATATGATCACCAGCGAGATGCTCAAGCCACAGGTAAGCTTCATCCGGTACCGGGGACGCCAGTTTGCGGAGACCAGGGGCCTGTGGGAAGTTTACGGAGACTTTATGGGCGGTCCGTTCGTCTCACACTCGTTCTACAGCCGCGACGGCAAGGACATCATCGTGCTGGACGGATTCGTATATGCGCCTAAATATGACAAACGCAAGTTCCTCAGGCAGGTAGAAGCCATTCTCTACTCTTTCGAATGGGATACGCCGGAAGAAGAGGAAAAGTAAATTGAGAGAAATTTCGAAAAATATTTTGAGGTATAGAAAATAATACATACCTTTGCAATCCGTTTAATCCCTATAGGGCAATTAGCGGAATGTCGGTGGGTTCGTATAACGGTTAGTACTCGAGATTTTCATTCTCGCAATAGGAGTT
>JBJEBM010000100.1:0-38942 GCA_051870055.1 Candidatus Cryptobacteroides sp.
GCACTCCGGCATATTTGGGACTATGGGGTATTTGGGATTTATAGAGGAAATATAGCCAAAAAATGACTATATTTGTAGAATTATGCATTGAAAAACTTATAAACAGTTTAATTATTTATGGAACTATCGGCTAAGTACGATCCATCGCAGGTAGAGGACAAATGGTACGCCTGGTGGCTTGAACACAAGTTGTTTCATTCGGAACCGGATGAAAGAGAACCTTATACTATTGTGATTCCGCCGCCTAACGTGACCGGAATCCTGCATATGGGGCACGTTCTCAACAATACCCTGAACGATGTTCTCATACGCAAAGCTCGTATGGACGGCAAGAACGCCTGCTGGATACCTGGCACGGACCACGCTTCAATCGCTACTGAAAACAAAGTCGTGGCCAGACTTAAAGCTCAGGGAATCAATAAAGAAGATATCACAAGGGAGGAGTTTCTCAAGTACGCCTGGGAGTGGAAAGAGGAGCACGGCGGCATCATTCTCAAGCAGCTGCGCAAACTCGGAGCGTCCTGTGACTGGGACAGGACCAAGTTCACTATGGATCCTGACCTGACCGAGGCGGTAATCAACACATTCGTCTATTTCTACAAGAAGGGCTGGATTTACAGGGGCGTGAGAATGGTGAACTGGGACCCTGAGGCCCACACGGCGGTCAGCGACGACGAGGTGAACCACAAGGACACCAAGAGCCATTTCTATCATCTCCGTTATTATATATCCGACGGCAACGGCAACCGCACGGACAAATACATCATTGTTGCCACGACCAGGCCTGAGACAATTATGGCCGACGCCGCTGTCAGCATCAATCCGGACGATGAGAGATATCACTGGCTGAAAGGCAAAAAAGTGCTCATTCCGTTGATTAACAAAGAAATACCAATTATCGAGGACTCTTACGTCGAGATCGGTTTCGGTACCGGCTGTCTCAAGGTGACACCTGCCCACGACATTAATGACTACGAGATAGGACTCCGCCACAATCTTCCGGTGACTGAAATCATCGACGACCATGGGAAACTGAATGAGAAAGCGCAGATTCTCGTAGGGGAAGACAGATTCGTTGCAAGAAAGAAGATTGAGAAGATGCTCCAGGAGGCTGGATGCCTTGAAAAAGTGGAAGAATACATCTCTCCGATCGGTTATTCGGAAAGGACCAATGCTGTCATCGAGCCAAAGCTGTCAACCCAGTGGTTCCTCAAGATGGACAAACTGGCTGAACAGGCTCTTGAGTCAGTTGAAAACGGCAAGGTGAAGCTGATTCCGGACAAATACAGGAATACTTACAGACACTGGATGGAGACCGTGAAAGACTGGTGCATAAGCCGCCAGCTTTGGTGGGGACAGCGTATTCCTGCATACTATCTCCCTGATGGACAGTTTGTTGTCGAAGCCACACCTGAGGCTGCTCTTGAAGCCGCCAAGAAGATTGACCCGTCAATCGAGGCATCTCAGCTAAGGCAGGACGAGGATGTACTTGACACTTGGTTCTCGTCATGGCTCTGGCCTATTTCCGTGTTCGACGCCGGAAAGCCGGGACATCCTGAGAAAGAGGCCAACAAGGATCTTTCCTATTATTATCCGACGAACGACCTCGTATCCGGTCCGGATATCCTGTTCTTCTGGATTGCCAGGATGATAATGGCCGGCAACGAGTTCATGGGCAAGGAGCCGTTCAGCAACGTATATCTTACCGGTATCGTCAGGGACAAGCTCGGCAGGAAAATGTCCAAGACGTTAGGCAATTCCCCTGACCCTCTGGACCTTATCGCAAAATACGGTGCCGATGCAGTGCGCATTGGCATGCTGCTCTGCGCCTCTGCAGGAAACGACATTTTCTACGATGAGTCCCAGGTGGAGCAGGGAAGGAATTTCTGCGGCAAGATATGGAACTCATACAGGCTTGTAAAAGGCTGGACTGTTGACAGTTCTCTCGCTCAACCTGAAGCTTCTGCAACAGCGGTTGAATGGTTCACGTCAAAACTGAACCAGACCATCGCAACTGTCGAGGATCATTATTCTAAATTCAGGATATCCGACGCCCTGATGAGCATTTACAAACTCTTCTGGGATGACTATTGCTCATGGTATCTTGAACTTGTTAAACCAGCTTATGGACAAGCTGTTGACTCAATTACCTATAAAGCAACTTTAGGTTTCTTCGAGTCTCTGCTGAAGATGATACATCCGGTTATGCCGTTCATTACCGAGGAACTTTGGCACAATATGGCAGAGCGTGGAGAAGAGGACAGCATAATGTACCAGAGAACGCCGAAGGCCGGAATAATCGACAGCGCTCTTGTCAGCGATTTCGAACTTGCCCAGGAAGCCGTCAATGGTGTCCGAAGCATAAGGCAGCAGAAGAACCTTTCACCTAAAGATACACTTGAGGTGAAGTTCAAAGGAGGCTTTCCTGAAAGGATGTTATGCATTGTCGAGAAACTTGCCAATGCATCTCCTGCCGAAATAGTGGCCGAATTCGGAAATACAGCTGAGGGTGTGTCCCAGATGATCAGGACTGTCGAGATGTATGTACCTCTCACGGGAAAAGTCAATGTGGCTGAAGAGATTGCCAAACTTGAAGCTGAGCTTGAATACCAGAAGAAGTTCCTTGAAAGCGTTCGCCGCAAACTGTCCAACGAGAGTTTTGTGGCCCATGCGCCTGAGAAAGTTGTAGCTGTGGAGCGCCAGAAAGAAGCCGACTCGCTGTCAAGAATCGAAAGCTATGAGGCCCAGCTGAAAGCACTTAAAGGAATTTAATTTATGATTTATTTTGAAACCAGTTTTCCTGTCCGGTATTACGAGACTGACCAGATGGGAATTGTGCACCACTCAAATTACATAAGGTATTTCGAGTGTTCACGCACAGCTATGCTGAAAGAAATAGGATATCCTGTGGATCAGATTGAGGCAGACGGAGTTGTGATGCCTGTCGTATCGGTGGCCTGCAAATACAAGCATTCCGCCAGACTTGGAGATACTGTGAAATGCGTCAGCATCATTGAAAAACTGCCTCTTGCAAAGATGACCATTGTCCAGAAAGTCTATAACCAGGACGATGTGCTTTGCGCGGACGGATCAGTGATAATCGGGTTCCTTGACAAGGCCACGGGGCGCCCTGTGCCTTGCCCTCCAAAGTTCCTGGAGATATTGCAGGCCAATATATAGGATTAGAAAATTACATAATATTAACAATTTTAAAACTGAGAATTATGATGGTATTACCTCTTGGGATTGTAGGCCCGTGGGAAGTGGTCATTATCGCGCTTGTGATACTTCTTCTTTTCGGAGGAAAGAAAATTCCTGAGCTTATGCGCGGCCTGGGCAAAGGAGTGAAAAGTTTCAAAGACGGCATCAAGGATGTCGAGAAAGAACTTGATGACGTTGATTCTGAACTGAAAAAGTAAATAGAACGTGAGTTCAGATACTGAAGAGATGAGCTTCTGGGACCATCTCGATGTGCTGAGAGGGACACTGTTCCGGTCAGCGCTCGCGATAGTATCAGTTAGCGTAGTGATGTTATGCTTCAAGAGAGTGCTCTTTGATGACATCATCCTTGCTCCAAGCCGCCCTGACTTCTTCATATACAGGTGGTTCGGGGAAGAATTCTCGATGGAACTCATCAATACGGAAATATCCGCACAGTTTTTCGTTCACTTGAAGGTGTCATTTATATGCGGATTCGTATTATCGTTTCCTTATGTGATTTACGAGGTGTGGAAGTTCATTGCTCCCGCATTGTATGAGAACGAGAAGATATCCGTGAGCAAGGCATTCCTGTCATCTGCTGTGCTCTTCTATCTTGGAGTGGCCACTGGATTCTGCCTGATTTTCCCTATCACGCTTTCATTTTTCCAGGGCTATACCGTGAGTGATTCTATTGCAAACACAATCACTCTGAATTCTTATATATCGATGTTCTCATCGATGGTGATTCTGTTCGGAATTGTGTTCGAGTTCCCTGTGCTTATCGCCATTTTATCCAATATGGGGCTTATAACGCAGGCAACATTGAAGCAATACCGTAAACATGCGATGATAGGCATACTTGTTGTCGCGGCTATAATCACGCCAGCAGACCCGTTCTCGATGATGATAGCGGCCGCTCCGCTTTATATCCTGTACGAACTTAGTGTGCTCGTCTGCGTGAAAAACTAAAGAAAGATGATTTCAATCAATGGCATATCAGTAGTTTATGGCAGTTACACGCTGCTCGACAACATTAATTTTCATATTAGTGAGAATGACAAGATCGGCCTTGTTGGCAAAAACGGGGCCGGCAAGTCCACCATTATGAAAATGATATGCGATATGCAGAGCCCGACTTCAGGCCACATTAACAAGCCGAACCATCTGGATGTGGGCTATCTTCCCCAGATTATGGAACACCACAAGGGAAAGACAGTTATCGAGGAGACTATGACAGCATTCTCGGCCATGACGGCCTTGGAGAATGAACTGGAGTCTATCGGCAACGAGCTCGCCAATAGGGAAGACTATGAGTCACCTGAATATATGTCATTGATTACCAGGATGAATGACATAAATGACAGACTTGCCGTTGAACATTCTGAACCTCCCCGTGTCCAGGCCGAGAAAACATTGCTCGGGCTTGGATTCAGGGACTCTGACTTCGACAGGCCGACAGAGACATTCAGCCAGGGCTGGAATATGCGCATAGAACTGGCCAAAATCCTGCTCTCGCGTCCGGATGTCCTGTTGCTCGACGAGCCTACCAATCATCTTGATATTGAATCAATTGAATGGCTTGAGGAGTATTTGAAGAACTACAGGGGCTCCATACTTCTGGTTTCGCACGACAGGCGGTTCCTCGATACGGTGACGAACCGTACAATCGAGATAATGGCAGGTCATATACACGATTACAAAGTACCTTACAGTCAATATCTTGAGCTGCGGAAAGAGCGTATCGGCCAGCAGATGGCCGCTTATGAAAACCAGCAGAAGATGATTGAGAAGACTGAGGATTTCATCAACCGTTTCCGTTACAAGCCTACCAAGTCAAACCAGGTGCAGTCCAGAATCAAGGCTCTTGAGAAACTTGAGCGCATTGAGATTGACGAGACTGACAATGCGGCGATGACAGTCAAGTTTCCGCCTGCTCCACGTTCTGGAGACGTTGTATTCAAAGGTTCAGGCATAACCGTGGGCTATCCGCAGAAAGTGGTGTTCAGGAATGCAGACATTGAAATCCGGAGAGGGGAGAAAGTGGCTCTCGTTGGAAGAAACGGTGAGGGAAAAACCACCCTTATGCGTGTGATAATGAGGGAGTTGGAACCCATTTCCGGAGAAGCCAGGATTGGCCACAATGTCAATATAGGTTATTTTGCCCAGAATCAGGAAGATATTCTTGACAAGAACCTTACCGTAATGGAGACTCTTGAGAGTGTGGCATCCGGGGACATAAGGACCAAACTTAGAGACATCCTTGCGGCATTCCTTTTCAAAGGCGACGACATCGACAAGAAAGTTTCCGTGCTGAGCGGAGGGGAGAGAGCGAGACTGGGAATGGCTAAACTGATGCTGCAGCCATACAACCTGTTAGCGCTCGACGAGCCTACCAATCATATGGATATCAGGTCAAAAGACATCCTGAAACAGGCGCTGAAGAGCTTTGACGGGACATTGGTGATTGTCTCCCACGACAGGGATTTTCTCGACGGGCTTGTGGACAAACTGTATGAATTCAGGGACGGGAAAGTGAAAGAGCATCTTGGCGGCATCGGCGATTTCCTCGAAGAACGCAAGATCGAGAACCTGCAGGAACTCGAAAGGCGATTCAAGTCAGCGGCTGCAGTTCCGGCACCAGTCATCCAGGCAGAATCAGACGGCAAGAAGGAATATCATATTAAAAAAGCCATATCTAAAGAAGAACGCAAGATAAAGAATCGTATATCATTCTTGGAGAATAAGATATCCAAGCTTGAAGAGGATATGAAAAAGATAGAGTCCACACTAGCCAACCCCGGGCCTGAAGACGATATTATGGAATTGACAAGGCAATATCTTGAAGACAAGAGAGACCTCGATGCGAAGACTGACGAATGGGCCTCTCTGTCAGAAAGAATAGAATAAACATCCAATTATTATGAAGCGTATTATTATGTTTTCCGCAGCCTTGGGCGTCTGGATGATGTCCAGTTCGGCCCTGATAGCAGGAGATATCACGAAGGACCTGAATATCAGCTCGTTCAGTGGTATAGAATCGTCAGCAAGTTGTGAGATTGTGCTTGAGAATTCATCCGGATTCACTGCCAAGGTCACCTGCGATGAGAAATTCCAGGATTACGTGGAGGTCTATGCAAAAAACAATCTCCTTCACATTGAAATGAACACGGCCTCAATGCCTGCCGACCTGAAAAAGATATGGAAGACCAAAGACACGAGAGAGCCTCAGTTCAAAGTCGTTCTCGGAATTCCTTCCGCAACAAGTATCGAGCTCGGCGGAGACGCACGGCTTACTTCAAATCTTGACAAATTGAGCTGCAAGTTCTTCTCATTGAGCCTGTCCGGACGCGCAAAGGCGACTGGACTCAATATTGATGCCACAAAAGTATCAGTCAGTGCTTCCGGAAACAGCGTATCAGGAATATGCGCAGCAGGGGACAGCCTTATTGTGAACGCTTCCGGCTCAGCTAATGTCAATATCAGGACTTCTTCAATAAACTCGGCTGTCAGCGCATCCAGAAACAGCTCAGTAACATTGTCAGGATCAAGCAAATGGCTTGGTATCAGCTGCGGAGGAGCCTGCGCGGTGAACAGCATGGAACTTGAGTCTTCAACGGCAGATGTCAAACTTGAAGGCGGTGCCACAGCGTCCATAAAGTCTTTAGGGAAAGTCAGCGTGGATCTGAAAGGCTCGCGCTTGTTTTTCAAAGGGCCGGGAGTATTCGAGGTGTTGAAAGTCACCAATTCCAGCATCGAGCCAGCACAGGAGTGAGAATATGTTTGTCCTTGATTCACATTGTGATACCCCGTCACAGATTGTCAGGCTAAGGAATCTTTTAGTTGACAATCCTTATGCCCACGTTGATTTTCCAAAAATGAAAAAAGGGCATATAGATGCTTCCTTTTTTGCACTGTACACCCCGGGCACGATGGATCCGGATGCGGCTACGAGATATGCGATGGAGATGCTTGCAGGGGTTAATGATTCGCTGGATGAGGCATCAGGTATCGCAGCATTTGCAAGAACCCCAGAAGAGGCAAGGGACAACAAACGCAATGGATTGATTTCCATATTTATAGGTATGGAGAACGGCTTGCCAATCCAAGACAGTCTCTCTCTTCTGCGCCAATTCCACAAGATGGGTGTCAGCTATATGACACTGACTCATAATACAGACAATCAAATATGTGATTCTGCAGCGGAGGCCAAAAGATGGCACGGCCTGAGTCCTTTCGGCAGGAAGGTTGTCGATGAGATGAACCGGTTGGGTATGATTATAGACCTCGCCCACGCATCAGACGAGACATTTTACGACTGCATCCGTTGCTCCAAAGCACCGGTTGTTTCTACACATTCCTGTTGCAGGGCGCTTGCCGGACATCGCAGGAATATGAGCGACGAAATGCTTAAAGCATTGGCAGTCAATGGGGGAGTGATACAAATTAATTTTTATCCCCTGTTTCTATCGGATGATTTCGGGCGGATTATTGATGCGTCCGGACTCGAGCCGCTTGCAGATGCCGCAGAAGCCGATTTCATTTCTGACCCTTCAAATCCAGAAAAGTATATGAAGTGGGTGGAGATGCAGATAAAGCTTGGAAGTCTTCAAAGACCTTCATACAAAAGGGTGGTTGATCACATTGACCACGCCGTTTCTGTAGCTGGAATCGACCACGTCGGAATAGGTTCAGACTTTGACGGGATAAATGTTACTCCGGAAGGACTTGAAGACATATCGAAGACAGGTGTTGTCTTCGAAGAGATGAGACGAAGAGGCTATTCTGATGAAGAAATAGCGAAGGTTGCAGGAGGAAATTTCCTCAGGGTAATGGAAGAAATACAGTCTGCAGCATCAATTTCATAATATTTTGACAATGTCCTAAATATCGCCTGCCATTATTAGGTAATATTCGGCTAATACACAAATCCGAATACGTAATTAATTGAAATATAATTTAATAGCAAAATTTAAGCCTGCTTACGAGTTGTAATGCAGGCTTAAATTTTCATCTTGTTCTACCCCAAAATATTAAATTTCCTATATTTAATTAATAATCAATCAATTACATCTTCATAAATCTCACTTATTTTATACAAAAGTAATGTAACAAAAATGTTTTAGTTCTTAACAAAAATATTTCTTTAATTGATTACTAAAGATTTAGGTCTTTTTTGACAATAGTTAACAGAAAATGAAGAGAAGAAGCCGCAAAACGTTCGATATTTCGCTTTCTGTCATTATGATAATTGAATTTCTTGGTGAAGACTCCGCCTTTGGAATCACAGACCCCGACCCATACAGTGCCTTCAGGATTGACTCCGTCTCCGCCGCCAGGTCCGGCAAGGCCGGTAGTGGCGACAGAATAGTCACTGCCCGTGACCCTCTTGACTCCGGCTGCCATAGCCGCCGTCACTTCAGAGCTGACAACTCCATATTTATCTATTGTCTCCGCAGGAACGCCGAGCACTTTTTCCTTGACAGAGACGGCATAGGAGGTGACAGAGCCGAGATAGTAGGTGGATGAGCCCGGTACTGTGGTGATCAAGTGCGAGATTTCGCCTCCAGTGCAGGATTCAGCAGCGCTCAATGACTTTCCAGACGCTTTGAGAAGCTTCCCGAGAGCGTTTTCAAGAGTGTCATCCTCATCAGAGTACACATATTCGCCAATAATTGATTTCAATGCCGCCAATTGCTCATCTATGCGGTGCTCCTGCGCATTTCCGTCGCCACCGTATATTGACAGGCGAAGTCGCACGCCGGTCAGGGTTGATGGCAGATATGCAAGATGTATATCAGAGGGGAGCGCACTCTCCCAATCTTCAATTTTCTTGGCCAATGCTGATTCCGCAAGACCGTAAGTCATTATGTTTCTGTGATATATATTCTCAAGTCCGAAATGTGAACGGATATCCTCGAGAACATCAGGAAGAGCATTCAGCGTCTCGAAAGGCACTCCGGGCATAGAGTAAAGCACAGCCGGATGTCCATACTTCGACTCCTCGAACCGGAAAACCATCACCGGAGCCGTCCCGAGACGGTTCGGAATCACCTCGCAAGTGTCCGGGACACTGGCCTGCAACGCATTCGCAGGAAGCACATCGAGACCTCTGGAGTGAAGAATCGATCTCATTATCTGATCCTGTTCATCATTGATAATGAACCCCTTGGCTCCGGAAAGCTCAGCGAGGGCCGCCTTGGTGATATCATCCTTCGTAGGTCCGAGACCTCCCGTAGTCAGCACAATGTCGTATTTGGACAGAAGAGAGTTCAAAGTGGATATGATGGCATCGTGATCATCCCCCTCAGACCTCATTTCACAGACACGTATTCCCAAGGTATTCAATGATTTGGCAATCTCAGAAGAGTTCGTGTCCACAATCTGGCCGATGAGAATCTCGTCCCCGATTGTGCAAATAGAAGCTGTTGTCATTGAGAATTTGATGTTTTATTGACTTATTTTTGACTTAACTGATTCTTGTCCAGCTCTTTAAGAATCTTCTCAACAAAACCAGGCCCTTCATATATGAATCCGCTGTAAATCTCGACAAGTGACGCTCCGGCGTCAAGCATCTCCCGGGCCTGCCCTGGTGTCATAATGCCACCCGCACCGATTACCGGAAGCCTTCCGGCTGTTTTTTTGGTGATATAACGGACCATTTCCAGGTTTTTATGATAGAGCGGCGCCCCGGACATTCCGCCCTTGCCGATTTCGTCTATTCTTTCCTGCGGTATGGAAAGCCCGTCGCGGCTTCTGGTGGTGTTGCCCGCCACGATTCCGTCCACTCCTGACACCAGACAGTAATCGATAAGCTCATCTATCTGGGCGTGAGCTAGATCCGGTGAGAGTTTGAGCAATATCGGCTTATACACATCGAAACCTGTCCTCATATTCAGAAGGTTGTCCATAATATCAGACAGGCTGGAAACATCCTGAAGGCTTGTAAGGCCCTCCACATTTGGACAGGATATATTGATGACGAACATATCCACATAGTCGTAAAGAATGGAGAATGCCGATGCATAATCTTCAGCGACCTGCTCCCCGTGGGATGTCGAATTAGGGGCTATATTGCCAGCTACAATGACCTGAGGGCGGTTTCCGTTGAGAATCCTTACGGCGTTCGATACGCCTTTGTTATTGATTCCCATTCGGTTGATGATCGCGCGGTCCTCAATTACACGGAAAAGCCTCGGCTTTGGATTTCCGTCCTGGGGCCTGGCTGTGAGCGAACCTATTTCTACAAATCCGAAACCGAAATCAGAGAGTTCATTGTAACATTCTCCGTTTTTGTCAAGACCTCCTGCCAATCCCACCGGATTCGGGAATCTGATGCCGAAAACTTCTCTTTCAAGCAAAGGGTGGCTTCTTTTGAAACAGAGTCGTAAAATATTGCGGCACAATGGAATACGCCCGGCTAGTTTGAGCATTTTAAATGTAAACTGATGAGCGGTCTCCGCATTGAGCCTGAAAAGAAACGGCCTGATTAGATGTCTGTACATAATAATGCAATATTAACCGACCGCAAATATAGTCACTTTTTACTTTATTTCAATAAAAGTATTATCATCGTAGAACACCACTATTTTCGATATTTTTCGCTGATTATCAATAATTTGCAGAGGTGAAGAGGGGAGTCCCGGACCTCTTGTGGGCGGCTCGGAAGGCGGACGGACGCCCATTTGCCCGGAAATTCCGCGCTCCTGGGCAGTTGCCGTTTGGGGAACAGGCGGTATGACAGACGGAACTGATGAAAACAGATCCGCCTCGACTTCAGGCTCCTTTTCCTGAACGGCAGCTCTCTCAACACGCTGTTTTGCAGGCTCTTGAGAACTGCTTTTGAGCATCTCGCCCTTTCCGGTGAGAAGCCATTCTATATTCAGTTCGGGGTAGCACTGCATCATATTGGTAATAAATTCCCAGCCCGGCTTGTTACGTCCTGCCAGTATATGGGACACACTTGCGCGCGCGACGTTGATTTTGTCAGCGAACTGTGACTGCGTGATATTCTTCGCCTTTAAAAACAAGTCCAATCTTGCATTCATATTTCTAAATAATATTTTTACAAATGTAGCAAGAATAATTTCAAAAACCAAACATTTTTGTAAATTACAAAAGTAAACAGTTATATAAGTATTGCCTGAAGTAGCTAATTTACCTAATATTTTTATTTAGATATAATATATAAATAATTGAAATATTGGCTTTTATATGCGCATATATTGCAAATGTATGCCACTTTGTGCCGGAATAAGACACAATTTACCGCATTTATATAAATTTAAGCTACAGAATATCATATATAAACAATTGATTTATAACTAAATATACATATCGAATAATTGCCTATAAATTTTTCTTATTTTACATTTTATAAATTTCAATAATCTATACAAAATTAGCTGTAAACTTTTGTAATTTTAACAAAGTTAACATCTAATTAACATTACTAATAAGTATATCGTTTAATTTTGTAAACTTGGAAATGAGCAGCCTATTGATTAATTTTGTAAATGATTTACAAATTGGAATATGATACCGGATATCAGAATAGAAGATTACAACTATGCTCTTCCCGATGAGCGTATTGCTAAATATCCCTTGGCAGAAAGAGATTCATCCAAATTATTGATATACAAATCAGGCAGCATTGCCGAGAAAGTATTCAGGGACATACCGGATTATCTGCCGCAGAACTCGCTGATGATATTCAACGACACAAAAGTTGTCCCTGCCAGGCTTCATTTCCGCCGTGATACCGGTGCGAGAATCGAAATTTTCTGCCTGCAACCGCATTTGCCTGCAGAATACAACATCTCGTTCGCTTCAACCGGAGGATGCAGCTGGAAATGTGTCATAGGTAATGCAAAGAAATGGAAAAACGATACCCTGACACTGGTAAATCCACAGAACAGTCCTGAAATAGAACAGCTTGGATTGACTGCCGTCCTCGAGGCCAGAGACGGAGAGACTGGCATTGTCCGGTTCGACTGGAAAGCGGAAGGACTTCCTTTCTCAAGAGTTCTTGAAATCTGCGGCACTATTCCTATACCGCCATATCTCAACAGGGAGAGCGAAAGCATTGACTCAGAGCGATATCAGACGATGTATGCGAGAATCAGGGGATCGGTTGCCGCTCCTACGGCAGGACTGCATTTTACTGAAAACGTTATGTCCGGCATCAAGGCGCGCGGAATTGATACAGAAACAGTCTGCCTTCACGTAGGAGCAGGAACCTTCCTGCCTGTAAAGGAATCCGAGGTGGCCAGACACCCTATGCACAGGGAGCCGTTCACAGTGTCTCTTGACCTGCTGAAAAAGCTTCGTCATTCCGGACGTACGGTCACTGCGGTGGGCACTACATCTGTCCGGACGCTGGAATCTCTATATTATATAGGTGTGTCGTGTATGGAAAAAGGGCATCCGGAGGATGTGGAGCAATGGTCACCTTACACCCGCGATTACGGCGCAACCACAGAAGAATCTCTTGACGCACTCATCAAATATCTGGAAGACAACAATCTGAATGAACTAAAGGCAGGAACCAGAATCATCATTGTGCCCGGATTCCGTTTCCGTATCGTTAACGCTCTTGTCACAAATTTCCACCAGCCGGAAAGCACCCTGATTCTTCTTGTGTCCGCCTTCGTAGGAGGAGACTGGAAGACTATATATGATTATGCCCTGTCGAATGATTTCAGGTTTCTCAGCTACGGGGACAGTTCCCTGCTGTTCCGATACGACAAATAGAACATAGGCGGGGATTTTTAAAAGCTAATTATTGTACATTAGAGCCTTTTTTATTAGATTTGCGAAACAAACATTGTATTGTTATGAACGAAGAATGGAATGAATTCGACAGCATCTGTCCATATACTGATGAAGAGGCTGTGGTTGCATTAGGCAAATTGGCAGATCATCCCGCTGTCTTGGAGGTATCCAAAGCGGTTTTTCCCAAAGAAGAACCGGACTTTCTCCGTAAAGTCCTGAAAAATATAAAGAGCATTGACGAATTCCAGACACTTGTAATGTCAAAGGCAATTGCTTGGGTTCTTGACCATACCGCACACAATTTTTCATACGACGGCATCTCCAATTTCAAGAAAATAAACGGCCGTTTCCTTGCCCTGTCAAACCACAGGGACATCATTCTCGATCCTGCGATTACACAGGTTGTCCTGTATCAGAACGGGATGCAGACTACTGAAATTGCTGTCGGCAGCAATCTGCTGTCCAATCCTTATGTCGAGTATCTTATCCGCTCTAACAGGATGATCAAGGTTATCCGTGGAATCAATGCCAGGAGTCTCTACCTTTCATCCCAGTTGCTTTCCAAATACATCAGGACATGCATCACTTCAGGAAAGAGTTCAATCTGGATTGCCCAGAGGGAAGGAAGAACGAAAGACGGATTCGACACTACCGAGCAGGGACTTCTCAAGATGCTCGATATGAGCGGAACCAAGGATTTCACCTCCAATTTCGAGGAGTTGAATATTGTGCCTCTCAGCATTTCATACGAATACGAGCCTTGTGACATTATGAAAGCCCGCGAGCAGCTTATCTCAAGGACGCAGAAATACGTCAAAGGACCGAAAGAGGATCTGATAAGCATTATGACCGGCATCCAGCAGCAGAAAGGCAATATTCATCTGAACATCGGTGAGCCTTTGAATCACGACGAGATTATGGAAGCCTCTTACTGTGCGAAAAATGACAGATACCAGGCCATCAGGCACGCTGTGGACATCCGTGTGATTGAAGGATACAAGCTATGGAAGACCAACTACATAGGTTATGATATGGCCAACCACAGCTACAAATACAGTGACAGATATTCACCTGCTGATGTGGAAGCCTTCACAGAATATGTCGAGCATCAGCTTGACAGTGTGGAGAAGTCATTGAACAGATCTGACCTTCGCGAAATTCTTCTCAGGATTTATGGAAATCCTGTCACTGCAAAGGAAAAACTCCAGGAAGAAAAAGCTAAAAGAAACTAATTCTTTATATGGACATCAAGCTGAGGGAACGGGAAATCAATCCCGTTCTTCGGCAGTTCCGTATAGATGGCCTCATTGATTGAATACTTAACGTCCCAGTAGTCCTGAGTTTTCACCCAGGCTTTCATTGTGTACTCCACAGAACTGTCCTTCAATGCGTTAAGAGCTACAAAAGGGTCAGCTGCACCATCGGTGGATGCGTCCAGAATCCGCGGATCAGATTTCAGTATCGACATCATAACCTCTTTTGTTTTCTCATTGTCGGTAGAATACGCCACAGACACAAGCCATTCGAGACGGTTTACGGGATGCTCGAAATAATTGTTGATGTTTCCGTTGGAGAGTGAACCGTTTGGAAGTATTATTGTCCTGTTGTCAAATGTCCTGAGCTTTGTACTTACAATATTGACTTCGGACACTTTGCCCGAATAACCTAAGGCTTCTATATAGTCTCCGGCCTTGAAAGGTTTGAACATCAATATCATAATACCTCCGGCAAAGTTCTGGACAGTACCGCTCAGAGCCATACCTATCGCCATACCTCCGGCAGCGAGGACAGCGGCAAGTGACGTCGTGTTTACACCAAGAGTGCCTACAGTTATGATTATGAGAAGCACTGTCAGCGTTATCGTCACAAGACTGTTGACAAACGAGGCAATTGTCTTTTCTGTTTTACGCTTCTCGAATATCCGCCGAAGAATTATTTTGACACGCCTGATAAGCCAGGCGCCCACCATATAGACAACAAATGCCGCCAGTACCTTCAACGCAAAAGATATTGTGTCCCGGAGCAGATCCTGGATAAATTTGTCAGGATCTGTGGCGATTGTCTGCGCAATGTTGTGAAGAATCACTTTGGCCGAATCAGGCACATTTGGCAGAGAATCAACTGGCGGAAATTCGAGAGGCATAAATATATTAATTTAAATACCGGTTCCTTTTCAGAACAGGGCATCTACAGCCATAATTATCTCTTCAGCAGGAAGATCAGGACTCAGCACAAGGTCCGGCTCTTTGAGAACATAGCCCTTCCTCGTAGCATTCAGAAGTCCACCTCCAGTGATGTTGAGCATAACTGTCTCATCCCGTTTTACTACGCCGGCATCAAGTGCCTGCTTGAGACTGGAGACAGTGCAAGCAGCAGCAGGGAAGATGTCATATCCCTCTAGATTGAAATACTGGACAACCCAATACACTATCTCGTCATTGCTGACCTTGAACATATCTCCCTTGGACTTCTCGAGAACATCGAAAAGACCACCTGCAATGCTGTATGGCGGTTTTCTGTTTGACAGGACTTTTCCGAGAATCACTTCGGCCTTGCGTCTTGAATCTTCAGGAGTGAGAGGCAGAAGCTCGCGGCTGTGCGCTTTCCAAGAATCGTACATTATTGTGAACGGTGAGTTCTGGCAGGCGTATATACGCATCTTGTTCTCACCGAAACGGCCGTCGGCAGCAAGTCTCTCCGCATTCTCCCACGCGGCTATGGCGCCCGTGCCGCTTCCTACTGCCTGGAAATATGCGTCCGGAATCCTCCCGATTGTCTCAACGGCCGAAAGCACTGTAGTGCCCATACCGTCGCGGCGCGCAACATTCTTGGCTCCTCCCTCAGCCAAGAAGCGAGGGTTTGTGCACAATTTCTCGCCAAGGGCAATGGCATCGTAATAGTCTGTTCCAGAAGGTGTTGCAAGAATCTTTACGCAGGAAGAAAGCTTTTTCGTAAACCAGAGGTCGCTGATATTGTCCTTGGGAATACATATTACAATAGGAATATTGTTGTCGGAACATACTTTCGCAAACGCTCTTGCAGTGTTGCCGGCGGACTGTACGACAAGTATCCTCTTGTTGTTCTTTGGAAGGCGGGCGCATACAGAAAACGCTTCGGTCTCTTTGAATGAGCAGGTTTCCATTCGCGCACCGACTCGCGGACAATAGCCTGAAAATGTGATATACAGGTTCTCCATTCCGAGCATTCCGGCAAGGCCCTTGCTCTTGTATGTCACAGGAGCGTGACTATGCCTCAATGTCTTGCGGACAGGCAGCCAGTTGGCATATCTGTACAATCCGTATTTTCCTTCGATAGGTTCAAATTTCCGGTTCTCATACACAGCCCGCACCAAGGATGGTGTCTCTGATTCCGAATCGGCCAAAGTCCAGCCCTCATCTTCGAAGACCCGACCTGAAGCTACATTAAGAAGCTTGTACTGTGTTGGTTTTAAAGCCATTGTGTTATGATTTAGATTTTAGTTAACAATCATTTTTCCATTATCAGAAATGTCATATAGGCAATCTCCAGCAGGACGAAGAAGAATCCGTCGACCCGGTCAATCTTGTTTTTCTTTCCGATATATGCGCTTGAGAGAATCACAAGCGAGCTGAGCAGCAGAATCCCGAGATCAACAAATCCAATCTGCTCCAAAGAAAGCGGATGGATAAGCGCCGAGCCTCCGAGAATCAGGAGAATGTTGAAAACATTGGAGCCTATGATATTGCCAAGGGCAAGCTGGCCTTTTTTCTTGACAGCAGCAACGACACATGTAGCAAGTTCCGGCATTGAGGTACCGCCTGCAAGAATTGTCACAGCTATGAATTTATCGCTGACATTCAGCATCTTGGCTATTGTCACAGCTGAATCCACAAATAATTTTCCTCCTATCACCAGTCCGTTCAGGCCAAGTACAATAAGCAGTATTGCCCACCAGGTCTTTTTGGTTTCCACGGGTTCCTCTTCATTATTCGGCGTGTCAAAGCGGAACGAAATGAACATATAAATGCAGAACAATGCCAAAAGTACGAGGCCGTCAATTCTGCTCAAACGGTTGTCCCCGCAGCCGAAAATACTGAAGTTCATCCCGAGCACAATCAGAAAGACCGTAATCACTATATTGATAGGAATGTCTTTCTTGAGATTCAGGGATGTTATGTTCATCGGAAGAATCATCGCTGTCAGGCCGAGAATCAGCAGAGTGTTGAATATGTTGGAACCGATGACATTGCCGACAGCTATATCCGCGTTTCCGCCAATCGCTCCGATGAAACTGACCACCATCTCAGGAGCAGAAGTGCCCATTCCGACGATTGTCAGTCCTATAACAAATTCACTGATACCGAATTTCCTGGCGATGGAGGAAGCTCCGTCCACAAGAGCATCCGCACCCCAGACAACAAGCATCAGTCCGAAAAGAAATAAAAATATCTGCAGTAACATAAATACAAATATACAAATTATTTTCTGACTAATGCGCAAACATTTTCCACGTGCATAGTCTGCGGGAACATATCAACCGGCTGGACGGCCGTAATTGTGTATTTATCAGCAAGCAGCGCAAGGTCACGTGCCTGTGATGCAGGATTGCAGCTCACATAAACTATACGTTCAGGTTCTGCCTCAAGAATCACCTTGACCACATCCGGATGCATACCCGCACGCGGCGGATCTATTATCATCACGTCCGGACGACCGTGTCCCTTTATGAAATCAGCTGTGAGAACGTCTTTCATATCGCCGGCGAAGAACGTGCAATTGTCAATCCCGTTTGCTTCAGCATTTATACGCGCATCGTCTATAGCCTCCTTGACATATTCAATGCCAATCACTTTAGAGACTTTGGACGAAACGAACTGGGCTATTGTCCCGGTACCTGTATAAAGGTCGTAAACCACTTCGTTTCCTGTCAGGGCCGCAAGTTCCCGTGCTGCCGAATAAAGTTTGTAAGCCTGCCGGCTGTTGGTCTGATAGAATGATTTAGGTCCAATCTTGAACCGGAGTCCCTCCATTTCCTCCCAGATTGCGTCAGCTCCTTTATAAAGAATGCATTCCTGGTCTGCAATGGAATCGTTCAGTTTGCCGTTAACCACATAATAGAGCGAAACGATTTCCGGAAAACGTCCTGACACAGCGTCAAGGAGACAGTTGATTGCCTCTCTGTCAATATATGCGAAGACAACAGTGAGCATTACCTCCCCGGCTGTATTGTTGCGTATGACAATGTTCCTGAGGAATCCGGTATTCTCCCGGATATTGTAGAAAGAGTAACCGTGTTCAATAGCGAAATCCTTGATAAACAATCTGATGGCATTTGACGGTTCGGGCTGGAGCCAGCAATGTTTAATGTCAAGAACCTTGTCGAAGAACCGTCCGACATGGAATCCGAGCCCGCTCCTTTCCGCCGGAGAAAGTGATTCAGGATCTTCTCCGCTGAAAATCCAGCGTTTTGACGAGAAAGTGAATTCCAATTTGTTACGGTAATATGTAATATTGTCCGACGGCAGGATAGGGGAGATTTCAGGTATCTGGAGATGGCCTATCCTGACCAGCTGGTCCCATACCTGCTGCTGTTTTGCCTGAAGCTGCATTTCATATGGAAGAGGCTGCCATTTGCATCCTCCGCATATGCCGAAATGGGAGCAGAAAGGTTCAAGTCTATGTTCGGAAGGCTTTACTATTGAATCAATTACACCCTCCATATAATTCTTTTTCTTCTTTGTGACCCTCACATTCAAAATGTCGCCCGGAACCGCAAGTTCGACAAACAGGACAGCTCCGTCAATGTGCGCGATAGCCTTGCCTTCGGCGGCCACTGACTCTACGAGGACGTTTTCCAGAATGAGCTCGGTTTTCTTTCTTGCCATAGCCAGTTTCAGGATTTTTTCAGAAGCGCTTGGGAAACGTTGATCATAAAGTCACCCATAGCTTCAAGTTCAGCGATAATATCAAGGAAATAGTTGAGCGACTGATAATTGCCAGTCTGCATCTCAATCTGTCCTATACCTTCCTCACGAAGTCTGTTCCTTGTCTCGTTTATATCATCTTCAGCTTGATATGCATTTGAAATGTCAGTAACGGCACCGGAAACAGAAAGTTTGAGGTTATATACCATCACCTCGAAGGCTTTCTCAACTTTGTCAATCATAAGGTTGATGTTGGAGATGGCTTTCTCGTCGAACTTTCGGTTGTGCACGCGTTCCCTCTCAAGGATACGGCTGACGTTTTCACCGCTGTCACCAAGGCTCTCAAGTTCTCCGATTATTCTGTAAAGGACTTTTATCTGGCTTGCTTCCTCCTCGCTCAGGGACTCCATCGTAACCCCATTGAGGAATTCTGCAATCTGGTACTCAAGCTTGTCCGAGAACTCCTCCATCTGGACAAGTTTCATCCTGTAATCTTCAAACTTGTCAGGATTCTGCTCATTGACCGCCTTTCTCACAAATCCGAACCAGCCCTCAAGTTCCTGTCCGAAATGTGCGATCTCTTTGCCGGCCTGCACAATGGATATTGAAGGGGAGCTGAAATTCCTTGCCGATATGTACTTCAGTCGTGAATCGCTCTCCTGTGCGCCTTCAGGCACTTTCACCAAGACTGTCACCAGTTTCTCGACAGGGCCAGTGAACCAGGCGAGCAGGCAGGTATTGAAGAGATTGAACAGAGTATGGAACAGGGCCAGTCCGAATACTCCGGATATTATCTGAGTATGGTTTCCGCAAGTATCGCACAGATATGGGTCAGGAAGTCCTGTCAAAGAAATGCAGAGACCTATAAGCCTGAGGAATGGATGGAAAAGGGCAAATGTAACGACGGCGCCGAAAATATTGAAAAGTGTGTGGACAAGCGCAGCTCTTTTAGCCTGCACATTCGCTTCACTGGCAGCAAGATTCGCTGTGATTGTAGTACCTATATTTTCTCCCACGACCATAGCGACAGCCATATCAAAACCAATCCAACCGGAACAGGTCAATACCATTGTAAATACCACAGCTCCAGTTGATTGCAAGGCAAAGGCAAGGACGCATCCAAATGCCATGAACAGGAGAACTGACAGGTATCCGCTGCCTGCGAGACCGTCAACAGTTGACTTGAATGCCGGCATTTCGGCAACAGCAGGGAACTGCGTTATCATATAATTGAGTCCCAGGAAAATCAGAGCGAATCCAAGTACAATCTCTCCGAATGTCTTGCGTTTCTGGCCTTTCATCATCATCAGGACAAAGCCCAGGGCAATGAATGGATACGCATAGGACGTAATTCCGAGTCCGAACCCGAAAATAGCTATCAGCCAAGATGTTATAGAAGCACCGATATTGGCTCCCGTTATCATCAGTATAGCCTGTGCAAGCGTGAGGGCGCCGGCATTGACGAAACTGACAATCATTACGGTCGCGGCGCTTGAAGACTCTGCGACCGCGGTCATTCCCGCGCCTGAAATAATGCTTGTGACCGGATTTTTCCTCATCCAGGGCAGAAATTGTTTTACTTTGTCGCCGGTGAGTTTCAAAATTCCGTTGCTGAGCAGATTCAGCCCGTACAGAAACAGCCCGATGGCTCCGAATAGGGTAAGGATCTGTAGAATCATATCCAACTTAACATAATATAAATTGTGTAACAAATATCAAATGTTATCAAACACTCAAATTTAGTGATTTAAGGCAATTTACGCAAGCGGTTTGTATAGAGTTATCGAATCGACGAATGACTTGACATCCGGCATCGCAGTTTTGAATGAACATTTGAACGGCATTCCGTCTGAAAGAATCTCAAGTCCGGCCTCGGATGCTTTCTGGTTCATCAGCTTCACACTGCCGCCAGCCCAGCTGAACGAACCGAACGATGCGAATCTGTGCGCCTTGACCATTCTCGCACAGACTCCGTGCAGAATATTCCTCACAGCCGGGAAAATGTCATTGTTATATGTCGGTGAGCCCATCACAAGTGTATCATATTCAAATACATCCTTGTAAATGAACGAGGCGTCTTCAGCCACGGCGTCGTGAAGTACACAAGGCACACCGCGGCTCTCACATTCATTAAATATCGCTTTCGCAGCATCAGCTGTATTGCCGTACATAGAGCCATAGACTATGCAGACTCCCCTCTGCGTCTCGTAACGGCTCAGCCTGTCGTACAATGACACTACCTGGGCAAGTTCCGACTCCCAGACTGGTCCGTGAGTGCTGCATATCCTGTCCAACGGAATTCCGGCAAGCTTGCCAAGTGCAGACTGGACAGTCTGGCCGTATTTTCCGACAATGCAGGCATAATATCTGACCATCTCATCACGGTATTTCGCAAATCCGTCAATATTAGAGTCTTCCAAAGCACCGAAACAGCCGAACGCATCACCGGAGAACAATGTTTTTTCCTCCGGAAAGTATGTCATCATCGTCTCCGGCCAGTGAACCATAGGCGTCATCCTGAATATCAGCTCGGTCTTTCCGAGACTGAGGGACTCCCCTTCCTTGATAACCTTCATATTTGCGTCAATGCCCTGGAAT
Organism: Candidatus Cryptobacteroides sp.; assembly: GCA_051870055.1. Taxonomy (GTDB): domain Bacteria; phylum Bacteroidota; class Bacteroidia; order Bacteroidales; family UBA932; genus Cryptobacteroides. Next base: position 21,474 of record JBJEBM010000100.1, read on the forward strand.
CCGGCAATCATCGGCACAGCCTTGGCGTTTGTGACAATCTCGATATCAGGATATGCGCTTCTCACAAGCGAAATCAAGGCCGAATGATCAGGCTCCATATGATTGATAATCAAGTAGTCAATCTTTCTGTCTCCTATTTCTTCCCGGATATTGCGGAGAAACTCGTCCCCGAAAGCCGCAGCAGCGGTGTCGATTAATGCAATCTTCTCATCTACAACAAGATACGAGTTATATGCAACACCGTATGGCAACGGCCACTGATTCTCGAAAAGAAGACGTCTGTTGTCATTGACTCCGACGTATCTGATAAATCCTGTAAGTTTCATTTTCTTATAAATTATTGATTACTAATAATATTCTCAAGTTTCAGGTCAATCTGGTTCAAAACAGGAGAGCAATGCTGAACAACAGCCCGACATTGATATTCCTCATAAATGCTATTCTGTCATATTCAATTGTCTGTCCCGCATATTTATCATAAATCGACGGATGCGAAAATGAGATCTGCGCACCTGCGTTCAAATCGAGAAAAAGAAACGGGGCCAAATCGAACCTGTAACTGTACGCCAGTTTTCCAAGGCTGGACACAGGCACGTCGGATCTGAAGAAAACTCCCCCTTCAACGAATAATGAACTACCCGTAATTCCCGGATTTCCAGATAGATATGATGTAAGTCTCAACGTAAGCGGCACTCCCCTGTTGTTGCCTTCAGTCAGGCCCATATAACCGGAATGAATTGAGAGACACAGTCTTCGTGCCACATCATATCCTATGAATCCCGAAACAGAGCCATTGACGTGGAAACCAACGCTTTCTCTATGATAGTCAATAAGATATCCATCATCTGCAATGAACCTTGCATCAGTGTTTGAATATAGCTGCGGACTGATTCCCCATTCCACCCCGAACCTGAATCCACGAGCAGACAAGTCAGCACTTGGCACAAGAAGCAGAAACGCCGTCAGAACCAATATGAATCTCCCGGATTGCATCAGAATCTGTATTTTATGGTTATTTCCGGAATCCACGCTTTGGTCAGGCCGTTTTTGTACCATTCCAATGTGTTCTCGTGACGGGTGGCGAATCCAAGATGGCATCCGAGGACTGCTGAAAAGCCCAAAGAAACTGAAAATGAGCGCAATGAGAAGTCCATTGAAGCCATGGCCGAAACTCCGGCCACAACTCCGCAAGATTTGCCCGCATCCCTCGCATATCCTGCGGCAGCTCCCGGCCCTGCTGTGATTCTGTATGATATGTCATCCTTGCATTTTCTGTCGAAGAGCGGGAAGAGAATGTGATAATCAGCCTTGTAACCAGGTGATGAATAATGGCCATCCAAAACTTTATATAAGTCTGCATAAATGCGTAATACAGAGATGTTTTCATATCTACTTTCCATCTGCACCGCTATTCCCGCGCTCCGCGGAGAGCTTACAATGCCCACTTCCGGGTTTCTTGACCTGGCACAGACATCTGGAAGAATGCCCAGAAGCAATGATATGAACAACAGTCTTTTCACACTTTATATATACTTCAACTCCATATATGTCGCACCGACTTGTGAGCCGAACACACCTCCTACAAAACCGACAAGATCCCCGTGCTGAATTTTGCCTTCCGCAAGAAGAATTCCAATTGACCTTGCGGCGAACTCCTCTTTGTCACGGACTTTCTCGAATGGATATGTGTTCACTCCGAAAACAAGGGACAATTCCCTCATTGTATAATCATTATAGCACATTGCATAAAGCGGAACTTTAGGTCTGAATGTGGACAAGTAACGACCTACCCTCCCGGTATATGTGTCAAATATCAAAGCCTTGACTGGCAGCTCGAGGGTCGCGGCAACAAGCGATTTGGCAAGAACCACTGCAACTGGTTTGACGGCCTTTCTCAAATCCAGGTCAAGATTCACATCGATTGCCTCTTCTGTTTCCCTGGCTATTTTTGTCATTGTCTGGACCGCCTCGACCGGGTAATTGCCATAGGCGCTCTCTCCGCTCAGCATTATGGCGTCAGCACTCTGGAAGATGGCGTTTGCAATGTCGGTGACTTCCGCCCTTGTCGGACGGGGATTGTCAATCATACTCTGCAGCATCTGGGTCGCCACTATGACAGGCTTTTTCCGGCTTCGGCAGATCTGCACTATCTTTTTCTGGACCAGGGGAATTCTTTCGGCCGGAATCTCCACGCCGAGATCACCCCTCGCGACCATCACTCCATAACTGTATGTCAGGATATCATCAAGGTTGTCAATACCCTGCTGGTTCTCTATCTTAGAAATTATCTTCAGGTGACTTCCTGCAGCATCGAGAATCTGCTGAATCTCAACTATATCCGATGCGCTTCTTACAAACGAATGGGCGATGAAATCAATATTGGCCCGTATTGCCCAGTCGATGAACATTCTGTCCTTGTCCGTGAGGGCGGGAAGATTTATATGGACTGAAGGGACATTCACGCTCTTGTGTCCTTTTATGACGCCCTCGTTCATCACCCGGCATACAAGCCTGCCTTCGGATTTTTCGATGACTGAAAGGTCAACCGTGCCGTCGTCAATCAGGATATCGGAACCGACCGGCACATCTTTGGACATTCCGGGATATGTTGTGTATAACATTCCCTTACGGCAGGGCTTTGACGGGTCATCAAGAATTTCCACAATCTCTCCGGTATGGGCGACAAAGCCGACGGAGTCCGCCATCTGGGTCAGCCTGACTTCAGGACCTTTTGTGTCTATGAGAATTGCAATTCTGTTCGAGACTTTTCTTACATTGTCAACTATTCTCTGGGCTCCTTCTATTGATGCGTGGGCAGAGTTTATCCTGACCACGTTCATTCCATTTTCATACAACCGCCTGATGAAGTCTTCTTCACATCTGTTGTCGGCGATTGTGCAGATGATCTTTGTCTTTTTGGTATCCATACTATTTGTTTAAGTTTCAAGATACAAATTTAGTCATTTTAACTCAATTTATGATAGCCGTGCGCAATTTACCCGGCATTTTGAGCTATATTTGCATTACAAGTGCAGGAGAAACCGCCTTAACATTTTTGTTACATAGGTTAACAAAGTTGTTTTATTTATTGATTATTAATGCTATTTTATAGAAATGAGTGAAAGAGAACAAATCGGACTCAGCAAGATGCTTCCCCCTCTTCCGGAAAGGATGAGACCACGCAATCTGGACGAATACTGCGGCCAGGGCCACCTTGTCGGGCCGGGTTGCATTCTGCGGAATATGATCCAGAACGGGAATCTCTCATCTTTTATACTATGGGGACCTCCAGGTGTGGGAAAGACATCTCTGGCCAGGATTGTCGCAAGTTCTCTTGGCCGGGAATTTCATACGTTGTCTGCGGTATCCTCAGGAGTGAAAGATGTCAGGGAGGTGATTGAGAAGGCACGTGCGGAGGTTTCATCTGTCTTCTCACCCAAGGGTGCCCCTATTCTGTTCATCGACGAGATTCACCGTTTCAACAAGGCACAGCAGGACGCTCTGCTCGGAGCTGTAGAGGAAGGGACTGTGATCCTGATTGGTGCGACAACAGAGAATCCGTCTTTCGAGGTGATAAACCCTCTGCTTTCCAGATGTCAGGTGTTCGTGCTCAAACCGCTTGAGCCTGAGGATCTTGAAGCTCTGCTCAACCGTGCCCTGAAAGAGGATGAGATTCTGAAACACAGGAAGATTGATGTCCGGGAAACCGGAGCGATGTTCAGATATTCGGGCGGTGATGCGAGGAAACTGCTTAATATTCTGGAGATTGTGGTCGATTCTGCCGCATCTGGTAATGATGTTGTCATTGACAACAGGATGGTCGAGAGCTGCCTCCAGTCAAATACAGCCAGATATGACAAAGGCGGAGAGATGCATTATGACATTATATCCGCGTTCATAAAAAGCATAAGGGGGTCGGACCCGAATGCGGCTGTTTATTATCTTGCGAGAATGCTTGACGGTGGAGAGGATCCGGTTTTCATAGCGAGGAGGCTGTGCATTTCCGCTTCCGAAGACATCGGGCTGGCGAATCCGAATGCGATGCTGCTTGCCAATGCCTGTTTTCAGACGGTTACTTCTATTGGTATGCCTGAGGCACGTATCCCTCTTGCGGAGGCAACGATTTATCTCGCTTCTTCGCCTAAGAGCAATTCTGCCTATATGGCTGTCAACAATGCTCTTGCAGTGGCCAGGGAAACACAGGCCGAATCGGTTCCGCTTTATTTGAGGAACGCGCCGACAGGACTGATGGAGAAGTTGGGATACGGGGACGGATACAAGTATGCGCACGATTATCCGGGGCATTTCACGGACTTGGAGTTTATGCCTGAAAAGCTTTCAGGGACAGTATTTTATGAGCCGGGAGAGAACCGCCATGAGGATATCCTGAAATCTTATCTGAAATCCTGCTGGCCAAAGTATTACAAATAGCAAGAAAAGGGTTTTGATTAAAACGGATAACCGACACCGAAGTGCACGGCGAAACCGTCATTCCTGAACCAGCGGGACGGCGGAGCCCACCGGTCACCAGCCGGACGTGACGGATCACGTGCAACAATGCCAAGATCAACACGGATAAGAATGAAACTCACATCCAGGCGCAGCCCGGCACCCCAGTCCACAGCGATGCCCTGCGCAAAGTTCTTTCCCGAGAATCTGCCAAGCCGGCTGTTTTCATCATCAGACTTGTTCAGAGTCCAGACATTTCCCGCATCTACGAAAACAGCGCCGTCAATTTTCCAGAAAAGGCCGAAACGGTATTCGGCATTTGCCTCAATCTTCATATCGCCAGTCTGGTTCGGAATCACGAACGTAGTATCCCTGGCGCTCAGACCCGGGCCGACACTTCTCGCCTGCCACCCCCTGAGCCCGTTTGCTCCCCCGCTGTAAAAATGCTGTTCGAACGGAAGCGCACTCGAATTGCCGTAAGCATGTCCGGCTCCGACCAGAAGCCGTGTCGCAAGAGCGTGATTGTCATTCTTCCCGAAAAACCAGGTCTTTCCGGCAGTCACCTCTCCCCTGATATACTGCGAATATGGTGTATTCCAGATACTTCTTGAACCATCATCGTTTTTCGCCATCAACGGATTGAACAGACTGAGGAGATTGCCGGCTACACTCGTCTGGAACCTGAAATAATGATACGTGGAACGCGGAATGACATCAGAATTTGTCGTATAATACAGCGTGCCGCCCATACCGAAATCAAAATGGTCCTGATAAGCATTCTTCATAAACGGGTTGCCGGAAAGCGATTCGTAAAAGACAGGATCAATATTGAACAGCCGCACAATATTAAGCTGAATCGGATAAAACTGGAAATAAAGTTTCTTGTGGGAACCTGAATATCCGTATGAAGTGGAAATTATATTTCGCTTATATTCAGGCCTATCCTGATAATTATATGAAGCTTTGATTTCGGTGCTTGGCACTGCTTTGCGGAACTTGTCCGCTGGTATTAGAAGAAATCTCGGGAAGCGGATTCCAGCTGAAACTCCGAACTCGGTCGAACGTATGTCGTCATTGAATTTGAACTGGAAATTGCCCATGAAGTTCAGATTGAGCACCTCTCCGCCCCGGAACAGATTCTTATGATAATAGGAAAGCCCTGGAGAAACTCCAAGAAGGCCGCTCGAATTCGAAGAGCCTTCAAGATTGAATTTGAAGCCCTGAAGCCTTGAAGGGGTGAGATTGATGGACGCATTTACCTTGTCGTCGTCAGCCTTGGTCACTTCCACATTGACCCCTCCGAGAATGCTCAGCGCAGAAAATCTTGAATATGTGTTGTTTACGACGGACTCGCTGTACAAATCCCCCGGTGTCACCGTGTTAAGGTCCTTTATCACCTTTTCCCTCAGATGAAGGCTTGCAGGGTGGCTGATGTCCACGTCGCCGAAATAATACTTCTTCAGAGGAACGGCGTCTTTTGCCGTCTCGTTCCTGGTATATTCATTTATCCTGTATTCAAGACGTGCAGATCCATCCCCGGAAAGAGTGTCGGCCTGAAAGAAATAATAATTCTTTGAAAAACCGTAATAACCTCTGTTCCTTAGCTTTGCAGCCGAACGCTGGGTCTCGTTCTCAAGCAGTTCCTCCGAGAGCCACTTCCCTTTTTTTACAAGCGACTTCGACGTGTCCGCATAGAACTCCGCTTCGAATTCAGGATTGTCAGGCAGTACATAGTCTATGTCCGACACAAGATATCTGCGTCCCAGTTCCACATTGTATTTGACCTTCGCAATCCTCTTTTTTACAGTCACTTCCGGCGTTATGACCGAGCCGTAATAGCCGAGATACTCAAGATGCCTCGTCATATTTTCCGCAGACGAGCTAACAAGATCAGGATTGAACACGACCGGAGCCGTCCCTATCTTCCTGAAAAGGCGTCCGAAAAAATTGTCCTTGCCTCCGGTCCAGTTGTAAACGCTCAGGAAAGGATTCCATCCGAACACGATGCTTGAGTTCGCCTTCTGCTTGATATATGGTTCAATCTTGCCCGCATTGAATTTGGCTTCGTTGGTTATTTCTATCTCATTTTTCGCAAGACGGGACTCACCTTCCGCAAGCACCCGGGTGGTACTGCAGGACACAAGAGCCGCCGCCGACAGGGCGATGCAGGCGAAAATTGACAAATAACCTTTCATCAGCATATCAAATTATACAAAATTATGTTTTTTGATAGATATTCTCAAATAAAATGGAACTATTTTCAAACTGATAAACTATATTTGCAAATTGTTTCGGCAAACAAAATCCGGACACTGTTATTATTATGTTTAACCAGAACACCTTTTCGTTTTTTTAAGGGATGAAGAACAAGTATATCGATCTGGTCGGACAGACCTTCGATTTTCCTCAGGATGAATTCAGGGTCGAGGATGGCGCCCTGTATGTGAATGACATCAATATGATGGACATCGTCAAAGAGTATGGCACTCCATTGAAAATCACTTATCTGCCAAAGATAAGCAGTCAGATCCAGAGAGCCAAGCGGATGTTCCGGAATGCAATGAGCAAAGTCAGTTATGAAGGAGAATACCACTACTGCTACTGCACAAAAAGCTCACAGTTTGAATTTGTCCTTGAAGAAGCCCTTAAAAACAGTGTCCATATAGAGACGTCATCGGCATACGACCTTGACCTGATTCGCTGCCTGAAAGACAAAGGCCTGGTTGACAAAGACTTGATTGTCATATGCAACGGATTTAAAAGGCCTCAGTATATCAAGAATATTGCGTCATTCCTCAATTCCGGATGGCACAATCTCATTCCGGTTCTCGACAACAAGAACGAACTTGAGGACCTTGACGACCTGATCGAGGTGCCTACAAATCTCGGCATACGTATCGCTGCAGAGGAGGAACCTTCATTCGACTTCTATACATCGCGCCTCGGCATTCGTTACAGCGACATCATTCCGTTCTACAAGAACGGCATCAGCAAGAATCCGAAATTCAAGCTGAAGATGCTGCATTTCTTCATAAACACCGGCATCCGCGACACCTCTTATTATTGGAACGAGCTCTCAAGATGCCTTAACCTTTACTGTGACCTCAAACAGATCTGCCCTGACCTCGACTCCCTCAATATCGGAGGCGGACTTCCTATAAAGACCTCACTCACTTGGGATTACGACTACAAGTATATGATTGAGGAGATAGTTTACCAGATCAAGACAATGTGCGAGTCACACGGTGTTCCAGTGCCGGACATCTATTCAGAATTCGGGAATTTCACGGTCGGAGAGTCCGGGGCGACAATCTTCAAGGTGCTGGATGTCAAGCAGCAGAACGACAGGGAGTGCTGGTATATGGTGGACAATTCCTTTATGACCACCCTGCCGGACACCTGGGGCCTTAACCAGAGGTTCATCCTTCTGCCGCTCAACAAATGGAACGATGAGTATCATAGGGTTTTCCTCGGTGGACTGACCTGCGACAGCAAAGATTATTACAATTCAGAGGCTCACGCAAACGCGATATTCCTCCCTACTGTCAGGAGCAGGAGAGACCCCCTGTATATCGGATTTTTCCACACGGGAGCATATCAGGAAGCAATTTCAGGTTACGGCGGTGTAAAGCATTGCCTCCAGCCGTCTCCTAAACACATAATCATCGACAGGGACAAAGAAGGACATCTTACCACAAGGATGTTTGCCCCAGAGCAGAGCTACGAGTCAATGCTGAAGATTCTCGGCTATTGATTCACAATGATTTCCGCAAATGAAATAAAAATGGTCCGTTCACTCTCGGAAAAGAAGTTCCGGGACAGGACGGGCCTTTTCATAGCGGAAGGAGAGAAAATGTCCGACGAGGCCGTCCGTTCCGGTTTCAAAGTGGAGAAAATATACAGGAGAGAGGAAATCGGTGACGAGACCATGCGCAGAATAAGCGCGACCACATCGGGCACTCCGGCACTTGCTGTCATTCGCAAACCTCTGGATATCAACATAGAAGACATATCAGAGCATTTCAGTTCCAACAAAAGGGCCGGGCTGTTCCTTGCGCTTGACACTATCCGGGATCCGGGCAATCTCGGGACAATTCTCAGGATAGCCGACTGGTTTGGAATCGATACCGTTTTCGCAAGCCACGGCACAGTGGACCTGTTCAATCCGAAAGTCGTCCAGGCAACAATGGGGGCCATATTCCGTGTGAAATTCCATTATACAGACATTCCGCAGCTTTGCAGGGCGGTCAGGGAGAACGGTGGTGATGCCTATGGCACATTTCTCGACGGAAAGGATATTTACAGATGCAGTCTGAATCCCGGAATTGAACGCCCGTCTGTCATCATTATCGGGAATGAATCCGAAGGCATTTCCCCGGAAGTGGAGGCTGAAGTCACAGGCAGGCTCTTCATTCCTTCATATCCGGCCGGAAGCACCGGCTCGGAATCTCTCAACGCGGCGGTGGCCACAGCCATAACCGTTGCCGAGTTCCGCCGTATAGCTGAATACAAGTAGCTCATCACCAATAAAATACGAAACAATGGATACGGACATCACCATCATCCGGCCGGAGGACTTCAAGAGCACCGACTATGATTCTCTTATCAAATTCAGAATCAAGAGAATTCTGATGATATGCAGCAATTACGACGCTTTCATTATGGAGGAGGACGGTCAGATTGAGTCCCAGGTCTATAAAGAGTACGTCGGTCTGAATATGTCCGATCCGCCTACTTTTGTATGGGCCGAATCCTCATCTGAAGCTAAAGTGATTCTTGAGAAAGAACCGGACATCGATATCATTATCTGTATGTACAATGATATCGACAAATATATTTTCCCTTTGGCTTCCGAGATCAAGGAATCCGGCAAGAACATCCCGTTCGTCTTGCTGATGCATTATTCGAAGGAAATCAGGAGAAAAATCACTTCAAGACCAGACTCAGCGGTGGACTTCGTATTCAGCTGGCACGGCAATGCCGACCTGATTCTCGCAATCATCAAACTCTTCGAGGACAGGAAAAATGCGGACAATGACATCCTCGATGTAGGAGTCCAGGCCATATTGCTTGTAGAGGACTCAATACGTTATTATTCAACATATTTGCCCGAGTTATATAAACTGATACTCACGCAGAGCAACGAGTTCCTGAAGGAGACACTCAACGAGGACCAGCAACGCAAACGCAAGCGTTCCAGGCCGAAAATCCTTCTCGCCACCTGCTATGACGAGGCGAAGTCCATCTACGAGAAATACAGGAATCATTTCCTCGGAATCATCTCTGATGTCGGGATGGTGGTGCACAAGGGCGATCCGCCAAAGACAGAGAAACTTGACGCCGGCATTGACCTCGTGAACCAGATACGCCGGGACGACCCGCTGATGCCGGTCCTGCTCCAGTCATCCCAGGGTTCGGTGGCTGAAACCGCACAGAAATTAGGTGTAGGATTTCTCAGGAAATATTCAAGGACCCTGTTTATGCAGCTCTCCGACTACATCAAGTCCGAATTCGGATTCGGGGACTTCGTATTCAAAGACAGCCGCGGAGTGGAATACGGGCGCGCGGCCAATCTGCAGGAACTTGAGGAGGCCATCAAGCACGTGCCTGACAAGATTTTGGTCAGCAACACCTCCCGAAATATGTTCTCCAAGTGGTTCTTCGCCAGGGGGCTGTTCACTCTTGCGGAGAAATTCAAACTCGTCCACCACGACGACGCCCGCGAGGCAAGGGAATTCCTCACAAAAGAAGTCCAGGCCTACCACAAAGCTATGGGACGTGGAATCATAGCCGAGTTTTCCGCAGGAAATTATGACAGATACATCTCGTTCGCCAGAATAGGAAACGGCTCGCTCGGCGGCAAAGCCAGAGGTCTTGCTTTCCTTAACAAGCTGATTGACAAATACTCACTCTCAGCGGAGTACAAGGGAATCAGCATTTCAATCCCAAGGACCGTAGTCATCACAACGGACTATTTCGACGAGTTCATAATGGAGAACGGCCTGCAGTACGTCATTGATTCGGAACTGTCAGACTCCGAAATACTATCGGAATTTGTGGCGTCCAGACTCCCGGAAAGGCTTATCACCGAGCTGAAATGCTATCTGAAAACAGTCACCACTCCCCTTGCGATAAGGTCGAGTTCCAAACTGGAAGACAGCAACTACCAGCCATTCGCAGGTGTGTACTCAACATATATGATTCCGTTGACCGAGAACCGTGACCAGATGCTCAGGATGCTGGACAAGGCGATAAAAAGTGTCTATGCTTCAGCTTATTACAACGGGAGCCGCACTTACATACAGTCCACCGGAAACCTCCAGAGCGAAGAAAAGATGGCCGTGATCGTCCAGAACATCTGCGGCTCGGAGCACAACGGGCTGTATTATCCGTTTATGTCCGGAGTCGGAAGGAGCGTGAATTTCTACCCTATCGCTAACGAGAAGTCCGAGGACGGAATCGTCAACATTGTCTTCGGACTTGGCAAATCGGTTGTGGAAGGCGGGAAGACATTGAGATTCAGCCCGAAATATCCCAAGAAAATACTTCAGCTCTCCCAGCCGGAGCTCGCCATGCGTGACTGCCAGAAGAAAATGTACGCCCTCGACCTGAGGCCGGGAGCCTTCAAGATTTCAAGGAATGAAGGAGTTAACTTTGCACATATACCTGTGAATGAGGTAATTTCATCATATCCACATTCTGATATGGTGTTCTCGACTTACAGTTACGCCGACCAGCGCATTGTACCTGGAACAGAAACGAAAGGCCCGAGAATCGTCGCATTCGACGCCGTATTGAAATATGGAAAATACCCACTTGCGAGGGTGCTTTCAGAGATAATGGACATATGCCGCAAGGAACTCCTCGGCGAGGTCGAGATGGAATTCGCCGCCGACATCCAAGAAAATGGCAACCTGTCACTCAAACTATTGCAGGTCAGGCCGATAAGTTCATATTCCTCTGAGACTGACGTTGATTTCGATGCTCTATGCAATTCATTGGAGACGAAATACATCCTCTCTTCAAGGGCATTGGGTGTCGGACATATCAACGGAATGAGGCACATTGTCTATATCCCACCTGAAAAATTCGACTCGGCAAGGACCAGGGAAATAGCCGCCGAGATTGCCGAGATAAACACCTGGTTCAAGTCGCAGGATGGTGGTTACCTGCTCATAGGCCCGGGACGCTGGGGTTCTTCAGACCCGAATCTTGGCATTCCTGTGAGCTGGAGCGACATTTCCGAGGCCAGAATGATAGTTGAATACGGCCTGCCGGGCTTCCGTGTGGAACCAAGCCAGGGGACGCATTTCTTCCAGAACATCACTTCCCTCGGCATTGGATATCTTTCAGTTGACACTGTCGACGGAAAAGACGGAAGCATTGATTTTCAAGAAATTGACAAATTGGAGACTGTATGCGGGCAGTATAAATACACCACCATACGCCGCACGGAAAAAGATATTGTGGCCTATATAGACCACAATACCAATCGTTCAGTTGCAGGTATGCCTGCCCCTATTTCAGAAGATTCCCAAGAATACTGCGGGTAAGCTGGCGGGTTGCGGTTGCTGTAGCATTGCCAAGCGCCTTGCCGGCGGCGGTTTTGACCGTGCCTCCCTTTGTCTTGGAAGAAGATTTTGACGTTGAGCGTGATCCTGTCACAGACTTTGCGACTTCATTGCCGAGACTTCTGGTCAGGCTCGTCACAGCGGCTCCAATCACAGCCCCGAAAATTCCTTTCGTAATGGAAGAGCCTCCGGATTTGGACTTGGCTTTGGCCTCCTTTGCCTCTTCAGCAGCTTTCGCCTCCGCAGCAGCCTTTTCTTCGGCCTCTTTCGCCGCCTGTTCACTCTGGGCAAGAAGCACCTCGAAAGCGCTCTCCCTGTCAATCACCTTGTCATATCGGCCATACAGGCGCGACTGCTTGATAATCTGGTCTCTCTGTGCCTCAGTCACTGCGCCGATTTGACTGAGCGGGAACAGGATTTTGGCTCTCTGGACAATTCCCGGAGTGCCTTTTTCGTCAAGGAAAGAGACAAGAGCCTCGCCGGTGCCGAGCTCCATTATGACATCCTCAGTCTTGAATGCAGGATTGGCACGGAAAGTCTCGGCCGCAGTCCTGACGGCTTTCTGGTCTTTCGGAGTGAAGGCCCTGAGTGCGTGCTGCACCCTGTTTCCGAGCTGGCCGAGTATATCCTCCGGAATATCGGTCGGACTCTGTGTGACAAAATAAACTCCTACGCCCTTGCTCCTGATGAGCCTCACAACCTGTTCAATCTTGTCAATCAGCGCTTTGGACGTTCCGTCAAACAACATATGCGCCTCATCGAAGAAGAACACAAGCTTAGGAAGCTCCATATCACCCACTTCCGGCAGCTGGGCATAAAGCTCGGAAAGAAGCCAGAGAAGGAATGTGGAATAAAGCTTCGGATTAAGCATCAGTTTGTCCGCGGCAAGGACATTCATCACGCCTTTGCCACCCTCGCACTGAAGCAGGTCATAGATATCGAATGACGGCTCCGCAAAGAACTTGTCAGCCCCTTCATTCTCAAGAGCGAGCAGTGCCCTCTGTATCGCCCCGACACTCTGTGCAGTTATATTCCCGTATGAGGTAGTAAACTCTTTTGCATTCTCAGCCACATAGTTAAGCATAGAACGCAAATCCTTCATATCAATGAGCAGCAGCCCTTTGTCATCGGCTATCCTGAACACAATATTGAGAATTCCGGACTGTGTCTCGTTCAGCGCAAGAAGTTTTGAAAGAAGCTGCGGACCCATATTGGAGACCGTTGTCCTCATAGGATGTCCCTGCTCTCCGAAAACATCGAAGAAACGCACCGGACAGCTGGCGAACTGGGGAGACTCAATGCCGAATTCGGCGCAGCGCTTCTCAATGAATCCGGACATTTTGCCGGCCTGGCTGATGCCTGAAAGGTCACCTTTCATATCGGCCATAAAACAAGGCACTCCTGCCTGGCAGAACGTCTCCGCAAGCACCTGCAGAGTCACAGTCTTTCCTGTTCCGGTGGCTCCGGCTATGAGTCCGTGTCTGTTGGCCATCCGGCCGCAGATAGTTATCGGACCTTCAGGCCCGTGGGCTACATAAAGCCCTTTGTCGTCAGTGTACATATAGATTAGAATATTATTTAGTCGAGATTTCTAACTTCTGTCTTGTAAATAACGTGATAATCAGTGCTGTCGGCATCAAGGACAAACACCTGGTAGCTGGTTCCGCCCGGATAAACCCTTATCACGATATGTCCCCAAGGTTTGAACTTGCTCCAGAGAGCTTCCCCCAATTTCTTGCGAGGCTGATCCACTGTGATGTAATACTCCCTCTCGCCGCGCCACACCTGCGGGTCAGTGACACGAGTGAATGTGGACGGGACAGGATGATTGTCGCTCCTTGCATCCACGATGAACACCTCCGGGGCCAATGTCTGCATAAAGTACCCGTTGCAGGTGTCGTAATAGCCGTGGTGGTTGGCCTTCATCGCGGTGACTTTCCCGCATACCTTTGCCACAGGAGTCTCGAAATCACGCTCTTTGCACGGATAGCCCTTGACAACTTCAATATTGCCTCCGGAAAGGTCTCCTCCATTGAAATATGAAAATTTCCCATACCGCAGCCTGATTGCGCAGGAATTCATATTCTCGTCGAACAGCTTAGTGTCGCCCGAGTACATAGGTGTGGATTTCAAGCCTTTGCCTGTCCAGACCTCTCCATTTGCCGCAAGATTCTGAATTTCAAATATTTTGCGATATTCCTTCTGGGCATACTTCAATGCAAACTGGGTTTTGGAGCCAATCCGGAACTTCTCCATTTCCATACCTGTGGAGCGCTGGTATTCAATGAATTTGAAATACTGCTCCAGAAAACCTTTGTCTGCAGCCAGTACTTTTTCCCGCGAAGGAAAATCATATTCAGGCCAGCCGCGGTCCACAAGTTTGGCGAAAGGAACATGCTCGCCCACCAGTGTGATGCCGGAAAGGCCGTATCCATTGGTTCCCGGCAGAGTGTCACGGCAGCTGCCCATATGGTCATCGTGGAAATGCGTCACCAGGGCGTAATCCAGCCGTCCGGCTCCGGGAAGACCTTTGATGAAATGGTTCATATACATAGCCTGCCACTCCCCCGGCCGTCTTGAACCGTCAGGATGCTGCTTGTCCTTGGCCTTTCCATTGTCTCCGGCATCTATCATCATTGTCGTACCATCGGGCATAATTATCAGGCAGGCGTCTCCCCTGCCTGTCGCAATTGTATGAATATCAAGATATCCCGGTTCCCAATCGGGAAGAAATTCCGAGGTCTGCGCCCCCGCGGTTAGCACTGCAAAAAGGCAGGATGCCAAGACTGTCGCTGTTTTTCTCATATTTATATTTCTACAAAGACTTGCTAATTTACAAATAATCGGCGAAAATCAAGCGGTCGCAAAGACTATTATTCCGCTGATACCAATATACCCGTAAACAATGTATCTGAACACTGCGGACGGAATAAACCTGTAAACAGCTGCTCCGACGGTGGTTCCGAGAGCGACTCCGCCGAGACCGTACAGGTAACTCATCCAAACATCGGCAGTAAGGAATCCGTTGCCGGCGCGGAAAAGTGTCATTGCCGAATTGCCTATCAGGAAATAACACTGCGCCATAGCCATATAATGGTCCTTGTCAGGCTCGGAAGAGATGAAATACAGCACTGCAGGAGGGCCCTGCATTCCGAAAAAGCCTCCAAGTATGCCGCTGAGCGAACCGGCACCGATCTGGAAAGGCATTGTCGGCCTGATATGCACCCTGCCGCTGAAAAAGATGAAATACAAGCTTGTCAGGACGAGAGCAACTCCGAGGATTTTCCGCAGGAATGCATCATCAAGATGCTTCAGCATCGTCACGGCTGCGGAAGAGAACAAAATGAAGGTCAACAGGATAGGCCATAAACGGCGCCAGGTGATGAACTTCCGCATACGCCACGTTATGACCGAAGAGGTAGTCAGTGCAAGCAGGCCTGACAAGGTGGTTGCCTCACCATAGGACGGCATCAGGAAAGGCAGCATTGTCATAATGAAAATGCCGAATCCGAATCCCGTCGTCCGCTGGATGAAACTGGCCCCTATACAGAGCAGAAATATGTAGAGTATATGCATTTCCACATCGCAAAATTAATAATTTTCATTATATTTGCGCAGCAAATTCTAAATTGCATTCTAAAATATGATTTACACAAAAGAAGTGCAGCAGATGTGCTGCGTTGCAAAAGGCGCCAACCACGCCAATGCGCCTATCCCGGAAGAGGGAAAATGGGTGCACGCAAAAGAAATCAAGGACATCTCCGGCCTCACACACGGTATCGGCTGGTGTGCTCCTCAGCAGGGTGCTTGCAAATTGACCCTTAACGTAAAGGACGGCATCATCGAAGAAGCTCTTGTAGAGACCATTGGCTGCTCCGGAATGACTCACTCTGCCGCTATGGCTTCTGAGATTCTTCCTGGCAAGACTCTCCTTGAGGCTCTCAACACCGACCTCGTCTGCGATGCCATCAACACAGCTATGCGCGAGCTGTTCCTTCAGATTGTTTACGGCCGTACACAGTCCGCTTTCTCAGAGGGCGGTCTCGCAGTCGGCGGCTCACTTGAGGACCTCGGAAAGAATCTCCGCAGCCAGGTGGGAACAATGTTCGGAACCAAACTTAAAGGAAGCCGTTATCTCGAGATGACCGAGGGCTATTGCACAAGAATGGCTCTTGACTCCAACAATGAGGTTATCGGCTATGAGTTCGTCAATCTCGGCAAACTTATGGACGCTCTCAAAGCAGGCGCCACAGGTCCTGAGGCTATCGAGAAGGCAAAAGGCACTTATGGCCGTTTCGGCGAGGCTGTGAAATATATTGACCCACGTAAAGAGTAAGAGAGTATGGCACTGTTTGAAAGTTATGAGCGTCGTATTGATCAGATCAATGCAGCTCTCGCAAAATATGGTATCAACGGCATCGACGAGGCAAAAGCAATCTGCGAGGCCAAAGGAATCGATCCTTACAAAATGTGTGAGGACACACAGAAGATTTGCTTCGAGAACGCCAAATGGGCTTACGTAGTAGGCGCTGCCATCGCTATCAAGAAGGGTGTAAAGAGCGCCGCTGAGGCTGCCGAGGCTATCGGCGAGGGTCTCCAGGCATTCTGCATCCCTGGTTCAGTGGCTGATGACCGCAAAGTAGGTCTCGGACACGGCAACCTTGCAGCCCGTCTTCTCAGCGAGGAGACCGAGTGCTTCGCATTCCTCGCAGGCCACGAGTCTTACGCAGCCGCTGAGGGCGCCATCAAGATCGCCGAGATGGCCAACAAGGTTCGCCAGAAACCTCTCCGCGTGATTCTCAACGGTCTCGGAAAGGACGCAGCCAAGATTATCTCCCGCATCAACGGATTCACATACGTGCAGACTGAGTTTGATTTCGCCACCGGCAAAGTCAACATCGTTTCAGAGACAAAATACTCTGAGGGCGTGCGCGGCGGTGTACGCTGCTACGGTGCCAACGATGTCCGCGAAGGCGTTGCAATCATGCACCTTGAGAATGTGGACATCTCCATCACCGGAAACTCCACAAACCCTACCCGTTTCCAGCATCCGGTAGCAGGCACATACAAGAAAGAGCGTGTGCTTGAGGGCAAGAAATACTTCTCAGTGGCTTCCGGCGGCGGTACAGGACGTACCCTCCACCCGGACAACATGGCCGCTGGCCCTGCATCATACGGTATGACCGACACAATGGGCCGTATGCACTCCGATGCACAGTTCGCTGGTTCTTCATCAGTTCCTGCACACGTTGAGATGATGGGCTTCCTCGGAATGGGCAACAACCCTATGGTCGGCGCCACAGTGGCAGTCGCTGTAGCTGTAGCCCAGTCTCTTGCGAAATAATCAAGTCATCTGGCATAATCAATCAGGCCGGTCCGCAAAGGATCGGCCTGATTTGTGTTCGTCCAGCACGAACGTACTCTAACGGGTGAAAGTCCCCAAACCGCC